>CALJGV010000001.1 GCA_938075305.1 uncultured bacterium
CCGGCTCTTCCCGTGGACGAAGAGGCGCGACTGGGCCCGCCAGATCTCGCCCTGCTCCTCGATCTTCCGGAACCCCGTCACCACTCCTAGCCCCACGCAGAGCAGGAGGATCCACCGGCCACGCCAGGCCGTCACGAAGAGGCTGCGCAGGGAGAGATCCGAGTCCGGCCCTTCGTCGGCGATGGCGAGACGTGAGGCTTGGGGTTCTTGGGTCGTCATGGGCAATGCGGTGTCGGCCTCTGCCAGCTCGCGGCGGGCTCGGCGGCCTGATGGGTCAGCAGCGTCTCAGGGAGGGACCGTAGCGGTTCTCCATGGCAGGACTGAAGCGCTTAAACGTATCACGCCCTCGGGGTCGAGGACCGGGTGATCAGGGGCTGGGAATGATGGGCCAGGACAGGGGAGCGGAGAAGGCGCCGGGGCTCAGCGACATCCTTCCCTGCACTGCGCGGTTCATGCGATGGAGGCGACGATCCCGATGTTGTCCTCGCCGCCGGGGTGCCCCCGGACGCCCGCGAGAGCCTGCCGGACGGCGGCCTCCACGAACGCCTCGGGGCTGCGACCGGCGCCGATCATCAGGGACTCGAGCTCCTCCATCCCGATGGACTCCTCCGGGGTCTCGTACCTGCACTCGTGCACCCCGTCGCTGCAGGTCACGACCCAGTCGCCGCTATTCACCGGCACCCGGAAGAACGCGCTCGGCGGGATCCCGTGGGATCCCGGATCCCACGGGGCGGTGTAGAAGGTGTTGGAGGGCACGACCCGGCGGACGCCGCTCTCCATGTTGCCGAGGAAGATGCCCGAGTCGCCGAGGCTCACGCCCTCCATGATCCCCTCGCTGCGATCGATGGAGAGGAGGGCGAGCGTGCAGCGGGAGCCATCCTCTCCTCCCATCTGTGCCTCCGACCACCGGGGGTGAAGCTGCGCGAGGGCCTCCTCCGCAGAGATCGAGGGGCTCGATTCCTCGACGATAGAGGCGAGAAGCTCCACCGTCAGGTGGCTGGCCTCGTGCCCGTGGTGTCCGTCGGCGACCACCTGGATCACCCGACGGCCATCATCGAAGGCGAGGACGCAGTCCTCGTTGAGGACCAGCGAAGGGCCCTTGCGCGTGAGCACACCCTCACTCCCTGCGCTCAGACCGCACGCGGTCGCAGAGGCACCGGAGAGCGGACCACCGACGATGGAGAGCCCGAACTGGTCGGTGCTTCCGTGGTCCTCACCGAAGAGGGCCGCGATCGTGGAGGTTGTCATCAAAGTGGCAGGGGGGGCAGGAGGCAGCGAGACAGACTACCGTGCCGAGGCTAACAAACAGTCCAGATACAGAGGTAGGACCTCCAGGTCGAGAGGTCCTACTCCAAGGGCACAGTGCGGGAAGGGCCCGCGCTGGATCAACACGCAGGCTGGATCAGGGCGGGGGCGCGATGCCCGGGTTGATCACCGTCACCCGGGAGAGGGCGCGCGGGTTGCCGCCGGTGATCACACCGCCGTTACCGCCGGTGGACCCTCCGGTGCCGCCCTGGGCGTTCGAGGTCTGGAACCGCAGCATCAGCTGCCGCAGGTTCATGTTCGAGAGTCCCTGTCGCGACTGAGCCTCGACCGCCGCGACGAGCAGTAGTGCCCCGCCGGCGATGAGCGCAGTTCGGTGGAGGCGCCGAAGGGGCGCCGTGGAAGGCTTTGACAGCATGGCAGTAGAAGGGTCGCTCGCGGCAGAAATGAAAGGTGCGAGGTCCTAATCATAACTCGGACCGCTGGGGGCAAGGCGCTGCGGGGCAATTTTCATGAGTGAATTCCCCCAAGGGCTCATTCTTAGACCCTTCTAGGGGTCGGTCCCTGGGGGTCTCCCGCTGTAGGGCCGGGCCAGGATTCGGAGGCCCCTTGGGCCTGAACAGGATCGACCTGCCGCCCCCTGCTACCTTGGGTCGCCGGGGGCTCCCGCCCCTCCGCGCCGTGCTCCTCGCCCCCCACCACTTCCTCCTCTTCCTCGCCGTGCTGGCCCTGGGGCCCCCCCTGCACTGCCCCAGCCCGGACTTCGAACGGTCCTGCACCCGCGTCGATCCCGCCGCCCTCCCGTTCCCGCTCCCCGTGTTCCGGATCCCCCTGGCAGACGACGATTGCCCGATCCTGGCAGTCTTCGTGAGGCTCGAGGGGCGGACGACCGCCGAACTCCACGTGGTGACCGCGGACGAGGACCACCCCCTCCCGATCGTCGACCAGCTCTACGACGCCCAGCGCTGGTTCGGCCTCGTGGAGCCGTCCGCCACCTTCCCCTTCATCCGCCGCGCCCGCGGCCGCGGCGGGTATCGCCGGATCGCCGACGTGGAGACCCTGACCGTGGAGTTCGACCCCGCCCGGCCCAGCCCCCCCACCGCCATCCGCTTCCCAGGCACTTACAGCGGTGACCAGCGTTGGGATGTCTTGCTCGCACGGCACCACTCCGCCAGGATCCCGTGGGATCAGTTCGATCTGGAGGAAGGACGCCCGGTGCTCTACGTGAACACCTGGAACCACCTGTTCTCGAACGACCCCACCAACGGCTGCGCTGACCACCGCCTGAACCGCGACTACCCCGTCTACTGGGGCTCCAGGGGCGACGTCCAGCGACACTTCGACGCCATCTGGACCAACTTCGGCCTCGACCTCTGAGGATCGGGGGCCGCCCCCGCCGTGCCCCTCCCCTGGGGGAACGAAGGCGCCCCCGCCCATGGCCTTGAGCAGGCCAGGGGCGGGGGCGAGTCAGGAGCGCCGAGGCGCTCGCGCCGGGATCAGTTGAAGGTGATCTCGTAGCCGTCGGTGAAGTTCGACGTCGCCGAACCACCCACCGCGTCACGGTGCCAGGCCTGGAAGCTCCAGCTCTCGCCCGCAGCGATGGTCACGAAGCCCGTGGGCTGCGGGACCTGCGTGTTGTCGATCGCGAGGCTGATGGATCCGGTCGTGCCAGAGTTCTGGATCTGGCCCGGGCCCACGTAGCGGCCGATGGCGCCGCCGAGGCAGAGGTTGCCCTCGCTGCCGCCGGGGTTGGCGACGGAGCCCTGGACGGTCGAGGTCAGGAAGAAGCCGAACGAGCTGAGCGGGAGGTCGTTGGCCTCAAGCACCAGGTCGTTGTTGGCGACGATGTTGGAGCCGCTGGCCGCCATCGAGCCGGTGGCCCCGGTCGAGTTGGCGTTCGCCGTGCAGTAGTTCGTGCCCGGCGCGACAGGTCCACCGTGGCAGAGCTGCCCGTTCCAGACGCGGGGAGAGAAGGGGGCGCTCGAGAAGGGCGTGTTCTGGCCCTTGCCAAGGTCGAGGGACACCACACCGTCCACACTGCTGAAGTTCTGGTTCGTTCCGTTGCCGTTGGTGTACCGGTGGTTGAACTGAGACCCAGTGGTGAAGTTGTCCGCGACGATGCAGATTCCGTGCGTGCCTGCGGGCAGCGAGAAGGGCGCGACGAAGGTGGCCGGGCTACCGAAGTCAGTACCGAGGCTGATCATCGAACCGTCATCCTCTGCGACCAGGGTCCACGCGGCGCCGTTCTGCTCGTTCCCGAGGTACGTCGTGGCGCAGGTGTAGACCGAGACGCCGATGGGCAGACCGGACGTGACGCCCGAGTTGGTCAGAAGGCCCGAGAAGGACGAGGCTTGGGTCAGGAACATGTCGAAGAAGACCGCTCCACCAGCCGCGCCGCCGTTGTTGGCGGCGAAGATCGTCGTCGCGCAGGAGGGCGGGGGGGGCGCCGGCGGGTTGCCGACCTCGAGGTTGCCGGTGCCCTGGGCACCGCCGAATCCACCGATCTGGATCAGGAAGGTGTCGCCAGCGCTGACGCCAAGCACGTCGACGACGCTGCCCGTACCGCACGCGTCATCGTTGCATCCCTGGGAGACAAGCGCTCCACAGGTGCCCGTGTACACCTCGATGGCCGTGTCGAAGCCCGATCCACACGTGTCGAAACGGAGATCGCCGGCGGCAGCGGCCGTGTACGAGTACCACACGTCCGCTCCGTCCGCGCCGCACGAAGAGCCGGAGGCGCTGGTGCTGGCGAACAGGTTCCCGATGACGTTGGAGCCGAAGTTGACGGGTGAGGCGTTCGCGCAGTCGTCGTTGGCCGGCGGCTGCGGTCCCGGGCCATTACCGAACGACCACTCGTCGATGCCGACCCCGCCGGTCCCGTTCGGGAAGGTGATCCGGATCGTGTCGAAGGCCGAGGGGCCGCGCCAGTACAGCAGCGAGCCGAACCCGGGGTAGACGAACGTACCGGTACCGAGTGACGCGCCACCGGACAGCAGCTCGACGTCGAAGGTCATGCCGGTCTGGTCGGTCATGATGCACTGGAACTCATCCACGGGGCTCGCGAAGGAGATCTCCCAGCCGTCTCCTGCGCCGGGGTTCTCGAGGGAGGTGCCCGCCGTGGCGCCTCCGACGGCGAGGCCACCGAGCTGCGTGATGAGGCCTTGCCCCATAACACCGGAGACGCCGGGCGAAGCCGTGTCACCCGTGTTGGTCCAGCCCCCCTGGGTGATCAGGGTCACCTGGGAGATCCCGACGTTCGTGAACGCCGGGTCGGTGCCGGTGATCGGCCCGTCCGGGACGAAGGGGTTGTCGAAGTCAAGGTTGACCGTCGGCAGGTTCGGCGACGGGCCAGCGTACTGCGTCACCTGGGCGCTCGCAGAGGCGACCAGGATTGCAGCGAGAGCTGTATAGGAAAGGGAGCTACGCATAGAAGCTTGATTGGGAAAGGGGCAAGGAAGCGCTCCCACGACCCGGCGGACCGGAGCCTCTCCCCTTGTATGCAAGGAGGAGGCGGGCAGCGCGAAAGAGAAGCGACAGGCCGAACGCAGGACGTCTTGGCTCGCCATCGATCGAAGCTACCAAAGCTCCAGAATCTCGCTGAAGCACTCGTTTTTTCTTTCGCAGGTCCGGTCCGTCCGAGTCCGACCCGACCCCGCCAGGTGGCTCGGGCAGCCCCAGACTCGGAAACCTCTTGGACAGATCTGAACCCGCAGTCCCGGGCTGAGACTCGGTCCGACCCCGCCGGCCTGGGGATCCCGATAAGCCACCTGGCCCCCCCCCACGACGAGCCAGCGAGAAGCCTGACCTGGTCGTGGATCGGAACGGTGAGCTCCACGGTCGTGGAGGCGATCCCAGGAACATCCGCCACCCCCAGAGTGAGCACCTGGGTCGGCCGGCCCTGGCACAGGACCCCATTGATGCAGGGGCCCCGATGAAGTTCTGCCGGGCCCTGCAGACCACCGGCTGGAGCCCTGGGAGCCGCTCGACGAGGAGCGTCAATGGATTCTGGCGGACGCTCCAGCTCCCCACGAGGTCGTGGGGCGCAACCTGACCGAGGCTGCTGGCCGTGGCCAGAGAGAAGCTGACCGCGCCGCACCCCCGCCGGATCCAGCTGGACGTCGCGCGTGTCCCCGACGATCCAAGGCACGGTCGAGGGGACCGTCGAGCAGAGGTCGCCCGCGGCCGCGGATCAGCTCGTCCGCCGGAAGCCCGTGAACATCCCGAGGGTACCGGATGCCGCCGAGGGCAGGCTGCCGGTGATGAAGGCCTGGAGCCCGTCGACCTGATCCCTCGCGGCCGTCACGCCGACCTGCCAGAACTCACCAAGCCGCTCCCACTGGATCTCCCCCAACAGGCCGGCGTACTGGAGGCCGAAGACCGCCAGGGACGCGAGCCCCACGGCGAGGAAGAGGATCTTGAGCGCCGCACGGACGGCATAGCCCACGCAGAACGCCAGGAAGAAGCTGAGGCCGCCCTTCGCCAGCAGGGGGGCCCACATTCCGGGCCCCTGGGGATCTTCAGGAGGAGAGGAGGGGTCCCCCGCGGCGGCGGTGAAGGAGTTCGCCTGCGGGCTCGCGGCGCTGACCTCTGCGGCCTCGGACCCGAAGCCTCCCAGGGACAGGCCAGCCAGAGTGCTGATCAGGGCGAAGACCAGCGCGACCTTCTGCCAGGCCGCCAGGACCGGCTTCTCGGCCCCTTCCGGGGCAGTCTCGTTTTGGGTTTCAAGATTCATGTGGTGGACACTTGATGGGAACAGGCCGATCCAGTTTATACCTATCCAAGTAAGGGGTATCCCTTACCGGGCATCACGTAAGCCCGGCTCGCAACGAACTCTCGCAGGCCCCCGCCTGGGGCTGAATTGAAATGGTAACGACGAATATCCGCGTACTGGTGGTGGAACAAGACCCCAGGGAACGCGCTGAACTGATGGACGCACTCCGGAAGGAAGGGCACGAGGCAGTGGCCGCCGTCGATCTGGAGGGCGCCCGTAGGGCTCTCGAGCGGCACTTCGACGCAATCGTGCTGGAACCCGCCCTCGCGGACGGAGACGGCATCGATCTCTGCCGAGAGCTCCGGGCCGCCGGACGCTCGATCCCCCTCGTCATCGTGAGCGGGCGACGTGACCCGGAGGCCCGCATCGATGGCCTCGACGCAGGCGCCGACGACTACGTCCTGAAGCCCTATCACCTCGGTGAAGTGCTGGCCCGTGTCCGGAGCATCCTCCGGCGGTCCGGCAGGAAGCCCTCCGGCGGATTCGTCCGACACCTTGACCTCTGGATGGACCTCGAGCGCGTGGTCGCAGGCCGCGGTGAGCGGGTCCTGCGCCTCAAGCCGAGGGAATTCGACCTGCTCTCCTTCCTGCTCCGCCATCCCGGTCGGGCCTGGACACGGGCCGAGCTCCTTGACCACGTCTGGGGCCACGACTTCCGCGGAGACGAACGCACGGTGGACCTCCACGTGCGGCGACTCCGCTCCAAGCTTGGGGATGATGAGGGCAACTCCGATCACATCGAGACGGTCTGGTCGGTGGGCTACAGGATGCGTCAAGCGTCGCAGGTTTCCGAACAGCGCGCCAGCTGACCCCTGCTAGCAAGCGGCGGGGATCACCGGCGCTCCACCGAGCCTCGCTGACCGCCGTCGCGCCCCTGGCCCCCGTAGCCAAGGGCATCGAGCTCCCGCAGGAGGCTCGGGGGAAGCTCGCGCCGGGCGGTCACTCCGCTCGCGCGCGAGCTCTCCCGGCGCTCCTCGAGGAGCGCCGCCATGCGGGCGACCTGGTCGGGCCTGGAGGCCGCGAGGTCCACCAACTCATCGGGGTCCTCCGCCGTGTGGAAGAGCTGGGCGGACTGGCCCCGCCGACGGAGCACGAGCTTCCAGGGCCCTTCGACCAGCGCGAGCTGCGGCTGCTTCCCCTCGCTCGGATATCGGGAGGAGACCAGCAAGGCGCGGTCTTCGATCGGGGCCCCCGTGACGAGGTGCGGCGCGAGCGAGATGCCGTCCAATTCCTGAGTGGGCAACGGCAGCCCGAACAGCTCGACCACCGTTGGCAGCACGTCGAGCAGTGACCCGGTCCCTGCGACGCGCCGGCCCGCCTTGATGACGCCCTCTGCGCACATGATCCATGGGATCCGGATCATGGGCTCGTAGCAGAACAGGTTGTGCCCCACGGCGCCGTGCTGCATGAACGCCTCCCCGTGGTCAGAGGTGAACAACACTACCGGTGGCTCCGGGCGGTCCGCGGACCCGAAGGCTCCCACGGCCCGGCGGATCAGCGAGTCGGCGTAGGCCACGTGGCCGTCGTAGAGCTCCACGAGGCGTACGACGTCGGCGTGCGAGGGAGGGCTCCCCTCCACCATGATGTCGGTGGTGTCGCGAAGGGACCCCTCGACCTGGCTCTCGCTCCCGCCGGCCGTGAAGCGAGAGCGGAAGGGCTCGGGCGGCTGGTAGGGCATGTGGGGCGGCCCCAAATGAACATAGAGGAACAGCGGCCGTTGTCGGTCGTCCTCGGCGGCCACGGCTCGCACTCTCGCGATGAGCTCATCCGCGCCCTCCTCGGTGAAGGGGAATGAGTCGTAGCGGTCGAACCCTCGCTCGAGGCCCGCCCCCTCTGCGATCACGGCGTTCTGGATGAGGCCAACGGTCCGGTACCCCCGTCTCTGAAAGAGCTCCGCCAACGTCGAGGGACCATCCACCGGGAGCGACTGCTCGATGCGCAGCACTCCGTGCGCCTCCTGCCCCATCCCGGTCAACAGGCTCACCACCGAGGACATCGTCCATGAAGTCTGCGAGATAGAGCGCTCGAGCACCGCCCCTGAGGCGGCGAGTCCGTCAAGGAACGGAGTCGTGGCACGCGGATATCCGAAGACCCCGACGTGGCTCCCGTCGAGCGAGTCGGCCACGGCCAGGATCAGGTCGCGACCGCGCAGCGCAGCGCCCTCCGCCTGGTCCCCCGAGCGGCCGCTGCAGTCCGGCACCATGAGGGCCGAGGTCACCAGCAAGATTCCGAGAAGGGCGCGCTTCACGTCGAGCAAGGTAGATCGCTGGGTCGCGATCGCGAGGGCTCGACATCAAGGAACGGCGGCCAATCCTCGATCGGCTCGGGAGGAAGAAGAGGAGGGGGCCGCCACCGAAGTGACGTCCCCCACCAACACTGCCTGATCCTCAGTCCGCACGACCCTGCGGGTCGTGGTCAGCCCTGCCAAGCTGGGGAGTCGCGCCTGCCAACGCTCGTCCCATGCGGACTATTGAAGATCATGTCAGGTTTCCCTGACGTGCCGTCATTGTGGCGATTGGCCAGGGAGATTGAACCGACCGTGACCGGAAAATGCCGGATAGTTTCCCTGCCCGACCTCCCAAGGACCCCTGAGTCCCCCCCGTTAGCACCCCGCAAAGCCACAAGATGAGCCTCAGCGGAACAGAAAGTCGTTCTCCGGGGACCAACAGGCAAAGTGTCGCAGGGATACAAGGCGGACAAGTTCCTCAACCAGCTGGGCGGGGAGCTCGGGGGTCAGCAAGGCCTCGCGCATGGACTCCGGGACGGGCATCCGCTGCTGCACCGCGAGTAGGTGCTCCCCAGCCGTGTAGAAGCGAAAGAACTCCTCGAGCTGCTCGATCTCGAGTTCGCCGCAGATCCACTCCCCCTTCCAGTCGGACAGCTGCAGTCGGAAGCCCTCAAGGTCGTTGAGGAGAGAGAGAAGAGGCCGGAGCCCCTCGGCCTCGATCCTCCGCGTCAGGTTCCTCCCGTCGAACCAGGCGTCCGGGTGAATGCGGAGGCTGACTTCGAGGGCGTCCGCCTCGAGGGCGACGCAGAGGTACCCGTTCCGGTACGCCTGATCGAGGTCCTTCCCCAGCTCGGCCCCCAGCTCCCGCTTGAGCTTGGTCTTGTGGGCCTTGGGCCGGGAGAGGTACGCCCAGAGGCGCTCCACGCTGCCTCCATTGACGGGCGGAAAGGGATTGTGGATCGACGTCCGGACCTCGAGCTTCGCGGCAGCCGGTGAGGCCTTCGTCAGCGCCTTTGCGATAGCCTCGAGCCGTCGACGGGCCGCCAGCCGCTTCTCGTTGTATTCGGCGGACCGGCTCCGAGGCGGCCTCAGGGCCTCGAAGTCCCAGGACTCAAAGGGCTCCAGGGCCCTGGACCCGCCCCGGCGAGGGGACGGGGTTTCTCCTGTGGATGACATGGCAGGGATGTTGACGCTTCCACCGCCCAGCTGTTCAGGAATCCTGTCTCATCACTCGACCTTTAGGCGGGTGGGATTGCCGTAGCCGGGAGGTCCCAGCGGTTCTATATCGTCTGGGCGGAGCTCGCCCACCCGGAGCCCGCCATGAGATTCGCCCACTTCGAATTCGACCCTGAGAAGGACCGCCTCGGCGAGGGGCCCCTCAGCGAGGTGTATCGCGCGGTGGACACCAAGCTCGGGCGGACCGTCGCACTGAAGATCCTCCGGGCCCACGCAGAGATCGACCCCAAGTCGGATCAGCGCTTCCACCGCGAGGCGAAGCACACCTCCAAGCTCGACCACCCGCACATCGCGACGATCTTCGAGTACGACCAGTTCGACGGGACGTCGTACATCGCGATGGAGTACCTCGAGGGGCGCACCCTCGACAAGATCATCAAGGATCAGACCCTCGGCTTCGAGGAGTGCCTCCGGATCGCATCCCAGCTCTGCGCCGCCCTGAAGGTCGTCCACGAGGGGGGGCTCATCCACCGCGACCTCAAACCGGCCAACATCCTGCTCCAGGACGACGGCAACCTGAAGCTGCTCGACTTCGGCATCGCCCGCGCTGTGGACGAGTCGAGCATCACTCAGCACGGCATGCTGGTCGGGACGGTGCTCTACATGAGCCCCGAACAGGTGCGCGGAGACGACCTCGATTCCAGGAGCGACGTCTTCTCCCTCGGCGCGGTCCTCTACCACGTCACCACGGGCCAGCTGCCCTACCCAGGCGACTCGTTCCCCGAGGTGTGCATGGGCATCCTCGACGGCGCCCCGAGGCGGCGCCCCGCGGACATCCGTCCCGGGTTCCCGCAGCCGCTCGAGGATTTCATCATCCGCTGCCTCGCCCCCGCCCCCCCCGAGCGCTTCACAGACGCCGCCCAGGCGCTACTGGAACTCCAGCGCGTCGAGGGCGCGCTGTCCGGCACCGGCCAGCGCCGGGCCGCTGCCCTCAAAGGTAGGGTCCAGCTCCTCGACATCCAGGTCGGCGAGGGCTCACCGGATTCCGCAGCCGTCCTGGCGCGAGGGCTGCGCAGCGACCTCGACGCGTCCCTGTCCAGGAACAAGGGGCTCCAGGTGCACGGCGCGGGCGACGGCGGTGAGTTCGACTTCACCGTCTCGGCGACCCTGTCCATCGACGGCCCCGCGGCGACCCTCGCGCTCGAGACCGTCGCGCGCCGGGACGGAGACACCCAGCAGTTCACGGACCGCTGCACGGCCACGGACTCCAACGAGTGGGCGCTTCAGGACGAGCTGGCCCGGGTCGCCATGCGAGCCCTCCGGGCTCGGCTCAGCGCCTCAGGCCCGGCCCCCACGCGGCCGGAGACCCGCAGGAGCGACGACGCTCTCCGGATCGTGGCCAAGGCCAGAGACCTCCTGCATAGGGGGCGCTCCAAGCACGCCATCTCGGCCACCAGCCTCCTGCGCCGGGCCATCGAGCTGGACCGCTACTGCGCGTCAGCCTACGGGGTGCTCGGCGAGGCCATGGTGCGCAAGTACCTCCTATGGGACGGCGACCCCACGTTCCTCGAGGAGGCCAGAGAGAACGTGGACCGCGCCCTCTCCCTCGACGGAGAGAACGCCCTCGCCCACACCGCTCTGGGCTTCGCCCACCACCTGTCGGGCCACCTCGAAGACGCCCAGCGGGAGTATCGCACCGCCATGCAGAGCGACCAGAACGAGTGGTTCGCCCACCGTCTGCTCGGCTCGATCTACGCCCGCGAGGGCAACTTCAAGAGCGCCACCGGGCTCCTCCAGCGCGCCATCGGGATCAACGCCTCCCACGTTGCGTCCTACGATCACCTGTATAGCGTGCTCGTCCGGCTAGATCGGTACGAGGAGGCCCTCGAGATCGCCGACAGCGGCATCGCCGCCGGCCGCCAGCGGCTCAAGGCGGTGCCTGACGACACCGATTGCAGGCTGCGCACTGCCACCCTCTACGCGCGCCTCGGTCGCGCGCGAGAGGCCCGCGCCGAGATCGAGGTGGCACTCGAGCAAGGGCCCCGGGACGGCTTCACCTGCTACCAGGCCGCCTGCGTCCACGCGCTGCTCGCCGACCCCGACGACCTCGACCGCGCGATCGAACTGCTCGGCTCCGCGCGGGACCGGGGCTACTTCCTCTTCGGGGAGCTGTCCCGCAACACGGACCTCGATGTGCTCCGGAGCCTCCCCAGCTTCCAGGCCATCGCCAACGAGGCCTGAGGCCCCCGATCAATCGATGAATCGGTGGGCGTCGTCAGGCCCGGGCAACCAGCAGGCCGTCGGCGCCGGGAAGACCCGGTGTCGAAACCGGGCGATGAGCCGGTAGACCGCGTCTCGAATCGGTCTCGGGATCCAGCGGAGCCCGGACGCCCACCGCCAGGGCCCGCGCAGGTCCGCCGCCGCTGTGAGGGCGGCGTCGCTTCGCACGAGCACGGCCCCTGGCCCCGTGCGCAGGATCATTGTGGTCAGGTCGGCGGGATCCAGCCCGGCGTCCGCGAGGATCTCGCGCCCGGTATCCGACTGCAAGGGAGCAAACAGCATCCGGCGCCGACGATCCCGGCGGAGGATGAACTGCACCGCACGCGAGCACAGGCCACATTCCCCGTCATAGAGCAGCAGGGGGGCATCGGTCGCTTCGATCTGCGGGGACATCTCGGGGAGTCTATCGGCACATGACGGCTCCAGGACGACCACTCGCCCGAAGCTCCATGCGCATCAGGTCCAGTCCGCCTGCGAGACGCGGCGAAAGAGCACGTTGAGAGATCGGGGCCGGGCCACTAGAGTCCCGCGTCGCCTCCAGCGCCGCCCCGGCCTCCGACGCGCCGCCTCCCACGACCCACCGCACATGCCGCTCGATCGCCCCATCGTCGTCGTCGACACGGAGACCGCGAACCTGAGCGGCGCTCCTCACCTGCTGGAGATCGGCGCCGTGCGCGTCGAAGGGGGTGAGGTCGTCGACTCCTTCGAGACCCTGGTGGCGCCCGCGATCGAGGTCGAGCCAGAGGCCACCGAGATCCACGGGATCACCAACGAGGACATCCGCTCGGCCCCCCTCACCCACTCGGCTATCCAGCAGTTCGCGGAGTGGGCCGGTGAGGACTGGCTCTGCGCGCACAACGCCGGGTTCGATGCGCGCGTCTTCGGTTTCGAGCAGGCGAGGAGCGGCGTGGCCCTCCCATCCGCCCCCTTCCTCTGCACGCTCAAGCTCGCGCGGAAGTTCATCCCGGAATCCCCCGATCACAAGCTCGAGACCCTCTGCCAGCACCTCGACCTCGAGGACGGGACCCACCACCGCGCGCTGGCCGACGCCGTGTGGTGCTGGCAGGTGCTTGAGGAGTGCGCGGACCGGGCGGAGACCAGCTCGGCGGCGGAGCTCCTGACCCACTGCGGGACACCGGTGACCGTTCCCGGATTCGTCCCTGGCCCAGCGAGGATGAAGCCGCGCCTGCGCCCGCTGACGGAGGCCGTGCGAAACGGTGACGAGGTCACCCTCCTCTATGGGGGAGACTCTGGAGCCCCGGCCTCCCTCCAGGTCCTCCCTCGACTGCTCTACGAGCGTCACAAGAAGAGCTACCTCGAGGCGGAGTGCAGGCGGACCGGGATGCTCAAGACCTACCTCTTGGACCGGATCCAGAAGGTGGTCGGCGAGCCGGTCTAACCACGGCGGACCCGGGACTTCGTCCCGTCAGCGGGCCCACGAAACCCGACCTCGCGCGCCGGCTGCCCGCCGAGGGCTCGACGGGTCCACGGCCCACCTCAGGCGCGGGCCCTCAGGCCCGGTGGTGCATTCACCCGAGGCCGCGCTGCCCCGTTCCGGGCAATTCCCCTTCGGGGCCGTCTCACCGCAGGGTGAAACAGCAAGGCGCTGAGGAAAAGTCCTCAAGGCGCCGCCAGGCGCGAGCCGAAGGAAGTGGGCGTTCGGGGGGGGTAGTGCCCCTGCCGCCAAGTCCGATTCACCCCCTCCTCTGTTTCCAAAATGGACCTGGCTGGTCTCGCGTGGCCCCTCGCATTCGCCTTCTTCGGCGCCCTGATGTTCGCGGTTTGCACCTACCGCCGGAACAGGGTCAGGGGCATGGCCATCGAGGCCCTCGAGCAAGCGCACGCGACGATGCTCGCCATCGAGAAGGGCGTCGACACCGGCCCGAGTCATGAGCTGAGCGACGGCCCCTTCGTCGAGCAGCTGACCACCATCAGCTCCATCGGCCGTCACCTCGCCGCCAGGAGCCGTTATCTGAGCGCGATCATCGAGGCCCAGCCGGAATGCGTGAAGGTGGTGGACTCTGACGGACGCCTCGTGGACATGAACCCCGCGGGCCTGCGGATGATCGCGGCAGGATCCATGTCCCAGGTCAGAGGGGCGCTGGTCGAGGACCTCCTCGTGGAGGAGTACCGCGAGGATTACAGGGACCTGCACGCCAGGGTCCTGCAGGGTGAGGCCGGCTCCCTGACGTTCGAGGTCGTGGGCCTCGACGGTGAGCACCACTGGATGGAGTCCAGCGCTGTTCCCCTGGCCAACCGTTCGGGGGAGACGGTCCTTCTCGCGGTGACCCGCGACATCACCGAACGCCGACGCCAGGAGGAGGCGACCCGCGCCGCGCAAGCCAAGGCCGAGTCGGCCAACCGTTCCAAGTCGGAGTTCCTCGCCATCATGAGTCACGAGCTCCGGACTCCGCTGACAGCGATCATCGGATACTCCGATCTCCTGACGGCGGCGGTCCACCTGGCGGACGAGGAACAGATCGCGCTGGAGGCGATTCACAGCAGCGGGGAGCATCTCCTCTCCCTGATCAACGACGTGCTCGACGTGTCGAAGATCGAAGCCGGCCACCTCGAGATAGAGACCGTGGCTTTCGACCTCCGGGATCTCATCCACAGGACCGTCCAGTCGCTGAAGCCCAGCGCCATGAAGGCGGGGCTGACGGTCACGCTCAGCTTCGCCGACGACCTCCCGACCGCGATCCGGTCCGACCCGATGCGGATCCGACAGGTCCTGATCAACCTCCTGTCCAACGCCATCAAGTTCACCCACGAGGGGAGCATCGAGGTCCAGGTGGACACGGCAGGTACCGACTCCTCGATCATGATCACGGTCACCGACACAGGGATCGGCATCGGGCCGGCGGCCCTCGACCGGATCTTCTCCCCGTTCCAGCAGGCGGACGCATCCACGAACCGGCAATACGGGGGGTCCGGCCTCGGGCTCACGATTTCGAGTGAGATCGCCGAGCTCATGGGCGGCGTGCTGTCCGCCATGAGCCAAGTCGGAGAGGGCAGCACCTTCACGTTCTCGATTCCGGTTCAGAGGGACACGGGCCGCGCAGCCGTCGGCGCCACGGAGGCCCAGTCCACCGGGAGCACGTTCCAGGGCCGGGCCTTGGTGGTCGAGGACAACGCCATCAGCCGCCGGGTCCTCACCGAACTCCTCCGCCGGAGGGGCCTCGAGGTGGATTTCGCAGTCAACGGGCTCGAGGGATTCCAGCGCATCACCGCCGTCGCAGGCTCGGACGAGGCCTTCAACGTGGTGTTCATGGATATGCACATGCCCGTCCAAGACGGCTACACCACGGCACGCTCCTTGAAGGAGCACGGTAGCGCCCCCCCCATCATCGCTCTCACAGCCTCCGCGCTGACGGAGGACCGGGACCGCTGCATCAACGCCGGCTGCGACGCCTACCTCTCGAAGCCCGTGGACAACGCCTTGCTCGACTCACTGCTGGCGAGGTACATCGGCCCCGCAGCCCAGGCGATGGACCAGACCCCCGCCTGAGGCGGTCTCCAGGGGCACCGGTTGGGCCCTGACCGGTGAGCCCCTCCCTCCCGGCGTGATCCCCGGTTAGGTTGCGGCGCCAACCTCCCGCCGAGGCAGCAGCCGTGACCCCTGAAGACCGAACCCTCGCCATCCTCCGCGCACCGGGGCCTGCCCTCGCGGACTGTGAGTTGACTCACCTGGATCGGGTCCGCATCGATGCCGCCCTGGCCGCGGAGCAGCACGCCGCCTACGCGAGCCTGCTCTCGAACTTGGGGCTGGACGTCCTGACGCTCGATCCACTGGAGGGCTACCCCGACGCCTGCTTCGTCGAGGACCCGGCCATCGCCCTCCCCGGCCGCGCGGTCCTGACCCGACCTGGAGCCGCCACCCGCCGCGGGGAGGTCCACGCCCTCGGGAGTGTCCTGCAGGAGCTCGTTCCCGTGGAGACCCTGGACGCCGGAAGCCTCGACGGCGGCGACGTGCTCCAGCTGCCCGATCGGATCCTGGTCGGACTCTCGACCCGCACGGACGCGGCTGGCATCGAGGCCCTTGGCCGGATCTCCCGCCGGCCGGTCCAGGGCGTTCGGGTCCATGGCGCGCTCCACCTCAAGACCGTGCTGTCGTGGCTCGGCGGGGATCAGGTCCTCGCAGACCCCCGCGCGCTGGACCTGGGGGCGGCCGGGATGGCGGGGCTCGAGGTCGTCGAAGCGGACCCCGACGAGCCCGCGGGGCCCAACGTCCTCAAGGTCGCCGAGGAGCTGGTGGTCTCCCAGGCGGCCCCCCGCACCGTCGAGCGCCTGGGCGCCCTCGGCCTCTCGCTCCACCCCGTGGACATCGGTGAGTTCCACAAGGCCGAGGCCGGCCTGACCTGCCTCTCCCTCCTCATCGGCCCCGCGGCCCACTGAGGGAGCCGCCGGGGCCCGGGGCCGGATCCTCCCGCTCACGCGGGGCTCAGGAACGGGACGGCGGCGGGGCCCCTCACCGAGATGGGTCGCCAGCGGTTCCGGTTCAGGGGCTGGATCCGTACCC
The DNA here is from genome assembly GCA_938075305.1 of uncultured bacterium. Lineage (GTDB taxonomy): Bacteria > Planctomycetota > UBA1135 > UBA1135 > Saltatorellus. The sequence continues at coordinate 16,237 of CALJGV010000001.1, forward strand.
TCTTTGCCCTCGAACAGGGGGAGCGAGCTGACGCTCGCGCCCGCGCGCTCCCAAGGGAACGCCGCGGTCCCCTGCCCTCCGGGTCCGCCGCTCCGTCGGCTCCACCTATGCACCCCTCGTCCGCTCTCCCGCAGACGCGCAGCTCCGCCACGCCGATGTCGACCGCCCCCGAGATCCGAAACCTTGCCATCGTCGCGCACGTCGACCACGGCAAGACCACCCTCGTCGACGCGATGTTCCGCTACGCGGGCACCTTCCGCGACAACCAGGTGATCGCCGAACGCGCCCTCGACTCCAACGACCAGGAGCGCGAGCGCGGGATCACCATCCTCGCGAAGAACACCGCGATCTCCTATCAGGGGACGCGCATCAACATCGTCGACACACCGGGGCACGCCGACTTCGGCGGCCAGGTCGAGCGGACGCTCAACATGGCCGACGCCGTGCTGCTGCTCGTCGACGCCTTCGAAGGCCCCATGCCGCAGACGCGCTTCGTGCTGCGCAAGGCCTTCGAGCACGACCTCAAGGCGCTGGTGATGGTCAACAAGATCGACCGGCCCGACGCGCGCCCGGAGGAGGTGCTCAACGAGGTCTTCGACCTGTTCGTCGAGCTCGGCGCCAGCGACGAGCAGCTGGAGTTCCCTGTGATCTACGGCTCGGGCCGTGATGGCTGGGCTTCCGAGGACCCCGCGCAAGAGACCGACAACCTCGAGGCGCTCTTCCAGCAGATCCTCGAGCACGTCCCCCCGCCCAACATGGACGCGGACGGTCCCGTTCAGTTCCAGGCCACGACCCTGGACCACGACGACTTCCTTGGCCGGATCGCCGTGGGCCGCGTCGGTCGCGGGAGCCTGAAGATTGGGCGGCGTTACGCCCTCGCTCACCCCGACCGCGAGAAGTCCCTGTCGGTCCTGCCGAAGAAGCTCTTCCGCTACGAGGGTCTCCAGCGGGTCCCCGCTGAGGAGGTGTTCTGCGGCGACATCGCGATCGTCACGGGCGTCGAGGAGCTCAGCATCGGAGACACGCTCTGCGACCCCGAGCACGTGGAGGCCCTGCCCGCCATCGCCCTCGACGAGCCGACCATCTCGATGGTCTTCTACGTCAACAACTCCCCGTTCGCTGGCCAGGAGGGCGACTACGTCACGAGCCGCCAGGTCCTCGCGCGCCTCGAGCGCGCCGCCACCCGGGATGTGGCCCTGCAGCTCGCCCCCACCAACAGCGCCGACGCCTTCGAGGTCAAGGGCCGGGGCGTCATGCACCTCTCGGTGCTCATCGAGACCATGCGCCGAGAGGGCTACGAGTTCGCCGTGGGCAAGCCCCACGTGATCCTCAAGGACGTGGACGGCACCCGCTGCGAGCCCTACGAGCGCGCCACGGTCGAGGTCCCCGGCGAGCACGCCGGCCGCATCATCGAGTACCTCGGCCGCCGGCGCGGCGAGATGCTCCACATGGACGCCGCCAGCGAGCTGACCCGCGTGGACTTCAAGATCCCCGCCCGCGGCCTCATCGGCGCGCGGACCGCGCTCCTCACCCTGAGCCAGGGCGAGGCCGTGCTGAGCCACGTGTTCGAGAGCTGGGAGAAGGACGGCGGGCCCATCCCCCGGCGCACCAACGGAGTGCTCGTGGCGGACCGGGGCGGCGACGTCATCGCCTACGCCCTCGACGGCCTGCAGGACCGCGGACAGTTCTTCGTCCCCGTTGGCACCGCCGTCTACACCGGCATGATCGTCGGCGAGAACAACCGCGACGGCGACCTCGAGCTCAACGTGTGCCGCGCGAAGAAGCTCACCAACATGCGCGCCTCCGGCCGGGACGACAACGCCAAGATCGCCCCGCCGAAGATCATGTCCCTCGAGGAGTGCCTCGAGTACGTGGAGGACGATGAGCTCCTCGAGGTCACGCCCAAGAACCTCCGGCTCCGCAAGCGCCTGCTCGACGAGAACGAGCGCAAGCGCGCCAAGAAGAAGGCCGCCGCGGTCAGCTGACCGGGTGGCCGGGAGGCGGCCTGCCCCAGGCCCCTCCCTCGGTAGCAGCGCGCGGGCTAGACTCGGAGCCTCCAGACCATGTCAGAGTCCTCCATGCGCCTGCACACCCTCCTCCCCCTCATCCTCCCCTTCGTGGGCTGCTCAGCCCCCGGAGCCGTTCGGGCCGTGGAACCGGGCGCCGAGCAGCACCTCCGCTTCGCGCCGGCGCCCAGCTCGGTCCCCGTGGGAGCTCCGGCAGGGCTCTCCGCCGCCGCTGATCCCCGCGCTCGACGGACCGCAGCCGGACCCGGTCACCCCTGGGGCGATCCTACCCCCGCCGCCGACCAGGAGGCCGCGACGGCGGCCGTCGACGAGGAGCCCGAACTCTCTGCGGCCGAGAAGATCGCCCGGGTGCGGAGCATCCAGGCGGACTGGGGGATCGCGGCGGTGGTCCGCACGGCGACCATCCCCTTCACCGGCAGCAACCAGAGCGTCTCCAGCTTCGTGCCGATGATGTTCTTCGAGGGGGAGGACTTCTTCGTGCGGGGTACCTCCGGCGGCGCGCACCTCTGGAAGGACGCAGATGAGGAGGTCAACGCCCTGACGCGCCTGCGCTTCTTCGACATTCCGAAGGAGTTCCAGAACACCGTGCAGGGGGACACCGCGGACTTCGGCCTGCAGTACCAGAGGGAGCTCGAGGAAGCCTGGTGGCAAGCCGAGGTCATGAGTGACCAGAGCGGCAACGTCCACGGCAACCTGCGGGGCGGGACCACGTTCACGGGCGAGGACTGGATCCTGGAGCCGGGCCTCAACATCCGCTACGGCACAGACGACTTCATCAGCCGTTACTTCGCGGTCGAGCCCCTGACCGGGCAGAGCGCGGACGGCGCCTTCATCTTCTCTCCGGAGGTCGCGGCCCGGTACCACGTGGGGAGCGACCTCTATCTGGTGGGCGCCCTGCGCTACAACGCCTTCGGAAGCGGAATCCGCGAGCTGGACGCGATCGACGACTCGGGGTCGTTTGAGAGCTATCTGGGCTTCGGATTCTTCCAGGACCGCGGCGAGCCGCAGTTCCTGGGCCGCCCCAACGGACAGGAACGGACCGAGCGCGAGATCGACGTGCCGCCCTTCATCCGTCTTGCCCAGGGCTTCGCGTCCCCGTCGGACCTGGGGGAGATCCTGTCCCTCGACATCGAGGACGACGAGTTCAACAACAAGATGACCTCGGTCTTCTACGGTCACCCGCTGAGCGACCAGCTCTTCGGGCTCCCGCTACAGATCTACCTCAGCCCCGGCCTCGCCTACCACTATGCGTCCGACGTCCAGGACGAGACCTTCGAGCTGATCGCGAAGATCCACCTCTACTACACCTTCCCCTGGTCGGTGCGCACGCGCTTCGGCGTGGCGGAGGGGGTCAGCTGGATCGAAGACATCACCTACATCGAGGGGCTGAGCATGGCGGAGAAGGACTACCGCCCCAGCAACCTCATGAACTACCTGGACTTCACCCTCGACGTGAACGTCGGGGACCTGTTCGGCGCCGAGAAGATGAGCGCGCTCTGGCTCGGGGTGGCGGTCCACCACCGCTCCTCCATCTTCGAGTCCGCCTCCCAATTCGGCCGCATCAAGGGCGGCAGCAACTACCCCTCCATCTACCTCCAATGGGACCTGCTGTGATGCGCCTACTCCTCGCCCTCGCCCTCACGGCCGCAGTGGGCCTCACGCCAGGCTGCATCCGCAACTCCGCCCGCCGGGGTATCGAGCCGATCTGGATGGAGATGGACCCCGCGTCCTTCGTGGTGGGAACCACCACCCGGGCCGAGGTGCTCGACCGTGTGGGCGTCCCGTCCCAGGTCCTGGCGCTGGAGGACGGTACGGCTCTGTACTACCTCCTGGAGCGCTCCCGCGCCGACGGCGTGATCCTGCTCCTCTACAACCAGCGGGTGGAGAGCTCCTACTTCGACCGGGCCATCTTCTTCTTCGATGACTCGGGCGTGCTCACCGAGTTTTCCGTCAGCGAGGGCGCGGGGGCCAGGTGATCCGCCGCCTGCCCCTCGTCCTCCCCTTCGCGCTCGCGGCCGGACTCGCCGCAGGGCTCGGGTCCAGCTGCTCGTTGGTCGAGCTTCGGATCGACAAGGACCTGGACCTGGTCCGGTGCGACAGCTTCAAGGAGGGCGAGGCCTCCCTCGGGGACGTGCTCGCAGCGCTGGGCCCCCCCGTGGAGTTCGGCGCCCGGGATGGGGAGATCGCGCTGCTGTATGAATCGGTGCGCCTGAAGGAGTCGCAGGTCGGCATCAGCCTGGGCGCGGTCCTCGGACCCGGCGCGGGGGACTACTTCAAGTTCTCCTACGGCAGCAGCGGGACCGACCGGAAGGCCGCCCTCTTCCTGTTCGGCGAGGACCATGTCCTCGAGCGGGTGAACACTCTGCGCTTCGAAGAACCCTTCGGCCGCAGCGGCAGCATCCAGGTGCTCGTGACCGTGGACGAGATCGTGAGCATGGGCGGCCTGCGCGCCAGCCCGGACGCGTTCGTGGAATCCAGGGAGCTCTTGAACGGGATCCAGTGGTCCCAGAACTTGACCCACAGCGCGCTGGTGGAGCTCCGGGGCGCGCGAAGCCGCATGGGCCAGCACGCCCTCGACCCCGAGTTCAGCCGCATCGAGGCCAACCCCGACTGACGCCTCCGGCGCCCAGGGGGGAGCGAACAAGAGGGTGCGCCCGCGGGGCGCCTCCCCCATGGCCATCGACCTCGACCTCGACCCCCACTGCGCCTCCTGTGGTCGCCGCATGACACCCCGTCGCAGCACGAGGGGCCAGGCGACCCCTGCCCGCTACTGCAGCGCCGCCTGCCGCAAGCGCCGGGTCCGCCCCATGGACCTCGCCCTCGAAGGGGCCATCGAGGCTCTCCTGGCGGCCCGGCCGCGGAGCGCGAGCCTCTGCCCCTCCGAGGCCGCCCGCGAGGTGGAGCCCGGAGACTGGAAGCCGCTCATGGAGCCGGCCCGTCGCGCGGCCCGCCGCCTCGTCCTCACCGGCCGCGTCGAGATCACCCAGGGAGGCCGGGTCGTGGACCCTTCGGCCGCCAAGGGCCCCATCCGGGTGCGCCGAACTCGTTGACGATCCCACTCCGGGGCTCCTTCCCTGCCCCACCTGGCGCCGAAGCCGGGGCCGCGGCGAATCGTCTCTTCCGAAGGCTCACCTCCTGACCGACAATCACGCCATGGCCACCGCGACCCCGAAGCTGATCTCCGCGCTCCGCACCACCGCCGCCCGCCTCCGGGAGGGCTCCAACTTCCAGTGGGGCCACATGGGCTCCTGCATCTGCGGGCACCTCGCCCAGACGGTGACCGAGCTCTCGCCGGCGGAGATCCACCGCCGCGCCATGGAGCGCCACGGGGACTGGTCCCAGCAGTCGGTGGAGCACTGCCCCACCTCTGGCCTCGCCATCGACCACGTGATCGACGAGATGCTCGCCCTCGGCCTGCGGATCGGCGACCTCCGCCACCTGGAGAACCTCTCCGACCCCCGCATCCTCGCCCGTGTCCCTGCGCGCTGGCTCCGCCGCCAGGACCGCGACCACGCCGTGCAGTACATGGAGGCCTGGGCGGAGCTCCTCGAGGACGAGCTCCGCGCGACCCCCGCCATCGCCGAGCGCCGCGCCCCCGAGCTCGCCCCGAGCGCCGCGGCCGCCTCCCCCGTCGCCCCGGCTCCGGCCCCCTGAGCCGCACCTCCCGCCGGCCCACGCCGGACCGGCGCGGTCACCCCCACGCGGACCGCCTTCGCCCGTTGCGCTCCCGCGCCCCCGCGCGTACCCTCTCGCCTCGCGAGCGGCCGTAGCTCAGTTGGTAGAGCGTCAGCTTCCCAAGCTGAATGTCGAGGGTTCGAGTCCCTTCGGCCGCTCCAC
>CALJGV010000002.1 GCA_938075305.1 uncultured bacterium
GCAAGGCCTGCTTCACACAGATGATACTTGCTTTTGGTTGATAACATACTCATCATTGGAGAACTCGAGCTCGACGTCCACCAAGTACCGCTGCTTTAGCACCCGATGCTCTTCGAGTCACCCTTGCCACCCGCGCCGGCCCCGGCCGCCGTTGTCGTCAGGCTCCGATCAGAGGCCGGACTTGCCCTTCTTGGGCGCGGGGATCAGCGGGACGGCGCGGACCGAGCCACGCTTGCCGCCGGCCGGCTGGGCCGCCGGCTTCTCCTCGCCGTAGTGGCCACGCTCGAAGTCCGTGACACCCATCTCCACGAGGAGCGTATCCACGGCGCGGTCCATTGCTTCACCGCGGACCCCCTGATAGCGGATCTTGCCCTCGGCATCGAGGACGTAGATCGTGGGCCATCCGGTGACGCCCCACTGGCTGGCGATCGGGCCGCCGGTGGAGCCACCGTCGAAGAAGCTACGCCACGTCACGCCCATCTCGGGCCGACGCTCTCTGTAACGCTTCTCGTTGTCGCTGTTGATTCCAACGAGAGCAAAGGGCTGATCCTCCAGACGCTTCACGAGCGTCTTTTCGTGCGGGATCATCGCAACGCACGGGCCTCACCAGAAGCCCCAGAAGTCCAGGACGGTGACCTTGCCCTTGAAGTCGGAGAGCTTCATGTCGTTGCCGTCGATGTCCTTACCGACGATCTCCGGGGCCGTCATGCCGAGCTGCAGGCGCTCGACCTTGAACACCTGCCCGTTCGCCCGCTGACCGTACTTGGTCTCGGGGTAGGCCGCGGCGACCGCCCGATAGCGATCGAGAGCGGGCTTGCGCTCCTCGAGGGTCCCTCGGCGGTCGTCTACAAGGCTCGCCCGGTTGTAGGCGGCCTCGGCTGCGACGTCCTTGCTGGAAGCCAGCTGCCCGATCATGACCAGCAGCGCGTCCGTGGTCTCCTGGGCCATGGCCTGGCCACGGCTGCGCACCATGACGGCGCGGGGGAGCTTCTCGTGGGGCGCGCTGGCGTCCGTGAGGAGCGTCATGATCCGGCGGGTGAAGTCCGACTCCTGCTGGACCGTCGGGACCGCGTCGCCCGGCACGTAGTGCTCGACGCACCACATCTGCGCCCGGGTCGACCCCTGGGCGGCGGCCTCGTTGAAGCGGGGCCAGAAGTCTGGCTCCACCTGCGGGAGGCGCTCGGGCCGCGGCGCATTGGGGTCCTTCTCGTAAGCCGCACGCCAGGCATTCGAGCGAGCCATGAGCTCCTCGCGCCAGTCGGCGTAGGCGTCGTCGTACTCCTCTTCGAGCGCGATCACGGACTGCAGGAGCGCCTGGGCGTCCTGGTCCTGCGCCTGTAGAGGTGCCATGAGAGCCATCAGGCTCGTCGCGGCAATTAAGCTGGTCTTCATTCTGGGTTCCTCCGCCTTGGCGGCAGTGTCTGAGGTTGGGCCGAGCAGGGCTTGGCCCGCGGCAGCGCCGTCCACGGGCGCCGCCAGCCCACACGGTAGCGCCGAAGGAGCGATTCCGGGCCCCTTTAGTGCGGCCTCCCGCCACGCCCCAGCGCCCAGGAGCCGTCACAAGGGGACGCCATCGAAGAGGGGCGTTCCAGGGGGTAAGAAGCACGTCGGAATCGCCTAGGATCTTGCCGCCATGATCGAGGTCGCACCTGCCACCGAGGCCGCCGAAGGCCCCTTCGAGACCCCTTCCGGTCGGCGCCCGCAGGCGTGGCGCTCTCCCCTCGCCTCCGCGAGCAAGGACGACGCCCGCGTCGAGCGAATCGCCGGGAGGGTCGAGGACGACCAGCGCATCAGCGCCGAGGACGCCCTCCACCTCCACGACCACGCGGACCTCCTGACCCTCGGGCGGCTCGCAGACATCGTCCGCCGTCGAAAGCACCCCGAGAACCGGGTGACGTACATCGTCGACCGGAACATCAACCCGACGAACGTCTGCCTGACCGACTGCGGGTTCTGCGCCTTCTACCGCTCCCCCGGTGATCCGGAGGCCTATGTCCTCTCGCGCTCAGAGATCTACGACAAGGTCAGCGAGCTCGCGCGTCTGGGCGGCCGGCAGGTGCTCATGCAAGGCGGGCACCATCCACGCATCCTGTCGGAGTGGTGGGGTGAGCTCATCAGTGACCTGCGCGAGCGCTTCCCGGACGTGAACAGCCACGCGCTCTCCGCTCCGGAGCTGGACCACTTCGCCCAGTACGAGAAGCGGCCCATCGAGGAGGTCATCCGTGACCTCAAGGCCGCGGGTCTCGGAAGCGTCCCGGGCGCAGGCGCCGAGATGCTCGTGGAGCGCGTGCGCAAGATCATCGCGCCCAAGAAGACCACCACGGACCGCTGGCTCGACGTGCACCGCAAGATCCACGAGGGCGGCCTGCGCTCGAGCGCGACCATGATGTTCGGCCACGTGGAGACGGCGGCCGAGCGAGTCGAGCACTTCCAGCGTGTCCGCGACCTGCAGGACGAGACCGGCGGCTTCACAGCCTTCATCTCCTGGACCTGCCAGCCCGATGGCGTCCCCGCGGAAGAGGACTACCCGGAGAAGGCCACGCCGGCCGTCTACCTGCGGGTGCAGGCCCTGAGCCGGATCTTCCTCGACAACGTCGACAACATCCAGACCAGCTACGTCACCCAGGGCATGAAGATGGGTCAGATGAGCCTGCAGTTCGGCGCCAACGACTTCGGCGGCACGATGCTGGAGGAGAACGTCGTCTCCGCGGCTGGCTGCTTCCACCTCTCCTCCGTGCAGACGGTGGAGCACCTGATCCAGTCGGCGGGCTTCACGCCCCGCCAGCGCAACTCCTGGTACGGGCTCGTGGACGAGCGCCACGACGGCCCCGTGTTCCCGGCGAATCGTGAAGACGCCGCGCCGGGGGTGCAGGCATGAGCCACGCGATCCAGAGCCAGGCCGAGGCCGCTGGCATCGGCGACATCGCGGAGCGCGTGTTCGCGGGCGAGCGCATCTCCCGGGAGGACGGGGTCCGGCTGTATGCCGCCGACCTGCACGCGGTGGGAGCCCTCGCCAACTGGGTGCGGGAGCGCAAGCACGGCGACCTGACGTACTTCAACGTCAACCAGCACGTCAACTACACGAACGTCTGCAACAAGCTCTGCCGCTTCTGCGCGTTCCAGCGCCTCCCTGGCCAGGAGGGCGCCTACGTGATGAAGCCGGACGAGGTCGCCGAGAAGATCCGCGCCCAGCTCGACGAGCCGGTGACCGAGGTGCACATGGTGGCGGGGATCTACCCCAAGCTCCCCTACGAGTACTACCTCGACATCCTGCGCGCCGTGAAGGAGGTCCGACCGGGCATCCACATCAAGGCGTTCACCATGATCGAGCTGATGCAGATCGCGCGGCGGGCCAAGAAGCCCCTGGCGGAGGTGCTGCCGGAGCTCGTGGAAGCCGGGCTCGGCTCGTGCCCCGGCGGCGGCGCCGAGGTCTTCGCGGACCGCGTGCGCGACGAGGGCTACGACAAGAAGAACACGGGTGACGAGTGGATCGACACGGCGCGCACCGTGCACCAGGCCGGCCTGCACTCCAACTGCACCATGCTCCACGGCCACATCGAGACCGTGGAGGAGCGCGTCGATCACCTGGACCGCCTGCGCCTCCTTCAGGACGAGACCGGCGGCTTCCAGACCTACATCCCCCTCAGCTTCCACCCAGACAACACCGAGTGGAGCCACCTCCCCGGGCCCACGGCCCTGGAAGAGCTGCGGGAGATCGCCGTGAGCCGCCTGCTGCTCGACAACATCCCCCACATCAAGGCCTACTGGATCATGCTCTCGATCCCGGTCGCCCAGATGGCGCTTGCCTACGGGGCGGACGACGTGGACGGCACGGTGGTCGAGGAGAAGATCTACCACGAGGCGGGCGCCACCACTCCCCAGAAGGTCCTGCGCGCCGAGCTCGTCCAGTGGATCCGCGACGCCGGCCGCATCCCGGTCGAGCGAGACACCATCTACAACGTCCTCTGGAGCGCCGACGAGGCCCTGGCCCCGGTAGGCGAGACCGCGCCGGTCGCGACGGTCTGAGAGGCTGGCGCGGGGGAGCGGTCCGTACCATGGGGCCATGTCCTCCCCCATTCGGCTGACCTTGCTCGCTCTGTTCGCCCCCCTGAGCTCGCTGGCCTCGGCGGCGCAGGACCTCCCGAACGTCGTGATCGTCTACGCGGACGACCTCGGCTACGGGGACCTCTCGGCCTACAACCCAGAGGCCGCCTACCAGACGCCGCGGCTGGATCAGATGGCGGCAGAGGGCATCCGGTTCACGGACGCCCACAGCCCCTCGACCATCTGCTCCCCCTCCCGGGCGGGGCTCTACGCGGGCCAGCTGATCTGCCGGAGGGGTCGCGGGTCGCGGGCCTTCGAGGGGCCGGGCGGCCCCAGCTACCTCGAGCCGGGGATGGTGTCGATCGCGGACATGGCCCGCTCGGCGGGCTACCGCACCGCGGTGTTCGGCAAGTGGCACGTGGGGCTCACCTGGTTCGATAGCGACGGGAAGCGCCTGGGCGGCGGCTTCGAGAACTCCCTCAAGATCGATTACGAGAAGAGCACGCCGCTGATCGACGGGCCCAACGCCCGGGGCTTCGACGTGTCCTTCGTGACGCCCAACTGCCCGACCACCGACCCCCTCTACCTCTACCTCAAGGACGGGATGGTCGTGACGCCCGCCAGCGTCCGCCACAAGCGGGACCGCCTCCCGAACCCGGGCGGCAAGTGGCGCTGGGACAACGACGAGGGCTGGATGGCGCCGGGGTACCGCTTCGTGGGCGCGGACCAGCTCTTCCTGGAGAAGGCCCTCGCCTTCATCCAATCCCATCGGGAGGAGCGCCCCGACGAGCCCTTCTTCCTGGTCCTCTCCACCCAGATCTCCCACGCGCCCGTGCTCCCCTCCCCCGAGTTCGCCGGGACCTCCGGCGCCGGAGCGCGCGGGGACTTCGTGCGGGAGCTCGACCAGATCACCGGCCAGCTCCTCGACGCCCTGGCCGAGCTGGAGATCGACGAGGACACCCTCGTGATGTTCAACTCGGACAACGGGCCCGAGACGATCCACACGCGCTGGATGCGCGAGGACCACGAACACGACGCCGCGGGCGGGCTGCGCGGCATGAAGCGCGACGGCTGGGAGGGCGGGCACCGCGTCCCCTTCATCGCGCGCTGGCCAGGCCACATCCCCGCCGGTCAGGTCTCCCGCCAGCTCACCAACACCACCGACCTCTTCGCGACCGTCGCGTCCATCGCGGGCCAGGAGCTCCCCGCCGAGGTCGCCGTGGACAGCTTCGACATGCTCCCCGCGATGCTCGGCCTGCAGGACGACGCGGACCCGATCCGGCCCCTCATGATCACCCAGAGCTTCCGTGGCCAATTCCAGCTGCGGGTTGGCCCGTGGAAGTACCTGGACCACGCGGGCTCGGGCGGTAACAACTACTCGAAGGGCTGGATGAAGGAGTACGCGCTCCCCGAGGGCGAAGGCGAGCCGCCCGTGGGCCAGCTCTATCACCTCGACCGGGACCCCGAAGAGGTGACCAACCTCTTCGACGCCGAGCCCGAGAGGCGCGACGAGATGAGGGCGCTCCTCGCCCGCCTGACCTCGAGTGAAGGTGGGCGAACGGCTCCGGTGGCGCGGCCCCCCATGGGCATGGCGGCCATTCGCGAGGCCGTCCTCGAAGGCGGAGCCTCAGGGCGTTGAGGGCCGGTCCCTGCGGAGCGACCCTGAGCCTCAGTCCTTCGCAGGCTCCAGCGCCACGGCGTCGGCGATGACGTAGCCGTCCGTCCCGCGGTTGGAGACCTCCACGACCACCTCGCCCGGCGCGAACTCCCACTCGCCGAGGACCTCGTAGGCCCCCTGGGCCGGAGCCCGACGCTGATCCAGCTCGAAGCGCCCGAGCACCTCGCCAGCCCGGACCTCCACCGGGACCGCAGACGCCCGATTACCGCTGGCCGTCCAGGACACTCGCACCTCGTACCTTCCCGCCTCGGGCACGAGGAGCCGGTAGCGCACCGACTGGGCTCCCTTCAGGTCGTTCCCGTCGTGTCGATAGCCGGGTCCGAACCAGCCCGGCGCCGACTGGCTGGGGGTCTCGAAGCCCGTGCGCTCGGCCGCCTCCTCGTCCACCACGATGGACCCCAGGCTCTCCAGGGCACGGCCCTTCGGCCCCTGCTTCACCGGCGGAGGGGTGAGCACCTGCCCGTCGGCCAGCAGCCGCTCCTCGAGCCGCTCCCGGTCCACCGCCTGGACGCTGCTCTTCGACCGGACGGCGTGCATGGCGGCGGTCGCCGCCGACTGGGCGAGGATCATGAACACGGGCTCCATGCGCATCGAGCCGAAGGCCACGTGGGTCGCGGAGGGGCAGCAGACCACGAGCAGGTTCTCGCACTCGGCGCGGACCGGCGTCAGCGCGTCATACCCGATGCGGAACGGCCGCGGGACGCGGACCTGCACGTCCCCCTCGTTGCGCACCTGACCCGAGGCGTCCACGTAGCGGCGCACGTTGTGGGAGTCCATGGTGTAAGCGGCCAGACCCACGGGCGACGTCGCCACCTCCGCGCTGCGGCAGTGATGCTCGGTCATCACCAGCGCCCCCCTCATGCGTCGCGCCTCGCGGACGTAGAGCTGAGGCGAGTATCCGCCCGTCTCCACGAACTCGTCCTTCGCAGGCCCCCACTGCCCGATCTCCGCGCGGATCTCCGCGGGCACCCGGTCGCTCGAGACCAGCGTCCACAGCAACCCCTCGGTCCAGCGCCGGTGGGCGTTGTAGATCTCCGCCCGCTCCCCGTAGCTGGCCTCGGCCCAGGGCTCGCTGTGGCCGATCCAGTCGAGGGACACCCCGCGGTTGTTGTTGGTGTCCGTCTTGCGGTTCGGCATCCCGATCGGACTCCATGGCGCGCGGTCCGCGCCCGCCTCGAAGTCACGCAGCAAGAGCTCGTACCGGGCGGCCTCATACCCCTCGGGCTCGACGATGGGCAGCCGGTTCTCCGGGTCGTCCGTGAAGCAGAGCCGCAGACAGTACGCCTGCACGTTGCGGTCACCCTCACCGTCCACGCGAGGCCCCTCCAGCCCCACCTCCGGCAGAAGGCCGCTGCCGGGGTCGCCGGGGCGGACCCAGGGATCGACGCCGGGGGCGAACTGGTGGTAGCGGGCCAGCGCCGTGCGGACCCCCGCCAGCGACTCACCGAACTCTGCCTCCCCCTCGCGCCCCACCGTATAGCTGACCCCGGCGAGGGCCATGAGGTCCCCCTCGTAGGTCGCGTCCATGAACACCCGCCCTTCGATCCGGCGCCCCGACTCGGTCTTGATCCACTGGATCGAGGGGCCTCCGCTGCCCTCCGCCCTGGCGAGCCCGATCCCGTCCGGTGATCGATCGAGCCGCTCGCCGCGGAGGACGGTGATGCCGTGCTCCTCGATCAACCCCTCGAAGATCTGCTCGGCCACGTGGGGCTCGAACGCCCACATCACCTCGCCGTCGCTGGCCCGGGCGCCGCCGCGGTAGTCCTCGGAGCGCTCCTGACGCCAGGCCTCGGGGCGGTCGTAGTGGCGCGACACGCGACGGTAGAACTCGCGCGAGAGCCCACCGACCGCGCCCTTGTGCCCGATGTCGGTGGCGCCCAGCCCGCCGCTCGAGAGCCCGCCGAGCCGCCCGTCGGGATCGACGAGCACCACCGTGCCCCCCATTCGCTCGACCTGGCAGGCGGCGATCACCCCTGCGCTCGTCGCCCCGTAGATCACCACGTCGGGCGTCGGGTCCCCCGCGGCGACGGAGCAACCGAGGCAGAGAGCGAGCGTCAGGAGCATGGCGTGAAGAGCAGGGTCGAGGATCTCAGGAGTCGATCAGCGGTTGCGCGGATCCGGGGCGTTGACCGAGCTTGGGACCCGGTGGAAGCGCCACGAGTAGACGTCTCCGTCCCGCAGGTGAAACCGAAGGCGGACGGCCCGCCCCTCGAGTGCCCCAAGGTCAGCGTCCCCTGCCCACCGCGCAGCGCCATCAATCTCGTTACCGATCAGCTCCCCGGCCTCGTCTCGGCTGAAGCCTTGGATCGCCTCGCCCTCCGCCCCGACAATCTCCACCCGCAGCCCACCCGCAGCGGAGGTTGCGTAGTTGACCTCGAGGGCGTTTCCCTCGAAGCGCAGCGGCCTGGTGGTGAGCACTCCCCCCGCGAAGCCCGCGTGGAGGCTCGCGAAGCCATCGAGCCGCAGGGAGTAGCGGTGCAGCGCCGCCGTCGGCTGCGCGTAGTTCTGGTTGACGTAGAGGGACATCTCAGCCGGACCGGTCTGGACCACGTTCAACGCGGGGTAGTTGGACCGTGAGACCCAGTTCTCAAGACCCACCCCCGGACGCAGGAAGGCCTCCCTGTAGGTCCGGTCGTAGGTGAGCCCGCCGCGGGAGGTCAGGAAGACCGCGTCCGAGCAGTCCCGGAAGTACCCGGGATCGACCCCCAGCCGCTCTGCGCTCGCGGCGTCGAGCACCGCGCGGCCCGGCATGAAGCGGGCGGCGATCGCGACGTAGACCTGGGGAGCGCGGAAGTACGGGTGGGTCTGGTTGGTGTAGATGTGCTCGAGGCCCTCCCCCGTGAAGGTCATGGGCCGCGACTCCGTCCAGTTCAGGAAGTCCGTCGAGGTCGCTCGGCTCACCGAGCGGAAGCCGGTGTAGTCCTCGCCCGTCCAGGTTCGCATGTAGCAGACGTAGCAGCCCTCCGCCTCCGACCAGAACGCCACGTTCTGGGAGTCGAACATCCCGTCCGTCATGAGCGGCGCCTGCCGCACGCGCTCCCACCGGACCCCGTCCCCCGAACTCCACCCCACGAGGCCCGAGGCCTCGACGCCGCTGAGCGCCTTGAAGCGCTCCCCCGCAGGGACACCGGTCCGGGTGTCCAGGAACGGGCTGAAGTTGTGGGAGAACGGCGGGTCCCCGGCGAGCACGACGTTGTTGTCCCGATTCCCGTCCACCTCGAAGAGGTCGAGCGACGGCCGGCGCCACTTGACGCCGTCGTCACTCACCGCGACGCATGTCCGCTCGAGGTCCGAACCGTCGGCCCCCGACTCCCCGAGCCCGCGGTAGTAGAGGAGGAAGCCGCCCTCGTGGGCGATCACCGTCGAGTAGGCGCAGAAGCGTCCTTCCCACGGCGCGTCGAACTCGAACACCGGGCCCTCGTCCCTTGGCGCCGCGAGCCTGAGCTCGCAGCCCTCGGTGGATTCGACCAGGTGCCGGTCCACGAAGAGCTGGCGGTCCTGACCGATCGCGACGACCTCGCCCTGGGTGACCTGAAGGCTCGCCGCGGCGAGGAGGAGACTCTCGAGGATCATGGTTGGAGTCTACCCACACGCGGTGGCGGACTTCACCGCCTCAGGGGAGCGGAGGCCCCGGCGCTGCCCCCCTAGCGAAGGAGCGCTGACACGGGCATCGGCTCTCCTACCAACTTCCAGCCCCCTCCCCGGAGCCCGAGCACGCCTGAGGGCGCGCCCTCGGCCGCTGGGATCACCTCTGCCACCAGGGTGAACGGGCCTTCCCCCGTGGGCTCGAAGCACGTCTTCTGGGTGTAGAGCGAGGTCGTCCGACCGCCGACAGCTCCCGACCAGACCCACTCCCCCAGGGGCGCGCTCTCCATGAAGATCACGTCCCCGTTCGCGTCCTCGAGCCGGAGCTGGAAGGTGGTGGCTGACCAGGGTTCGGCCTGCTTCTCGATCAGCTCATCGCCGGAAGGCAGCGGGAGGTCGAGGTCCAGGTAACCCACCATCTCGGCGCCGGGGCACCACTCCAGCTCACGCCGGATGACCTGCGCTCGGTCGAGATCCAGGGCCTCGGGCACGGAGAGTCGATACCGCTCGAACCCGGCGCCCTCTCCGCCGTCCACCAGGGTGAATGCGCCGTTCGCGACGGGCTCGACCTCGGGGACGGAGCCACAGCCGGCGCAGAGGAGCAGGACGGACAGAACGGCGAGGGACGAAGAGGGGCGCATGGCGGGGTTGGGCGGGAAGGAACGCGAACGGCACCAGGGATTCCGAGCGACGCCCTCGCTATTACACCCCCGCCGAGTTTCTTTCAGGGGCCGCTCCGCAGCCCCTCGATCAGTGCAAGCGCGCTGCTGGAGTGAGCGGCTCCACCGGAGCTGACCCGCGAAGGGCCCGGGTCCCGCGGGGCATGAGCACCGGCCCGGTCCCGCCCGAGAGGAGCCCCTCCTCGACGCGGCGAGCGGCCCGATCCCACCCCCAGCGCTCCTCGACCGCGGCCTTGGCCTGCGCTCCGGCCACCGCGAGCCGATCCAGGTCCGAGGTCCAGTTCAGGATCACCTCTGCGAGCGACGACGGTTCGTCGTCCTGGAGCAGCGAGCCCGTGACACCGTCCTCGATGATCTCCCGGGCCGCGCCACGGTCGAGGGCCACCGCAGGGCACCCGGCCGACATGGCCTCGAGGATCGCGATGCCAAAGGGCTCGAAGCGCGACGGGCAGAGGAAGAGCGAGGCGTCGAGGTAACGCCGCTGGAGCTCGTCCCGTCGCTCCCCGTCGAGCGCGCCAACCCATTCGATCCCGGGTTCGTCCACGGCCATTCCCGCGGGCCCGATCACCTGGAGGCGAAGGTCCGGTCGCGCCTTCCGCGCGATCCGGAACGCGTCGAGGACCAGGGGACCGTTCTTCCGCTGCCAGTCCCGCCCGACGAAGAGGACGGTGCGGCCGTCGTGGGGCGTCCGCTCCGGCGGATCCAGATCGAAGTTCGTCCCTGCCCCTGTGATCACGAGTCGGTCGTGCGGGATCCCGTAATCCTCCTCGAGGGACGCCGCGCACCACCGGGTTCGCGGGAAGAGCACCGTACAACGCTCGAGGATGTCCCGCTGCTGGGCCACGCACGCCTCGACCTCGAGGGGCGTGAGTTGCCCGAAGTCGTGCTCCCCCGCGCGGGCGATCTGGGCGAAGGTCGCGTCGAGCGCCGCCCCCACGGGGAGCGCCGCCCGAGCCCCGCGCTCCGCCGGGAAGAAGTCCGTCCCGTACATGAGCGCGGCATCGGCGTCGGAGCGGGCGAGACTCCTCTGCGCCCGACCGGATCGCAGCTCGACGGCGAGGGGCGACCAGCGGGCGCGGAGACGGTGCGCAGGCGCCCGTCGGGAGCGGGCGAGCTCCAGCGCGCGGGTAGCGAGGCTCGCCAGTCGCGGGAGGTCGACGTCCACGGCTCCCGCGAGGGACCCGAGCCCGTCGAGGGCGAGGAAGAGCTGCCGGGCCGACCCTGAGAAGCTGCGGCGACTCGTGGGGTCGCCGGAACAGAGTCCGAGAATCCGCGGCATGGCGGCGATCGTATCCACCGCGCACCCAAGCTAGAAGTACTTCGACCCGGGGACCGCTCGCCCGTCCGCGAGGGATTGCCCTCAACCCTCCCTGTGCCCGCGGTACTCCGCGTCGCCCTGGACCCGCTTGTTGGGTCCAGCAGCGCCTCGCCAGGGGGCGACTGTTGGGCCTCTGTTCAGGCTCGAGCACGAATGGCGGTGGAGAGGCCTCGGTCCCCTAGGCTGGAGGCTCCCCTCACTCGCCCACCCCGCCATGCTCGTCGCCGCTCTCCTCCTCTTCCCGGGACACCACGCACCCTTACCGCCGCTCGCCCCATCCTCGATGGGCTCCAAGATCGAGTGGACCGCCGAGGTCGAGGGCGCCCTCGAGCTCGCCAGCAAGGAGCAGCGGGTCGTGATGGTCGCCCTTGGAGAGGCCGAGGAGGGCCGGACCGAACTCCATGTCCAGGAGGTCTACGCGGACAAGGTCGTGTCCAAGGCCGCGGCCGCGACGATCAACGTGCCCGCGTGGTCGTTCGGTGAGGACGAGGCCAAGAGGCTTCCGAAGATGAAGGGCGTCGAGCCGCGGAATCACCGCAACAACCTGGCCACGGTGCTGGAGCGGTGGGTGACCCCCAACACGAGCGGCGTGGTCGCGCTCCCCCACCACCTTTGGGTCGGGCCCGATGGGACGCTGCTCCTCTCCTGCCCCTGGGAGATCTCGGCCGAGGAGCTCGCCTGGTGCACCGACGAGGCGCTCCGGCGGGCCGGTGTCGAGGACCGACCGGAGTTGCCCGAGGGCGCGCACCCGCCCCGGCGCCTGCTCGTGGGAGAGACCTTCCGGGTCATCGATGAGGACGAGCTCGGGCGCGGGCTGAAGCAGACGGAGCTGGACGAGAAGCTCAGCGCGCTCAGCAAGCGCTTCATCGGAATGGGCGACCGTGGAGACGTGATCCAGATCATGTTCACCGCCGAGCCTGCGGCGTCGGACTTCCTCGCGAAGCAGATCGGCGGGTGGGACCTCGGGGGCGGCTTCGGCGGCGGCGGCGCGATCGTGGACGGCACGGTCGAGCTGCTTGGCACGATCTCCCCCGCCAACTTCATCGAGGTGCTGGCCGAGACCGCTCGCAGCCCGAGCGCGTCTAGGCGAACGCGCACCGCGGTGGCTCTGGAACAGATCGGCAGCCGCGACGGGCTCTCCATCGCCAAGAAGGGCTGGAAGTCCGAGAAGGACGAGGGCGCGCGAGCCGAGTGGATCCGCGCCCTGGCCGCCTGCGGCCGGACCGACAAGGGCAGCATCCGCACCGTCATCAAGGCGGCGGCCAAGGACGACAACCCGCTCGTCCGGCGCAGCGCCCTGATCGGGCTCGGATTCACCCTCCCCAACGGGGACGCCCTGGAGGCGCTGCAGGAGGCCCTCGGAGGACCGCTCGCAGAGGAGCGGGACGCCGCCGTGCTGGCCCTCGCGCTGGGCCGGGCGCGGGACCAGGCCAGCCTCGTGCAGGGGGTGCTCGAGTCGGACCTCGAGGACGGGTCCCGGAGGACCGCCGAGGCCGCCATGCGTGTCCTCGAGGGTGGGCCGCTCTATCCGCTCGCCGGCGAGTTCAAGCGGATCTCCGAGAGCGAGATCGAGCGGGGCCGGATCTTCTTCCGTCCCGTCGGCGACAACCTGGAGTCGATGGGCCGATGACGGCGCTGAAGGCCTGGCGGCAGCCGCTCGTCGTCCTCCTCACCGCGCTCGCCACGGCCCTCGTGGGGGCCGCCCAGGCAGCGTCCCAGGGCCCCCCTGGCCCGGACCTGCGCCCCAACATCGTCCTCATCCTGGCGGACGATCTGGGCTACGAGTGCCTGGGCGTCAACGGCGGCGAGTCCTACCAGACCCCTCGCCTGGACCGGATGGCGGCGGAGGGCGTGCGCTTCACCCGCTGCCACAGCACGCCCCTGTGCACGCCGTCCCGGGTCCAGCTCATGACCGGGCGCTACTCCTTCCGCAACTACGTCCGCTTCGGCTACCTGAATCCGGACGAGGTCACCTTCGCGAGGCACTTCCAGGACGCGGAGTACGACACCGCGATCGTGGGCAAGTGGCAGCTGACGTACGGGGACGTCGACCCCCAGCGGCCCGCGCAGCTCGGCTTCGATGAGTGGTGCCTGTGGAACACCAACCTGCCCCCGGGCTCCCGCTATGCGGACCCCCAGCTCGACAGCGGCGGCCAGGTCCGGGTGCACGCCGGCGCGTTCGGCCCCGACGTGCTCTGCGATCGCGCCGTCGGCCTGCTCGAGCAGGAGCGAGAGGCCCCGCTCCTCCTCTACTACCCCATGGTTCTGCCCCACTCGCCGTTCGTTCGGCCCCCCGGGGTCGACGAGTCCGTCGAGGGCGAGCAGGACCGGTTCGCCGCCATGGTGCACCACATGGACTCCCTCGTGGGGCGGATCCTCGATGCCGCCGCGGGCGAGGAACGTCAGAGGGAGACGCTCGTGATCTTCGTCGGCGACAACGGTACAGACCGTCGGATCACGAGCCGATGGGAGGGCGTGGACTGGGAAGGTGTCGACATCGTGGGCGGCAAGTCACGCATGAACACCCACGGGACCCACGTGCCGATGATCGCCTGGTGGCCAGGGCGCGCCGCACCGGCAGCCAACAGGGACCTCGTGGACTTCACCGACTTTCTCCCGACCCTCTGCGAGGCTGCAGGCATCACCCTGCCCGAGACGCCGGAGATCGACGGGGTGAGCTTCCTCCCTCGCCTCCTGGGACAGCCCCACGAGCCGCGAGAGTGGATCTTCTGTCACTACGACCCGCGCTGGAACGTCCCGGGGAAGCCCGGCCGCTTCGCCCAGGACCGGACGTACCGACTCCACCACGACGGCCGGCTGATCCACGTCGAGCGTGACCCCCTCGGCCAGAATCCTGTGGAGGGTGATGGAGGTGGCTCGCGGCAACGCCTACAGGCCGTGCTGGATCGGATGCCGCCTTGGACGCCGCCGGACCGGGCGCGGCGCCCCAGGACCTCCAAAGACTGAGTTTCCCTGCCCCTCTCCCACCCACCACCATGTCCTCGCCGCTCATCGTCGCCTTCGCCGGCTCGTGCCGTCCCCACTCGCTCAACCGTCGGCTCCTCTCCGCTGCGGTCGCCCTCGCCGAGGAGGCGGGCGCGAGGGTGGACGTGGTGGACCTCGCGGCGCTGCCCATGCCGCTCTTCGACGAGGACCTCGAGGCCCGCGGTACGCCGGAGAGCGCCACCGCCTTCAAGGAGCGCCTCAAGGCCGCGGACGGCATCCTGATCGCCTCGCCCGAGTACAACTCGTCGTATCCCGCCCTGGTGAAGAACGTGATTGACTGGGCCACCCGCCCGGCCGCGGGGGAGGCCATGTTGGCCGCCTTCTCCGGCAAGGCGTGCGGGCTCCTCTCCGCCTCCCCCGGGGCCCTCGGCGGCATCCGCATGCTCCCCCAGCTACGCCTGCTCCTCTCCAACATCGGCGTCCACGTGGTCCCCGCCCAGTTCGGGCTCGGTCGAGCCCACGAGGCCTTCCAGGAGGACGGGACGCTCAAGGACGAGCGCTCCCAGGCCATGCTCAAGCAGGTCGTGACCCAGACCGTCGAGCTCGCGGGCCGCTAGTCAGAGCTCACGCCACCCGCGCCAGACCTCCTGGGGCGGGAGCGCGGCGCGGAGCGCCACGGGCTCGGGACGTGTGGGGTGCGGGACCTCCAGGGACAGGGCGTGCAAGGCCACACTGCGGTCCGGCAGCGGCGAGGTGGCCCCGTAACGCAGATCCCCCTTCAGCGGGGCCCCGAGGGACGCCATGGCCACCCTGAGTTGATGGGAGCGGCCCGTGATCGGGGACAGTCGGACGAGGCTCTCGTCGCCCCGACTCTCCAGCCGCTGGAAGCGGGTCTCTGCCCGCTTAGCTCCCGGCGTATCAGGTTCCACGACTCGCACGCTGTTGCGGCTCGTGTCCTTGAGGAGCCAGTGTTCGATGACCCCCTCGGACTCCCGGAGCGGGCGGGAAGTGACCGCCACGTAGGTCTTCTCCGCGGCTCCTCCGCGGAAGCTCTCGGAGAGTCGCGCCGCCCCCTTGCTCGTCCGCCCGAAGCACACAACGCCGCTGACCGGTCGGTCGAGGCGATGGACCACGCCGAGGAAGACCTCCCCGGGCTTGTTGAACTCTCGCTTGAGGTAGGCCTTCGCGGTTTCGAGGAGGCTCAGGTCCCCGCTCTCGTCAGGGACCACCGGGAGCCCCGCGGGCTTGGCCACGCCGAGCACGTGGTTGCAGCAGTGCAGGACATCGAGGTCCATCACGCTCCCTTGGGGTTCGCCACGTCGTGGGCACAACCTCGGGCCCACCGTGCGCAGAAGCCGGCGGGGAGCCAGCGCCGGGCCGTGCCCCCCGGCTCCTCGCCGGGAGCCTCGGGGATCGCCAGCTCTCCGGCCTCGACAGACCCGCCGTCCAGGTCCCCGAACAGATTGATGAAGGCCAGCGGGGAATAACCGACCGCGTAGGTGCTGAGCACCACCATCGCGACGGGGTTCGCCAGCTGGCCGGCCAGGTCCACGAGCTCGGCGAGGTGCTCCTCCAGACGCCAGACCTCCCCCTTGGGACCGCGACCGTAGTGCGGCGGATCCATCAGGATCGCGTCATAGGTGGAGCCCCTTCGGACCTCGCGTCGGGCGAAGCGCAGGGCGTCCTCGCAGACCACGCGCATGCCGCTACGCCCCAAGCCGCTGGCCTCGGCGTTGTCGACCGCCCAGGTGATGGAGGCCTTGGACGCGTCCACGTGGGTCACCTCCCACCCGGCCTTCGCCGCCAGGACGCTCGCGGCACCGGAGTACCCGAACAGATTGAGGAGCCTGGGTGCCTCGCCCTCAAGCTCGCCACCGAGGCGCTCGACCGCGGACCAATTCGCGGCCTGCTCCGGGAAGAGGCCCACGTGCTTGAAGGGCGTCGGGCGGATGAGGAGGCGGGCGCCGCCGTGGGCGACCTCCCACTGGGGCTGTTGCCCCCGCGCCTCCGCCGGCGCCCCGCGGCGCGCCTCCCAGCGACCGCCTCGATCGGACTCCCGGACGAAGGTCAGGTCCGCTGTCGACCAGACGTCTTCGCCTCGACGCCGACCCCAGAGCGCCTGGGGGTCGGGGCGGCGGAGGACCACCGGGCCGAACCGCTCCAGCTTCTCCCCCTCGCCGCTATCCAGCAGAGAGTAGTCAGCGAGATCCGGGGCTTCGAAGACGGAGGGTTGCACGGGGAGCATGGTACCCGCGGCAGAGGCGCCGCATCGGGGGCTCAGGCGTGGACGCCGGGGGCCTCCTGCCCCGTGCGCTCCACCCACTCCGCGTAGTCGCCCGGGTACACCCGCGCGTCCCCGTTCGAGAGGTCGAGCACCCGGTTGGCCAGCCCGCGCAGGAACGTCCGGTCGTGGCTGACGAAGATCATCGTGCCCTCGAACTTGGAGAGGGTCTCCACCAGCATCTCCTTGGTGGCGAGGTCGAGGTGGTTCGTGGGCTCGTCCAGCACGAGGAAGTTGGGCGGGTCGAAGAGCATCTGCGCCAGCACGAGCCGCGAGCGCTCGCCACCCGAGAGCACCCGAATAGGCTTCTCGATCTCATCCCCGGGGAAGTCGAAGCACCCCAGCAGATTGCGCTTGGAGGGCGTGGTGGCCGTCGGGAAGGCGCCGTCGATCTGCTCCCAGACCGTCAGGGCGGGGTCCAGCACCTCGAGCGCGGACTGGGCGAAGTAGCCCATCTTCAGGGACGCCCCGAGGCGCACGGCCCCCGAGTCCGCCTCGATGACCCGCGCCAGGAGCTTGAGCAGGGTGGACTTGCCCGCGCCGTTCGCCCCCATCACGCACCAGCGCTCCCCGCGCTTCACTTCGAGGTCGAGGCCGTCGTACACGGTGTGGTCGCCGTAGCTCTTGTGCACGCCGGTGAGGGTCGCCACGTCGTTGCCCGAGCGCGGCGGCGTCCCGACGCGGAAGGGGACCAGCACCCGCTTCTTCGGCGGCTCGAGCTTCTCGATCTTCTCGAGCTTCTTGACCCGCGACTGGACCTGGGCGGCCTTCGCCGCGTGCTTGTCGAAGCGCTCGATGAAGCGCTCTTCCTTCTTCAGCATGGCCTGCTGCCGGCTGAAGGCCGCGTCCTGCTGCTGCGCTCGCACGAGCCGCTCTCGGTCATAGAAGTCGTAGTTGCCCGAGTACTGCACGAGCTCGCCCGCATCGATCTCCACGATTCGCCCAACCACTCGGTTCATGAAGTCCCGGTCGTGGCAGGTCATCAGGAGCGTCGCGTCGGAGGCCTGGAGGAACTTCTCGAGCCACAGGATCGACTCGATGTCCAGGTGGTTCGTGGGCTCATCGAGCAGCAGGACATCCGGCTTGCCGATCAGGACCTGCGCGATGGAGACACGCATTCGCCACCCCCCGGACAGCGCCGCGAAGGGGCCCGCGATCTGCTCGGGGCGGAACCCAAGGCCGTTGAGGACCTCGTGCGCCGTGGATTCCAGCTCGTACCCACCAAGCTGGGCATATTCGCCCTGGATCTCGCCGAACCGCTCGAGGATCTCGTCCATTCGCTCCGCCTGCTCAGGGTCGGCCATGGCCTCCTCGAGGGCCCCCACCTCGGCGTGCAAGGCGCCTAGCCGGCCGCTACCGGTGATGGCCTCGTCCAGCACCGTCCGGTCCGTCGCCTCGGCCGCGTCCTGACGGAAGTATCCGACGGACAGGTGCCGGGGGACCGTGACCTCGCCCGCATCCGGCTGCTCCTCGCCAACGATGAGCCGGAACATCGTCGACTTCCCCGACCCGTTGGGGCCGACAAGGCCAACCTTGTCGCCGGGATCGAGCTGGCAGGAGGCACTCGTGAGGAGCGCCTGACGACCAAAGTGCTTGGAGACGTTGGAGAGGGCGATCATGGCGCGGGAGAGCATAGCCCGGCGCCGCCCGGGTGGTCCCGCAGAGGCCATCCGGAATAAGAACGGGCGAGGGCCGGCCCCCCAATCGGGAAGCCGGCCCTCGCCGCGGTGCCAGGAGCGAGCGCCCCCGGATCTGCTGGACTCAGTCCTTCTTCGCCGCGGCCTTCGTGGACTCGCAGCAGGCCTTGGTCTTGTTGGCGACCGTCGCGGCCTTCTCTTTCGTGGCCGAGCAGCACTCGCTCTTCGCGGGCTTCGCGGCGACCGTCGCGGCCTTCTCCTTCGTGGAGGAGCAGCACTCGGTCTTGGCGGCGGCCTGCTGGGCCTTCGCGCCCTGGCAGCACTCGCCCTTCGCCGGCTTCGCAGCGACCGTCGCGGCTTTCGCCTTCGTGGCCGAGCAGCACTCGCTCTTCGCGGGCTTCGCGGCCACAACGGCGGCCTTGGTCGTCGGGCAGGCCGAACCGCAGTCGCTCTTCTTCACCGCGACCGTGGCCGCCTTCTCCTTCGTGGAGGAGCAGCACTCGGACTTGGCGGCGGCCTGCTGGGCCTTCGCGCTCTGGCAGCACTCGCCCTTCGCCGGCTTCGCAGCGACCGTCGCGGCCTTCTTGTCAGCAGAGCAGCACTCGGTCTTCGCGGGCTTCGCGGCGACCACGGCGGCGCGCGACGTCGCCGCGCAGCATGTGCCTTCCTTGGTGGAGGCCTGAGTAGCCTTGGCGGTGGCCGCAGGGCACTCCTGTGCCTGGGCAGGGGCAAAACTGAAAGCGACCAGCAGCGCGAACGCGGAGAGGCTGTTGATGAGGAACTTCATGAGGGGTCGATGATTCACCGATGAGACTCCCGGGCGAGACGCGCCGCGGACTGAGGTCTATCGAAGTGGTTGAGGTGCTGACTGTTGGGGAAGGGAGCGGACCGTGGCATCGGTCTACGGCCGGAGCACTTCCCCCATCGGGACGCTCCAGCTGTCCGCTGGGGAACACCCTTAGCCGTACGGACGAGCCGCCGGATGTTGGCGTACGTTGAGCGTAAGCGATTGGAGCCAGGAATGCAGCGCCGCATCCAATAGCCTGGGCCACGCTATAAGAGGTACGTAAGGCCCATCCGGCCCTGTGCCGCCCCGAGACCCCATGACCAACACCCCCCGGCGCCCCAACCTAGGCTCCCTCGGCCTCGCATCGGCCGCGGCTGGCCTGCTGGCAGCCTCGTTCGGGCTGGGTCAGAGGTATGCACCCGCCCAACTGGACCCCCGCAAGGCGGCTGCCCAGGTGTCCGAGGCGCTTCAGACGGCGAGCGCAGACGCCGCCCGCTCGGTGGTCCAGGTGGAGTCCTTCCGCAGAAGCCGCGGGCGGCTGAGGAAGATTCTCGACGGGTCCGGCGTGGTCATCGACGAGTCGGGGCTGGTCGTGACCAACCACCACGTGATCGCGGGCGCCACGGCCTTCCGGGTGGTGTTCACCAGCGGGGAGCGCTGTGACGCCGAGCTCCTCGGCTCCGACGAGTCCACCGACCTCGCCCTCCTGCGCGTCACTGCCGACCGGGAGTTCGAGCCGATGGCCCTGCGCACCCAACTCCCGCCCGTGGGAGAGCTCGTCCTCGCGGTCGGGAATCCGCTCAGCCTCGGGCACACCGTCACCTTGGGGGTCGTGAACGGCCACGGCCGCAACAACCTCGACATCGCGGAGTACGAGAACTACATCCAGACCGACGCGGCCATCAATCCCGGCAATAGCGGCGGTCCCCTGGTGGACGTGGAGGGCCGCGCGGTGGGGATCACGGTCGCCGTCGGACTTGCGTCCAACGGCGACGAAGGTCTCGCCTTCGCGATCCCGGCGTCCATGGTCCGCAAGGTCGCCGATGAGATCGAGGCCCACGGTCGGGTGCGGCGGGCCTACCTCGGAGTCGGGACGTTTTCGCGGTGGGAGGTATCGCGATCTCTTCGAGCCGACCGCGAGGCCGGATACACCGGCGAGAGCAACGTGAAGGTCCGGTCCGTGTACCCGGACACTCCTGCAGCCACGGCAAAGCTCCGCGAAGGCGACGTCCTCCTCAGTATCGGATCGAGGAAGCTCACCAACTCCCAGAGCTTCACCAACGCGCTCATCGAGGCGACACCGGACGAGGAGACGACCATTCGAATCTGGCGCTCCGGGCGCGTCATGAATGTGTCCGCGGTACTGATCGAGCGCTGACGCCCCGGGGCTCCCTGGTGCAGCTGGAGCTCGCCTCCCCGCGCTGCCGCTCCGTCCCCTACCCATCGGCGCCCGCAGGATCGGCCCAAGGCCCAGCCCAGATGAGTCCCTCCTCGATGATCCTCCCCGCGGCCCATGGCGAGCAGGGCTCACCGCGGTCCGCGAAGATCGGGTCCTTCGACGTGGCATGGATCTGTGTCCCGTCCCCCGCCCGGAGGGGCGGCGAGGACGCGGCCTTCGTGGCGGCTCCCACAGACGAGAGCCTGGTCGGCTTCGCCATCGACGGGATGGGCGGAATGGCGCAGGGTGAGGAGGCTGCCAGCCGTGCTGCGAGGGCCCTCTCCCACACGCTCGCAGGCCACCCAGGGGACGGCCCCCCCCATGTCGAGACGCTCACGGGACGGGCGGTCCGCGCCATCAGGCAGGCCCACGCCGAGGTCCTCGAGCACTGCCCCGGCGGCGGCGCCACGATCGCCGGCGCCGTCCTCGAGGACGGCGGACTCCGGACGCTCCACGCGGGGGACGCCGAGGTGGTGGTTCTCTCCAAGGGCGGGACCTGCAAGCACCGAACCCCGGCGCACTCCCCGGTCGGCCGTGCCGTCCAACGGGGCTCCTTGAGCGAGGATCAGGCGTTGATCCACCCCGAGCGGCACCTCGTCTCGAACGGGCTCGGGGTCGCCTCCATGTCGGTGCACCTGGGACCCCGGCTCACCGTGGAGGATGAGGACACCATCGTGATCGCGACGGACGGCCTGACAGACAACGCGCGGGAGAACGAGATCATCGAGTGCCTTCGGATGGGCCCTCTCCTGCGGGGAACGTCGCACCTCGTGGACCTGTGCCTGGAACGGATGCACCGCTCCTTGGCCTCCCGTTCTCGCTCCCCCAGGCTGGGCAAGGCGGACGACCTGACCCTCCTGGTCGTCCGGCGCGCCGAACGCTGACCGAGCCGGCGGCCGCCCCCCCACGCGCCTCAGGGCAGGACGAAGACCCCGACCCGCCCCGGACGACAGGACGCGTCCGAGGCGGTGCACCCGTCATGGCTCCCAGGCTCGCCCACGGCGAGTCGCACCACACCGTCTGCGCCCCTGAGGGCGGCGGTGGAAGCCCCGAATTCCCCGCCAATCGTCGGCGCAGGCGCCCCGAACGTCTCCACCGCAAGCCTGCTCGGACCGACGACGAATCGATGCACCGCCCCGGCGAGG
This sequence comes from uncultured bacterium, assembly GCA_938075305.1. Lineage (GTDB taxonomy): Bacteria > Planctomycetota > UBA1135 > UBA1135 > Saltatorellus. The sequence continues at coordinate 21,540 of CALJGV010000002.1, forward strand.
GGAACACCGCGATACCCGGCGAAGGGGGCCCCCACGAGCAGATGTCTCCCGGCCGCGGCCAGCGCGAGGCCGAAGCCCGCCCCGGGGCGTCCAAGAAGGTCGGCGACCCTGTGGGGAGTACCGGCGACGAGGTCGTAGACATGCACGACCCCGCGCCCGGGAGCGCCAATTGCGAGCCCCGGCTCCCCTGTGCTCCAGGCCTCCCCCAGCGGGCAGAGCGTGGTGCCGAACCGGGCCCCGGGCTCGCCAGACCGCATCGACCACCGGATCCCCCCCCCGCGCGACACGCCATGCACGCACCCAGCGCCGGGCGCGAGGCTGCTGTCCCCCGGGGCACCGATGGCCAGCTCACCGGCCACCCATGCGAGGGAGGCACCGAAGGACATCCCGACCCGAGGCGAGGGTGGGTGCACCGTCCGGACGTGTCTCCAGCCGGACCAGACGGCTCCTCCCGCCTGGGGAACCGGTTCGAACAGGTGCACAGCGCCGACCATCGGGAGCCCCGAGGGGAGGTCGTCAGCGAAGGGCGAGCCCACGGCGAGGGCCCGGGTGACGCCGTCCTGAACGAGAAAGGCGAGGGCGGAGCCGAAGCCGCCGGCCACCTCACCCGGCGGCGGGTGGAGCCATTGGGCGAGTCGTCCCGGGCCTCCATCGGAGCCAAGGTGAAGGACCGTCACGGCGCCGACCTGTCGCGGTGGCGCGGCGGCTCCAGCGAGGGCCACTGCCGACGATGCGGATGGTGCGCCAAGGGCTGCCCATGCCGGAGCAGCGGCGATGGCACGTCCGTGTTGGTCGTCGGATGCCATCCGGACCGGAGCGCCGGGTGTTCCCTGGAGGTTGGAAGGCCCGCTCCACCAGGAGCCCGCGCCGCCGGTCACCCAGGAAGCCGGCCTCCCGATGCGCGCGGCACCGAGGACCAGGCCTCCGGCGCCCTCCGAGAGCCCTGCTGGAGCACCGGCGAGGAGCCCCGCCCGTCCACCCCAGGAAGGGACCAGGGCAACGGCCGCCCCGAAGCCGGGAGGGCGCCCACCCACCGCCGACCTCACAAGCTCCGCTGGCGCCTGGACCCAGCCCTCCAGGATGGAGGTCGACCCCGAACCAGCAACCTCGCCGGAGGCGGTCGAGCCCGGCTGCGGACCAGCGGCCTCCGTCAGGACCCCCGTCAGAGGCCCCGTCAGAGGCCCTGTCAGAGCCCCCGTCAGAGCCCCTGTCCCAACCCCTGTCGCAGCCGCAGGGACCGCACCGAGCGCCGCGCAGACCGCGAGGCGCCCGAGCGCGCGGCGCAAGGCGCGCGGGTTGCCGCCCCGCCTCCGACCGCGGCGGTCCGCGAGGGGTGGGGCTTCGGTGCGATGGGCCCTCAGGCCGGAGATCGTCTCGTTCATATGGTCTGGCGTCCTGGGTCAGTTGCGCCAACGGCAGCAGCGGCCCGCCGCCGCGGGTTCGTGAGCAGGACGCGCGAATCTGCGCCCCGTTGCGACCTTCCGAGGGAATCGAGAGACGCCTCGACCGATAGACTTCTGCAGCCATGTCAGCCACAAAGACCAAGGCGCTCCGCGTGGGATCCGTGCCCTACCTGGTCGGGCGCCCCCTGGACCACGGCCTCGGGGACGAGCCCGGGATCCAGCTCCACCATGCGGTCCCCGCCCGGCTTATTGAACAGCTCCGGGCGGGCGAGATCGACGTCGCCATGGTCTCGTCCATCGAGCTCTTCCGGACTGCCGGCTACCGCTACATCGACGGCATCGCCGTGGCCGGAGAGAGCTACGTGGGGAGCGTGCAGGTGTTCCTCCGGAGGCCGATCCAGGAGGTGCGCTCCATTGCCATGGACCCCTCCAGTCGCGCAGCCGCTGCCCTGACCAGGACGCTCCTCCAGGACCGCAAGGGGGGCCCTCCGAGCTACGAGGAGGTCCCCCTTGGCGAGGACCCGCGGGAGCGGACCGACACCGACGCGTGGCTCCGTATCGGTGACCCGGCCCTGCGCGAGACGCTGACCATCGACGCTCCTGCCTGGAACCCCAGCGAGGAGTGGCGCAGGCGGACAGGTCTGCCGTTCATCTTCGCGGCTTGGATCGTCCGCAGCGACGCCGACATCGAGCCCCACTTGGGCGCCTTCGCCCGCGCCCGCGAGGCCGGCCGCGCCTCCATCAAGGCGCTCGCTGCACGGGCTGCGGAGGAGTGGCAGCTCCCCGAGGGCAAGTGCTTCGAGTACCTGTCCGAGGAGTGCAGCTACGACCCTGGAGCGGCCATGGCGCCCAGCCTCGCCGAATTCCAGCGGCGTGCCGCCCTGGCAGGCGTGTGCCCCGCCAACATCCTCCCTGACCCGATCCACCTCGACAGCGACGGCCATTAATCTCCACGTATGCCCCGCCTCCTCGACGCAAGGGAGTGCCCCCACTGCGGGGAGCCGCTCTCTCAACCTCCGCCCCGGGTCTGCACGAAGTGCGCGGGATCGCTCCAGCAGCGCCACCTCAAGGCGGGCTGCATCTCGACGGGGCCCACGATCTTCCTCCTGGGGTGGCTCTTCCTGAGGGTGCTCGGTGCGTGATGTCCGGCAGCCGTGAAATCGAGTCCGAGGCCTCCCCAAGAAGGGTGCCCATGGTCTCCCTACGCATCTACCGCGACGAAGCCCAGGCCCAGGGCCTCCCGAACGAGGACATCGTCCGCATCCAGCACCCCAGCCCCGTGGGACGCGGCTCGACGGGCAACGTGCTGGCAGCGCTCGCGTCGTTCTTCGTTCCAGGGCTGGGCCAGCTCGTCCAGGGACGGCTCTTTTCGGCCGCCTTTCTCTTCCTCGGGGTCTCGGTCGGCTACTTCCTCTGGTTCCTGATCCTCCCCGGTATCGTCGGCTTCCTGCTGCACGCAGCCTCGGTGATCGACGCCGCTCTCTGGAAGGAAGCGTAGGGCGAGGCCGCCGCGGGCTTGTACGGCCCTCCCCGCGCCCCTATCGTGCTCGGGATCCCCAGTGTGAGCCGCCCCGGGCGCGCGCGGGAGAGCATCGAGGACCCTCCAGTGGCGCGCACCAAGACGTCGAAGTCGACGAAGAAGACCAGCACGAGTAAGCGTTCGAAGAAGAAGCCGGCCCCCGGCCTCTTCGAGGACGCGGACGGTCCCGGCGGCGGGACGGGCTCCGGCGGAGCCTCCGGCGATGGCGAGGAGGCGGTCGCCCTCCACGAGGCCGCCCAGGCGCGCTACCTCAACTACTCGCTGTCCGTCATCACCAGCCGAGCGCTCCCCGACGTGCGCGACGGGCTCAAGCCGGTCCAGCGGCGGATCCTCTACACCATGCTCAGGGAGCGCATGCTCCCGGACGCCAAGCCGCGCAAGTGCGCGGGCGTCGTGGGATCGGCGCTGAAGGACTTTCACCCCCACGGGGACTCCGCCCTCTACGACGCCCTGGTCCGCATGGCCCAGCCGTGGCAGATGCGGCACAACCTGGTGGACGGCCACGGGAACTTCGGCTCCATCGACGGCGACTCCGCCGCCGCTTACCGGTACACCGAGTGCCGCCTCGCGCCGCCCGCACTCCCGCTGCTGGATGACATCCGCAACGGCACGGTCCCCTTCCGGCCGAACTACGACGGCACGAACGAGGAGCCGGTGGTGCTCCCCGCCCGCTACCCGAACCTGCTGGTCAACGGCGGCGCAGGGATCGCCGTCGGGATGGCCACCAACATCCCGCCGCACAACATGGCGGAGACGATCGCCGCGTGCCTCAAGCTGCTGGCGGATCCAGAGGTCAAGGACTACCAGCTGGTCGCCAACGACGCGGTGCAGGGCCCGGACTTCCCCACCGGCGGGCATGTGATCGCGTCGCGCGAGCAGCTCCGCGAGATCTACAAGACTGGCTCGGGGTCGATCAAGATCCGGGGTACCTGCGCGATCGACCGCAAGCTCAAGACGCGCAGCACCAAGACGATGGTGATCTCGAGCGTGCCCTACGGCGTCAACAAGGCGAACCTCGTGGAGCAGATCGGGCAGATCGTGGTGCAGCGCAAGATGGCGCTCATCGTCGACGTCCGAGACCTCTCCGCGGAGGACATCCGGGTCGAGCTGGACCTCAAGAAAGACGCGGACGAGCAGAAGGTGCTGGCGTACCTGTACCGGCACACCAACCTGCAGGTGAACTACAGCTACAACCTCACCTGCCTGGTCCCCACCGAGAACCCCGAGGTCGGGGCGCCCTCGCGGCTGGGCCTCAAGGAGGTGCTCTGGCACTTCCTCCACTTCCGGCTCGATGTGGTGACGCGGAGACTCCGGAACGAGCTCCAGGGCCTCGAGAAGCGGATTCACATCCTGGAGGGGTTCGCGCTCGTCTTCGATGCCCTCGACGACATCATCCGGATCATCCGGGCGTCGAGCGGGAAGGCCGATGCGGCCAAGAAGATCCTCAAGAAGTACAAGCAGCTCGACGAGGAGCAGACCGACGCGATCCTCGAGCTGAAGCTCTATCGCCTCGCCAAGCTGGAGATCAACCTCGTGCTCGACGAGCTCGAGGCCAAGCGCACCCGATCCGGTGAGATCCGCGAGCTCCTCGGTGACGACGACAGCGACCCAGCGGCCTCAGGCCGCTGGGGCATCGTCCGCGACGAGCTGAAGGACGTCCTAAAGGAGCTGGGCAAGTCGAAGGAAGCCAAGCGTCGCACCGTTGTGGAGCCCCCCGCAGAGGAGGTCGAGTACTCGGAGGAGGATTTCATCGTCGCCGAGGACACCCACCTCCTCGTCACCCGAGACGGCTGGGTCAAGCGACAGAAGGAGATCAAGGAGCCCTCGAAGTCGCGAATCCGCGACGGCGACAGCGTCCTCGCCTGCGTGGCGGGCTCGACCCGGGCGACCGTGGGCTTCTTCTCGTCAGCAGGGACCTGCTACACGGCGCGCTTCGCCGACCTCCCGTCATCGACCGGCTTTGGCGAGCCGATCCAGAAGCTCTTCAAGCTGAAGGACGGGGAGCGCATCGTCGCCGTCATCTCCTTCGACCCCCGGACCCTCGGCGGCAGCATCGCCGAGGACCCCAAGAAGCTCGACACCTGCCCCATGGTCCACGGCTTCGCGGCGTCCAGCGACGGATACGCGCTCCGGTTCGGCCTCGACAAGTTCCAGGAGCCCTCCACGCGCTCGGGTCGCCGCTTCGGCCGGCCGAGCGCTGGTAAGTCGGTGATCGGCGTCCTCAAGGTCCACGGCAGCGAGACGATCCTCGCGGTCACCCAGCGCTGCCGAGCCATCGTCTGCCCCGCGGAGGAGGTCAACTACCTCGGTGGCCCCGGCAAGGGCGTTCGCCTCATCAAGGTCGCCAAGGACGACGCCTTGCTCGGATTCAAGGCGAGCCGTGGGGACCGGGACCTGCTCACCGTGGAGACCAACCGAGGCGCCCAGAAGAACATCTCGACGGTCAAGTACCGCACGACCGCCCGTGGCGGAGTCGGGACGGAGATCCAGAAGAACGGTCGCATCAAGCAGATCGTCCACGACCCCGTGAACGCGCCGACCCTCTAGCACGATGGCCAAGGCTTACACAGCAGACCAGCTGACCGTCCTCCAGGGGCTTGAGGCCGTACGCAAGCGCCCCGGTATGTACATCGGCGGGGTGAACAGCGCGGGACTCCACCACCTCGTCTGGGAGGTGCTGGACAACTCCGTGGACGAGGCCATGAACGGCCACGCCAGCGAGATCACGCTCACGCTCCACAAGTCGGGCGACACCGTCACCATCGCTGACAACGGGCGCGGCATCCCGGTCGATCGCAACAAGAAGACGGGTAAGTCTGGCCTGGAGCTCGTCCTCACCGAGCTCCATGCCGGCGGCAAGTTCCAGAACGACGGCGATGGAAACTACAAGACCTCCGGGGGCCTCCACGGCGTCGGCGCGTCTGTGGTCAACGCCCTTTCCAAGAAGCTCACGGCCGTCGTCCGGCGGGACGGGGGACAGTACAAGATGGACTTCGCCCGCGGCGTCGCCGCGACGAAGCTCCTGAAGGCGAAGGGCAAGGAGGTCCGCGGCTCGGGGACGACGATCACGTTCACACCCGACCCGAAGATCTTCCCGAAGACGACCTTCAACCCGGAGACCCTCCAGCAGCGACTCGAGACCGCCGCGTTCCTTCACTCCAACGTGAAGCTGGTCTTCGTGGACGAGGTCGCCGGGAAGCGTACGGTCTTCCGCCACGAGAACGGGATCCGCGACTACCTCGATGATGTCAGCAAGTCCCGCTCCGCCTCCCCCATCCATGAGGAGCCATTCTTCCTGGCCAAGGAGACCCCGGACGCCCGCGTCGAGATGGTGTTCCAGTGGACGGACTCCACGGACGAGCATGTTCGCAGCTACGTCAACGGCATCACGACCGGCGCGGGTGGTAGCCACGAGAACGGATTTCGCGCGGGGCTCAACAAGGCGGTCCGGAACTACATCGAGACTCACAAGCTCACCCCGCGCGGGGTGAAGATCACTCACGAGGACATCCGCGAGGGGGTCCTGGGCATCCTCTCGGTCTTCATCGCGGACCCCCAGTTCCAGGGGCAGACCAAGGATCGGCTGAACAACCCAGAGGTCCAGGCCCTCGTCGACGGGGCCCTGCGGCCCGCGCTCGAGAAGTGGTTGAACTCGAACAGCTCAACCGCGGAGCAGATCATCACGCGCGTGATCGCCGCCAGTCGAGCCCGCGCTGCCAGCCGCGCGGCTTCAGCCTCCGTCTCGCGCAAGTCAGCCACGAGTCGCCTCACGCTCCCCGGCAAGCTCTCGGACTGCTCCACCAAGAACCGCGACGACTCCGAGCTGTTCATCGTCGAGGGTGACTCGGCCGGCGGCTCGGCCAAGCAGGGTCGCAACAGGACCCTCCAGGCCATCCTGCCCCTGCGCGGCAAGGTCCTGAACACGGAGGACGCCGGGCTCAAGAAGGTCCTCGACAACAAGGAACTGGCCGACCTGGTGACCGCGCTGGGTTGCGGGATCGGACCGAACTTCGATCTCTCCAAGCTCCGCTACCAGCGGGTGATCCTCCTGGCGGACGCTGACTCTGACGGCCACCACATCACGACGCTCCTGCTGACGTTCTTCTACCGCCATCTGCCCGGGCTCATCTCCGCGGGGCGCTTGTTCATCGCGGTCCCCCCGCTCTATCGCGTGGACATCGCGAAGGAGACCTGGTGGGCCGCTGACGAGGCGGACCGCGACCGGATCATCGCCGAGCACGGCGGTGGCCGCTCCGCCCCATCGATCACCCGCTTCAAGGGGCTCGGTGAGATGATGCCGCGCACGCTCTGGGAGACGACGCTCGACCCCAAGCAGCGTCGCCTCCTGCGGGTCGAGATCGCGGACGGCCTCGAAACGGACCGGGTCATGAGCGACCTGATGGGCAAGGACCCCTCCGCCCGCTTCCGCTTCATCATGGAGCGCGCCGAGGAGGCGACCGAGGTCGATCTCTGAGGTGATCCGGACCGCGGACGTACTCCGCGCAGCCCCACCAAGCTGTCCTCCGCCTGTATATGGACGGGAACGCGGTTCCGAGGTTTGATGTAGTGCTCCGTCCCGTCACCCCTTATCCAACGCCCCATGTACGGACTAGTCAATCGCGCCGTTGAAGGCCTCGTGCGCAGCCGCTTTGGAGACGATGCCTGGGTCACCATCTGCAGCCGGGCAGAGGTGGATCCCGGGGGTTTCGTGGCGATGGAACTGTACGACGACTCCATCACCTACAAGCTCGTCGGAGCCGCGTCGGAGACCCTTGAGCTCCCCGCGGAGACGGTCCTCGAGGCCTTCGGTGAGTACTGGACGATCTACACCATCGAGGAGGGCTACGGTGATCTCGTCGCCATGATGGGCAGCTCCCTCAACGAGTTCCTCGACAACCTCGACGCGATGCACGAACGCATCGGCCACGCCATGCCAGGGCTGGTGCCGCCGAGTTTCAAGCGGGACTCACGGGAAGACGGCTCCAGCGTGCTCCACTACTACTCCGAGCGGGAAGGCCTCGCGCCCATGGTCATTGGGCTGCTCAAAGGCCTCGCCAAGCGCTTCGACACCTCGATCGAGATTGAACTGCTCGACTCCAGCGTGCCCGGCCACTGCCAGTTCATGATCCGAGAGAGCGCCTAGGAATCATGGGTGACTCGTCGGTCTCGCTCTCCAGCGAGAGGTTCGCCACCTCGTTCCCCTTCGGCCTCGTCCTCGATCGCGAGCTGCGGATCGTCCAGGTTGGCGAGGTCCTGCGCAGCCGGAAGGCGGTCGAGGTGGGTGAGCAGGCCGACGCGACCTTCGAGGTGCTCCGTCCCCGCGGAGCCCAGAGCCTCGCCGAGATCGAGCCCTCCCCCAGGATCGCCGTGGTCCTGCGACATCGCGCGACCAACTTCGAGCTCAAGGGCAGCCTCGTCCCCCTGGAGGAGCCCGGCCAGCTCGCCTTCTTCGGGTCGCCGGTCCTTCACAGCGTGAGCGAGGTGGCCGCCCAGAAGCTGACTCTCGGGGACTTCCCGCCGAGCGATGCTACGCCCGACCTCTTGCTGGCCATGCAAGCGAGCAAGACGGCCCTCAAGGACGCCCGAGAGCTGGGCAAGGAGCTCAGCGCTGCGCTGAACGACGCGCACGCCGCGGTCCGCGCCAAGGAGCGCTTCCTCGCGGTGATGAGCCACGAGATCCGAACGCCCCTGAACGGGTTCGGAGCAATGATCGATCTGCTGCGGACGACCGAGCTCACGGACGAGCAGCAGGAGCAGATCGTGACCATGGACTCCTGCGGTCAGGCGCTCCTCGCCCTCGTGAATGACATCCTCGACCTGTCAAAGATGGAGGCGAGCGGCGCGGAGCTCAAGCTGAACCCGATGTCGTTGCCCGAGACCGTCCACCGCATCGCCAACCAATTCCGCGCCAAGGCGTTCGCCAAGGGCCTGCGGTTCGACGTCGATTGCGGTGACGCGTTCGAGGCCCCGCGCTCGGGAGACGAGCGCAGGATCGGACAGGTCATCGCGAACCTCCTCGGAAACGCGGTGAAGTTCACGGCCGAGGGAGGCATCCGGCTGTCCCTGGAGCCTCTGGGAGAGGATGGAGCGCGGATATTGATCTCCGACACGGGCATCGGGATCGCCGAGGCGGCCCAACCCTCGCTGTTCGACCCGTTCACCCAGGCCGACGATTCCGTGACCCGTGAGTTCGGCGGCACGGGCCTCGGTCTCGCCATCTCCGGTGAGCTCGCGCGCGCCATGGGGGGCGCGCTGGAGCTGGTCAGCAGCGGCCCGGAAGGCAGCACCTTCGCCTTCTCGTTCGTACTGGAGCCCGTGGACGGAGGCGCTCTCCCTGACCCCGTTGAGGACGCGCCCGCGATTCCAGCCGCCGAGCCAGGGAGGTTCCGGGGCTCCCGAGTCCTCATCGTCGAGGACAACCAGATCAACCAGGTGATCGCGCGGCGGCTCGTGGAGAAGCTCGGCGCCGAGGCCGAGGTGGTCGCCGACGGCCAGGCTGCGGTGGATGCGGTCGCGAGATCGTCCTACGACCTCGTCCTGATGGACCTCATGATGCCCATCATGGCCGGGACGGAGGCGACCCGGAGGATCCGCCAGCTCGACGTGGCATGGAGCGACCTCCCCATCGTCGCCTTCACCGCCGGGGCCTTCGAGCACGACCGCGCGGACGCGATCGACTCAGGCATGAACGGCTTCCTCGAGAAGCCCGTCCGCCTCCCGCTCCTGCAGGCGGTCATGCTCAACCACCTCTTGCCCCCGAGCTGAGGGAGCGCAGGGGCTCAGCCCTTCGTCGCGTCCGTCATGGACACCGAGGCGCGCGAGGCGTCGTTGCCGCTCGTCCCGGTCTTATGACCCGGGTCGACCCAGCTCCGCACCGTGTCGACGCCGCCGAAGAGTCGACGGGAGAGCTTGCTGTACGCACCGAAGGCCTTCGCCTCCAGCCTGGCGTTGGCGTAGCTCCCATCCTCGAGGCGACGCTGCGCACGCCGCTCCCACCAGCCGACCTTGCCCCGGGCGAGGCCGTAGCTGAGGGTCGCGTGGTGCTGGTACATCATCCGCGCCTTGGCGACCCGAGGCGGGATGTTGCCCGGCCAGGTCTCCTCGAGGTGATACTCGCCGATCGACCCCCACTCGGGGATGGTGGACGGGCCCTTGTAGCCGAGCGCCACGGCCTCATCCCACATGACCGTGCCGGGGATCGGACGGTAGGGCCACACGTTCGGGCGCGCGAGCGGCGCGGCGTTGTGCAGCCTGCGGCACTGATCGATGGTCGCCATCATCGACTCCTCGCTCTCACCGGGATAGCCGATGATGTAGGTGATCGATCCCTGCACGCCTCGGCGGTCCATCTCGACCGCGGCCGCGATGTTGTCGTCGCCTTTGATGGGCTTGCCGATGCGCTGCATCATCTCGTCCAGCCCCGCCTCGGCGCCGATCTCCGCCACGTACATGCCGGACTCGGCCATCATGTCGAGGGTGTCCGGCTTGTAGTTGAGGATGGAGTGCGTCTCGATGAACGAGTTCCAGCCGATCCGCAGGTCTCGGTTCAGCAGCCCCTCGGCGAAGGCGCGGGTGCGCTTCTGCATGACCCCAAAGTTGGCGTCGTGGAAGCGGATCGAGTCGAAGCCCCAGCGATCCTGGAGCTCCTCGATGTCGTCGAGCATCCGATCCGCGGGCATGCACTTCCAGCGGCGCATGCTGATCTCGGGGCTACAGCAGAAGCCGCAGGGCTCGGGGCAGCCGAAGCTCGAGAAGTAGGTGATCCCGAAGTAGGGCTTGCCGTGCCCGATCCAGGGAGGGGTCGGGAGCCGGAGCACGTCGCGTGCGGACTGGGCACGCATCTGGTGCTCCCTGTACGGCTCCGGATCGATCAGGTGCCAGGGAACGTTCGGGACCTGGTCCCACCCGGCGACGGAGCGGCGCGGCGTCCGGACGACCTCGCCATCCTTCATGAAGGCGATGCCCTCGATAGCCTCGAGCGATTCGCCGCTGGCGATGGCGTTGACCACGTCGCGGAAGATGAGCTCGCCCTGGCCGATCACGACGCACTCGTAGAGTCCGGTCTCGAGCATCAGGTCGGGCTTGACGCTGGCGAACCAGCCCCCGATCACGGCGGGCACATCGGGGAGGCGCTGCTTCAACGCCTTCATCGCCAGCCACCCATCGGTGACCATGTATCCCAGGATCGCCGTGGTTCCCACCAGCAGCGCACCCTCGGACTCTTGGATGAAGCGCTCGTGCCCCTCGGTTCCGCCATAGAGGCTGCCGTCGATGATCTTCACCTCGAAGCCGTCCTGTAGCGGGAAGGCCGCGATCGTCATCAACTCGAGCGGCAGCATGTCCTTGCTCGACTCGACTCCGAGGGTGTCGTCCACCTGCTTGGGCTGGTAGAGAACGATCTTCTTCTTCTGGCGCTGAATCATGATTCCGGGGAGGGGCGGCCGGGCTCGCAACGGCGAGCGGGGCCGCTGATAGCTTACTCGGCTATCCGGCGGGTGATCCTCGACGCCACACGGAGAGCTTCCGTGAGATTCTCCGGGTCTGCGACAGGTTGCCCGTCAGAGCGCCTCTTGCCGACAATATCGAACGCTGTCCCGTGCATCGGACTGAAACGCCGGTAGGGCAGTCCCGGAATGAACGTCACACCGGAATTGGCCCCGGCCAGCTTCAGCGGGATGAAGGCCTGGTCGTGGTAGAGGGCCAGCACAGCGCAGAACTCCCCCCGGAGCCCCCGGACGAAGACCGAGTCCGGGGCGACCGGGCCCTCCACCCTCACGCCGGCGGCCCGGGCCTGCTCGATCGCGGGCTTGAGGACCTCGATCTCCTCTCGCCCGAACAGCCCATTTTCCCCCGCGTGCGGATTCAGGCCCGCCACGGCGACGAGCGGGTCCAACAACCCGATGGAGCGGAGCGCCGTCCCGAGGAACAGGAGGCGGTCCAGAACGTGCTCGGTGGTCAGCCGATCCAGCGCTGCGCGGAGGGAGACGTGTCGGGTCGCCAGCATGACCCGGAGGCGCCCAGCGAAGCCCATCATCTCGTAGCGCTCCGCACCGGACCAGCGGCTGAGCAGCTCCGTCTGGCCCTCGACCTCCTCGCCCGCGGCGTGCATGGCGGCCTTGTTCACGGGCCCCGTAACGAGGGCGTCGACCTCCCCCGCGAGGGCGAGCTCGTGGCCGCGGCGGAGAGCGCTCAGCGCAGCCGCGCCGCAGCTCGCCTGCACCTCCCCCAGCTCCCAGTGCGCGGGACCACCGGTGTCGATCCACCCGACCCCTTCCGGCCCGAGCGAGGCGGGGGCCCCCACCTCGGGGATCCAGTCCGGCCGCACGGCCCCGTGCCCGACCACGACCACGCGCGCTTCATCGCGCACGGCGGCGACCGCGAGGGGGGCGATCTCCGGACCGATGCCAGAGGGGTCGCCGACGGAGAGGGCGAGGAGGGGCTTCACGGGGAGGATCTTAGGGCCCTGCCAGCCCAGGGGGAGGGACGAGCGCCCGTACGTCTTACCCGCGGCTCCCTGGCTCGCCCCGACGGCCATCAGATCCGCCTGCGGTCCGTTCCTCGTTGATCTCCCACAGGAAGGTGATGAGCTGCGCGACCGCGCCGAAGACCTCCACGGGGATCTCCTCCCCAAGCTCGACCAGGGACAGCAGCTCCAGGAGGTCCTTGTCCTCGCGGACGGGAACGCCGGCCTCGATGGCCGTCTCCAGGATCCGATCCGCGATCTCGCCCCGGCCGCGGGCGACGACCGACGGCGCTCGCTGGTCGTCCGCGCGGTCGTATCGCAGCGCCACGACCTCGGGCAGCTTCTTGCCTGGGTCCTTCATCCTTCGAGATCCATGACGTGGTCCTCGGGCTTCAGCCCCACCTGGCGCGCGTCGACCCGCGCCTCCGCCTCGGTGCCATCGGCGATCGCGAGCAGGACGTGACGCCCCTCGAGGGCGAGGGCCGACTCGAGTTCCTTGGCCCGGAAGCGGATCTCCTGGGCCACGTCCGGACGGGCCACCACCAGCCGCAGCGCGACCTGGTCGTCTCGGACAGCGAGGTCGGCTCGGACCGGCCCAAGCCCGCTGAACTCCACGCCCACGGTCACGTGGCAGGACTCTGGCTTGCGCTCCCCGCCGCCGCGTCGCCCCTTCTGATCACCGACAACCTGCACCGTGGCGAAGCCGTCGGGCCCCTCCGGCACCGCGAAGCCAAAGGCCGGCGGATCACCGAACTCCCGGCGCGCCACGTTCCACGCGTGCTCGAATTCGCGGGCGGCGAGGTGCCGCCCGATGACATCCCTGAGCGCGTTGTCCGCGGCCCCGGACTCTGCGATCAGGGCAGCTGCCACCTCCTGCGGTGAGCGGAGCGCGCCGTGGAGCAGCGAGTCGAGGTAGCACGTCGCCTGGCGTGATCCCCCTGACCATGAGACCTGTTGATGCAGCAGGACACGGGCCAGGGCGCCGTCGATGGCGCTCCGGCTGGCGCTGCCCGAGAGCGCGGCCTCCAGGCCCGCAGCGGCTCCCCCCTCCCTGGCCGACTCCAGTCGGCCGACGAGCCGCTCGAGCAGGCGCACGCTGGCCTCCCTAAGGACATCCGCCGCGTCATGGGCCCTGAGTTCGATCCCCGCGGAGCGGCCGACGACCTCGGCGAGGAGCCCCTCGAGCGCCCCGGAGACCGCGCGGCCCGGGGAGCCCCCCGGGCTGACGCCGGCGGCCGCGAGAAGCGCATCGAGCAGCGCCTGCTTGGCCGCCTCGACGGAGTCCACCCCTGCGATCGTCGCGCTGGCGAGCAGCGCGAGCTGCCTTGCGACGTGGGACATCCGGTTGAGGGCTGCGAGCTCGGGGCCCCCGTCACGGCCGGGCTGGAACGCCATGGCGTCAAGGCGCGAGAGGAGCCGCTTGGCCCGGGGATCGCCATCGGCTGCCCCACGGGCCAGGGCATCGCGGAGTTCCTGCAGCCGTGTCCCGACCTCACCGTCGGCGTCCGGATCAAGGGCGCTGAGCGCGCGCGAGGCCCGCTCCAGCGCAGCGTCGGCCCGCGAATCACCGCTCCGTTCCGCATCCGGTTGCCCGGCGACGCCCTGCTTGGAGGCCTCGCCAGGCCGCGGCTCGGGGGCTCCCGGGCGACGGTCCATGGGGCGGGTGGCCGGCACATCGGCCGCCCTCCTGATCTCGGGGACTCGATCCACACCCGGTTCTCGGACGATCCAGGCGTCGCTGGAGCCGAATCGTCTCGGATCTGGAACCCAGGCCTCGCCCCCCCCCTGGGCGGGCCCGCAGGCCTCAGGGGCGGGTCAGGACCCGCCTCACGGCTGCCTTCCAGGCGCCCCGATCCGCCTCCCAGCGCTCCGAAGAGAGCCCCGGCTGGAAGGAGGCTTGACCACGGGAGAGGGCGGCGCAGCGGGCAGGATCCTCCAGCCATCCGGCGCCGATCCCGGCGATCGCGGCGGCCCCGCGGGCTGTGGTTTGGAGCTCATCGGAGCGCTCGACGGTGGCCCTGGCCAAGTCCGCCTGCCGCTGCATGAGGTAGTCATTCGCAGCCGCCCCGCCATCGGCGAGGATCCGGTCCACCGGCAGGTTCGAGTCCGCGCGGAGCGCCTCGACCAGGTCGGCGCACTGGAAGGCGATGGCATCGAGCCCGGCCCGGACGATGTGAGCGTGCGTGGTCCCGCGGGTCATACCGAGGATCGCGGCCCTTGCGTCCGGGTCCCAGTGGGGCGCCCCCAGTCCGGCGAAGGCAGGGACGAGCACGACGCCGCCGGTGTCCTCCACCGACCGCGCCAGATCGCAGGACTCGGCGGCCTCCTCCAGGACACCGAGACCGTCCCGCAGCCACTGCACGACGGACCCGCCGGCGAACGCGCTGCCCTCCAGGGCGAAGCAGGGCGCTCCGGTCTCGTCCGCCGCGAGGGTGGTCAGCAGTCCAGCCGCCGAGCGGGCGCGGCGCTGGCCAGTGTTGAGGAGCAGGAAGCAGCCCGTGCCGTAAGTGATCTTCGAGGAGCCTGCCCCCCAGCACCCCTGACCGAAGAGCGCCGCCTGCTGATCTCCGAGGACGCCACGGACGGGCACCTTGACCCCATCCATTTGCGCGTCTCCGAAGTCACCGGCGCTGCTCACCACCTCAGCGAGCATGGAACGGTCGAGGCCAAACAGGTCGAGCATGTCGTCGCAGTAGTCCCGACGCTCGATGTCGAACAACATGGTCCTCGAGGCGTTGGTCGGGTCGGTCGCCGTGCGCTCCCCCCCCGTCAAGTGCGAGATGATGAGCGCGTCCACCGTGACGAAGCGCAGGGTGCCTCGCTCCGCCGCGGCCTTCACGGGTGCCCGCTCCCGCAGCATCCACTCCATCTTGGATGCAGAGAAGTACGGATCCAGCACCAGCCCTGTGCGCTCACGAACGAGGTCTTCGTGGCCTGCGGCTCGCAGCTCCTTGCATCGGTCGGCGGTCCGCCGGTCCTGCCAGACGATTCCCCGCGAGAGCGCCTCACCGCTCGCGGTGTCGATGGCGAAGACCGTCTCCCGTTGATTGGTGATCCCGATGGCCGCTGGCGTCCCCGCCCTCGCGACCACGTCGCCGACCACCCGGTCCACCGCCGCAAGAATCTCGCGAGCGTCATGCTCCACGCCACCCGGGAACGGGAAGTGCTGGGGAAACTCCTCGTAGGCCGTGGCCACCGGGTGCAAGTCGCGGTCGAACGCGAGGGCGTGGATGCCGGTCGTGCCCGCATCGATGGCGAGGATGGTCGGGGTGCTTGCCGTCATGGGGACAACCTACCGCGCGAGCACATCTGAAAGAAGCGGAGCCGCCAGGTGAGGCGGCTCCGCTCCGAGCGGTCGCGAGCGAGGCGCGACCCAGTGAGGGGTCGGGGACCTCAGAGCTTCTGGCGCACCTCGAGGACTCGGCCGCTCACGTCGAGCTGGAACTCCGTCGAGGTTCGACGGCCGCTGCGATGGAAGGCGTGGATCGAGAGCTGATCATCGACGAGCCCCTCGTTCACCATGCGGTCCACTTCCACGTCGAGGCTGAACCCGCTCTCCAGGCCAAAGGGCGACCCGAGGCCGTCCACCGTCTCGATGGCGAAGGCGGTACCGCCACCCTCGAATCCACCAAAGATCCCGACCTGCAGCTCGGACAAGGCCGCCAGATCGAATCGGAGACCGACGTCACCGTAGAAGCGCACCCAGGAGTCGCCGGAACCGAGGTCAATGACCTCGACCCCCCCTTCACCATCCGCCGCGAGGATGGCTGCGCGAACGGCCTCGGTGGCTCCGCGGAGCGTCACCGTCTGATCCAGATCGATGCCTTCGCCGCCGGTCATCGGCAGCGTCCCCACCGTGGGGTCGCCGCCCGAGGAGCCACCCCCGACGTCGCCTTCGGCGCTAACAGTGGCGACCGTCGCAGCGACGAGAGCGCCAAGCAAGAGAACGGGCAACCGGAGGCTCGGGCGGTGAGCCTTGGCTTGAGTTGTCGTGTAGGACGTCATGGTTCTTGGTACGTCACGCCGGCTTCGGCGGGCATCTATCACCGAGGATCAGTGATCAGTGGACGGGTGCGGTGAATCTCCAGTTCCCGGACCGGGTTCAAATAGTTCGGGCAGGCTCTCCATGAGCCGAGCCGTCAGCCCAGCTCGGGACTCGATCAGCGTTCTGAAGTCCTCGTTCTCGAGGAAGAGGCTCGCGACGTCGGCCGCGCTCCCCCCACCAGCGAGGTGCTCATCCAGCAAGCGCCTGAATGCGGCGAGCGCAGCGTCGTCGCGACCACGCGCGACCTCTGCACAGCCGAGGTTGAAGAGGGCCGGACCGAAGCGTGAGTCGCTGCGGGTCAGCCCAGCGATGGAGAGCCAACGGAAGAAGACGGCCGCGGTGCGATAGTCCTCCTCGCCGTAATACAGGCGCCCGAGCTGGATCGCTGCGTGCCCACGGCTGACCTCCGAGATGGCGGTGTCAAACACCTCACGGAACAGGTTCGCCGCGCGGAGGGTGTGCCCCTCCCGCCCGTAGACATAGGCGAGGTAGATCCGCGCCTCCTCGTGACTCGGGTCGATCTCGATCGCCTGGCTCAGGAGACGGCGCCCCTTCTCAGCCGGATCGGCGATCCGCTCAAGCCGGCCGTTGAGCATGTGGCGCGCGTGCTGCCAGTCGATGCCTCGGCCTGCGGTCACCGCTCCATCATCCGCAGCTCCACGCCCTGAAGAGACGACGCCGTCCACGAAGCCGCGGCCTCGGTTGCGAGTCTCCTCCACTGGCACGGTGGCCTCGAAGACCCGCTCGCGGAACCGGTCCGGCTCGAAGGCCGCCAGTGAGTAGGCCTTACCCAGCTGGTAGAAGATCGTGGCCAGCCGATGGGCAAGGTCGATGTCCTCGGCGGCGCGGGCCATCTCCACCGCGCCGAGCATGGCCACCCTCGCCTCGAGCCGCTCGGGGTCAGAGAGGTCCCGGTGGAAGCGGGCGAACTTGCGCACGTCCTCGAAGAAGGACTGGGCCTCCCGCGACTCCTCCAGCAGCATCATCGCGTGCGCGGCGGAGGCCTCATCCAACTCGCCGTCCACCAAACACGACAGGTCCTGCTGAAGCGCAGCCTGGTGCTCGCTCAGTCCCTCGCTCCACCCCTTGCCCTGGAACCACGCCGTTGCGTCGTCAGAGCTCCAGGAGGAGGAGGCCGCTTGCGGGCCCTGGTCAGGTTGGTCGTGGAAGGTCATGGTCGGTCTGCCGTCGGGATTAGCTCGAGAACGAGCACCGGCTACAGGGTTTGGGAGTGGGTCGTGATCTGGTCGGAGCCGAGGAGCGGGCGAGGCTGCCCCAGCCCTCTGTCGGCCATCAGGTTGCGTCAGGTTGGTCCGGAATGTCGCAGGTTGAGGATCTGGGCTCTGGCGCCGCGGCCGCATGCTTGGTGCGCCCGACGCGCGCGGGCCGGCAGTCAGGGGTGAGGCCCTCGAAGACCCGGCGCATGGCCTTATGGATCTTCCGGCGGGCCCTGAAGATCACCATCTTCAGGTTCTCCAGCTTGATCCCGAGGTCCTCGGCAGCCTCCCGGTAGCTCACGCCGTCGACCTCGACGAGGTGAAGGGCCCGGCGCTCGCGCTCCGAGAGCATCGAATAGAACTGCATGTAGAGCTGCAGATAGACGATGAAGGCCCGCGAACACTCCTCCGAGGCCTCCGTATCGAGCACGCCCGAGAGGGGCGTGTGGGCGCCGTCCACGGGCTGATCGGAGAGGTCCTCGAGGGCGATCTCCATGCGGCCGCCACCGGTGCTGCGGGAGCGCATGTGCTTGAGCACCGTGTTGCGAACGATCATCGCGGTCCACACCCGGAACGCGTCAGCCCTCGACGCATCGAAGCGGTGTGGGTAGCGGAAGACGTTGAAGAAGACCTCTTGGAGGACGTCTCCCGGATCAGCCTTGCTCCCGTACCGGCGAAGGCGTCCCGCAACTTGGACGATCAGGTGCCCCGCGTTCAGCTCGTAGAGCAGGCCGAAGACGGCCCTCCCGCTGGACTTGCGGAAGCCGTCCATGAGCGCCGTGCTCAGGTGGTCCCGGAGTTCCTCGTCAGCGAGCGCTGGATCCTGGAAGATCTCTTGGAGGCGGGCCTGGTCCGCGGCGTCCAACTCTCCCCGTCCCAGCTCAACGATCCTCGCGCGCAGCCGATCCTTGCCGTTCACGTCGGCAAGGGGACTCGCGTGGAGGACGTTTTGGGACTGCATCTGGTTGGGGGGCTCGACGGGTCGTGAAACCGGAGTGCGCGCGAGGCGCACAGCGGTGACCCGGGGAAAGTCGAGGCTAGCGTGGGTTTTGAAACTTGAGGGACGGAACGCTCGGATCCAGCGGGCTTCTCAAAACACCCCTTGGCTGGGTGGCCGAGTGGACAGAAGCGGGGCGGACGGGCGCGCCATCCCCGGGAGTCACGCGCCGTAAGGAGGACGCGACCCAGGGAAAGAGGCGGGGATGTGGGGACTATGGGGCGGGGAGTGCGCGGTTTCGCTGGGCGGGGTGGCTCCATGCGCTTTTCCGCACATTCGGAGCCTTGAACCGAGGGACAAGCAAAGGCCTTGTAAGGGTTTACGCGGCCACCCGCGGTCCCGCTCCGCACAGGTTTTTGAGCGCATGCGGCGCCGCATCCGAACTCCGATTCGCTCCAATCGGCTCCGGTCAGCTGCGCGCGGGCCCCTCAGATGGCTCCAGTCCCTCCCAAGCGTTCGCCCGAGAGTCGAAGGGAGCTCGTCCTCGAGCAGGCCCGCGAGGTGGGCTTCGACCTGGTCGGGATCGCCCCGTTTGGCCCTCCCCCCGACGCCAGGAGGTTCGCCGAGTGGATCGAGGAGAAGCGCCACGGGTCCATGGGGTACCTGGAGCGAGGTCGAGCCGCCACGTTGGACCCTCGCTCGCAATGGCCCGAGGGCAAGTCCCTGCTCGTCGTCGGGCTCGGCCACTCCAGGCCGGCCCTCCATCTGCCCGGCGGCGGCCGGATCGCCCGGTACGCCGCTGGCCGGGACTACCACAACGTCATCTCCAAGATGCTCGGTCGACTGCGGCGCGCCCTACTGCGGGAGGGGCTCGCGTCCCCGGGTTCGGGATTCGTGGACGCCACGCCACTCTTGGAGCGGAGCCACGCCGCGGAGGGGGGCCTCGGCGCGCCCTCGAAGGCCGCCAATCTGCTCGACGTTCGGCTCGGCCCCTGGTTCTTCCTCGGCGAGCTCATCCTCGACCTCGACCTCAGCCCCACGCCTGCCCCAGCGAGGCTCCCCTCTTGCGGGACCTGCACCGCCTGCATCGACGCCTGCCCCACCGCCGCCATCATGGAGCCCGGCAAGGTCGACGCGACCAGGTGCATCAGCTACCACACCATCGAGCACCGCGGCCTCATCTCCCACGACCTGCGCAGCCAAGCCGGCGAGTGGGCCTTTGGCTGTGACATCTGCTCCGAGGTCTGCCCCTGGGGCTCGAAGGCGCCCGACCTGTCAGGCCGCTTCGGCACCCGACCCTCGTTCGAGGATGGCGCGAGCCCGGAGGGAACCCTGGTCGACCTGCTCGTCGACGGTGCAGAGGAGACCGATGACAGGGGGCACCGAGAGCGATGGCGCGGCTCCCCCCTTCGGAGACCCGGGCGGGAGGGGCTGGCTCGGAACGCGGCCTTCGTCCTCGGGAACCGACCCACCGAGGCGGGCCTGGACGCCCTCGTCACCTCCCTCGAGGCGGACCCGTCGCCCACGGTGCGCGCGGCGGCCGCCTGGGCACTCTCGGCCGCCCACCTCGAGGACGCTGGGGTGAGGGCGTCCCTGGACCGCGCCCTGGGTCGCGAGCCCATCCCCGAGGCCGCCCGAGACATGCGCGCCTCGCTCGATCAGAACAGCTGATCCCCGTCGCGTTCCCTGGACACGGGCGCGCCGCGTCCAGAAGTGTGGACGCGGCGCGCCCTGGCGCCTGAGGGAGCCGGTCGGAGGGCGGCGAGTGCCCCGACAAGGGACACCCCCCGACCGCCGCCGGGCCCCACGTCTCCCTGGCGCGTCGATTTCGATGGACGCCGCCCCGCGGGCGCCAAATGCGGCCTCCCAAGCACAAGGCTCTTGCGGTGCGCGACTTGCGTCCAAACCGAGTCCCGCCGATCCACCTGGCACGGTGCATGCTCTCTGTCCGGTGCGATGGACTTCCTCTCCGACTTTCAGAACGACCGCAAGTGGTGCCCGGCCTGCGACGGGTACGTGTCCTACCTCATGAGCATCGACAAGTCGTTCTGCGTGCAGTGCGGCGGCGAGGTGCGGCTCTTCAGCGAGGAGGATTGGATCGCCTTCTCGGAGAAGATGGACGCACGCAAGCCACGCCAGCGACGGAAGAAGCCCGAGGCGGGCAATGGCCGTCGCGATTCAGCCTGACCCAGGCTGCCAAGAGAAAGCTCCCCCGCGGAGCAACCAGGACCCCCATGTGGCCCGCGAGTTCTCCCACTCGCGGGCCACTCCTTTGTCGGATCCCGCCAGCCGGTCACGGACCTGGAGGATCGGCCTGCAACCGAGGCGCGGCAGGGGTTACAAAGCGGGCAGGATGAGTCAAAGCAGCAGCCTCCCCACGCCGGTCCGGCAGCCGGAATCCACCCTCGAGACGGTCCAGGCGCGCTACGCGGAGGGCGCCCAACAGCAGGTCCCCGAGCTCTGCTGCCCCGTGGACTACGACGCGTCCCTCCTCTCGGTCCTGCCCGAAGAGATCATCGAGCGCGACTACGGCTGTGGCGATCCCAGCCGCTTCGTCCGCGAGGGCGACGTGGTCGTCGACCTCGGCTCGGGCGCGGGGAAGATCTGCTACATGGCCAGCCAGATCGTCGGGCCCAACGGGCGGGTGATCGGCGTCGACACGACCGATGAGATGCTCGCGCTGGCGAGGGACCACCAGCAGTCTGTGGGCGACCGCATCGGCTGGCACAACGTGGATTTCCGCCGTGGGCACATCCAGGACCTGCGGCTCGACCACGACGCCCTCGAGGCCTGGATCTCCGATCACCCGATCAAGGATGTCCAGGGCCTCACCGCCCTCGACCGCCACCGCGAGGCACTGCGCGAATCCGCGCCCATGATCGCGGACGAGTCCGCGGACGTGGTGCTCTCCAACTGCGTGCTCAACCTCGTGGACCCCCAGGACAAGCCGCGGATGTTCGCCGAGATCCACCGTGTCCTGAAGCGCGGAGGGCGCGCGGCGATCAGCGACATCGTCTCGGACGAGGACGTCCCCGAGGAGATGCAGCGTGACCCGGAGCTCTGGTCCGGCTGCATCTCGGGGGCCATGCGCGAGGATCGATTCCTGCAGGCCTTCGCCGATGCTGGCCTCTACGGGGTGGAGATCGCGAGCTATCAGTCCGAGCCCTGGGCCGTCGTGAACGGCATCGAGTTTCGCTCGATGACCGTGCTGGCTTACAAGGGCAAGGAGGGGCCGTGTGACGATCACCGCGAGGCGGTCATCTACAAGGGCCCCTGGAAGAAGGTGATCGACGACGACGGACACACGCTGACCCGCGGCGTTCGGAGCGCCGTGTGCCGCAAGACGTTCGAGATCTACACGCAGGAGCCCTACGCCGATCAGTTCATCCCCGTCCCCCCCCTCCTCCCGGTCGAGGCTTCGGACGCAGCTCCCTTTGACTGCCGGACCAACACTCCGCGCAGCGCGGCGGAGACCAAGCAGGGGGTCACCCAGGCGGAGGTCGCGCCGGGGACGAGCGCGTGCTGTGAGCCCTCCCCCGACGGTGGCGCGCCGTGCTGCTGAGTGGTGAGGAGCGGCGCGCCCGGCTCCGGGAGGCGAGGCTTCTGCTCATCTTCACCCCCGACCTCGCGGGGAATGGCGCGCTGGGCGCGCTCGAGCGAGCGCTTCCGTTCGTCGACGTGGTGCAGGTCCGACCCAAGGTCCTTGGCGACCGGGCGCAGGGGGCGGCTCCGGGGGCCAGCATCACCCGAGCGGGAGACGCCATCCACTGGTGCCGTGAGGTCCTGATGCTGCGGTCGGAGAGCGCCCTCGAGTGCCCTCCCCTCGTGGTGGTGAACGACCGGGTCGATGTCGCCGCGGCCCTCGCTGCCGAGGGGCTCGACGGCGTCCATGTGGGCGCTGACGACACGCCGCCGTCCGTCGCGCGGAAGGTCCTAGGCCCGGACCAGGTGATCGGGCTCTCGACCCACAGCCCCGCTGACCTCGCCGCCGCCCTGGACGAGCCGGTGGACATGCTCGGCTTCGGTCCGGTGTTCCCCACCCCTACCAAGGGCTACGTGGAGGCGCCGGATTCGGCGTCCCAGCCCGCCATCGTGGGGCCCGAGCGCGCGTGGCTCGCCGCCGCTTCTTCCGAGGTTCCGCTCTTCCCCATCGGAGGCATCGACCTCTCCAACGCGGACCAGCTCGACCGCGTGGGGCGCGCGGCGGTGGGGTCCGCCATCCTCGGTGCCGACGACCCGGGCCTCGCGGCGCAGGGTCTGCGGTCCCTGCTCGAGGGCGGCGACGAGTGAGGGCGGCCTAGCGCAGCAGGAGCGTGGCGTCGCCGTAGCTGTAGAAGCGGTACTCCGCTTCGATCGCCGCCCGGTACATGGCCAGCGTCTCGTCCGTCCCGATGAACGAGGCCACGAGCATCACCAGCGTGCTCTTCGGGAGATGGAAGTTGGTGAAGAGCCCGTCGCACACCGCCGGCCCGTGGCCTGGGTGAAGGAAGATGCGAGTGTCCCCGCGCCCCGCGCGGACCCCGGCCGCTCCGGCCTCCTCGCCCGTGCGGCAGGACTCGAGCACCCGCGCGCTGGTGGTGCCGACGGCGATGACCCGGCCCCCGACCGCCCGAGCCCGCCGGACCGCGCGCGCGCACTCCTCGGAGAGCTCGTACCGCTCGGAGTGCATGTCGTGGTCCTCGAGGCGCTCGGCGGTGACGGGGAGGAAGGTGCCCGCCCCCACGTGGAGAGTGACGCGCGCGACCTCGACGCCCCGCTCCTCCAGCCGCGCGAGCAACGCCTCGGTGAAGTGCAGCCCCGCGGTCGGGGCGGCGATGGCCCCCGGCTCGGCGGCGTAGACCGTCTGGTACCGCTCGGCGTCCTCCGCGCGCGCGGCGCGCTGGATGTAGGGCGGGAGCGGCATGACCCCGCAGCGCGCGAGCCACTCCTCCACCGGGCGCACCTCGCCGTCCGCACCCTCGAGGGTCACGGCCCAGGTCCCGTCCTCGGAGGAACGCTCGAGCATGCGCGCCACCACCCCGGCGCTGCACTCCAACCGCTCCCCCGGCTTCAGCTTCTTCGCCGGCCGGGCCATGGCCCGCCACCCGCGCTCCTGCTCGAAGGCCGCGTCGGGCTGGAGGAAGAGGAGCTCCACCTGCCCGCCCGTCGAGCGCCGCCCGAGCACACGGGCCGGCAGGACCCGCGTGTCGTTGACCACCAGCAGATCGCCCGGGCGGAGGAAGTCGGGCAGGTCACTCACCTGCCCGTGCCGAAGCTGGCCCCCATCGACCGCGTCACGGACCAGCAGCCTCGCGGCGTCGCGGGGCTCCACGGGCTCCTGGGCGATCCGCTCCTCCGGGAGGTCGAAGTCGAAGTCGGTGGTACGCAACGTGGGGCGCGTCCGCGCTCGGCGCCGGACCCGGCCCGAGATCCTATCGAGCCCCCAGCAGGGTGGGCTCCGGTCAGGCGGACGAATCCTCGAGCAGCCGCTGGACGTCCTCCATCTCGGCGACCTGAAGGTCGCGGAGGCGAGCCGCGAGCGTGTTCGGGTCCCAGCCGCAGAAGGCCGCCGCTCGGGTCTTGTTCATCCGCCCCTTGACGGTCCGCGTCGCCCAGAGCGCCGAGGCGATGTCTCGGACGTCCGGGACCCTGGAGGGCAGGCGTGAGACCAGCTCCAGGCCCACATCATCGAAGGCCATCGTCAGGTGCCGGAGCATCACCTCTCTGCCGGCAGCGCGCAGGAGCGCCTGGCGCAGGACCGCCTCCAACTCCACCGCGTTCCCCTCCCATGGCTGTCGCCACAGGGTCCCCTCGATCTCATCGGCCTCCTGGGACCAGAGCAGCGGCTCCCCTGGACGGGCGCTCCGCTCCCAGCGCTGGGCCAGGGACCGGGCGAGCGGCGGGATTCGGTGGCGGACCAACCTCAGGGCAGGCACCCAGACCTCGACTCGCTCGAGGTTCCGGAACAAGTCCGGGTGTCGCCGCTCGGCCAGCGACGGGTCGCTGGATGGCTCCGAGGTGACCTGGCCCCCCGTGGCGATCACCCTCGGGCGGTCGTGGATGGCACCTTCGAGGATCCTGGTGAGGGCGACCTGACCACCGACGTCGAGGCGCTCGATGTCCGTCAGTACCACGGTCTCGACGTCAGCGGCGGAGAAGGCCCGCTCGAGATCGATGGCTTCCAGCCCGAAGCAGGACAGCTGGACGAGCTTGGTACGGGAGCTCCGGACATGCCGGGCGTGGTGAACCGCCCGCGCCATCGTCCGGCGGCCGCTCGCTGCCTCACCGCGGATGATGAGGTCAGACCGGTTACTGGCCAGCACCTGGACGCGTGAGAGCCTCGCTCCCTCGTCCGGCGCGAGGGTGTCGAGCACCAGGCCACCGGCGTGGTCCACCCGGTCCTTGAAGTCGAGGGCGGCGCATTGGAGGACCACCGCATTGTGCTCCAGGACCTCGCTCCAGCGGACCGCGTCCCGCTCGCGGCTGTCCCCACGACGGACGGACTCGATGATGAGGACCGCCTCGGCGCCGGAGAATCCGGGGACCGCGATGGCCACACCTGCGGCCGCGCCGGGGTGCAACATGGAGGAGGAGGGATCGCTCGGGTCGCCCTCGTAGCGGACGTAGCCGCCCGCGCCGAGGGCCCGCCGGATGGCCCACAGGCCACCGCTGCTCGGGTCACCGAGGCGCTGTCCTCCGGCCCCGCCGCTCGCGACGGGGAGGATGTCCCCGGAGGATCCGATCCGCTGGAAGGCGACCCACCGCCGCTCGGCGGTCTTGAGCGCCAGCCCCTCGACGAGGTTCCCCCAGAGCCGCTTGAGGTCCTCTCGGACCGTCTGCTCCCCCGCCGCGACGGGACCGTCAGCGGATGAGAGGTGCACGGATGCCCCCACCCGGTGGCGGAGCAGGGGGTGGCCGACCGCCCGCTCGGCGACGGAGCGCAGGGCGACCTTCCCAGGGAGCCGGCGATGCGCGAACTCCATCCACAGGAGGCCGACGACCTCGTCGCCCTGCTCGATCGGAAGGGCGATGGCGCCGAGCGGGCAGCCCCGCTCCACGTCGACGCAGGAGCGCGCCAGGCGTTCGTCCGCCGCCGGGAAGGGGAGCCCGGCCATGACGATGACCGGCAGGGCGCTGCGCAGCGCCTCCTGCTGCATCGAGCCGTACTCGCCGTCCGGCCGTCGCCACCGCCGAATCCAGTCGTCCACCGAGTGATCGAGCGCAGGGGCGACGTCCACAGCCCCGCGCCGCAGCCGCCCCTCGTCATCGAAGACGAGGAAGATGACGGCCTGCGCGCCCAGCTCGGAGCGAGTCGGGAGCGAGAGACGGCGCTTCTCGCCCCCGGCCCCGTCCACGCGCAGGGGAACCTGGTGGGCGGCCCCCTCCTGCGGCTCCGCTCGCTGGATCATCTCGCACCAACCTGCCGGCACATCGAACCCTCCGCGGAGGAACGCCTCCTCAAGCGCAGGGAACTGGGCCCCGCCCTCGAGCCAGCCGAGCGCCAGCGCCAGGGCGTCCAGGTTACCGCGGACATCCACGGGGAGCTTCGGGGAGGGGCCGCCGCGCGCCACCGCCCGCCGCGCTTCCACGAGTTCCCCCGCGTCGATGTGGATCGAGACCAGTTCGGCGAGGACCTCCGCTCTCAGCGCGCGGGTGAGGCGGTCGTTCGCCCCGGCGTGGGCCTTGAGGATCCCGTCGAGATGCGCGCACGCTTCGGCACTCGCGCCGCTATAGCGCAGGTACCGGGCCTCCCAGAGTCTCGCGATGTCCGCCTGCGACCTGGGCACCTCCGGGTGCTGCACCCAGGCCTTGACCACCGCGAGGAGCTCCTTCAGCGCCGCGCGCGGCGGGGTCTCGGGCGCAGGCAGGCGGAACTGGAGGTCGGACGTCCGCCGGCCGAGAAGCTTGAGCAGCGAGCGCAGCGACTCGGTGTAGGACGCCCTGGGGCGCGGGAGGACCGCGAAGGAGGACTCGAGCCGACAGGGGGCGGCGTGGTGCACGAGCAGGTCCTCTAGCGCGAGCACCGCCTCCTGCAGGTCGTGTTCACGCAGCGCGGCCAGAGCCATGCCCGGCTCGACCCCCGCCGAGGGGGAGCGGACGTCAGCGGTCTCCAGGGCCGCCAGCCGGAACGCCGTGGCGAGCCGGCGCGCCACCTCCACCTCCTCGCCGTCGGCTCCCGGCATCAGCAGGTCGACGGGATCCTCTGGCCGTAGAGCTTCACCTCCGCCCGTCATGCCGCGCCGCTCTCACCTGCGGCCCTCATGATCGCAGTCAGGACCCTCCGAGATCTTCGCGCGAACTCGGTGGGGGTGGTCTCGTATCGCCGCGCCGCCGAGTCCAGGGGCTCGGCGGCCAACATCAGGGACCAGAAGGCCACGCGCTCCTCCTGGCTCCGTCGGTTGAAGGCCACGCAGGAACGGACCAGGGCCTCCCGCCCGATCCCCGCCCCGGGAGCCAGCGCCCGGAGGAAGGGCCCCGCGGACCCGGGGTCCACCACAACCGCGTCCACGGTGTCCTCGATGGCGTACTCCATCTCCTCGATGAGCCAGGCCTCGGAGGCCGGTGGGCCGTGCAGCGCCGCCCCGTGGGAGATCCGGGCCATGGCTCGGACGACCACCCGATCCACGTCAACGAGGCGCGCCGCGGCCGTGATCCGGTCCGCCGCCAGCAGCCTGAGCCGCAGGGGGTCCCCGGGCAGGATCTGGCGCAACACCTCCTCCGCCTGGCCAGCCCGGAGGTAGCGCCTCCAGGCGGGGACGGGGGCCCACCGGCTGCGCATGGGCCAGCGGGGGTGATGGGTCGAGGGGCGGTCGGACATGGCAGCCGAGGGGGGGCGGGTCGCAAAGCGCGCTCCACGCCAGCGTTGCAAGCTATGGCAATCGGGAGTATTCCGCCGCCCGGGTCAACCAGACCCTCTGGGAAGCCCCGTGGGGCGGGGTGTCGCGGCATATTCCCCGGATCGAACGACGGTCCCTCGGGCCGCCCTCCGGCGGGTGTGGAAAACAGCTTCCAGCCCGGGGAGACGCCCACCGCGGAGGTCGAACCACTATCCTCCCCGCTCGCTCCCGCAAGGCAGGCTCCCGGGAGTGGAGCCCGCTCCCTCGCCCACCCCACCCCACCGGCATGTCCGAACCCGCACCCTCCGTCCCGAGGATCCTCGAAGGCAAGACCGGCGTCATCCTTGGCGTCGCCAACAAGCGCTCCCTCGCGTGGGGCTGCGCCCGGTCCCTCGCGGACGCTGGCATGAAGCTGGCCTTCACCTACGCCAACGAGCGCCTCAAGGGGGCCGTGGACAAGCTCGCCGAGGAGTGTCCCGGATCGATCACGCTCCCCTGCGACGTGACCCAACCGGAGGAGGTGACGGCGGCGTTCGAGACCATCGGTAACGAGTTCGGCGGTCTGGACGCCATGGTCCACGCCATCGCCTTCGCCCGACGTGAGGAGCTGCAGGGCAGCTTCTTCGATACGTCCAAGGAGGGCTACATGCTCGCCCACGAGGTGTCGGCTTACTCGCTGACCGCGGTCACCCGCGCCGCCCTGCCGCTGATGGAGGGCCGCGAAGGCTCCATCGTGACCCTCAGCTACCTCGGCGCCGACCGGGTGGTCCCCAACTACAACGTCATGGGGATCGCGAAGGCCGCGCTCGAGGCGTCGGTCCGTTACCTCGCGGCCGACGTGGGCCCCCGAGGTATCCGCGTCAACGCGATCAGCGCAGGCCCCATCCGGACCCTGTCCGCCTCCGGGGTGAAGGACTTCGGGACGATGCTCGACCGGATCGCAGAGAAGGCGCCACTGCGCCGCAACGTGACCTCCGAGGAGGTCGGTGACACCTGCCTGTTCCTCGTCGGCCCCCACTCGAGGGGCATCACGGGGACCACCATCTTCGTGGATGCCGGCTACCACGTCATGGGCCTGTAACGAAACGCCCCCCGCCCCCCACGACCCCTCCAAACATCACCCTGGGCCCAAGGGCCCCACGCACCTCCAGACACCGAAGATGCTGATCCTCGCCACCCACCTTCTCGCCGCGAACCTCATGGTCGCGGCGACGCCTGCGCCCGTTGCCCCCGCTGTCGCCCAGGAGACGGGCCAGAAGGGTGACCCCCCGATCCCTGACTGCGGTGAGATGCAGATGCTCCCCTCGGGGCTCCGCTACTGCGTCATGAAGGAGGGGGACGGCACCGCCAGCCCCGCCATGGGCGACCTCGTCCGCGTGGACTACACGGGCTGGAACCTCGACGGGACGGTCTTCGACACCTCCCGCAGCCCCCGCCGGCCGGGGCTGGACCCGCAGCCGGCCGAGTTCGCCGTCGGCGGCCTCATCGAGGGCTGGAACGAGGCCCTGCAGCTCATGTCCCCGGGCGCCCAGTGGAAGCTCTACGTGCCCTCGGCGCTCGGCTACGGTGAGCGCGGCTCACCCCCGAAGATCGCGGCCAAGGCCGACCTGATCTTCGAGGTCGAGCTCCTCTCGATCGTCGACCGCGCCCTGCCCTACGTCGCCTTCGACGCCGAAGCAGAGGGCACCATCGAGAAGCCCTCGGGTTCGAAGCTCCAGGTGATCACCGCGGGCGAAGGGGCGAATATCGTCGACTCCGACATGGGGCTCGTGAAGTTCTCGTGCTTCACCCCGGAGGGAGCCTTCGTGGTCGGGCACACCAGCCAGGGCGGCCCGCTCACGCTCTCGAACAAGACGGTGCCCCTCACGTTCATGAAGGACGCGCTCGAGTACCTGAAGCCAGGCGCGCGGGTGGTCATGAGCGTCCCAGCGAAGATCGGGATCGGTCAGCGGAGCGGGAACCCCGTCCTGCAGCCGGGCTCTGACGAGATCTGGGTCCTCGAGTGCGCCGGGACCATGAGCTTCACGAAGCCCGAGTTCCAGATGCCCGACGAGTCGGAGCTGACGACCACCGCCTCGGGGCTGAAGTACAAGACGATCCGGGAAGGAACCGGGAAGTCCCCAAAGGTCAGCAACCGGGTCCTGGCCCACTACGCCGGCTGGCTCACCGACGGCAAGGGGTTCGACAACTCCTACGACCGCGGCGCTCCGAGCGAGTTCCCCCTGGCCAACGTCATCCCGGGCTGGACCGAGGGCCTGCAGCTCATGAAGGAAGGCGGCGCGACCCTGTTCGTGATCCCGCCCGCGATCGGCTACGGCGCCCGCGGCGCCGGCGGCGCGATTCCCCCGAACGCGACCCTCGTGTTCTACGTCGAGCTCGTCACCGTCAAGTGACCGGGCCCGCCGATCGCCAGGAGCGCCTCAACCCGGAGCGCTTTCCGATCGATGACCAGCGCGTCTACGACGCGTACATCGCCGGCCGCAAGAGCGCGGCGATCGCCGCCGCCGTGCGGGCGGGTCTCTTCGACCTGCTCGCGGGCGGCGCGCTCCCCTTCGACCGGATCCAGACCGAGATGGGCTGGAGCCGCCGTGGGACACGCTCCATGCTCGACGCCCTGATCGCCATGGGCTTCGTGGTGATCGCCGCCGACGGCTTCTCGGCGTCTGCAGACGCCGCCGCGTACCTGACCCGCGGCGCCGAGGGCTCCCTCTGGGGTCTGGTGGACATGGAGGTCGACAGCTTCCTCTCCCCCGCTGCCCTGCTCGAGGCCCTCGCCAAGGACAAGGCCACCGTCTACGGCGGTGAGGATCCCTGGGCAGCCCACGGGGCGGACTCCGTGAAGGCGCGCGCCTTCACCGCCGCCATGCACAGCGTCAGCGAGCGACCGGCCGCCGGCGTCGCCGAACGCCTGGACCTCTCCACGTCCCGGCGCCTCCTTGACGTGGGCGGCGGGAGCGGCGCGCTCTCCATCGCCCTTGCCAGGGCCCACCCAGAGCTCGAGTGCGTCATCTGGGACATCCCGGCCGTCTGCCCGATCGCGGACGAGTACGTGCGAGCCGCAGGCTGCGAGGGGCGCGTGAGGAGCGAGCCGGGCGACATGTTCGCGGAGGACTATCCCGCGGGGTTCGACACGGTCCTGCTCTCGCAGATCCTCCACGACTGGAGCTTCGAGACCGGCGCCGAACTCGTGGCCAAGGCCTTCGCCGCGCTCCCCTCGGGCGGCCGCATCGTGGTCCACGAGAAGCTCGTGGAGGACGACGACAGCGGGCCCCTGGCCAACCAACTCGTGCACCTCGACATGCTCGTCTGGACCGAGGGGCAGCAGTACCGGGTGAGCGAGCTCACGGAGCTGCTCGAGCGCAGCGGCTTCGCCGGCGTGGAGCGGCTGCGAACCGCGGGCTATTGGAGCGTGGTCCACGGGGCGAAGCCCTGACCTGACCAGATCACGAGGTCCAGCGGGACCCCCGGAGCCGGAACCGCAGCGGCAGCTCGGCGCTCTTCGTGATCCCTACCCTGGGTCCGACCTCGAGCTCCGGGGTACCCCACCCCGCCGGTCTCTCGAGCAGGCGCAGCGAGCCTCCATCCAGGAGCGGCTTCCGATCGTCATCCCTGGTGATCCCCATGGCTCGGGTCAACCGCCCGGGCCCTCGCGCCAGGTCCCGATCGGACACCTTGCCCCCGCGACGCGCCCGCATCTCGTCCACGCCGCCCAGGGGTTCGAGCGCGCGGATCAGCACGGCCTCGCCCTTTCCGGCGGCGCCGGTGACCACGTTGAAGCAGTGGTGCAGGCCGTAGATCAGGTACACGTAGCCGCGCCCGCTCTCCATGAACATCGCCCCGTTACGGGCGGTCTCGCCCCTGGCGGAATGGGAGGCCCCGTCACCGGCGGGGAGGTAGGCCTCGGTTTCGACGATCCGTCCGCGGGTGAGCGTGCCCCCCGCCCGCGACTCAAGCACCGCGCCGATCAGCCGGGGCGCCGCGACCTCGGCGCCGGCCGAGAGCACGTCGAGGGGGAAGGTCACCCCCGCTCCTTCTTGAAGATCATCAGGTGCTGGAAGCCGCGCAGGAAGAAGTTCCCGTCGGCTGCGGCGCGGTGGAACGCCGGCTTCTCCAGCTTCCGATTGCCCCGCACCACGGAGACGTGGTCGATCGGCCGAAAGCGGGCGCTCAGGAGCCCGGACAGCCTGGCGCCGATCGGCACGAAGCCCTTCTTCTTCTCGAAGGAGTCACTGACGTAGCAGGCGAGGTAGCGCCGGTCGCGGAGCACCCGGTCCGCCTCCGCGAAGGCCCCGTCCATGGCCTCGAAGTACGCCTCGTCGAAGGCGCTCAGCTTGCCGATGCAGTTGGGGTCGTCGGAATAGTCGAGGTGGGTCCCGTAGGGCGGGTCCATGAAGACGAAGTCGGCCTTGCCGTCCTCGAGCGGGAGCTTCCTCGCGTCCGCGCGGAAGATGTCCTCGCGCACCGGCCGCAGGTCATAGCCCAGCGCCTTGCGTCCCATGTCCCGCGCCACGTCCAGGGTGGTCCCGCCCCCGCAGAAGGGGTCCACCACCAGGTCGTCTTCGCGGGTGTAGCGCTCGAGGAGATTCCAGATGACCCAGGCCGGCGTCCGCCCCTCGTACCCCGGCACCCCCATGGGCGTGTCCGAGTACTGCTGGCTGGGGTAGTACCAGAGCGTCGTCGTCTGCTGCCGAAGGGTCGGGCGCTGAGGTCTCCCGCCGCCGTGGCCTCGGGGCCCCCGCTGATCTTCGCCGCGTCGTGTCATCGCCCAGGAGCCTAGTCGGGATCACTGCCGAGCGCACCGCCCGATCCTGTACGCCAGGGGGCTCAGGACCCCGCGGCCAGCACGGCGAGCTCGAGGACCGAGGGCACGCAGCGGTCCACGAGCCGCTCCTCCCGCCCGAGGGCGGCCTGCTCCACGGCCCAGCGGGCAGAGCCCGGGCTCTGCCGAAGTAGCAGCTGGGTCGAGGCACCGAGCGTGCCCTCGATCCGCATGGCCGCCGGCATCGCGAGGTCCAGGGAGGCGACGTCCCCGATGACCAGGTCCGGCTGTTCGCGCGAGAGGATCTCCCGGTAGTAAGGGCGGTCGAGGTGAACCCGGCGCCCTGCGTACTCCGAGCGAGGCTCCTCGTTCTCGACCCACCACTTCCGTGCGTCCCCGACGAACCGCAGCGCCTCTCCCTCCTCAACCCCGGCTTCCGCGAAGAGCTTCTGGAGCTTCGTGGTCGGTGAATTGGAGACGATCACCAGCTCGGCGCCCGCCGACCGCAGGGTCTCGCACAGCTCCCGCGACCCGTCCACGAGCCCGTGGCCGTGGTCCTGGAGGTAGGTGCGCATGGCGGGGCCGAACTTCTCCGAGCCGTAGTCGTGGGCCGAGCGGTGTCCTGCCTTGCGGATGCCGTCCCTCCAGCGCGCCGCCCCCGGGGCGTCCCCCCCATCGTCGAGGTAACGGCAGACCGCCCCGGTGGCCAGGAGCTCATCTTCATCCACGAAGGCGGTCAGGAACCCCCGCGGCCACCAGCCGTGCTGGTCCGGCGCCTCGTGGGCCGCACGCAAGAAACCCTCGAACTCCGCGCGCGCGACCGCCTCGGGGAGGCCGAGGTCCCTGGAGACCTCCTGGACGAAGCTCTCGTTGATGAACCGCGCCTCGCCGGCCTGGTCCGTCCACACACCGTCGAAGTCGGAGAGGATCTTCATCGTGCAAGGATTCGCATGCGGTGGGCGGGTGGAGGCGGTCGGCGGCTGGTTGGGTCGCCCCTGCACCGGCTGTTGGAGCGCCCTTCGGAGCGTTGGATCAGGGCCCGAGTTGGATAGGATCGCTCCATGGGATCGGAGGATCAGCCCGGGGTCATGATGCCCCAAGAGCCGCAGCGCGGCGCCCTCAAGACGGCATCGGTGCTGCTCACCGTCGCCTTGGGAGGCTGGCTCATCGTGGTCGGTAAGGCCTTCCTCGTCCCGCTGGTCCTGGCGGCCTTCGCCTTCATTCTCGTCCAGGCCCTCGACCGTCTTTGGGGCAGGGTCACGGTTGGCGGCCACCGGCTGCCGCCGATCATGACGACGTTCCTCTCAGCCACGTTCCTCACCCTGGTGGGCGCGAGCATCATCAACCTTGTGGCAGCGAACGCGGGGGGCGTCGCGGCGGCGGCTCCTGGCTATCAGGCGCGGCTCACCGACCTCGTCAATCAGTTCGAGAGCAACGTGCTCGGCCTCGAGGTCGATCCGGGCGAAACGGACCTCTCGGACCGCTTCCTCAAGCACCTCAACGTGGCTGGCCTCGCGACGCAGCTGGCGTCCGGGGTCGCCAACGCCGTCGGCAACCTCTCCCTGGTCCTTGTCTACCTCTTCTTCCTCCTCCTGGAGCGGCCGTTCTTCGAGCGGAAGATGGCGCGGATCTTCGAGGACACCGGCACACGATCGGATGCCCTCGGCATCCTCCGCCGGATCGACCACGACGTGAGCGTCTACCTCGGGCTCAAGTCCCTGGTCAGCCTGCTCACGGCGCTCCCCGCCTATGGGATCATGCTCTGGGTCGGCCTCGACTTCGCGGAGTTCTGGGCCCTGCTGATCTTCGGGCTGAACTTCATCCCCAATGTCGGCTCATTGGTCGCCACCCTGCTCCCCTCGAGCATCGCGCTGGTCCAGTTCGACACGCTCCGCCCTTTTGCCCTCGTCGCCTTCGGGATCACCAGTGTCCAGCTGGTCGTGGCGAACCTCGTGGAGCCGAACCTGCTCGGCCGGCGCCTGAACATGAGCCCGTTGCTCGTGATCACGGGCCTCGTGGGGTGGAGCATGCTCTGGGGGGTGCCCGGTGCCTTCCTGTGCGTCCCGATGACCAACATCGCTCTCCTGATCCTCGCCAATGTCCCGTCGACGAGGTGGATCGCCGTCCTGCTGTCCCGGGACGGCGACCTCGTTGAGGAGGCTGCCCGATGACCCGGGAGGACCTGATGCTCACGGTCCCCCACCAGGGCGTGCGCCAGGTGTCGGCGGCCTGGGATCTGCCCGAGGGCGCGCCGAGGGCGGCGTTCGTCATGGCCCATGGTTCAGGCGCGCCCATGACCTCGACGTTCATGGAGGAGGTCGCGGTACGGATCGCGGCGGCCGCGAGGTTCGCCGTGCTCCGCTTCAACTACGCGTACGCCGAGATCATGTCCCGCACCGGAGGAAGGCGCCCCCCCGAACGCCGCCCGGCGCTCGAGGCGGTCCACAAGGCTGCGCTTGGGGCCGCCCGGGAGCGATTCCCGGACCTGCCCCTCATCGGCGGAGGGAAGTCCCTAGGCGGCAGGATCTCGACGCTGCTCGCGGCGGACGGTGCCGAGCTCGACGGCCTCGTCCTGCTGGGCTACCCGCTCCATCCGCCCGGGAAGCCCGAGCGCCAGCGCGTGGAGCACTTCCCTGAGGTCACCGTGCCGACCCTGTTCCTGCAGGGCACACGGGATGCACTCGCCGACCTCGACCTGCTCAGACCAGCGCTCGAGCGCTTCGCCGGGGCCGAGACCCTCCACGTCGTCGAGGCTGGAGACCACTCGTTCTCTGTCTTGAAGCGCAGCGGCCGTACCCCTGAGGACGTCCTCGAAGAGATCGCGAGCGCCGTCTCCGCGTGGGCCGACTCTGCGCTCTGAGGCTTGAGCTGAGTTCCCTCCGCCAGGGGCGGTGGACCACGCTTCCCCCTGGTGCAGGGCCCGCGACGCCGTCGCTCCGGGCCAGCTACGGGTGCCCGGGATTCAGCCGCGGGTGCCCGGAACCCTGAGGCCAGGGGCAAGCACGCGTCGGAGTCCGAGGCCGCCTGTTGCGGCACGCTCGGAGGGCTGAGGGACACCGGTGCTGGATCCACCCCAAAGGGAGGAGGTGGTGCGGTAGAGCTCCAGGTCCGGGGTGAACTTGGGCGCGGGTTGCTCGACCGACGTCGGGCCCGCCGCCTCGACCACAGTGCCGCTCTCCAGGAAGGCCTTCACCGTCAGCGCGGTTCCCAGCAGCACGAGTCCCACCACGGCGAGCAGCCTGGTGCCGCTGTCGCGTGTGTCGGCGGGCGCCGACGAGGGGAAGGTGCTGGAGGTGGGGAGCGTCATGGGCTGGGTGTTCGACGGAGGTATGCGTCTGGAGACGCTCGGGTGCCTCATTTTCTTGCGAACCCTGCTCCCAAAGCCGCGTCGAGACCGCCCAAATGCGGCACAAGGACCAATACAGCAATGACTTAGGCCCGATCCTGGCGCCGATGGTCGGAACGAGAACTGGGCTAAGCGCCGGGGGGAGGCTCAGGCTTGCAGCCAGGATTCCCAGGCGTCGAAAGAGGTCTCGCGCCCCAGGAAGGCCAAGGCCATCGCCCCAGCGTCGTCCGAGCCGCCCTGCCCCAGCACGGTCTCCCGGTACCTCTGGGCCTTCTCGGTGCTCATCAGGTCGTCGCCGAAGACGCTGGCGAAGTCCTTGGAGATCACCAGGGACCACATGTAGGTGTAGTAGTTCGAGGAGTACCCGTGCAGGTGCCCGAAGGCGCACTGCATGGCCGTCCCAGGGACCTTCTCGAAGTACGTCAGCTCCTTCTGCAGGTCCCCGAGGAGCTCCCCGGGGTCCACGCCTGCCGGGTCACGGTCGTAGAGGGTCAGGGCGAACAGGGCGTAGAGCATTTGCCCCATGACGTTCATGCCCTTCCCATACTCCTCCGCGGCGCGAAGCCTGTCGACCAGCTCCACGGGGATCGGCTCTCCGGTCTCATGGTGCGTCGCGAACTGCTGGAGCACGCCGGCGCTCCAGGCCCACTCCTCGTAGAGCTGGGAGGGCACCTCGACGAAGTCCCACTCACAGGCGATCCCCGCGAAGCCGTGGAAGCGGTGGGTCGAGAACAGGTGGTGGAGGAGGTGCCCGACCTCGTGGAAGAACGTCGTCACCTGATCGTGCAGCAGGAGCGCGGGGTCGCTCTCGGTGGGCCCCGGGAAGTTGCACACCAGCGCGGCCTCTGGGATCGCTCCCCCGCTCACACCGCTGCGCATCTGGAACATCGCGGCGTGCTTGAACTTCCCCTCGCGCGGGAACATGTCCAGGTAGAAGCGCGCGGCAACCCGGTCGCCCTCGAACACATCGAAGCACTCCACGGACTCATGCCAGGGCGAGCCAGACTCGGACCGCTCGATGCGGACACCGAAGAGGGTCTCGGTGGTCGCCAGGATCCCATCTCGCACCTTGGCGTAGGCGAAGTACGGCCGGACGGACTGGGAGTCGAAGCTGTGCTTGCGCCGCTTGACCCGCTCGGCGAGGAACCTCGACTGCCACGCCTCCACCCGCTCCGCCGCCGGGTCGATGGTCCTCAGCTCGGCGAGGAGGTCTCCGAACTCGCTCTCCCCCACCGGCCGGGCACGGTCGGAGACGCGCTGGGCGAACGCCCGGGCAGCCTCGGCCGTGCCGACCATCTTGTCCTCGCAGGCCCAGTGCGCCCAGTGGTCGTACCCCAGCGTGTTGGCCAGCTCGTGGCGCTTGGCCAGGAGCCGGTTCAGCACGTCAACGTTCTCAGGGAACGCCCGCAGGTTGAACTCCCGGTGCAGGTCCCGGCGGACGTCGTCCCGCTCCGCGTAGAGCATGACCGGGAGGAAGTCGGTCGGGTCGGTGGTCAGGGTGACCGAACCATCCGCGTCCTCGGGGTGAGCGGCGAGGAAGTCCGCGGGCAGCCCCGCAAGGGCGCCATGCCCCTCGTCGAGGCGCAACGACCGCCCACCGGTCATGATGTTCCGGTCGAACTCCTGCCCGATGTGGATCAACTCCTCCTGCAGGAGGCGGACCCGCTCGCGGGTCGCGTCGTCCTTGTCCACGCCGCTCCTGCGGTAGTCCCGCAGGGCGTGCTCCACGTAGCGGCGCACGTCGGGGGAGTCCTCACCCTCGAGGTCGAGGTTGGCGAAGCGCTCGTAGGCGCCGCGGTGAAGGTTGAGCTCGGTCACG
Organism: uncultured bacterium; assembly: GCA_938075305.1. GTDB lineage: Bacteria > Planctomycetota > UBA1135 > UBA1135 > Saltatorellus. The sequence continues at coordinate 58,885 of CALJGV010000002.1, forward strand.
AACGCCGAGATGCGCTGGCTTGCGACCTCCGCAGCCTCGCGGACCGCCTCATCGGGGTGCACCGCAGAGAACAGTTCCGAGAGCCCGGAGACCTCACCGATCTCTCTCCCGATCCCGTCGAAGGTCGACGAGACCTCCTCGGCGGTGGCCCCCGAGGGGAGCTCGAGCAGCGCCGTCAGCCCTCGCTGGGCGGCATCAAGTTGCTGGTCGACGAGGGCGGCGAAGGAGGCGGCGTCGTGCAGGGTCATCGCTGTTGGATGTCGTTGGCGTAACGATGGAGGAGCTCCATCTGGCGGTGGAAGTCGTGGTCCACGTCATCCCCAAGCGGGGCCTTGAAGTAGCCCGCGAGGTGTTCGAGGGCGCCGGACTCACCCCGGCGGCTCGCGAGCTCCGCGAGGCGCGCGAGGTCGATGATGAGGGGCGCCGCGAGCGCGGAGTCGCACCCCGACCAGGTGAACTGGAGCGACATCTTCGCCCCGAGGAATCCCTCGAAGTGGACGAAGTCCATCGCGGTCTTCCAGTCGCCCAAGGATGGCACGTAGTCGATGCCCACCTGGGTCGAGAGTTCAGGCGAGCTGCCCTCCAGGATCGAGCGAAGCGCCTCGTCCTTGGTCTTCAGCTTCTTCGCCTTGTGGGCCGGCTCCTTGAGGACCTCACCGTCTCGGTTGCCGAGCATGTTGTAGCCCTGCCACGCGAGCACGTTCAGGGCCCGCGCCTTGAACATGGGCGCGAGCGCCGTCTTCAGGAGTGTCTCGCCGGTCTTCCCATCGTTCCCCGCCACGGGCACTCCCTGCTTCTCCGCAAGCTCCAGGAGCGCCGGAATCCCCGCGCCGATGCTCGGCGTGAAGTTGACGAAGGGCCGACCCGAGGAGATCGCGGCGTAGGCGTAGATCACCGAAGCCGGCTGGGCGACTCCCGCGTCGAGGGCTGCCTCCAGGGCATCAAGAGAGTCCCAGGCCGCCTGGGGAGCGAACTCTGCCTCCGTGCTCGCCACATGGACGACCACCGTCCGCGCCAGGTCGTGATCCCCCGAGAACTCCTCGAGGTCACCGACCAGTCGGGCGATCTGGTCCCGGGGCGGCAGGATCCCGAGGTCCGCCGCGCGGGGGTCCAGGTCTGCGAAGCCCGTGCCCGCGGCGTCGAGGACCCCGGGGCGAATGGCCGCCTCGAAGGCGGCGGCCTCGGCGCTTGCGGCGATCACGAGCTCCGGGGAGAGGATCCCGGCCCGTACCAGCTCTCCGGCGGACGAGGAGAGGTCCCGCAGGCAGACGTCGTGCCCGCCGAGGACGAGGTCCTCGAAGCCCACGAGCGGCAGCCCGTCGAGCGGCGGCAGCTCGGTCGGCAAGCCGACCGTGGACACGAGCCCGTGCCGCAGCCCCGCAACGCCGTAAGCCACACAGGTGGAGATCGCTCCGCGTGCGCCGACGAGCCAGAGGCCTGTACGTCCAGGGGCAGCAGTCGAGTCGGTCACGTCGGTGTCAGCGAGGGGTCCAAGCGAGAGGGAGGCGCAGGCGGCCCGGCGCGCTCCGGACCAGGGTCCGAGCGTTCGGGCGGAAGATTGTGGACGAAGTGCAGCCCGGCGTCCCCTCCTGGACGCGCATTTGCAGGATCATTGCCCGCTCTGGCCCTGCGTGCCGGCGGCGCGCTGAAGTGCGACCCACCGCGAGACGAGCCCCTCGTCCCTGGGCTCCCACCAGTTCAGCTCGAGGACCATCCGGGTCGCCGACTCCACGGCCGGGCCCCCAGACGGCGCCTCGTCAGCGAGGGGCTCTGTCACACCGAGGGGCTCGGAGTCCGCCGAACCCAAGGGCCCGGAGCCGTCCGCAACGGCGGCGCCCGGCTCCATCGGTCGCCTGACGGGTCCCCCGTCTCCGGCTCCCTCCGCCCCACGCTCTCGCTCGTCAGATGCTCCCCGCCCCGTCGAGCCGGCCTGCTCGGCTGCCTGCCGTTCCGGATCGAGGTCCAGCCCTTCCTCCTCGGCAGCGAGGGACATGGACTCCGCGGTCGCCGCGGCCCGAGAGAGCGCCTCGGCCAGCTCGGAGCCCAGCGGCGCCTCGAGCGCCAGCGCCTCCAACTCCTCGGCCACCTCACGCATCTCCTCTCCCCCCCTTCCGGCGGCGGCGCCCGCGGCAGCGGCCGCCGCGCGCTCGAGGCCCTCGCGCGCTGCGTCATCCATCCTCTCGGCCCCGTCCCTCGCGAGGGCGGTGAGGTCGGTCGAGAGCGCGAAAGAGCGGGCGCGCTCGCCCTGGCCCGACCGGCCGGACGACTCCCCGGCGCCGACGCATACCACGAGCAGCGCTACCGCTCCGAAGGGAAGCGCCGCGAAGCCCACGGTGTGGGGCGTCGCGGCCTCCATCACGTCCCGGCGACGGACCTTGCCGAGCACCCGCTCCGCCCCCAGCTCCGACATCACGGAGGGTGCGCCAGCACGGCCGGCCTCGAAGGCCGCGAGGTAGGCTCCGCGCAACCCGAGCTCGTCGTCCACGCGTCGCGCCACCACCTCGTCCGATCGCAGGTTGGCGCGCCGCCACATGAGGAGGGTCAGCACCCCGACGAACGCCGCCAGCCCAAGGAGGTCCACACGCCCGAGCTCCTCTCCCCCCAGCACCGCGAGCGAGATGGCCAGCGCAGCCGCGGCGATGGCCGCGCAGAGCCCCTGGGCGGTGTACCCTTGCCGCGCCCGGGAGGCCACGGTCCGATTCAGCTGAGCCACCGCATCCAGGGCGGGGGCGTCGCTCCCCGGGGGCCGGGCCGCTCGCGAGGCCGCCATCAGCGGGGAGCCGGCTCCCCCACGGGCTCGGGGACGAACGGGACCGAAGGGAGCAGGTCCGCCGGAAGCCCGTCGAGCTCGGCCGTGGACATGATGAAGAGGACCTCGGATCCGCGGTCCGGGAGGAGCCAGACGTTGGGACGCCAGCCCGTCTGCACGACGCATTCGGGGAGCGCCGCGGTCACGAGGGTGTCACCCTGGGAGAAGAAGGCCACGTTGATGAGGTTGCCCATCGACGTCGCGGCGAGCACCTCTCCCCCGCCGTTGCTCGGGTCCTGGATCATCCGTGAACCGATCCAGGTCCAAGCGTGTCGCCGCATGGAGCGCCCTCGCACGAGATCGAGGAGCAGGTCCTCCATGCGATGAAAGTGGAGCGTCTCCGACGGGAACTCACCCGTCCTGGGGTCCCTGGCTCCGGCGGCCTCTCGCCAGGCCGCGTAGAGGTAGGTCTCTCCGCCGGTGGGCGCCACCACGTCGTGGGTACGCACACCGCTGCGCACCTCCTCCCGGGTCGGCGGCGGGTCCTTGGCCACGTACTTCACGTTGGTCCCCTGGCTCACCCCGAGGGCCAGCATCGCGGCGGTGAGGCCGTCGGGGCTCACATCCGTCATGAACAGCGTCTCGTGCGACGCCCCCTGGGTCGTCGTCAGCAGGTATTCGAGCAACTCGTTGAGGACCTCCACCCGCGCGCTGAAGCCGAGGGCCTTGGCCTCCGTGGAGAACTGGATCCCCATCTCCCGGAATGCGCTGGCCAGCTGAGCCTGGGCCTCCGCTCCGTCCTGGGTGCCCGCAGGCTCCTGCGGCGGCAGCGGCGGCCCGGCGTCGCGAGCGCCCGCCTCCTGGGACGGTGCCTCGGGAGTGAGGGCGACCGCCTCCCTCGAGGACGGCCCGTGCAAGGACACGAACCCTGCGGTGAGCACCGAGAGCACGAGGGCGGGGGGCTTGATGGCTTGGATCATGGAGAATGGGACCGGCGCGGCGGCGGTCGGGGGCGGCTGAGGCCCGAGACCCCAGGAACGTAGTCCATTGGGGCGGGTTCAGCGAATCCTCTGGGTCGAGGGCGCACCGAGGGTACGCTCGTCCAGGGGACAGCCCCCCGGATCATGTTCGACTGGACACTCGCTGGCCTGCTCTACCTTCTCGTGGAGCTGATCGGGATCGCCTCCGCGGTCCACGTCCTGCTGCAGGGTCGCACCCCCCAGGGCGCAGTGGCCTGGCTCTTCTTCCTCGTGTCGGTCCCGCCCCTCGCGGTCCCCCTCTACTGGATCTTCGGGCCCCGCCGCTACGAGGGCTACCGGGGCGCCCGCCTCGAAGGCAACGCCGTGTTCGATCCCGTGGTGGACGCCCTCCGTGAGTCCGGAGAGCGCTACTTCGTCGACGCCCCCGAGCGGCCGGCCTTGCTCGTCGCCCTGGAGCGGCTCGTCCGCCTCCCGTTCCTGAGCCACAACCGGGTCGAGCTCCTGGTGGACGGAGATCGGACGTTCGAGGCCATCCTCGAGGAGATCGACGCGGCCGCTCAGTACGTCCTCGTCCAGTTCTACATCGTCCGCGACGACCGGATCGGTCGGCGCCTCGAGGCCTCGCTGACCGCTGCACTCCAACGGGGCGTGAGGGTCTACTTCCTCTACGACGGGATCGGCTCCGCGACCCTGAGCTCCGCGTACCTCATGCGCCTCCGGCGCGCGGGCGCCGAGCTCAACGCGTTTGCGACCGCGAGCCGTAGCCATCGCCTCCAACTCAACTTCAGGAACCACCGCAAGGCCGTCGTCGTCGACGGGAAGGTCGCCTTCACCGGGGGCCTGAATGTCGGGGACGAGTATCTCGGGGCCGACCCCAAACTCTCCCCCTGGCGGGATACGTTCATTCGGATCTCCGGCCCCGCCGCGCTCGGCGTTCAGCTGTCGTTCCTCGAGGACTGGCATTGGGCCACCGCGGAGCTGCCGGACTGGTCCTGGGATCCGATCGCAGATGGTGGCGGCGGCGACCAGTCCGTGCTCATCGTCCCCACCGGGCCGGCGGACCCGATGGAGTCCTGCAGCCTGCTCTTCGTCGGGCTGATCCACCGAGCCCAGGACCGCCTCTGGATCGCGACGCCCTACTTCGTCTTCGACCAACAGGTCACCTCGGCCCTCCAGCTCGCGGCGCTCCGCGGGGTGGACGTCCGCATCCTCGTCCCGGAGGTCGGCGACCACGCCGCCACGTACTTCGCCGGGTGGAGCTACTTCGACGAGGTCCTCGAGAGCGGGTGCCGGCTCTTCCAGTACACCGCTGGCTTCTGCCATCAGAAGGTGCTGCTGGTGGACTCCGACCTCTCCCTCGTGGGGAGCGCCAACCTGGACAATCGCTCCATGCGGCTCAACTTCGAGCTGGGGGCGTTGGTGGAGAGCGCCGCCTTCGCCGCGGACGTCCAGGCCATGCTCTCCGATGACTTCTCGCGCGCGGAGGAGGTGCAGCTCGGCGACTTCGGGCGCCAGCCCTTCCGCTTCCGGCTCCTGGCCCGGTTCGCGCGGCTGTTCGCCCCGATCCTCTGACGCCCGGCCGCTCGATGCGGCGTATGCTCGGGCCGTCCCCCTCTCCGTCCCCCACTCCCCCCATGGAAAGACCCCTCCTGCCCCTCCTCCCCGTCGCCCTCCTCACCATCGCGGCCCCCATCGCCGCCGGCCAGGACAGCGCCCAGCCGCGCTTCGAGAATGGCGAGGCCCAGGTTGTCGAGGCCTTCAAGGACCGCAAGGGATGGGAGCAGATGCACCTCTGGGTCGAGACCGAGTTCGACTCCGACGGCGACGGCATGAAGGACCGGATGCACGTGGACGTGACCCTGCCGGGCCAGTGCATGTCGGAGGGCCTCAAGGTGCCGGTCATCTACAACACGAGCCCCTACTTCTGGGGCACGAGCGGCACCAGCGAGGAGTTCTTCTGGAACCCCGACCACGAGCTCAACGCCACGCCCCCCGAGCGGCCCCACCCTCCGGAGATCGAGCGGAAGGGCTTCCGCCCGCTGAACTCCAGCCGATACATCCGCCAGTTCGTCCCGCGCGGCTTCGCGGTGGTCCACTCCGCGTCTCCAGGCACGGGCTACAGCCAGGGCTGCCCGACCATCGGCGCGGACAACGAGTCCCTCGCGCCCAAGGCCGTCATCGACTGGCTGAACGGTCGCGCCCGCGGATTCACCGCCGCCACCGGCGGCGACCCGGTCGAGGCGACCTGGTCCACGGGGAAGGTCGGGATGATCGGCACGTCCTTCAACGGCACGCTCCCCCTTGCCGCCGCGACCACGGGCGTGGAGGGCCTCGAGGCGATCATCCCCGTTGCGCCGAACACCTCCTACTACCACTACTACCGCTCGAACGGCCTCGTCCGTCACCCTGGCGGCTACATGGGCGAGGACATCGACGTCCTCTATGACTTCGTCCACAGCGGGGACCCCACCCGACGCGACTGGTGCAACGAGAACATCCGCGAGGCGGAGCTTGAGAAGTACCTCGACCGGGTCACCGGGGACTACAACGACTTCTGGGCCGGGAGGGACTACCTCAACGACCTCGATGGCGTCCGCGCCGCGGTGCTGATGGCCCACGCCTTCAACGACTGGAACGTGATGCCAGAGCACAGCGTCCGGATCTACGAGGCGCTCAAGGAGAAGGGCGTCCCGGCCATGTGCTACTTCCACCAGGGGGGCCACGGCGGCGACCCGCCCTTCTGGCTCGTCAACCAGTGGTTCACGCGCTACCTCTACGACATCGACAACGAGATCGAGGCGCAGCCGCGTGCGTGGATCGTGCGTGAGTCCGACAAGCGGAGCGAGCCCACCCCCTACGCGGACTACCCCAACCCTGAGGCGTCGCTGGTGGAGCTCTTCCCCGCCGGGGACGGGGCCAAGGTCGGCTTCCTGGGCGGCTCGGCGTCCAAGGGGGAGCAGACCCTCACCGATGCGCCGAAGACCTCCGGCGCCAAGCACGCCGAGGCCGACTCCTCCGAAGCCCGGCTGCTCTTCGCGTCCCCCGAGCTGGTCGCCCCGCTCCACCTCTCGGGCCACTATGAGATGAAGATCCGCGTGGCCTCTGACAGGTCAGCCGTCAACCTCTCGGTCTGGCTCGTTTCCCTTCCCTTCGAGGAGGGCGCCTCCATCAACGACAACATTATTTCCCGCGGCTGGGCCGATCCCCAGAACCGGAATTCGATGACCGAGAGCGCCCCGCTCGTCCCCGGTGAGTTCGTGGACCTCGCCTTCCGGTTGATGCCCGACGATCAGATCGTGCCGGCCGGGGAGAAGCTGGGGCTGATGATCTTCGCCAGCGACCCGGAGTACACGCTCCAGCCCAAGGCTGGCACCAAGCTCACGGTGGACCTCGGTGGGACCAGCATCGGGCTGCCCGTGGTTGGCGGACAGGACGCCCTCGACAAGGCCCTCGGGAAGGACTAGTCGGTCGTGGCGGCCCGCCACATGTGGACCTCGTCCACCTGGCGGCCGTCGACCATCACCGCGCGGGGCTCCCGGCCCCACGCCGTGAAGCCCAGGGATTCGTAGAGGGCCTGGGCCCCGGGCGCCTCCACCGAGACGGAGAGCTGGAGCACCTCGAGCCCCTCCATCGCGCTCGCGTGGTGGAGGGCGGTCTCGATGACCCTTCGCGAGAGCCCGAGGCGGCGGCTCTCGGGACGCGTGTACACGCCCCAGACCGTCCCCCGGTGGCGCATCTTGGCGCGACGGTCCCGGTAGAACCCGGCCACCGAGCAGAACTCTCCGTCCTCGTTCTCCGCACAGAAGATCGGGCTCTCCTCCGAGGAGAGGCGCGCCTCCATGACCTCCAGGTCCAGGCACTCGTCATCGTCGAGGTCCCCGAGGAATGCGAAGGGTGTATCCGCCAGCATCTCCCGGCGGAGCGCCACGTACTCGGCGGCATCCGCAGGCACGAGCCGGCGGATCCGGAAGTCACCGATCACGCGTCCTCGAAGGTCACGCCGACCCGAGCGAGGTCGTCCTTCACAAGGTCACGAACGGCCTCCGCGAAGACACGGATCTCGTACTGGGCGTCCGGCTTCAGGCGCTGCTGCAGGAAGTGCAGGACGCCCTGGAGCGACACCGTCCAGTAGGCCTGGGTGTAGAGGCTCTGGGGCAGGATCATGCGGGCGATCTCCTTCGCCACGCCGCGCTCGATGCGAGCCTCGTAGCGTTTGAAGGCCTCCTCGCACTCGCCGAGCATCTGCGCCCGCTCGCCCGCGTGGTCGAAGTCCTCGGGCAGGTCGAAGGACGCTTGCTTGTTGCCGTGGGGCGGGTTCGCCCGCATGACGGTGGGCACGTAGAACTCGGGGGTCCAGCGCACGTAGCGGCCGGAAACCTCGTTCCAGGAGCAGCCCTTGTCGGTGTCGAACATCACGTCGAACACCTCGAGGGAGACCTCGGTGCCGTCCACCTCGTAGGTGCGCCAGCCGCTTCCGACCTGGTACTTGAAGGCCTGGCGGAAGACGAAGAGGGGCGCCTTCCAGTGGAAGGTGAAGAAGGAGTGTCGGAACGGCGAGGTGTGGCCGTGCTCCCAGAGGAACGAGCACAGCTTGCGGTCCTTCTCCTCGAACCCTTCCTTCTGCTTGTCGTATGAGATTCGCGCGCTGTTGACGACCTTGAGAGCAGGGTCCTGCTCCATCCGGTCCACCAGTGCGACGAAGCCGATCCCGTCCCCGAGCGCATCGATCGCGCCTTCAGGACGGTCGAGTGCGGTGATGGCCATGCCCCCATACTAGGGCTTGCGCGCCGAGGCTCCTCCCGGAACTGGTCGGAAGCGGCGGGGCCCCGCGTTGCATCCCCCGGGCCGCGAGCTAGAGTCCGCTCCATGTCCACCCATCCCCCTCGCCCCGGCCGCTTCCTCGCCCTCGTCACCCTCCTGGCCACGGCCCTCGGGCCAGGGTGCGTCACCATGGACAAGGAGCCGACGATCGCTCCGGACGCCCCCGTGGAGTTCTACCGCGGGGCCCGCAAGCTCCGCGGGGCCTCCATGGACACCATCGCCACCGAGGCCGCCAGGACCCGGGCCAGCGGCAAGATGGACGTCCGCGCGGTGGAGAAGGTCGCGGCGGGGGCTCGCCCGGCGGTCCTGAGCATCTACTTCAAGACCAAGCAGGCGGCCCGCGTCCGCCTCCTCCCCTTCAACATCCCCGGACTCGGCATCCCCGTCTCGTTGCCCGGCGCGGGCCTCGGGTCAGGGTTCATCATCCACGAGGACGGCTACGTCCTCACCAACGCCCACGTGATCCGAGGTGCCAGCGACCACTGGGCACTCAGCGCCACCGGGCAGGAGCTGGATCTTGAGGTCCTCGCCGTCGACCCGGTCTTTGACCTCGCGCTCTTGAAGATCGTGGGCGCCAAGGGGCCCTTCCCCGTGATCCCCCTGGGCGACTCGGACAAGGCCCCCGTGGGGAGCTGGGCCGTGGCGGTCGGGAACCCGCTGGGGCTCGGTCACACCGTCACCCTGGGGATCATCAGTCAGACCGGCAGGCACCTCTCCGGCGTGGACCCCGAGGAGGGTCGCGAGATCTCCTTCATCCAGATGGACACGGCCATCAACCCGGGCTCGTCCGGGGGTCCGCTCATCAGCCTGACGGGCGCGTGCGTCGGCGTGAACACGGCGGGCTACATCGAGGCCAACGGCATCAGCTTCGCCGTGCCCACGACCCAGGTGAAGGAGTTCCTCGGCGAGGTCCTGCAGGGCCAGCCGCAGGCGCCCTGATCCTGGCCGCCCCTAGCGGGCCCAGGCGACCACCAGAATCTCTCCCTCGGCGTCGACGAGGCTGAGCTGGTCGTCGCTGATCTGGACGGCCCGCGCCTGCCGGAGGGCCGCCAGGAGGCGGGACTCCTGCTCCATGACCTCCGGGGGCCCCGCCATGCGCGTGGCCATGATCTCGGACAGTTCGAGCCGTCCACCCTCAAGCCCATAGCTGGCGCGCAGCCGATTGACGCCCGAGTCACCGGAGAAGGCCCCGTCAGATCCGAAGGCGAGGACCACCTCCGTGGCGGCCACCAGCCGCTTCCCGCCGATCTCCGTCACCGTCCACTCCCCCTCGATCGAAGGAGCAGATGCCTCGGCGTCCGCGCCGCCACCTGCGGAGGTGACGCATCCTTGGAAGAGGGTCACGGAGAAGGCGAGGGCAAGGAGGAGGGCGATTCGGATCACGTGGGAGCTGGCCGGTCGGCCGAGGGCTGGGGACGGGGTGCGGTTCGCCGCTAACGCTGCCTCAGCCGCGTGGCTTCGTCCAGTGCTGCCAGCGCATCCGTGGCGAGTCGATCCAGGGCTGCCCAGTCCCTCGCCCGGTCAGCCCAGCCGCGGGCGACCTCCACGGCCTCCCCGCGGGCCAGGGCCGCCCGTCCGCGGAACACGAGGTTGAGCGCAGCGAGCCGCGCCTCGGGGTCACATCCCAGGCCTGCGTCCGCCACGCCGAACTCGGCCTCGAGGACAGCTCGCCCGATTCGCCCCCGGCGCCAATCCACCAGCAGCAGCGCCGCCTGGAGCGCCGCGCGCTCCCAGCGGAGCGCGTCCACCTGGTCCCCCGCTCCCGGCCCCGGGCCCGACCCGAAGCCGTCGAGGATCGTCCTGCCCAGCGCCGCGCGTCCGAAGGTCAGGTCCCTGGAGGCCGACCGCGTCCGCGGCTCCCCGGCCATGGCGAAGAGCCCGTGCTCGAGGAGGCGCTGCGCCTCGACGCCTCCCCGCCCCATCCGCCGCGAGAGCTCGCCCAGCATGACGAGCAAGCGGCCGTCCACCCCGTCCTGCGCGCCCGCCCCGTCGCCCTCGGGGAGGAACTCTCGAGTGAGGGCCGGGAGCGCCTCGACGGCCCCCACCTCTGCGCTCCAACGGAATCGAACAGCGCCCAGCTCCTCCCCGCCGAATCGACGGGCGATGTCCGACGGTCCCTCTTCCATGGGCCGCCGCGTGACCGCCGCCGCGAGCCGCTGCCAGAGGGGGACGGGGCGGCCCGACGCGAGGGCCCGATCGCGCGCTGCCACCGTTGCGGCGCCGATCAACGCCACTCCCCGTAGCTGCCGGAGGGCCTCGCCCTCGAGCTCGGGCATCCCGGGCACGGACAGGCGAGCGTCGGTCGCCTCCACGAGATCGAGGAGCTCATCGAGGACAGGCCGGAGCTCCATGGCCGGGTCTGCGAGGGCGCGCGCCGCCGCGACGGCGGCCTCCACGTCCATGAGGTCCGGGGCCCCCCCCTCCAGTGGCCGCCTCGACAGCTCCACGAGGGTGGGCACCATGGTCCAGCTCCCCATGACCGCGATCGCCATCTCACGCTCCGCGGCGTCCCCACCCGGGGCGGAGAGGCGACGAAGGAAGCGCTCCACGTCCGGGTGATGCGGGCTCGGCAAGCGGCCAAGCGCCTGGAGCCCCCTGGCCCTCAGCGTGCCGTCCACTCGCTCGAAGTCCGCCGCGACCCTCCGCGCCACCTCGCCGGCAACCGCTGGATGAAGGTCCGGGCCCTTCGCGAGCTGAAGCGCCGCCTCGTAGCGCACGCGGACCGGAACTCGGTCCCCGAGGAACTCCACCAGCGCGGCGCGGCCAGCGGCGCTCCGTTGCAGCAACCCGCAAGTCACCTTGGGGAGCTGCGGGCGCGCATCCTCCCGGGCATCCGGGCCGTGCATGAGCATCATGGATCGACGCAGCCCATCCACGAGCACCTCGGTCGCGGCTGCACCCTCCACCGCGGCGAGCGACGACGCGATGGCCGCGGCCCTCCCGTCGGGTAGGAGGCGAGCAGGATAGACCGGCGCGGACTCCACCCCCTGGAGCTCCTCCTCCAGCGCTCGCCGAAGCAGGGCCGCCACATCGCGGTCGCCTGCGAAGGGCCCGAGCAACTCGACGATCGCGGGGCTCCGCTCTCCCGCGCGGCCCACGAGCTCCATCAAGAGGTCCCTGAATGCCGGGATCCGCACGCCCCGCGGCAGCTGGGCGAGCCACCGCATCTGGCGATCGGTGAGGCGCCAGTTCGACGCTGCGAGCACCCCCTCCCGATCAAAAGCCGCGCGCAGGGCTCCCCATACCTCAGGGGACCCCGCGGACTCACAGAGCCACGAGAAGGCGAGGCCGCGCACCTCGGGCCGGACGTCGTCGAGCAGCTCCACCGCGACGGGCAGGAGCTCGAGCTCACCGCCGAGGGTCAGCCGGCGCCCCACCTCACGCGTTGCTGCGTCGCGGATGCCCTCACGTGGATCGGCGAGCCATGGACCGAGCGCTCCAGGCGGCAGGGGCTCCAGCCGATCTGAGAGGATCCGCCACACCTCCTCTGCCTCGGCCTCCTCGAGCGCGCGGGCCCCCGGCAGCAGCTCAGCCATCGGCAGCGTCCAAGCGGCCGCCTGGACGCAACGCTGCCGACTCCGAGACGAGAGGCCGCCGTCGGTCGTACGGCCGAGCATGGCCCGACCGAAGACCGCCGAACGGGAGCGCCGGGCCACGCGCTCGGAGCGCTCGTCCAGGTCCCACTCGTCGAGGTCCAGCTCGTCGCGGAATCGTTCGAGCTCGCCCCCCAGCTCGGTGAGGTCGGCGAGCGGGACGTCCAGCGCCATCATCACCGCGTCGAGATCGACCGATCGCAAGGGCACGTTCGGATCGAGCTCCGCCACCATCGCCAGCGCCTCCACGAGTCCGCCCCCGATGTCCCGGGCGGGGAAGCGTTGACGCAGGAAGCGGACGGCCTCGGCGCTGACCGGCCGGTCCAACCAGAGATCGAAGAGCTCCGCGAGTGCCCTCGGCGCGTCGCCCTCGAGCGCCCGAGTCCTGGCGAGGAGCGCGCTCTCCGCGAGCACCTCCGAGCGCGCCCCAGCCCGCGCGAGCGCCTCGCTGAGCTCGCCACAGGTCTCCAGCGTGAGACCCGGGGTCGCGGCGATCACCGGGAGGAACGGCGCCAGCTCGGGGTTGGAGATCAGCCCGCGGGCGAGGCGGTCCATGGCGGCGAGCCGGACCACGTGGAAGGGCGCGGCGAGACCCGCGGAGAGGGCTGCTCCGAGGGCGGGCCCATCCCCCCGGGTATCGAGGACCCGCAGCGCTGCGGCCCAGAGCTCGGGGCGCCGCTCTGGTAGACGGTCTGACTGGTCGTCGACCAGCAGGAGACCCGCCCGAGCTGCCGCGTCGAGCGCGCTGACCTCGCTCACCCAGGGAGGGGCGGCCGGGTCCACCGTCCCCTCGAGGAGGTCCAGTAGCTGGGCCCGGGTCACGGCGGCGCCCGTCCCCAGCGAGGTCACCGCCAGCCGGCCCAGCTCCGGGGCCGCCGAGCGCATGGCGATCTCGCGCTCGACCGCCGCGGCCCCATTCCCCTCCTGGGGGACGGGCATCACCGGGGCGAGCGCCCCCATGGCCACCGAGACAAGCGAGAAGGGAGCGAGCATCGACCCGGTGCTCAGTGCACCTCGAGGCGGCCGATCTCCACGCCGTCCCAGTTGCGCAGGATGTGCTGACGGTACGCCTCGAGGGCGCGTGCCTCGGCGCCGCCGAGGAATCCAAAGCGGTGCAGGAGCTCCACCACGACCGCGTGCAGCCCCCGCAGCCCACCATCGTCCACCTTGACCGCCAGGGCACGGTCCTTGCCATGGACTCCGACCACATAGACCGCCTCTGCCCCGATCTTCGGGAAGAGTCGACCGCCTGAGACCTCCACCAGGGCCGTATCGAGGCGACGTGAACGGCCCGCGAGCAGGACGGGGTAGCGCTGGACCGAGTTCATGATGCGCTGGCAGGCGCGGCGGCGCTCGGGCGAGAGCCCCTCGGGGTTCGTGAAGCGAGCGAAGGCCGTGCCGAGCGCGGAGAGCGGCATGCGGAACGTCGGCGCGCTGCAGCCGTCGATGGCCCTCCCGAGCTCCTCTGGCGCGAGGCCCGTGAAGTCGGAGACGGCCTCGCGGATCATGGCCTGGGACGCGGACTCGAAGTCGAGGTAGGACGCGACCTCGGCATCCAGGTGCCGGGTCAAGGCGAGGAAGCCCGCGTGCTTGCCAGAGCAGTTGTTGTGGATGCGTCCCGGCGCCACGTTGTTTGAGATGAGCACCGCCCGCGCCTCGGGGTCGCCCGGCGGCTGTGGCCCGCAGCCCAGGTGGTCTTCCCCCACACCGATCCGATGCAGGAGTCCACGCGCCGTCGTGACGTGGCAAGGCTCGGCGTTGTGGGACGAAACCGCGAGGGCGATCTCCATGTCCGTCAGCTTGAAGCGGCTCGCGGCGCCGGTCTCGAACATGGGGATGGCCTGCAGGGCCTTGGTCGAGCTACGCGCGAAGAACGGCTGGTCCCAGGGTCCCACCCCATCGAGCACGCGGCCCGACCCGTCCACCAGACACCAGCTGCCACGATGAACCGACTCCACGGCCCCTCCCCGCCAGACGCTCGCGAGAACGGGGGCGTCCGGATATCCAGGCACGGAGCGGAGATCAACGTTTGGGCTCGTCATGACCGAGAACTATCTTAGGGGAGTGGGGGCAGCTCGTCGCAGCCCCGGTCCAGCGACACTGGCCCGGATCTCTCCACTGCCTCCCTGCAGGGCACATCCCATGTCATCCTCCGAGACACACCCCTTGATCCCGCTCAGGCTCGTGCGCGTGGTCGTGCGCGAGACCTCCAGCCAGCAATGGATCTTCCTGGAGGAGGACAACGGGGCTGAGGAGCCACGAGGCTTCCCCATCGTCATCGGGAGCAGCGAGGCCACGGAGATCCACCGCGTGGTCAACGACACCCCGTCCGAGCGGCCCATGACCCACCAGCTGACCTTGAGTGCCATTCACTCGCTGGGAAGCCGGCTGCTCGGGGTCGACATCGTCGACCTGCGGGCCAACACCTTCTACGCCCAGCTGCGCCTCACACCCGTTGGCAGCGCCGGGCCCGGCGGCCCGACCCAAGGCGACACCGACGAGATCCTCGTGGACGCGAGGCCGAGCGACGCCCTCGCCCTGGCGCTGCGCGCGGGCGCCCGCATCCGCATCGCGGAGTCGGTCATGGAGCAGGTCCGCACGGACAAGTCCCAGGACATCCTCCCGGACGACGACACGCTTGAGGTCGATCTTGACCTCCCCGAGGACGAGCCGGACGAGCTGTGAGCGACTCCCCCGAAGGCCGCGGGGGACGCTCGCCGAGGCGGCTGCTGTTGGGCGTCCTCCTCATCGGCGCGCTGTCCTGCGCCCTGCGCCTCTGGCCCATCGGTCACGGCGCGCCCACGCCCGAGTTCGTGCCCGACACCCACGTCGTGCGCAACGCGCTGCACATGCTCGGCGACGAGGACCTGGTCCCGCCGGCCAACGCGTACTCCTCCTACCCCTACCTGCTCCCCTACCTCCTGCTGCCGGTCTACGCCGCCGACTTCGTCTGGGGTTCCCTTCAGGGTGAGTGGAGCGGCGGCGACGAATACGGTCGCTTCCTGAAGGAGGCTCCCTGGCACGCGCACCTGCTCGCGCGGGTCCTCCTGGCGCTGATCGCGGCCAGCGCGCCCCTCTTCATCCTGATGGCGGCGCGGGCGGCGGGCATGCGAGCCGGCGCTTGGATCGCTGCGGCGCTCTGCGCCACCTCTCTGCTCCACCTGCAGCTCTCCGTGCAGGAGCGCCCCTGGGCTCCCATGGCAGCCGCCGTCGCGGCGACGGCCTGGGGCGCCGCCGCCCACGTCGGCTCGGGCTCGAGGCGCTCGCTCCTGTGGACCTCGGTGGCCGCGGCGGCAGCCTTCTCCATGCATCAGGCCGGCGGCCTCGCCCTGGGCATCGTCGGCCTCGCCTGGCTGCTCGCCCCGAACCCCGAGGGCCTCGCGGAGACCGAGCGAGGCGACCAGATCAAGCGCAAGCTGATCCGCGGAGCCGTCGCGGTGGCGCTCTTCTGGGGCGTCGCCCTCGTGATCGGACATCCCTACCTCCTGCGCTATGGCCTCGAGGCTGACGTGGCCGCCCAGGGCCACGTCCGAGACGACCAGACCCAGATCACCTTCGGGGCGCAGCAGGTGGTCCTCGGGCTGCGCGGCGCCACCTTCGTCGGCCTCATCCGCTCCTTCCTCGGCTACGACCCGGTGCTCCTCGTCGCCGGCCTCGGCGGCATGCTCTTCGCCCTGCGACGGCGCACGCTCGTGCCGGCCATGGTCTTCGTGTTCGGCTGGGGTGCGTTCTTCATGACGAACCAGAACGAGCACATCCGCTACCTCCTTCCCATGGCGGTCCTGATGTCGCTCCCGGCGGGGCTCCTGCTCGAGCGCCTCGTCCAACGCCCCGTCGGCGCCGTCGCGACGGGGCTCGTGCTCCTCCTGCCCCTGGTGCAGGCCGCCCGCTTCGACTGGCTCCTTCGCCAGGACGACACCCGGACCCTCGCCGCCGCAAGGCTCGCCGAGTTGCCGGCGGAGAGCCGCGTCGCCATCGACGTGTACGGCCCGGTTGTCCCCCAGACCCTCTCCGCCCTCGAGCTGACCGCGTCCCTGCGCGAGGCCACCGGCAGCGCGCTCTACGGGCGCGAGGAGCACCGCAGGATGATGCTAGAGGCCGGGCTCCCCCAGGCACCGGGCGTCGACGCGATCCGCCTCGAGGACGTCTTCGAGTACGACCTCCGCCACGGCGGCACCTGGGTCCGCGAGGGGCTCATCGCCGAGCACGGTGCCACGACCGAGGACGTCCTGGCGAGCCTCGGCGTCACCCATCTCCTGCTCGTGGACCGGACCCCGGAGGACGGGGCCGCTCCGCCCCTGGTGGACCCGACCCCGTCCCGCCCACTCGAGGGCTCCCCGCCCGGAAGTCCGCCGGTCCCCAAGCTCTCGCCGCTGGAGCTCCCCAGCGACGTGGCATGGCAGGTCCACCCCTCGTGGAGCCGGCCCGCGGACTCGGTGGACGGCGAGGCCGTAGACGCCCACCTGCCAACCGCTATGCCCTTCCCCCTGCGAGACCTGTGGACCGTGCGCCGACCTGGACCGAAGCTCCAGCTCTTCGCCCTCCCGCGCCGCTGACCTCGCTACACTGCGCCCGCGGCACCCGCCGTGCGGAGGCGTGGCAGAGCCTGGCTGAATGCACCGGTTTTGAAAACCGACGTGGGGCAACCCACCGGGGGTTCGAATCCCTCCGCCTCCGCCATTCTTGCTCTGAGAGGGGTTTGAGTGGAGCACCGGTCGAGTATCCGAACGGGGTCCGAGGCAAACCTGAGGCAAATCTCAGAGCCTGCTGTGACTGGCATCCAACCCCATTCCAAGGATGTCACATGGGCCGCGCCTTCAAGCCCCAACGCAAGCTCTCCAACGGTCGAACCTGGACCAGCAAGCGCTGGTACGTCGAGTATCGAGATGCTGCTGGGAAGCAGCACCGAAAGCCCGCCTCGGATTCCAAGCGTGAATCCCTAGGCCTCCTGAAGGAGCTAGAAGGCCAAGCTCGCCGACAATCGCTCGGTATCGATCCCACAAGGAGTCCCAACAACGTCAATTCCCTCGAGGACCTCGTCGCGGAGTACCTTGAGGACGCCGAGACGCGGCTTCGCCCGAGGACCTACGAGACCTATCGAGACGTCCTCCTCGAGGTCCTGCTCGGCGTCAACCGCAGCGGGGAGCGACGACACCAGCCGCTGGATCTCGAGGACCTGACGCTTGCATGGGCCTCTAGTTTCCAACGCCAAGAGCTCCGCCGCAGTTCCCCCCGTACGGTCAACAAGAAGCTCCGCGTCGTTGCCCAACTGCTGAACTGGTCCGTCAGGCGGAGCTACCTCCCGAACAGTCCGCTCACGCATCTCCAGATGCTCCCACAGCCCCCGCAGACGGAGCCAAGAGCACTGACCCGAGCGGAGGTCGATCGACTCCTGAGAGCCTCCCCAAAGGAGGCCAGGGACGTCTGGGTCTTCTTCCTTGAGACCGGGATGCGGAAGGGAGAGGTCGCGGCGTTGCGTTGGGAAGACATCCAGCTCGAGGAAGGCCGAATCACCATCTCGGCGAGAACCAGCAAGAACCACCGTCGCCGGATCATCCCGATGTCCGAGAGAGTCTCATCGATCCTCCATCAGCGCCAGGACAGCAAGGGAGAGGACCCACAGCCGCTTGTGTTTCCGTCGATCCTCGGACGCTCGAGGTTCTACGACGGCGCCTTGGACGCCTTCCGCGCGTGCTGCAAGAAGGCCAGCATCAGCGGCGTCAATCTCCATTCCCTGCGACGCACCTTCACCGTGAGGATGCTGGAAGCGGGCGTTTCACCAGCTGTCGTACAACGGCTCCTCGGGCACTCGACCGCACGCCTCACGCTCGAGGTATACGCGACGGTCTCAGACGACGATCTTCTGGCCGCCGTCCCAGGGCTCCCCTGAGCCCCTCTCTACCGGAACGTCTCCTTGCTGCTACTGGAAGGTCACCGCCACAGCGTCTGTGAAATTGGAGGTCGTCTGACCAGAGACCGCGTCCCGGTACCACAGCTGGTAGTTCCAGGTCTCTCCAGGTAGGACCGCGATCAAGCCCGTAGGCGTTGGGTGAGCGTTCAGATTGATGTCGAGCGCCATAGCCCCAAGAGTCCCCGAGCTCTGAATCTGCCCTGGGCCAACGAAACGCCCCACACTTCCCTGCACGCACAGCGCACCTTGGCTGTTGGGCACGTTCGGGGTGAACCCCTGCGTCAGCGACGTGATGAAGAAGCCAAAGGAGCCACTGGGCAGAGCTCTTGCCGTCAGCTTGACGTTGTTGAGGAAGATGACCTCATTTCCGAGCACTGTGAGAACGCCAGCCTCGTCCGTCGAGTTGACCACCGCCGGCGAGCAGTAACGCGCCCCGATGGATTCGCATGCGTCCAGAACCAAGTCCCCGTCAATGTCGAGCGATGGGTCCGAGCTGATCTCGCACGTATCGAGGACTCCATCCAAGTCGCAGTCCGCTGCGCCAGCGGCGATGTCGCACTCGTCTGGGACTCCATTAGCATCACAGTCGACTGAACTTGGTGAATCGAGCTGGTTCCGGTAGACCTCAACTTCGCCCCCTAACCATGTGGCGCCGGCGACATCCGGCCAACCGTTTCCATTGAAGTCCGCGGCGAGGATGAAGGCCGCTTGTCTGAGGCCCCCCGCGAGCACACGCTTCTCCTCGAACATCCCCCCTCCAAGGTTCTCGAACCAGGCGAGCTCACCGGAGGATGACTGGCTCTCGCCGTAGCTCGAGGTCGCGAGATCGAGGTCCCCATCGAGATCAAAGTCCCGAATGACAAGACTGGAAGCCCTCTGGACCGAGTTCGAGATAAGGGACGGAGCATCAAATGCCACGGCAGCTCCCAAGTTCTCAAGCCAGTAGACCGCGTCACCGGCTACAGAGGTCACGGCGAGGTCCTCGAGCCCGTCGCCATTCAGGTCCGCTGCCCGCACGAAGCTTGGTTGATCGATCGAGGCCACCAGGTGCGCGCTCCATGCTGCGCCTCCACCGAGGTTCTCGAAGACCCGAACCGCGTCATCGTCCCTGGACGCTGAGATGACGTCGAGGTCGCCATCACCATCGGCGTCCATAGTGCTGACACAGAGAATGAAGTCGGCACCAGTGGTGATCGTCTCGCGAGCGCCAAAGACGCCTGCACCGAGATTCGGATACCAGGCAACCGTGTCGTCGTTGAGGGAGCCTGCGATCACGTCCAAGTCGCCGTCTCCATCGACATCTCCGGCGGCAACGGAACGAGCACCGTCCAGCGAGGCCTCCAACACGACGTGCGAACCAAAGCTGGCGCCATCATTGAGATAGAGCACGACGGAATCCGACGCCGACTCAGCCGCGACGATATCGCCGTCGCCGTCACCATCTACATCGAACCCGACGATGGAAAAGACGCCCTCGGCCGAGGTCGTGACCGTGCGCTGCTCGCCGAACTGACCGGTTCCATCGTTGGCGTACCAGTAGACCGAGCCCTGACTCCGCGCCCCGACGATGAGGTCAAGGTCTCCGTCGAGGTCGAGATCGGTGCTTTCGAGACTCCATGGTGCACCGAGTGAGCCCACGTTGACCTGCTGCGCAGAGAGGGAGAACGCGGTGACCTCGCAGCTGTCGAGCACCCCGTTGCCGTT
>CALJGV010000003.1 GCA_938075305.1 uncultured bacterium
TGACCCCTCGAGGGGTCAGCGGCTTCTCTTGTGCCAGGGCGTGCGGCGAGGGCAGAAATGAACTTCGGCGGGGGAAGCCTGTTACCTAGTTCGTCTAGGTATTCTATACCTAGACGAACTAGGTGTACCGCAGCGCTACCGGCCGCGGTTCAGGGCTCCTGGAGTCCAAATCATCAGCCCCCTCTCCCCATGCGTCGCCATCTCCGCCCCCTCCTCGTCGTCCTCTCGCCTGCCGTGGTCGGTGCGATCCTCCGGTCGCTGCAGATCATGACCGCCAATCGAGAGTTCACCGCGAGCGCCGGCATGGTCGCCCCCTCCGAGGTGGCTCACGCGCTCGCGATGGCCGACGAGCTCTTCGCCATGGGCCTCATCGTCAGCCTGGCTGCTGCTCTCGTATGGCTCGGGTCCGCGTTCAAGCGGAGCCGGCCTGAGCTGCTGGCGTGCATGCTCGTCCTCATCGGGCTCGTGATCGCCATTGGCGGGACGCGCCAGCTGAGCTCGATCAACCGCGAGATCGCAGACCCCGAAGGGCAGGCGCTCGACCCCGAGGTCTACCAGGCGACCTAC
Organism: uncultured bacterium; assembly: GCA_938075305.1. Classification (GTDB taxonomy): domain Bacteria; phylum Planctomycetota; class UBA1135; order UBA1135; genus Saltatorellus. The sequence continues at coordinate 568 of CALJGV010000003.1, forward strand.
CGCACCGCGGGGCCGGTGATCTCGTCCACCCAGTTCGCGGCCGCCGCACCTCAGCTCGAGGATCAACTCTACGGAGGGAGCTCGCTTCGACTCCTAGGCGTCGCCCTCGCCCTGGCCGCTGCCGCCTTCAAGGCCGGGGGAAGCGCCCGATGGGAGGCCGCCAGGACCAAGGCGGCCTCCTGACCACACCCAGCCTCCCGAGCCCTTCGGCGTACCGTCCCCGCCATCCCGCCGCCTCAACTACATCCTCCCTGTCCCCATGGGCCCCAAGAACAAGCTGCCGCGCGGCACCCTCGAGCACCTGATCCTCCGAGGAATCAGCCGCATCCCTCAACATGGCTACGCGCTCGCCCGATGGATCGAGCAGCGCTCGGAGGGCGCCATCCTCATCGAGGAGGGGAGCCTCTATCCGGCCATGCACCGCCTCGAGCAAGCCGGGTACCTCTCGTCCAGCTGGGGCCAGGCGGAGTCGGGGCGGCGCGCGAAGATCTACTCCATCACCTCCCGCGGCCAAGGCGAGCTCGTGGAGCGAAACGAGCGATGGCGTGAGCTGACCGGCGCGATCGCCCTGGTCCTGCGCTGCGCCTTCCCCACCTTCACCGCAGCAGGTGCACGATGAGCTCGCACGACCGGGAAGTAAGAGAGGAGCTCGAGCTCCACGTGGAGCTGCTCGCCGAGCAGCTCACCGCCGAAGGGATGGCTCCTGATGCAGCGCAGGCCGAGGCCCGGCGCCGGTTCGGGGACATCGACGCCCTCGAGGACGAATGCGTGGACCTGCGGCACGGCTTCCTTAGCCGGCTGCGAGGGCGGGCTGTGGCCCTGGCACTCAGCCCTCGCGGGTACGAGTGGCTGCTGCTGGCTGTGATCGGGATCAACCTGGCCTGGCCGATGATCGACCGGGACTGGGTCCACAACAGCTGGTGGGCCACGCTCGGAATCTTCGCCTTGGCCGCCTACTCGGGACCCGAGCTGGCGCGGTCGCTCGCCCCTTCGCCCACGGGAGCCGCGCGCTCCAGCGTTCCCTGGCGCGTCTTCGCGGGGCTCGCGGTGGTGGGCCTGCTGCCGAGCTTTCATGCGGGGGTCACGCGGGACACGTTCCCCGCTGGCCGCGAGGCCGCGGTGACCGCCTGGGACGTGGCGTCCGGAGCCCCGGAGAAGAGCTGGCTCGACGTCGCTCCCATCCGGCCCCTGGCAGAGGTCATCGCATACGGCTTCGGGGGCCCAACCCCGAGGCTCATGACCCCTTACAGCCCCGAGGGCAGCCAGTCCTCCAGCCTCGACCGGCAGATCGAGCGGGGCCTCGGCTCACCGCCGCGCTGGGTGACGGTGCCCATGGCCTCACTCTTCTACGCGGCGGCGTGCTGGGTCCTCCTGTGCCTCCTGCTCCTCACGGCGCGCTCCCGACGAGGCACGAGCCCGGCCGATCCAGCCACGGCCCTCGCTTCACCGTCGCTCGGGCTCCTCGCTCTCTGCCCCGCGCTGGGACTGCTCCCCGAACCCGCCACAGCGGTACTCCAGGGTGAGCTGTCAGGGTCCCCGGACTTCAGGGGCCTCGGCGACCTCCTCGCCTTCGGGGTGTTCCTCTCCTGGTACGTGGTGCCCACGGCCATCGGCGCCTTCGCCCTTCGATCGGCCGTGGCTCGTCGCGCGAGTGAACTCGTCCCCGAGGTGGCCCGGCAACGGTGGAGCCTCGACCTGGTCCGGGCGCTCCCGCTCTTCTTGGTGTTGACGCCCCTCGTCCTCGGCATCTTCGAGCGGCAGGCCGGATTCTGGTCCAACGAGCCCTGGCTCGTGCGGCTGGTGGGCCCCACGCTCCTCGCGGCGGTGGTCCTGACCGTGCTCCTGGCCCGCTCGGGCCGCGGCGTCCGGGGCGAACCAGCGGCCTGACGGGTTGCGGGGGGTGGCAGGTGAGCGGTCACCCTGCGAAGCTCGCTCCATGCCCCTGCTCATCCTCTCTGCCCTCCTGACCGCGCAGCTCCCCACCGCGCCCAGGGCTACTCTCTCCTTCGAGGCCCCCCACCCTCTGATGGCCGGAGGCGCCCCCATCCAGCTCGACGGTCAGACCACGCCGCGCTTCGTGGACTGGGACAGCGACGGGCGGCGCGACCTGCTCGTCGCCTCGGGAAACGGCGCCGTCTGGATCTGCCGCGGGGACCGTGAGGGAACGCTCGCGCAACCAGAGCGCGTCGAGGCGGCGGGCCGCTCCGCATGGGGCGACCGCTCGACGGGCGCCGCCGTCGCGGACATGAACGGGGACGGGCTGGAGGACCTCTTCGTGGGCACCCAGGCCGGGCGCCTGCACGTCTACCTGAACCGCGGTAGGCGCGGCGCCTGGCGCTTCGACGCGGAGGACTTCCAGTTCGGGCTCCCCGCCGGCTGCGGGGCCCGCTTCGACGTGGGCGATCTGGACGACGACGGGACCCTGGACATCGTCACCGGCGAGTTCGACGGTCCCCTGCGCTGGATGCGGGGTATCCCCCTCGGGAGCCAGGCCGAGAAGGGGCCCTACTTCCAAGCCCCCGAGCGCATCGGCCAGCTGGGCGAAGCCTACAACTCGGCCCCACGGCTCCGCGACCTCGAGGGGGACGGGGACCTCGACCTGCTCATGGGCGTGAACTGGGGCTACGTGGCGCTCTTCGAGCAGCGCGAGGCCGGCGCGCCGCCAACCTTCGGTCCAAAGACGCTGATGGAGAACGTCACCACCGGCCAGTCCGTCAAGCTGCGCGAGCTCATCAAGGACAACACCACCCCCGAACTCGCCGACGTGGACGGGGACGGGGTGCTCGACCTCATCTCGGGCGGGCTGAACGGGACCGTCTGGTGGATGCGCGGGGTCGGTCACGCCGACCACATCGGGCGCCTTGAGCGCGCGCTCTCCGATCACGGGGAGCAGATCGGCCGCGCCCTCAAGGACGACGAGGTCCTGCGCGGCGAGGTCTTCGGCGCGCTGCGCGCCCTCCGGAACGATCTGGGCCGGGGGTTTCTGACCGACGCCGCCAGGAGGGAGCTCCTCCGCTCGCTCCTGAAGCTCGCCGAGGAGCACCCCGTCGCCCTCCGGCGAAGCCAGCGGGACACGGAGGCGGACCCGTTCAGCACCCCGCTCTTCGGGCAGTTCGCCGTCGTCCTGAAGAACGCCGCGCCGGACACGGCGAGGGGCCGCGGGGCCGTCGCCCGCGCCCTCGGGGAATCAGAGGGCTACGCCCGGCTCCTGGCGGACCTCGGCGTGGTCTTCGTGGACAACGCCCGGGCCAGCGAGCCCCAGCTCGACGCCATGTACCGGGTCCTCTCCGCCATGCCCCGGGAGGTCTGGGACGTCGAGGTGATCGGCGTCGCGGACTGGGTCGGCCCCGGCGCCAAGAACCCGGGAGTGAAGGGCCGCAGCGGCGTGAACATCTTCGCCATGGACCTCGGCGTGCGAGAGAACAGCTTCGGCCCCGACTCCCCGCGCCGCGGCGTCACCGACGTCTACCTGATCTGTCTCGCCCACGAGGTCGCCCACAACATGCTCGACACCGTCGGCCAGCGGCGCCGCCCGGACCTCTTCCGTCGCAAGTTCCAGGGCCTCCAGCGGGCCGCCGGAGACGCGATCGTCTTCCACGAGGAGGTGACCCGGGGCTACGACCGCGACGCGACCCGCGCCCGGTTCCGCGAACTCGAGCTGTGGGACGGAGAGGAGAACACCTGGGACGCCGCGTGGACGCGCTACTTCCATGAGGAGCGACGCTTCGATCGGTCCCACGTCCGGGGCAACGTCGAGTTCTTCCTGAAGGCCCCTCAGGAGGCCTTCGCCACCCTCGCCAACCAGTGGTTCACCGACAGCGAACTCATGGTCGAGTTCGCCAAGGTCCGCTTCGACGCCGGCTTCCCCGCCTGCGCCGACCAGATGCTGCTGATCGCCGAGTACCTCAGCGACGGCGGCCCTAGCGCCCCCTCCTACAGCCTTGCGCCCGGTGGCGAGTTCAGCGCCGGCAGCCTGCGGATCCGGCGTGACTCGAAGGGGCGCATCAAGGAGCTCCGGGGCGAGACGCTCCGCGCGAGCTTCGACTACACCTCCGACGACCTCGTCGAGGCCTTCGACCTGCGGGTGGACTGACCGGCGCCGGGCGAGCAGCACCCGTGGAGGTGCTGCCCGCCGAGGCGGGGCTCAGATCGCCGCGGGCTCGGCCGCTGGCACCTCTTCTTCTGCCAGCTCCTCGACGGAGGGGCAGGTGCAGATGAGGTTCTTGTCGCCGAAGCCGTTGTCGATGCGGCCTACCGAGGGCCAGAACTTGAAGTCTGCGACCCAGGCCGCGGGGAACGCCGCCTGCTCGCGTGAGTAAGCGCGATCCCAGGTGGTCCCGGTCACCGCCGCAGCGGTGTGCGGCGCGCCCTTGAGCACGTTGTCCTCACGGTCGGCCTCGCCCGCCTCGATGGCGGCGATCTCGGCGCGAATCGAGATCATGGCCTCGCAGAAGCGGTCGAGCTCGGCCTTGGTCTCGCTCTCGGTGGGCTCGATCATCAGCGTGCCTGCCACCGGGAAGGACATGGTTGGGGCGTGGAAGCCGTAGTCCATGAGGCGCTTGGCCACGTCCTCGGCGACGACGCCGGAGGTCTTCTCGAAGGGGCGCAGGTCGATGATGAACTCGTGGGCCGAGCGGCCGCTCTCGCCCCGATAGAGGACGTCGTAGCTGCCCTCGAGCCGCTTCGCCATGTAGTTGGCGTTGAGGATGGCCACCTCCGTCGCGCGGCGCAGGCCCTGGGCCCCCATCATCGCGATGTACATGTAGGAGATCGGCAGGATGCTCGGGCTGCCCCAGGGGGCCGCCGCGACCGTGCCGAAGGCGCGCTCTCCGCCCATCTCGACCAGGGGGTGGCTGGGCAGGAACGGCGCCAGGTCGGCGACGACGCCGATCGGCCCCATGCCCGGTCCGCCTCCCCCGTGGGGAATGCAGAAGGTCTTGTGCAGGTTCAGGTGACACACGTCCGCGCCGAAGTCCGCCGGGCGGCACAGGCCGACCTGGGCGTTCATGTTGGCGCCGTCCATGTACACCCGCCCGCCGTTGTCGTGGACGATCTGGCAGATCTCCTTGATGGCCGACTCGAAGACCCCGTGGGTCGACGGGTAGGTGACCATGATCGCGGCGAGCTCGTCCCTGTGCTTCTCGGCCTTCGCCCGCAGGTCCTCGACGTCGATGTTGCCGTCATCGTCGCAGCGGATCGCGACGACCTTCATGCCAGCCATCACCGCGGACGCGGGGTTCGTGCCGTGGGCCGAGGTCGGGATCAGGCAGATCGTCCGGCCCTCGTCCCCGTTGGCGCGGTGGTACGCGCGGATCGAGAGCATCCCCGCGTACTCGCCTTGGGAGCCCGCGTTGGGCTGGAGCGAGATGGCGTCGAAGCCCGTGATCTCCTCGAGGGCGTGGGAGAGCCGCTGGAGCATCTCCGCGTAGCCCTGGGCCTGGTCCACCGGAACGAAGGGGTGGATGTCCCCGAACTCCGACCAGGTCACCGGGAGCATCTCGCTCGTGGCGTTGAGCTTCATGGTGCAGGAACCCAGCGCGATCATCGACGTGGTCAGCGAGAGATCGCGGGCCGACAGCCGGTGGATGTAGCGCAGCAGCTCGTGCTCGGCGTGGTAGGCGTTGAAGACCTCGTGGGTCATGAACTCGCTGGTGCGCCCGTGGGGCGCCGGGAAGCCGAGGTCCGCCTTCTCGCTGTGCTCGACCACGGACTGGTCCCCGGCCCCGAAGACGGCGAGGAGGCTGGCGACCTCTTCGGAGGTGACGCGCTCGTCCAGGGTGACGCCGACGCTGGTGGCGTCGATGGGTCGGAGGTTGAACCCGTGGCTCCGCGCGGACTCGTGGATCCGCTCGGCGTCTTCCACGTGGACCCGCAGGGTGTCGAAGTAGGGGCCGTCCGCGACCTTGATGCCCGCGGCGCGGAGGCCCGAGGCGAGGGTCTCGGTCATCCCGTGGACCCGGTTCGCGATGTCGCGCAGGCCGTCGGGGCCGTGGTAGACGGCGTACATCCCGGCCATGACCGCCAGCAGTACCTGCGCGGTGCAGATGTTGCTCGTGGCCTTGTCGCGGCGGATGTGCTGCTCACGCGTCTGCAGCGCCATGCGGAGGGCACGGCCGCCGGCGGAGTCCCGGCTCACGCCAATCAGGCGTCCAGGCAGGCTGCGCTTGTGTTTCTCCGAGGTGGAGAGGAACGCGGCGTGGGGTCCGCCGTAGCCGAAGGGGACGCCGAAGCGTTGGCTGTTGCCGACCACGATGTCGGCGCCGAATTCGCCGGGGGCGCGGAGCACCGTGAGGGCGAGCAGGTCGGCGGCCACGATCGTGAGGGCGCCCGCTGCGTGGACCCGCTCGAAGAAGGCCGAGTAGTCCTCGATGGTGCCGTAGGTGGTCGGGTACTGGACCACCGCGCCGAAGACGTCGTCGAGGTCAGCCGCGCGGGCCTCCCCCACCACGACCTCCACGCCGAGGGCCTCGGCGCGGGTACGGATGACGGCGATGGTCTGCGGGTGGCAGTCCTCGCTCACGAAGAAGCGCTTCTTCTTCTGACGGCAAGCGTTGTAGGCCATCCCCATTGCCTCCGCCGCGGCGGTCGCCTCGTCCAGGAGCGAGGCTCCCGCGAGGGGCAGACCGGTGAGGTCGGAGATCAGCGTCTGGAAGTTGAGCAGCGCCTCGAGCCGCCCCTGGCTGATCTCTGCTTGGTACGGGGTGTACTGGGTGTACCACGAGGGGTTCTCGAGGATGTTCCGCTGGATGATCGGCGGCGTGATGGTGCCCGCGTAGCCGCAGCCGATGAGCGAACGCATGGCGACGTTCTTGCTGGCGATCGCACGGAGCTCATCCAGGGCTTGCTGCTCTCCCTTCCCGTCCTCGAAGCCCGGTCCGAGCTCGAGATCGCGGCCGAGGCGGATTCCTGACGGCACCGTCTGGGAGACGAGCTCATCGATGGAGTCGGCGCCACAGGCTTCGAGCATCTGCTCGACCTGCTGATCATCAGGGCCGATGTGACGGCGGACGAAGGTGTCCGTCGGGTTCAGGAACGAGGGTCGGGAGTCGGTCAACGAATCGAGCCGGCTGGGGAAGGCGGCTGAAGGGGTGGCCTTGGGGAGGGCAGCGAGAGCTGCTGCGGAGGATGGGCCCGCGAGGCGCAGGCGACGCAGACCCATAGTCTACCGACCGTCCCGGTCCGACGATGGATCCCCCCGATTCAGTGCAACGGTCGTCTCAGACCGCCGCCAACCTGGGCCCCGGATCTCACCGCGGGCCATTGCCGCAGGGCCACGGACCCGGGGCCTCGATACCTGCTCGGAGGGCGGCGGGATCGGAGGGTCCCCGTAGGTCGATCCGTCGCGGGCGACTACCTTGGTCCCCATGGATAGCAAGGCACTGCTGGGTCTCGAGGTCGTGGAGGACCGCACGGACGGGGCGCGCTGCGATGAGGGCTTCCTCACCCTCCGTCGGCTCGTGCTCCGCAACGTCTATGGAGACGGCAGCGCGTCGGAGCCCTACCCCTGCGATGTCCTCGAGCGCCCCGGCAGCGACGCCGTGGTGGCCGTGCTCTACGAGCGCCACGAGGGGGGCATCCGCGTCCTCCTCCGGGAGGCACCCCGGGGGCCGGTGTACCTGCGCAAGCACAAGACGTTCGTGCACCCCGACCCCCGCGAGTACCGCTCCATCCTGGAGGTGGTCGCGGGCCTCGTGGAGGACTGCGACGCCCCGGGGGCCGACGGCCTCCGCGCCCGCGCGGTGATCGAGGCGCGCGAGGAGGCCGGGGTCGAGGTCGCCCCGGCGGCGTGCGTCATGCTGGGCGGCGAGACCTTCGCGAGCCCGGGCACCACTGATGAGAAGCTCTACTTCTGCGCCGTCGAGACCCCCCTCGCGGAACGGGGGGAGGCCGTCGGTGACGGGACGGTGATGGAGGAGTGGTCGCGGGTCCACCTGGTGAGCCTCGGGGAGGCCATCACCATGTGCCGGGACGGCCGGATCCCCGACATGAAGACGGAGGTGGCCCTCCTCCGCCTCGCGGACCACCTCGGCTACGTCCCGGCCCTCGACGCCTTCGTGGAGGACCTCCCCGCCCGATGAGCGGCGCCTCCTCCCAAGGCACCGCCCTACGCGCGGGGATCGTCGGCGCTCGCCGCGTCCGCCAGGGCCTCGGCCCCTTCGTGGCCCGGGACCTCGCCGCCTCCGGGGTCGAGGTGGCCATGGTTCTCGGCACCACGGAGGAGACCGCCCGCGCCGCCGCCGAACAGGTGGGCGAACAGGTCGCTCGGGCCAGCGGCGCCTCGCCGCCCCGCTGGACCACGGACCCCGAGGAGTTCGACGCCGCGGATCTACAGCTGGCGTGTGTGCTCAGCCCCGCCGGCACCCACCTCCACCACGTGGAGCGCGCGCTCGCCGCCGGCCGCCACGTGCTCTGCGAGAAGCCCTTCCTCTGGGGCCGCGAGCCGCGCTGGAGCGAGACCGCCGCAGAGCTCGAGGCGCGCTTCCGCGCCGCCGGCCGTGTGCTCGCCGTCAACGCCCAGTGGCCCTGGACCCTCGACACCCACGGAGCGGTCACCGGCCGGCGGGAGGACCCGGTCCGCACCCTGGTCATGGGGCTGACCCCGGCATCGAAGGGGCTGCAGATGATCGGGGACGCGCTCCCCCACCCGCTCAGCCTCGCCCAGGCCCTGCGCCCGGATCTCGAGCGAACGGCCGCCGTGGAGGTCATCGAGCCGGATCAGAACCGGATGGAGATCGTCCTGCTCCTGGAGGGCGCCCGCGGCGCCATGAAGGTCCGCGTCCTCCTCGACGGAACGGAGGCGCCCGGACCGAGGGCCGCGTGGTTCTCCGTGGACGGGCGGCGGGCCGACCGGATCATCGACCCGGCGGACTACTCGCTCGCCCTCCGATCCGGGGACACGCTGGTGTCCCTGCCGGACCCGCTGACCGCGCGGATCGCGTCCTTCGTGGAGCAGGTCCGGAGCGGCGCCCCCTGTCCCTGGACCCGCCCGGGTGACCTCAGTCGCCGCGCGACCATGCTCGAGGCCGCGACCGCCGCCCTCAACGCCATCCGGCTCTGATCCACCCCCGACGACAATCGCGGGGCCGCGGCGCCCGGACCGCCGCCGGCCCCTATGATCGTCCCCCGATCGCGCCCATGAAGCATGCCATCCACGACTTCTCCGCCAAGCTGCGGCAGCCCTCGGTGGCTCCGACGCTCCAGGCCTACGTGGAGTGGCGCCGCGCCGTCGAGGCCGCGCGTGCTGACGACGCCCCCGAGCCGCCCATGCCCCCCATCGCGCCGGTGTCCATCAACCTGGACCTGACCGTGGCGTGCAACTACCGCTGCACCCACTGCATCGACTGGGACGTGCTCAACACGAAGCATCGCCTGGCAGAGGACGAGCTGCGGGCGTCCATCGAGCTCATGCGCGAGCGCGGGCTCAAGTCGGTGATCCTGATCGGCGGCGGCGAGCCGACCCTCTACCCCGGCTTCGTGGGCTTCGTGGACTTCCTGAAGGACCTCGGCCTCCAGGTGGCGATCGTCACCAACGGGAGCCGCGGGGACCGGCTCATGGAGGTGGTGGGGTTTCTCGACGAGCGCGACTGGATCCGGATGTCCCTGGACTCCGGCTCCAACGAGCTCTTCGCGGCCATGCACAAGCCGACCTCCAGCAAGGTCACCCTCGACGCCATCTGCGAGTGGGTTCCGCGCATCAAGGCCGCGAACCCCGCGCCGCGTCTGGGCTTCAGCTACATCATCGTCTGGCAGGGCGCGACCCGCGACGAGACGCCCCTCCACGAGAACATCCACGAGATCGTCCTCGCGGCCGAACGCGCCGCGAACGCGGGCTTCGACTACATCTCGTTCAAGCCGATCCTGGAGCGCCAGGAGGACGGCGCGGAGGTCATGGACCCCACGAAGGCCGCCGAGGCCGAGCAGGAGGTCGCGGTCCGCATCCGGGGCGAGGTGGAGAAGGCCAAGGAGTTCGTGAGCGAGGCCTTCGACGTCTACGAGAGCGTCAACCTCAGGATGCTGGAGGACGGCTCCTGGCGGCAGTCCACCAGGCAGCCCGCCACCTGCCACATGCAGGCCCTGCGGCAGGTCCTGACCCCCCTGGGGGTGTACAACTGCCCCGCCCACCGCGGCGTGGACAAGGCCCGCGTCGGGGACAAGCCCGCCTACGCGAGCGAGGCCAACGCCGCCGCCACGGGCGAGGCGGTCGCGGGGCTGCTCGACGCCTTCGACGCGAGCCACGAGTGCCGCCACGTCACCTGCCTGTACCACGATGTGAACTGGTGGATCGAGGGCATGGTGAAGGACGGCAGAGACCCCGTCGAGGTCGGCGCAGAGAACGCCGACTACTTCCTCTAGGAGCTCCCCCAGCCCGGGATCCCGGCCTTGGGGCTCGACGCCGCTGGCCACCCGGGCGGACAATCCCGGCCGATGCCCGCTGCGCTGCCGCCCCCCTCCCGGATCTACGTCCGCCTCCCCAACTGGGTCGGAGACGTGGTCATGTGCACGCCCGCGCTGAGGGCTCTGAGGGCTGGCCACCCCGGGGCCGAGATCATCGTCGAGGGCCGGGCCTTCCAGCGGGACCTGGTCACCGCGCTGGACACCGTCGACGGGTTCATCCCAGACCCCGGCCGGCGCCCGACCGACCTGATCCGCCACGGTCGCCGCCTGGCCCGGGGGCGCTTCGACTGGGCGATCCTCCTGGGCGAGTCGGAGCGCGCCGCCCTCCCGGCCTCCCTCGCGCGAATTCCCGTCCGGGCAGGGTACGGGCGCGGCCTCCTTCGGCGCGCCATGCTCACCCACCACCTGCCGCGGCCGATGGGATCGGACAGGAAGCCCCTCGCGTTCTCCATGATCGAGCGATACCTGCGCGTCACCCGCGCCCTCGGCGTGGAGGACGACGGGTCCCACATGGACCTCGAGGTCCCCGCTGCGGCGCGAAGCGCGGTGGCGGCTCGCCTCACAGCCGAGGGGGTGAGCCCCGACGCTCCCCTCTTCACCGTCGTGGTCGGCGCGGCCTTCGGCTCCTCGAAGATGTGGCCCCCTGAACACTTCGCCGCCTCCTGCGACGCGCTCTTCGAGCGCCACGGGTGGCACGCGGTCCTCGCGCCGGGGCCCGGGGAGGAGGCGCTCGCCGAGGAGGTCGTCCGACTCGCGGAGCACCCCGTGGTCTCGGTCGCCCATCCAGTGTTCGATCTGTGCGAGCTGGCAGCGCTGCTGGAGCGGTCCCGGCTGGTAGTCTCCAACGACACCGGGCCGCGGAGCATGGCCGTGGCCCTCGGACTCCCCGTCGTCGTGGCGGTCGGACCCATCGCCGACGCCCACACCCGACACCACCTCAAGCGGCAGCGCGTCCTCATGGCGGACGTCCACTGCCGGCCCTGCAACCACCAGGTCTGTCCCACCGACCATCGCTGCATGACGCGCATCACGCCCGAACAGCTCGTGTCCGCCGCCGAAGAACTGCTGGAGGCCGTGGGCCCCGGTCAGGTGCGCCCGTGAGCCACCCCGACGCCCCACTCGACGTGGGCCCGGAGGGCGGCGTCTTCTTCGAGCCCAAGGACCTACCCCTGCGCCGTGACGTGGGCTGGCTGGGCCAGCTCCTGGGTCGGCTGCTGCAGGAGCTGGGGGACGAGGAGCTGTTCCCCGCCGTGGAGGGCGCGCGGCTACTCGCCCGCCGTCGGCGGCGCGGCAGCGAGGAGGCCGAGGCGCAGCTCATCAAGCTGCTCGACGGCCTCGACGACAGCATGAGCCACGAGGTGGTCCGGGCGTTCTCCGCCTACTTCGGCCTCGTCAACATGGCCGAGCGGGTCCACCGCATCCGCAGGCGAGTGGACCGGCTCCGCAACGGGGAGCCCCAGCCCGGGGGCGTCCGCGCTGTCCTCAAGGCCCTCGCCGCAGCGGGCGTGGAAGCGGAGGAGGTCGAAGAGGCCCTGGACGGCCTGCTGGTGGAGCCCGTGTTCACCGCCCACCCCACCGAGGCCGTGCGCCGAACGATCCTGCGCAAGGAGCAGCGCATCGCCAGGGTCCTTGTGGAGCGCTTCCATCAGGGGACCATGACCCCCGAGGAGATCGCCACCGCGAGGCAACAGGTAGAGCTCGACATCGCCACGGCGTGGCAGACCGACGAGCAGCTGCAGGACAAGCCGACCGTGGGCGAGGAGCTGGAGCACGTTCTCTTCTACCTGACGGACGTGATCTACCGGGTGGTCCCCGCGCTCCACGCGGAGGTCCAGCGCGGCTTCGAGGAGGCCTACGGCCGGCCGCTCGTCCTGGAGCGCCCCCTCGTTCGCTTCGGGAGCTGGGTCGGCGGGGACATGGACGGCAACCCCAACGTCGGCGCGGAGACCATCCGCGCCACCCTCGCCCGGCAGCTCGAAGTCGTGGTAGAGCGGTACCGGGCCGAGATCACCGAGCTCTTCGGTCACCTCTCCCAGTCCTCCAGCCGGGTCGGCGCGAGCCCCGCGCTCCTCGCCCTCGTGGACGACTACCGGGAGCGATTCTCAGGCGCTTTCGAGAAGGTGCCCGACCGGTACGCCGGCATGCCCTACCGGCTCGCCCTGCAGGGGATCCACGCGCGCCTGGGCGCCACCCGCGACGGCGAGGCGGAGGCCTACCGGGGGCCCAGTGAGTTCGAGGCGGACCTGCGGCTCATCGCCGCCAGCCTCGATGAACATCGCGGAGCGAAGGCGGGCATGGAGCTCGTCGAGCGGCTGCTGATGCGCGTCGCCACCTTCGGCTTCCACCTGGCGACCCTCGACTGCCGGCAGGACGCCGAGGTCCACCGGCGCGTGGTCGGAGAGCTGCTCCAGGTCGAGGGGTTCGAGGCGCTCTCGAGGGAGGAGCGGACCGCACGGCTCGCCGAGGCGATCGCGGCAGAGGTGTCCGAGAGCGAGTGCTTCGTCGCCGTCGAGCCCCTCTCCGAGGAGGCCGTCGCGACGCTGGCTGTCTTCGAGACCCTCGCCGAGGCGCGCCGCCGGCACGGGCCCGAGTCGGTGGGGACCTTCGTCGTCAGCATGGCCGAGGGCCCCGACGACGCCCTCGCGGTCCTCTGGCTGGCCCGGTTGGCTGACCTCGTGGACGATGACGGCGCGGTCCCTCTGGACGTGGCCCCACTCTTCGAGACCGTGGACGACCTCGAGCGCGGCCCGGCGGTCCTCGACGTGCTCGCCGCCGAGCCCGTCTACGCCCGACACCTGGAGAGTCGCGGGCGCCGCCAGATGGTGATGCTCGGCTACTCGGACAGCAACAAGGACGGCGGTATCACGGCCTCGCGTTGGGCCCTCCAGAAGGGCCAGACCGCCATGGTCGAGTCCGCGCGAGCCGCTGGCCTGGAGCTGACCTTCTTCCACGGCCGCGGCGGCTCCGCCAGCCGGGGCGGCTCCAAGCCGCGGGCGGCCTTCATGGCAGCGCCAGCGGGCGCGATCGCCGGCCGCGGACGAACGACCGAGCAGGGCGAGGTCATCCATGACAAGTTCGGCCTGCGCGGGACGGCGCTGCGCACGCTCGAGCTGGTGCTCGGCGCGGTCCTCGAGCGCACTGCCACGGGCGACGCTCCGCCCGTGCCTGACGAGAGCTGGGTGGCGGCGATCGAGGAGGCGGCGGTCTCGAGCCGCGCCCGATACCGGAAGCTGGTCCACGACGACCCGGGCTTCCCCGAGCTCTTCCGCGGCATGACGCCCATCGACGTGATCGAGCGGCTGCGGATAGGCTCGCGCCCGGGCAAGCGCCGGCAGATGCGCGGCGTCCAGGACCTGCGCGCGATCCCCTGGGTCTTCGCCTGGACCCAGGCCCGCGTCATCCTCCCCGGCTGGTTCGGGGTCGGCTCCGGCCTCGAGCAGGCCGTCGCCTCCCACGGGGTCGAGACGCTCCGGGCGATGGCCAAGGGCTGGCCCTTCTTCGACACCTTCCTGGCGGACATCGAGATGGTCCTCGCCAAGGCAGACCTGGGGATCGCCGCCCGCTACGCCGAGCTCGCAGGCGAGCCCGGCCAGCGGCTCTTCCCCGAGATCGAGGAGGAATTCAATCGGACGCGAGCTGTGATCCTGGACCTGCGCGAAGCCTCGACGCTGCTCGAGCGGGACCCGATCCTCAAGCGCTCGATCCAGCTGAGGAACCCCTACGTCGACCCCATGAGCTTCCTCCAGGTGGACCGCCTGAGGCGATGGAGGGAGAGTGGCCGGCAGGACCGGGGACTGGAGATGATCCTCATTGAGACGGTCCGGGGCATCGCCCGTGGCCTCCGAAACACGGGCTGAGGCGCCTGAAGCCGCCTGGGGCTCAGAACTAACGCTGTGTCAGGTTTCGAATTCACGTCCGTGCAATCGAACCTTGCCCTTACGATCGGGAAGAGCGGAGATCTCGACCTGCAGATCCGAAAAACACCGCCTGCCAAACGAGCCTGCCACTCGGCAACGCTCCCCGATCGGAGACCTGCATGAAGACCCAGCGAATCCTCCTTGCCGACGACCACCAAATGTTTTTGGAAGGGCTCGAGCGACTCCTCGAGAAGGACTTCGAGATCGTCGGCTCGGCCCAGTCCGGGCCCCAGCTCGTCGCCATGGCCGATGAGTGCAGCCCCGATCTGATCATCACCGATTGGGCCATGCCGGATCTCTGCGGGCTGGAAGCCGTCAAGGCGATCCGGGACAAGGGGCTGTCCCCCAAGTGCATCATCCTCACCATGCACGAGGACCCGGCCTACGCCTCGCAGGCGATCGAGAGCGGCGTCGATGGATATGTCCTCAAGCGCGCGGCCACCTCCGAGCTCGTCTCGGCCATCGAAGAGGCGCTGGCGGGCGGCTGCTGGATCTCCCCGGCGCTCGCCGCGAAGATCATCCGCAACCAGCACAACGGGGAGGACGGCGCGGGCTCGGACGCCACCCCGGAGGCCTCGCTGACCGAACGCCAGAAGCGCATCCTGAGCTCCCTGGTGGAGGGCAAGATCGCCAAGGAGATCGCGAGCGACCTCGGCATCTCGCGCAAGACCGTGGAGTACCACAAGTACAAGATGATGAGCCAGCTCAAGCTCAGGTCGACCGCTGAGCTGATCAAGTTCGCGGTCCAGAATGGGCTCGACAACTAGGGATCTGCGAGCGGGTGAGCCAACCGGGCGCCCATGATCGAGTTCGCCGCACATCCGCTGCTCTGGCCGGCCGCGTTCATCGCCCGGTTCGAGGGCCCGCTCGGCGGGTTGAAGGCCAACCCACGGGTCCAGGCCGCGCTGTCCATGGGCGCCGTGGAGGCCGACGCTGAGCTCGGGGTCGACCGGCTCGACCCGGAGTCGCGCGAGGCGATCCGGCGCCATACCCGGTCGCTGCTGAGGCACGGCGGATACAAGCCGTCCGGCCGCGGCAAGCCCTCCTCGGAGTACCTGGTCCGCGCGAACCACAGCGGAGACCTCCCGAACATCAACGTCGCCGTCGACGCGTGCAACGCCCTGAGCCTCCACTCCGGACTCCCGATCAGCGTGGTGGACCTGGCGCTGATGAAGCCGCCCTTCACGGTCGCCACCGTGGACCGCGGGAGCTACGTCTTCAATGCGAGCGGCCAGGAGATCCAACTCGACGGGCTGCTGTGCCTGATCGACGCCGAAGGGCCGCGCGCGAACGCCGTCAAGGACTGCCACGCGACGAAGACCCACGACGGGACCGACGCCGTCCTCGTCGTGATCTGGGGCCCCCGGCAACACGCGGACCGCTGCGAGCGGGTCCTCGAGGCATTCATGGACCTGCTCGCCGGGTCGGGAGCGACGGTGGAGCGCGTGCCCTCGGGCCAGGAGCCGCTCCCGGACGCCGCTGGCCGGGGCTGAAGCAAGGCTCCCCGAACCCCAACCATCGGCTCCGCCTCGACTTCCTCCGCGGAGCGGAGAGATGGTCGGGCCGAGAGGATTCGAACCTCCGACCTCTGCAACCCCATTGCAGCGCGCTACCAAACTGCGCCACGGCCCGACCTGTTGGGGGCAGAAGATTAGGGCCGGAAGGGGTGCGCGTCAATCCAGGGAAGGGGGTTGGCTGGACGATTGGAGCGGAAGCCGCCTTCCGGAGGCACCAGGCTCCCTCCATGGGCTACAACGGACCATATGCCCCGCACCATGCGCTCCCAGGCGGTCCCCACCAACCGGGTCCGCTCCCGGCATCGAAGCTGGATGCGCTCCATGACCCTGGCCACCCTTGGCTGGGCCGTGGTCTGGTGCTCGCTCGCGGCGTCCAAGTGGGGCTGGTCGGCCCCCGCCAGCGCCGTCTACCTCGTCTCAGGGGCTCCGGCCACGGTCGGGGTCCTCTTCGCTCTGACCACCATGCGGGCGCGCAAGACCTGGGTCATGATGACCGCGGTGGCCCTGTTCGCCAACGCGTCACTGCTGGCGCTGCCCGTGCTCTTCGACGAAGAGATCCGCGCCGCGCTCCTGCGCTGACGCCCCACGGCGGGGGAGCACGTCAACCGGCGGGGAGGGGCTCCGCCCCCATCAGCATCATCACCCCCGTGACCGTGGCCGCCACGGTCAGGCCGAGGGCCACGTAGGCCCCGATGTGGTGCACGCGGCGGGAGACCTTGCCCCGCGCGGCCAAGGGTCCTGTGACCAGCGGCCAGAGATAGGCCGCCGTGGTGAGCCTTGCCAGCCCGAGGTGGATCGGCGTGATGACCCCCGCGGCCTCCAGGTCGTAGACCTCCCCCACGCTGAGGGCGAAGTAGATCGCGACCCCCAGGGAGGTGACGGAGCCGAGCACCATCAACACGTGCGCGCGGATCCGCCTGAAGCGGCCGGTCAGCGCGGCTCCCACGAGGAAGCCGACCGTGACCAAGAGCGCGGCGATGAAACCTGCGACCGGCCCCATCAGCCTCGACCGATCCCTTCGAAGAGGCCCGCCATCTCATCCGTCGGCTCGCGGCTCATCAGATCGAGGACGGCCTCGCGCGGATCCTTGGACTCGAAGAGGACCGCGTGCACCTGCTCGGCGATGGGCATGGACACGTCGTCCTCGTTGGCCTCGGGTCCGAACAGCGCCTTGGTGGTCCACACCCCCTCGGCCACCATGTTCATCTCGCCAAGCACCTGCTCGAGGGTCTTCCCACTCCCCACCGCCTCCCCGACGGAACGATTCCGGGAGTGCTTGGAGGTACACGTGGTGACGAGGTCGCCGAACCCTGCGAGCCCGAAGAACGTCCGCACGTCGGCCCCGCGCGCCTTGCCGAAGCGGGCCATCTCCACGATGCCGCGGGTCAGCAGTGCGCTCTTGGCGTTGTCACCGAGCTGGAGCCCGTCACAGATCCCGGCAGCGATCGCGATCACGTTCTTGAGCGCGCCGGCGAGCTCCGCGCCGTAGCCGTCGGGGGTCGTGTAGACCCGGAAGGCGCTGCTGTTGAAGGCCCCCTGGACCCGCAGCGCGAACTCGCGATCCTCGCAGCCGGCGACCACCGAGGCGGGGAGGTCATGGGCCACCTCCTCCGCGTGGCTGGGTCCGGTCAGGACGCATACGGGCCGCTCGCCCAGGATCCGTCGGAGGATCTGGCTGGGTGTCCGGAAGGTCTCGATCTCGAGGCCCTTCGAGGCCGTCACGAGGGGGATCCCCCCGGGGAGCGCGTCCTCGAACCGGAGGGCCACCTGCCCCACGAACTGGGTCGGCACCACCGACACGACGAGGTCCGCACCCTCTGCCGCCCCGAACGGGTCCGCGCTGGCGACCAGGTTCGAGGGGAACCGGACGCCGGGCAGGTACGCCTCGTTCGAACCGGCGTCGGTCATGGCCGCCGCCTGCTCCGGGAAGGCGCTCCACAGCACCGTGTCGATACCGTTCTTCGCGAGCCGGAGCGCGAGCGTGGTGCCCCAGGAGCCGTCGCCGATGACGAGGGCCTTCTTCACGGGGTCAGCGGTCGAGTCAGTCATGGTCATGAATCCTCGTCAGGGGCGGTTGCGCCCTTGGCCTTGCGGCCGATGCGCGGCTCGGTCCCGGCGAACATCCGCTTGATGTTCGCCCGGTGCCGGACCACGACGAGCAGAGAGAGCAGCCCGCAGGCGAAGACGAAGGCGGCGGCGTCGTCCATTCGCAGGGCAGCGAAAACGGGAAACGCGAGCCCCATGGCGATCGACGCCAGCCCCACGTAGCGGGTGGTGACGAGGCACGCCACCCACACGAGCCCGGACAGGATGAAGATCATCGGGTCCACCCCGACGATCGCACCGCACCCGGTGGCGACGCCCTTGCCCCCCTTGAACCGAAGGTACAGGGGGAAGCAGTGGCCGATGACGGCCGCCGTGCCGCAGATGGAGGCGGCGAGCCACGGGGTCGTTTCGTCCAGGACCGCTGCGTGGGGCGCGAGGACGAGGGTGGGGACGAGGCCCTTCCCGAAGTCCAGCAGGAAGGCCACGAGGCCCAGCGGCTTGCCGAGCACCCGCATCGCGTTGGTCGCGCCGATGTTCCCGCTGCCGACCGCTCGCAGGTCGACCCCCTTGATCACCCGCGCCATCACGAGGCCGAAGGGGACCGAGCCCAGCAGATAGGACGCGAGGATGGCGAGGGCGGGCGCGAGCATGGCGGGGGATCGAGCGGCGTGGAACGCGGGGCGACCATGTTATTCCCGCTCGCTCCCGCGCGTACACTCGCGTCCGGATCCCATGGCCAACCTCCCCCACAACCCCACCAGCGACCGTCTGCCGCCCGGCACCCGCGTGGGAGTGGACACCGGCGGGACGTTCACGGACCTGGTGCTGGCGATCCCGGGGGAGCCGCTGCGCATCGCCAAGGTGCCCTCCACCCCCGACGATCCCGGCCGGGCCCTCCTGGAGGGGCTCGAGGCCCTGAGCGTCCCCGGCGCCCCGGGGGCGACGGTGGTCCATGGCACCACCGTCGCCCTGAACGCGCTCCTGACTGGGAGGACGGGCGAGGCGGCCCTCGTCACCAATGAGGGATTCGAGGACCTGGTGGAGATCGACCGCCAGGCCCGCCCCGACCTCTATGCCATGGAGCCGCAGCGCCCGGCCGCGCTCATCCCTCGGGAGCGGAGGTTCGGGATCCGACAGCGAAGCTGGCCTTCCCCCGGCCCCGGCGGCGCCGTGGAGGAGGTCATCTGCCCGACCCCGGAAGAGATCGACGCGCTCTGCGACCGCGTCGAGGCGTCCGGGGTGAGCAGCGTCGCGGTGTGCCTGCTCCACAGCTACGCCGACCCCGAACCCGAGCGACGTATCGCGCGTGCCCTCCGGGGCCGGGGTCTCGAGTGCACCACTTCCTCGGGGCTCGTCGCCGAGTACCGCGAGGCCGAGCGCTTCTCGACCGCCGCCTGCAACGCCGCGCTCATCCCCGTGGTCCGCGCTTACCTTGAGAGCCTCGACGGGGCGCTCCCGCACGCGAGGCTGGAGGTCCTCCAGAGCTCGGGGGGCGGCCTCTCCGCTGCCCGCGCGGCGAGCGAGCCGGTGCGCGTCCTCCTCTCCGGCCCGGCGGGGGGCGTGGTCGGCGCCGCCCGCGCCGCCGCCGCCGCGGGCCTTGGCGCCATCGCCACCCTCGACATGGGAGGGACCAGCACGGACGTCGCGTTCCACTCCCCGGGCGCCGAGCTCGCGGGCCTCGCGGAGGAGGTTCGGGTCGCCGGCCACTCGATCGCCGTCCCGACCCTGGACATGCACACGGTGGGCTGCGGTGGCGGGAGCCTCGCGAGGGTGGACGCCGGCGGGGTCCTGCGCGTGGGGCCCGAGAGCGCCGGCGCCGACCCTGGCCCCGTCGCCTTCGGGCGCGGTGGGACCCAGCCCACGGTGACCGACGCACACGTCGTCCTCGGACGGATCGCGCCGATGAACGTGGACGGTGGTTTCCTCGGAGGCTCGCTCGACCTGGACGTGGACGCCGCGATGGCAGCCTACGACCGGCTCGGCGCCGCCCTCGGCGTGGACCGCGTGCGCGCCGCGGAGGCGGTGATCGAAGCGGCCAACGCCTCCATGCGGCGCGCGCTGGGCGTGATGACCATGCAGCGGGGCCGGGACCCACGCTCCACGCCGCTCGTCGCCTTCGGTGGCGGAGGCGGCCTCGCCGCCGCCGAGCTGGCCCGGGGCCTCGGCATGCCGGCCGCCCTCATCCCTGCCTCACCCGGGGTCCTGTCGGCCCACGGCATGACCCGCGCGGAGCGCTCTGTCGATCGCTCCGCCTCGGTGCTCCGCCCCCTGGGGAGCGTCACCAGCGAGGCGCGGTCAGCCCTCATCGAGGAGCTCCAGCGGCAGGCCCACGGGGCGCTGTCGGAGGGCGAGCCCCTCGCCCAGGAGCCTCGCTACGAGGCGAGCCTCTCCGTGCGCTACCGCGGCCAGTCCTACGAGCTCTCGATCCCTGACAGCGAGGACCCGGAGGCGGAGTTCCGCCGCGCACACCACGCCAGGTTCGGGTGGACCCTCGAGGACCAGGAGGTCCAGCTCGTCCACGTCCGCCTGCGGGCGACGGAGGTCCTCCCCTCCGGTAGCGGTGACGCAGCGGGCAGCGCCCCGGGCTCGGGCCCCGCCCCCATCGGACAGCGGTCTGTCGTCTTCGGCGGAGAACGGCTCACCGTTGACGTCCACCAGCGCGACCAGCTCCACGAGGGGGACCGTGTCCGGGGCCCGGCGATCATTGAGGAGTACTCCGGGACCACCGTCCTCCCGCCCGGGTCCGAGGCGCACGTCGTCGGGGGCCTCGGCCTGTTGATCCAGGACAGCACCTCCTGAACGCCCATGTCCAACCCCGTGCAGCTCCCCCTCTTCCAGATCGACGCCTTCGAGGAAGGCCCGTTCACCGGGAACCCCGCCGCGGTCGTTCCCCTGGAGGAGCCCCTTGAGGACGGCTTGATGCAGCGGATCGCCGAGGAGAACAACCTGTCGGAGACGGCGTTCACCGCGCCAATCCCAGGTGCGGACTCGGCGGCGCCCTCCTTCGCGCTGCGCTGGTTCACCCCCACCACGGAGGTCGACCTCTGCGGGCACGCGACCCTCGCCGCGGCCGCCGCGCTGCGGGACATGGGAGCCCTGCAGGGCGCGGGCCAGGTGCACTTCTCCACCCGAAGCGGGCCGCTGGTCGCCCACCTGGAGGGGAACGAGGAGATCTCCATCGACCTCCCTGCCGCCCTGCCCAAGGCCCCCTCGGGCCCGGAGCAACTGGACGCCGTCGAGCGCGCCTTGGACGCTCCCGTGGAGGCCATCTTCCTGCACCGGTACGCCCTGGCCGTCCTGCCCTCGGAGGAGGACGTCCGCGGGCTGAGCCCGCGGGAGGACCTGCTGCGAAGGGCCGGGATCCCGATCATCGCGACGGCGCCCGCGGACGCCGACGACGTCCACTTCGTCAGCCGATTCTTCGCTCCCACCCTGGGCGTACTCGAGGACCCTGTCACCGGCTCCGCCCATTGCCAGCTGGTCCCCTACTGGGCCGCTCGCCTCGGAGCCCGCGAGCTGACCGCCCGGCAGATCTCCACGCGCGGTGGGCGCCTGCGGTGCCGCCTCGATGAAGACCGGGTGCAGCTCTCCGGCGGCACACGGATCTACCTCAGGGGCACCATCGACGTCGGCTGACCCCCGCCGGAGGGCGCCTGGGGGAGCGCAAAGCAAAACGCCGCCCCGACCTGGGTCGGAGCGGCGTTCTGGTGGACGGTGGAGCGGCTGATGAGATTCGAACTCACGACATCAACCTTGGCAAGGTTGCGCTCTACCACTGAGCTACAGCCGCGTCGCGCAGAAGGATAGCTCGGGAGCCGGGAGAGGCAACCCCGAGGTCCGAGAACCTGGGCAAGCCCTAGGAGTTCGAGTCCTGGATCCGTCCCGCGACGAAGTCGCCGGCGGCCTTGGCCGCCTCCGGCAGGGTCCCGCCGCGCGCCAGGCCGCACGCGAGGGCGGCCGCAAATCGGCACCCCGAGCCACGGATCCCCTCTCCAGGGACCCGGGAACGCTCCAGCCAGACCGGCGCCGAGCCCGGTTCCAGGACGAGATCCCGGACCTCCTCCCCTCCCGCAGCGTGGCCGCCCGTGGCGACGACCCCGCTCACCCCCGCGCGAAGGAGGCGGCTCGCCGCCTCGACCCTGGCCTCGGGGGACCGTTCGATCTCGGCCCGGTCGGACCAGGTGAGCTCCGCGAGCTCGTCGAGGTTGGGGGTCACGATAGGCCCTGAGACCAGCAGGCTGTCCCGGGCATGGACGAGCTCCCTGTCGGACCAGAATCGGTACCCGCTCGAGGCCTTGATGACCGGATCGACCACCGCCGGGATCGGACGGGCCCCGTGGCGGGCCCGGGCGATGAGGCGGGCCGCATCCACGATGGAGGCGACGCCGGGCAGCAGGCCGAACTTCAGAGCTGCAAGTGCTCCTCCGTCGAACTGACCCTCCGCTTCTCCGGCCCACATCATCCGCTCCTCGACCCGTCGCACCTCGAAGAGGTCCTGGTCGGTCATGGCGCTGGCGACCTCATGGGCCGCGCACTCGAAGGCGCCGGCGGCTTCCCGATCGGCGTCCAGGCCCGCTCCACCGGAGGAGTCCACCCCTCCGACGAAGAGCACCTCGGGGAGGCCCGCTGCATCTGATCTGCTCATGGGCAGAGCCTATCCGACCCAGCGGACCGGCACCTACTCATCCAGTCGGCGACCGTCGGGAGCCTCGGCTCCTTCCTCGCTCGACGCGGAGATCACCGCCAGCGCGTTCTTCAGCAGGCGGCGCTCGATGCTGCCGATGGCGCTCTGGCCTGGGTCCTCCATGGGGATCCGCCCACCGGCGATGTGCCCGTGCCCGCCGAACGAGCCCTCGTCCCCGAGCACGCGCTCGATCAATGGGTAGGCCTTCCCAAACGCATAGTCAGTGCGCAGCGAGAGCACGTAGGAGTCCTCGAACGCTCCCCCTGCGACGACCCACGAGCAGCCCTTCATGCGCAGGAAGAAGTCGGCCATCTCTGCCACGTGCTCGGGGTTCTCGACCCGCCCGAGCAGGGCGATGATCAGGGGGCCGTGTTGGCGTGCCGTGGTCAGCGCCTGGGCCACGTGCCGGTAGTAGCTCCGGGACAGGGGCGGGTTGTCGATCGCCGCGATCTTCGGCCGGTCCCCTCGCCTGAAGGTCTCGATGTACGCCTCCTCGTCGAGCGGAGAGGCGTTCCTCGACAGGTCAGCGGTGTCGTAGCGAATCCCGCAGAAGAGCGCCGAGGCCGTGCGCTGGTCGAGCTCCACACCCGCATCGCGGAGGTACTCGAACAGGATCGACGAGGTGGCGCCGAGATCGATGCGGACGTCCTCATGGGGCACCGGCTCCGCGCCGCCTTCGGACTGCGGTGAGCGGTGGTGGTCGAAGACTGCCACGACCGCGGGGTCCTCAGGGACGACCGTGTGCCGGAATGCTGGCTGGGTGTCCACCAGCAGCACGCCGCAGAAGGCGCTCGGCTCGGTGGACTCGTAGTCCGCGAGGTCGAGCTCCAGCGTCTCGAGCAGCGCCACGTTCTCTGCGCGATGGACCTTGCCGTGGGTGGCGACCACACACTCGTGGCCGAAGCCCTGCTCCAGCAGAAGGCGGAGGCCTTCGCAGGCGCCGAGGGCGTCGGGGTCGGGCCCCATGTGGGTGAGGATCAGGAACCGACCGCGCACATCCGGCGCGCTGGCCTCGCAGCAGGCGGCGAGGGCGTCGCGCAGGTGCGCCACGGGCGACGCGCCACCGAAGCGCTCCGGTTCCCCGGGCTCTGCGGCGCTGGCCGTCCCGTCGGGGCGGCCGGCCGGCACGGTCGTCGGGCCGTTGGAGAGTTCGGTCATGGCAGTGGGCGCTCGCCGGAGAGGGCAGGGCGCGACGAAGCATTATCGAGTCTTGCGGGGGGCCCAGGCCATGACCCTCTCCGAGATCTCCTCCCCCATCAGCACTCAAGCGGCGACGCCTAAGCGACTTACACCGCAAGACCGAATGGGGCCCGTTGCGAGACGGGTCCGGGGTGCGCGCAAGGGGACGAGGCGGCCGGGCAGCCCCCTCAGCCGGCTCAGAAGCCCAGCCCGAGGAGGAACTGCACGGAGGCGAGCACCTCGGGGCGGCCGTGGGTCGGGTCGACGTCGACGACCCGAGCGCAGTCCTTCGGGAGGTACTCGCTCACGAGCTTGAAGTCCACCTCGCCGAGGCTCGGCGGGAGCCCGAAGTCCGAGTCGGTGGCGTCCCGCAGGTGCACGCCAAGGGCGCGGCTCGAGAAGCTCTGCAGCCAGGCCCCCTGGTCGGGGATCCCGAGCTTGCCGCGCCGGTGGATCCGCGCGGTGTCGTGCCAGTAGCCAACCTTGTGGGCGGCGAGGTCATCGAGGATCCACTGCACGGCCTCGAAGCCGAAGAGGTCGTCGAGGTCGTTGCCCGGCGCGATCGCGAAGGAGGTCTCGGGGAACTCGCTGCGCAGGGTGTGCACGGACCGGCAGAAGTGCTCGACCTGGCGCTGGGACTTGGCCTGGAGGCGGTGGACGAAGTCGCGGGTGCGCTCCTTGACGATGTCCAGGTCGTCCACGTGGGTGTTCGCGTGCTCTTCGAGCAGCTTGGCGGCCTCGACCTCCAGCTTCGAATCCTCCACCGCGCATCCCCGCAGGATCACCACCGGAGCGCCCAGGCTCTGGGCGAGCTGCACGTGGCGGCGGGAGCTGTTGAGGGCCATCTCGCGCTGGTCCGCGTCCAGGCTCCCCAGCATGCTGCCCGTCATGGTCGGGGTCTTCGGCTTGAGGGAACCGACGACCACGCAGGACATCTCGATCCCTGTTTCACGCCGGGCGTCTTCCCAGCCGCGGAGCTCCGGAGGAGTCGCGGAGAGGCCGAGTTCGAGCTTTCGGAAGCCCATCGCCACCGCCGAGAACGCCTGGTCCTCGATGGACCGCAGCCGAGGTCCATAGCACGACGTCGAAAGGACGAGGTCGTTGGGAATTCCGGGCTTGGTCACGGGTGTCGAGGGAGGGCGAGGGATGGATTGGGGTGGCTTCTGCTCGAAACGCTATCCGGCTCCGGGGGGCGGGGTCGGAAGTAGCGGCCCGCGCCCTCGCGGGGAGGTTGCAGGGGGGACGACGGTGTGTCAATCCGTGGCCTCGGAGTCCGTAACCTCCTGCGACAAATGGCGTGGGACCCACGACCCAAGGGGTCAGGAGGGCCCATCCCACTCTCAGACACGGATCTCTGCTTCGGTTCGGGCGATGTCGGCGTAGCGACTGAGGAGCGGGTCGACCTCGGCCTCGAGGAACTCCTCCACCTGCTCGGGGGCCCTGCCCACGTAGCGGCGGCCATCCAAGAGGTCGTCGAGGCTCCCCGCGACGGCTTCGAAGGCGGGGTCGCCCGCGAGGCGCTCCCGCAGGTCCGGCTCCCGGCCGGCCTTGATCTCCGAGGCGGCAGCGTGGCTGTGCACACGGATCCGCTCGTGCAGATCCTGCCGGTCGCCGCCGGCCTTCACGGCCTCCATCATCACCGCCTCCGACGCGAGGAAGGGGAGCTCGGCGTCGAGGTGTCGCGCCACGATCGGCGGGTGGACGAGGAGCCCGCCGGCCACGTCGCAATAGAGGCTGAGCACCGCGTCGGTGGCGAGGAACCCCTCGGCGATGGAGAGGCGGCGGTTGGCCGAGTCGTCCAGGGTCCGCTCCAGCCACTGATTCGCCGCGGTGTGGGCGGCGTTGCCCAACAGCTCGATGACGAAGCGCGACAGTGCGCAGATGCGCTCGGAGCGCATCGGGTTGCGCTTCCAGGGCATGGCCGACGACCCGATCTGCTTGCTGCCGAAGGGCTCCTCGAGCTCTCGCTTGTTCGCGAGGAGCCGCAGGTCCGTGGCGAACTTGTGCGCCGACTGGGAGATGGAGGAGAGGACCTGGAGCACGCGGAAGTCGAGCTTGCGCGGGTAGGTCTGGCCCGTGACCCCGAAGGTCCGATCGAAGCCCATCTTGGCCGTGACCAGCTCGTCGAGCCTCCGGACCTTCTCGTGGTCCCCCTCGAAGAGCTCGAGGAAGCTGGCCTGGGTTCCGGTCGTGCCTTTGACGCCCCGGAAGCGGATCTGTGACTCCACCTGCTCGAGGTCATCGAGGTCGTGGACCAGGTCCTGAATCCAGAGGCAGGCGCGCTTGCCGACCGTGGTGGCCTGGGCGGGCTGGAAGTGGGTGAACCCGAGGGTGGGGAGGTCCTTCCACTCACGGGCGAAGGCCGCGAGCTCCCCGAGGACACCGACCACCTGACCGCGGAGCTGGCGGAGGCCCTCTCGCATGACGATCAGGTCGGTGTTGTCACCGACGTAGCACGAGGTGGCCCCCAGGTGAATGATCGGCCGCGCCTTCGGGCAGACGTCCCCCCAGGCGTGCACGTGGGCCATCACGTCGTGCCGTAGCTCCTTCTCGTACCGAGCCGCGAGCTCGAGGTCGAGGTCGGTCGCGTGCGCCCTCAACTCATCGAGCTGTTCGTCGCTGATCGCTAGGCCCAGCTCCTGCTCGGCCTCAGCGAGGGCGATCCAGAGCCTTCGCCACGTCGTGAACTTGGTGCGGTCGGAGAAGTTGGCGCGCATCTCCCGGCTGGCGTAGCGCGCGCCGAGAGGGCTGATGTACTGCTCTTCGCTCATGGCTCGGCGCGAGAGTCTACGCGCCGGGCCCGCCTGGGAGGGCTCAGAACGGCCAGAGCCCTTCGCCCTGGAGCACATCCCAGGCCGTCGCCAGCCCGGCGGCAGCGGCGCAGGCCGCCGCTGCCCCCAGGAGGCGCGCTCGTAGCCCCCCGGGGCGCCTCCCCGGACGCCCCAGGTAGAGCACGATGGCCATCACCGAGGCCGCCCCGACGCCGTCCGAGAGCACGTCGAAGAGCGAGGCATCCCGACCGGGCACCGTGGACTGATGGAGCTCATCCGTGAACCCGTAGAGCGTCACCAGCAGCACCGTCCAGAGGGCCCCCACCCCGGTGAGGGCCGTCCACCTGCGGCCCGCGGAGGTCTGCCTCGGCGCGACCGGGACCAGCAGCAACGCGAGGAGGCCGAAGACCACCGTGTGGGCGAAGTTCCAGATGAACCCCTGGAACGGGAGCACCGGCAGACCCTCCACGGGGCCGTCCGACGAGGAAAGAATGAAGATCAAGAAGGCCCACGCCACCGGGGCCAGCCAGGCCAGGAACCGGGGCTGCGCGAGCAGCACCTCCCCCGCGGCCCGGAGACAGCGCTCGCCGGCCGAGGGCCTTACCTCCTCAGGCATCGGCATCCTGGATCGCCTCCAGGCTCAGCCCCTTGCCATCGGGTGAGACCGACACCTCGAGGTGGTCGACCATCTCGGCGAGCAGGAAGAGGCCGCGGCCACGCTCGTCCTCCAGATCGGGGAACCCGCTCTCGGGCCGGATGAACCCCTCGATCGTCTCCACTTCACCGCCACCCTGGTCGTCGACGCGGACGGCCCAGACGCGCCCTTCTCCCGCGTCCGGGCCGACCCGCACGACCATCCGGACCCTCACGTCCCGCTCGAGATCGGAGAGGCCTATCGCGGCGCCGCCTCCGCCGTGATCGACCGCGTTGTCGATGAGCTCCCCCGCCACGAACTGGAAGGCCTCGAGCGGCTGTCCTTCAAGGCCGCGTTCCTCGGCGAAGTGGGTCGCGACGCGCCGCGCCATCCGTCCGTGGGCGTGGGTCGCGGGCAGGTCCAGCTCGAGGGTTCCTTCCCTGGACTGGACGCACTCGACCTCGGAGCTCGGCCCCGGGGAACCGCTGGCGAAGCTGAGCTGGAGGGAGAGGTCCAACGCCTTGGGCGAGTGGGTCAGCGCCCCCATGGAGATTCGGTCCACGCCCGATCCCGCGACGGCGGAGAGGGTCTCCTGGGTGATGCCGCCCGATGCCTCGAGGGCCACGGGCCGCCCGCGCTCTCCCGCGAGCCGCCGCAGCGTTGGGATGAGGGCGGACATCTGAGCCGGTGACATGTTGTCCAGGAGCACGACGTCCGCGTCGCCCCGCACGGCGGCCTCAGCCTCCGCCGGATCGCGGGCCTCGCAGGTGATCGTCACGCCGGGGCCCAGATCGGCGCGCAGGTCAGCGAGGAGCTCCTCCACCGCTCGTCCCGAGAGGTCGATGTGGTTCTCCTTCACCATCGCCTCGTCATGGAGCCCGAACCGGTGGTTGACGCCCCCCCCCACGCGGACGGCGTACTTGTCGAGGAGCCGGAGCCCAGGGGCGGTCTTGCGGGTGTCGAGAATCTTCACTCCCGTGCCCTCCACGCGGTCCACGGCCTCCCGGGTCCGGGAGGCGACGCCGCACATCCGCTGCACGAGGTTGAGCGCGGTCCGCTCCGCCACGAGCAGCGCCCGCGCATCACCGCGCGCGTGGAGCACGATGTCCCCCGCGACGATGAGCTGGCCATCGGGGACGACCGCGTCCACCAGCGAGCCCGGGTCGAGCATCCGGAGGATTCGCTCGAAGATCGCTCCGCCGGCGAAGACTCCCGCCTCCTTGGCAACGAGGGTCGCGCGTCCGACGACCCCGGCCTTCACCGCGGTGCGCGTGGTCACGTCCTGACGCACGAGGTCCTCCACCGGTGTATCCGCCGCGACCGCGATGCCCAGGTCCTCGGAGAGCGCTCGACGGAGCACATCGTCGAGTGCTTGGTGAAGGTCTCCGGGGTTCATCATTGCCTTGGGCCGGGCTTGGGATGCGGCGCGGTGCCGGGCACCTTCGCGGGCCACAGTCTATCCCCCTGGACCGGCTCCCGAGGGTGTCGCCCCGTGATGAGGGGTACGGGCCCCGGCCAGGGACCAGCCCGCGTCGACCCCGATGGGAGGCTCGGCCAGGATCGCCCGCGCCGCGCGGGCCGTCCGCGGCCCTACACCGTCGAGGTCCTCGAGCTCTGCCTCCGGCCCCTGGTCCCAGAGGTGGCGGGCGAGGTCCACGGATCGCCGCGGCCCCACGCCAGACGCCCTGCGCAGGGCTCGCGGATGGGGAAGGGCAGGCCGTGTCCGTCCCTGTTCAGACTCCAGCGCCAGCGCCCACCGGCCCGCCGCAAGGGCCTCACTGCGCTCTGCGACGAGCGTCCCGAACCACCAACCGACCAGCAGGAGCCAGGCGGCCCCCCCCGCTGGGGCCGGCATCCAGCCCGTCAATGAACCCACAGCACGCCCCACGTTCCCCGGACGATCGACGCCGCTCGACGTGACGGTCTCGGCTGGCGAAGCCGAACCGCGACTAGGGAATGAGTCAGGCCCGCCGGGTCGCCCGGGGGCCGGTGGACATCTCCTCGAGACGCCACCCCGCGCCCATGCCCTCGCGCTCTTGGAGCTGATCGAGCAGCCTGGCAACGATGTGCTCGAGGGCCTGCGCCACGGCCGACTCCGGCTCCCCCGAGACCACGGACTTGCGCCGCTGGGTGCAGCGGAAGACCGCTCGGTCGTCGGGGATCCACCCCAGCACGTCGAGCCGCTGATCCAGGAACTTTCGCGTGACCTCCCGGAGCCGATCCCCGACGTCCTGGGCCTCCTGGTCGGAGGTGGCGCGGTTCACGACGAGCAGCGGTAGCTCGCGGGGCACCCCCGCGGCGGCGCACTGCCGGACGAAGACCTTCAGGAAGGCGTACGCGTCGGTCATCGCCGTGACGTCGGGCGTCGTGACGAGGACCGTCCGGTCACAGGCGGCGGCGAAGGCCACGGTCTGGCGGGAGAGGCCGGCCGCCGAGTCCACGAGGAGGAACTCGTAGCCCGCCTCGATCCGCCCCAGCCCGCGGCCGATCATCTCCAGTTCATACTCGCGCAGGCCCGCGAGTCGACCGACGCCGGAGCCGCCGGGGAGCAGGTCGAGACCGTCCGAGCAGGGGGTCACGATCTCGTGCACCGCGCGGTCCCCTGCGACCACGTCCGCGAAGCTCCGCTCCGGATGAACGTCGTGGAAGATGTGGGCGTTGGCGCACCCGAGGTCAGCGTCGAGGAGGAGCGTCCGCCCCTTCTGACGAAGAAGGTCGGCGACCGCAGCGGTGAGGGAGGACTTGCCGGTGCCCCCCTTGCCGCTGGCGATACAGAGGGAGCGGCAGCGGACCGACCGCGGACCCGGAGCACCCGATGAGGCCCGGAAGGGCTCCACGGGGAGGCGTTCGCCGGTCTCGGCACGACGGCCGATCCGGAGCAGCTGGCGCGCATGATCCCATCGGTTCATCGATCCACGTCTCCTGTTGGCTGCGAGCCCCTACTTCTTCCAGAACAGCCCTCGATCACAGCGAGCGTGACCGGGCCCAAGAGGCGTCCCCACTCCTGATCCAGGCGAGGGGAATCCCCAAGCGGGTCAACGGCCGAGGAGGGGCGACTCCGCACCCAATTCACGTCGAATTCTCGGGAGCCAAGCGCCGCGGCGCCCGTGAGCCCCGTGGGCGGCACCCACCGGGGAGCCCCCTCAGGCGAGCCGGTCGGCGAATCGACGGCGGTGGACGTAGGTCAGGGCCAGGGCCAGGGCATCGGTGGCGTCGATGGGCTCCGGGGCGACCTCGAGACCGAGCTCCGCCGCGACCATGGCGGCCACGCGCTCCTTCTTGGCCTGGCCATCGCCGACGATGGACTTCTTCGCCTCGGACGCCTGGTACTGCACCACCTCGGCCCCGTGCACCACCGCCGCGGAGAGGGCCACCCCGCGGCCCTCCCCCACCCGCAGCGCGGACTGCATGTTGACCGCGGTGAAGGCGTGCTCGACCACGACGACCGCCGGGCGGAGCCTCGTCAGCAGGATGTCCAGCTCCTTCCGGATCGTCCCCAGGCGCGTGGGGACGTCCTTCGACGAGCCGCCGCGGATGGCGCCCGCCGCCAGCATCCGGGGACCGTCGGCGTGGTGGATGATGGCCCCGTAGCCCATCAGCCTCGTCCCCGGGTCGATCCCGAGGATCACAGGCCAGGCGAGGTCCGCTGGCACCTGAGGAAGTTCTGAGGTGGACATGGGCGTTGCGACCGTGCGGAGGTCGGGACTTGAGCCTACGTTATCGGCGCCGCGACCCACAACGCGCCCCGGGTAAGGGGCCGCGCGGCCCCCCATGGAGCTCAGAGACCCCAAAGAAGGCCCCGCACTGCGGTCCGCCGCCGTCCTCCTCGCCGCCGGCGCCTCCACGCGCATGGGTGGCGAGACCTCGAAGGCCCTCAGGGATCTCGGCGGCCGCACGATCCTGGAGCGGTCGGCCGCGGCTCTGCTCGCTGCTCCCTCCGTCGTCGAGCTGGTGGTGGTGATCCGGGAGGCGGATCGCGCCGCGGTGGAGGCGGCGCTGTCCGCGCATCGCGGGGCGCTCCTCGCCCTGGTGGAGGGCGGCGCCGAACGAACGGACTCCGTGCGCGAGGGCGTCCGCGCCACCTCGGGCGACGTCGATGTGGTCCTCGTCCATGACGCCGCGCGGTGCTTCGTCGAGCCGGGGCACGTGGAGTCCGTCGCCAGGGCGGCCTACGAACACGGCAGCGCGCTGCTCGCGACGCGGGTCAGCGACACCCTCAAGTTCGTTCCCAATGGATTCCTGTCCGAGGAGTCCATGGACCGCGAGCAGTACTGGTCGGCCCAGACCCCGCAGGGCATGCGGGCCGCGCGCTTCCACGATGTGCTCGCGCGCGCCGACCGGGATGGCTTCCGCCCCACGGATGACGCGGCCCTGCACGAGCACTACCACGGCCCCTCGCGCGTCGTGGAGGGGTCGCGTCACAACCTCAAGATGACCACGCCGGACGACCTCGTGCTGGGCGCCGCCCTGGCCTCCGTCCTGGACCACGCCGGAGGAGGCGACTCATGAGCATGCGCGTCGGCCTGGGTTTTGATCTTCACCGACTCGAGGAGGGGCGCCCCTGTGTCCTCGGCGGGGTCACCCTCCCCCACCCCACCGGCCCCGCTGGGCACTCCGACGGGGACGCCGTGCTCCACGCCCTCACGGACGCCGTCACCGGCGCCGCCGGGCTGGATGACATCGGCACGCTCTTCCCTGACGACGACCCACGCTGGAAGGACGCTGATAGCGCAACGCTCTTCAGCGAGGCTATGCGGCTGGTGCGCGACGCTGGCTGGGCCCTGATGAACCTGGACGTGGTGATCGCCACGGAGGGCCCTCGGATCAAACCCCACCGAGCGGCCATGCGCGCTCGGATCGCGGAGCTCGCCGGAGTCGACGCCGGAGCGGTCAACGTCAAGGGCAAGACCCTGGAAGGGATGGGCGCCCTCGCCGACGGCACGGGCGTCGCCGTCCAGGCGGTCTGCTTGCTCACAGCGCTCTGATCCCCTGGCGAGGCGCGGGATTGCTCCCGGTGGTCAATCCGACGGAGCGTGGTTAGGTTCGGAGGGGCGCTCTGCCCCTTCCCCCGCTCCATGCCCATCGATCCCGCCTCACTGACCTCCACTCGGTCCACGTCAGCCGCGCGTGCCCTGCAGAGCCTCGTCTGCTGCGGGGCCCTGCTCCTCGGGTGGGCCCCCTCTAGCCTCGCCCAGGACCCGGACGACGGCCCAGCACCCGGCCTCAGGAAGGTCCCCCTCGCGCTCCAGAGCGACATCAGCAAGGCCCTCGACCTCGGCATCGAGCACCTGCTCACGACCCAGTCCATGGACGGCTCGTGGCTCCAGAACCTGGACAACTACGGGCCCGGGATGACCGGCCTCGCCCTCTACGCCCTCCTCAAGTCCGGGGTCCCCCCGGAGCACCCGGCGGTACGGAGGGGCTTCGCCTTCGTGGAGCGCCACCCCCCGAAGAAGACCTACAGCCGGTCGTGCGTGCTGCTCGCCGTCGCCACCCGCGGGCTCGAGCAGGACGAGGAGTGGATGGAGCGGCTGGTGGAGGAGCTCCTGGACACACAGGTGGTCGAGGGCTGGGCTTATCCGGGCGGTCACCCGGACCTCTCGAACACCCAGTACGCCGCCATGGCCTTGCGGGCCGCGGCAGCGGCAGGGGTCTCGATCCCCGCCAAGGTCTGGAAGCGCCTCGCCGACGCGATCCTCGACTACGCCGAGCCGGTCCAGGGCGTCGAGAGCGGGCTCAGGGCCCGCGGCTTCCGCTACACCACCAACGCGGCGAACGCGACCGGCAGCATGACGGCGGCGGGGGTCGCCGTCCTGTCCATCTGCATCGAGCAGATGCGCGGGCGCAAGGGTCCCTACGAGCGCGCCCTCGCCGAGGGCAAGCACTGGCTCGACACCCACTTCGACGTGGAGCGCAACCCGGTGCCCGACTCCGAGTCGGGCTCCATGGGGCGGTACTACTACTACCTCTACGGCATCGAGCGGGTCGGCTCGCTCCTGGAGGATGGACTCATGGCCGGCAAGCCCTGGTACCAGCTCGGGGCCGAGACCCTCGTCGCCAGGCAATCCGAAGAGGGACGCTGGGGGAACGAGGCCGAGACGGCCTTCTCCATGCTCTTCCTCTCCCGCGCCACCGGCTCCCTCGGTCCGATCTCCGGCAAGACCAAGGCGGTCATGGGCAACCGCTGGGCCTTCGGCGCCGATGACCCCAAGGCCGACGTCTCCCTGCGGGCCAGCGGTCGGTCCAAGACCACGATCTGGATCTCTTCCTTCGGTGAGGACGCCTCCTTCAAGCACGGCTCCGGCGAGGACGGCGAGGGACCGATCGAGGTGGAGCGTGTCGAGTACTGGCGGCCGCCCTTCGAGGGCGAGACCGGGCAGGTCCTGATCGCCGAGGTCGTCCCCGGGACCGATGGCGCGGCGGCCCAGCAGCGCTATGCCGTGCAGTGCGACCTCGACGGCCCTCGAATGTGCGACGTGACCGCACACGTCTTCGTTGCCGGGAAGTCCGACCCGCTGAAGTCCAAGCCGCTGCGTATCCGCGTGGGCATCACGGATCGTCCGGAGTGGGATCGCTACGCGACCGACATGGACCAGAACCTCCTGCGCCTCGTGCAGGTGAAAGCCGCCGCCTCCAGCGAGGGGACCGGGGCCCAGGGCAAGGCGGCCGCGGCCATCGACCGGATGACCGGCGTCGGCTGGAGCCCCGCCGCCACGGACGCCGCCCCCTGGGTCGAGATCACGCTGAAGAAGAAGCTGAAGGCGAACCAGATCGTGCTCAGTCACGGCAAGCCCTCGAGCCCTCGGTTCGGGGACTTCACGATCACGATCAACGGCAAGGACAGGGACGCCATCAAGGGCAGCATGACCCCTGACTACCGGGTGAAGACGGTCATCCAGCTCGAGAAGCCGTTGCCCGTGGGCTCCCTGCGGATCGACTTCGCCGGCGGCCCGTTCGAGAAGCCGCCGACCCTCGGCGAGGTCGAGCTGCGCCGGGTGCGCTGAGCCCCCCGGGCTCCGCGCACCCCGGGGAGAGACGTCAGAGCGACTGGGCCCGGGAGAGGCGCGCGTAGGCGCCGCCGGCCGCCACCAGCTCGTCGTGGGTCCCGCTCTCGATGAGCCGGCCCTCCTCCATCACGAGGATCCGATCCGCGTTGCGGACCGTGGAGAGGCGGTGGGCGATGACGATGGACGTGCGCCCCTCCATCATCTCCTCCAGCGCCTCCTGAACCGCCCGCTCGCTCTCGGTGTCCAGCGCGCTGGTCGCCTCATCGAGGAGCAGGAGCTCGGGATCGCAGAGCAGCGCGCGCGCGATGGTGATGCGCTGCTGCTGTCCACCGGAGAGGCGGGCCCCGGCGTCCTGGACGTCGGTGTCGTAGCCGTCGGGGAGGGACAGGATGAAGTCGTGCAGGTGGGCCGCCTTGGCCGCCTGCTGCACCTCGTCGTCCGTCGCGTCCGGGCGACCGTACCGGATGTTCTCCGCCACCGAGGCGTGGAACAGGAACGGGCTCTGGGTCACCACCGCGTAGCGCGAGGTCCACGAGTCGAGCGTGATCTCCCGCAGGTCATGGCCGCCCGCGGTCACGCGCCCCGACTGCGGG
This sequence comes from uncultured bacterium, assembly GCA_938075305.1. Taxonomy (GTDB): domain Bacteria; phylum Planctomycetota; class UBA1135; order UBA1135; genus Saltatorellus. Next base: position 35,311 of record CALJGV010000003.1, read on the forward strand.
TCGACGAAGCGTGCCACCAGGTCCAGCACCGTGCTCTTACCCGAGCCGCTTGCGCCCACCACCGCGACGGTCTCACCCGCGCGAACCTCGAGGTTCAGGCCTTCGATCGCGAAGCTCCCCTCCCCTCCGGCCTCACCGTCCTCGTTCGTGGGGTAGGTGAATCCGACGTCCTCGAAGACGATGCCCGAACCAATGGTCGAGATCGGTATCGCCCGAGTCGATTCGACCAGGTCAGGTTGCTCGTCGAGCAGATCCAGCAGCCGCTGCGCGGCCCCCTGGGCCTCGGCCACCTGGGCGACGACCCGGGTGGTGCGTTTCAGGTGAGACGAGGCCTGGCTGATCATCATGAAGAAGGTCAGCATCTCGCCCCCGTTGTTGACCGCGTAGCCGTTGATCACCACGAGGCCCACGACCACCACGAGCGCCGCCACGCCGAAGTTGGTGAAGAAGATCGTCCAGGCCCTGGAGAGCGCCGAGGCGCGGATCATCCGCATGGTGGCGCGGACGAAGCCGACGTTGGTCTCCTCGAATCGCTCGAGCTCACGCTCCTCTGCTCGATAAGCCTTGACCGTGCGGATGCCCTGGAACATCTGGGTCAGCACCTGGAAGGTCGACCCAAGCTGGGTGGCGCTGCGGTGGCTCCCCTTGCGCACCTTCTTCATCAGGATCGCGATGGGGATCACGAAGATGGGCAGCCCGAGGACGACGAACAGCGTCGGCAGCGGCGCGATAAGGAAGGCGAGCCCGAGGGAGACCAGGAACAGCAGGGGCTCCTGGATCAGGTCCTTGAGGATGACCTGGACCACCTGGGTGGTGCGCGCGACGTCGCTGCTGATCCGGGAGAGGAGGTCCCCGAAGCGGCGCCCCGAGTGATAGCGGAGCGACAGCCCCATCAGGTGCCTCGCCAGCTGCATGCGCAGGGAGACCACCAGGAGCAGGCTGACCTTGCCGGCGATCACGCCCATGCCGTACTGGGTCGCCCCGGCGAGCAGCGCCATCACCGCCACAATGACCCCCACCATGATCAGCCCATGCAGGCGCTGGTCGTCGCTTTCGGCGAGGGTCGCGGGATCGCCCAGGATCCACCCCTTGGCCGCCGCCTTCTTCTCCTCCAGCGCGGCATCGAGGGACACGAGCCATCCCGCGGGCCCGGAGGCTTCGGCCTCGGACGGCTCGCCGGCGAGGGCGCCCTCGGCGAGGCTCCGCACCTCCTCCCCGGGGAAGAGGACCTCCCAGGTGGGCTCAAGGAGGAGGAACGTCCCCTTCTGGAGGAACGCGCTCGTCAGCCCCAGGAACACGACCGCGAGCAGCGCGACCACGTGCGGTCCGGCGTGGGGCCTGAGGAGGCGGTAGAGATCACCGAGGCGATTCATGGGGCGCGAAGCTAGGGCGCTTCCTGGGAGCACTCACCCCCCAATCGCCCAAAACGGGCGCGAGGCGCCCCCGGGTCTTCCGAGGGCGCCTCGCGGGGCGGCTGATGGCCTTGGGAGGGATCAGAGCCCGCTCGTCTCTGCCGTGGCGAGGGCCTCGTGGGCGTAGGCCTGGAAGGCCTTACGGACCCAGTCCTCCTGGATCATCTGCTGGTGCCGCTCCGTACGCATGTTGAGCGGGTTCGTGGGCCGGGTGCGGCCCTTCAGGTAGACGAGGTAGAAGCCCTTCGGGCCGCGGTAGGGTCCGGCCACGGACCCGGGCTCCATGTCGAAGAAGATCGCGTCCACGAGCGCCCCGTTCGCGAGGAAGTGCTCGTACTCGGATTCGCCGATCGCACGCTTCATATCGTTGCGCGTCATCGGCTCCTCGCTGAAGGCGCCGAAGTTCTTGAGCCCGATGGCCGGCGGCTGCTTGCCGGTGGCCGGCAGCGGCGGGTCCCAGTAGTCGCTGTTCTGGCGGAGCAGGTCGGTCCACCAGCGGTCGAAGGGCAGCAGCTCGTTCTCGGGGGCGAAGTTCTCACCGTTCGCCACCGCCGCCGCGCGGGCCTCGGCCTCGGTCGCCAGGGCGGCGAGGTACTCGTCGACCTGACCACGCAGGGCGGTCGCGCGCTCGTAGGCGTTCTCCCACCCGTTCTCCTTCCAGGAGTACGAGGGGAAGTCGAAGGCCGAGACCAGGAGGATCTCGGCGCGGGCCTTGGCCAGTCCCATGATCCCGTTGGCGATCGGGAGGTGTGCCTCCAGCTCCGGGCTGAGCTCACCGTTGTCTCCGATCTCGAGGGCCTCGGTGCGCCCGGTCTTGAACGAGTCCACCAGGCGGAGGTGCTGCTCGTACGCCTCGGCGGACGGGAACCCGTGGCCCTGGAGGGCCAGGAAGTCCATGTTGAACATGGAGTTCGCCATCTGGTCGCGGATGCTCGCGACCATGGCCTGGAAGTCCTCGTCGCTGCTGAGGACCCCCTCGGCCGCCAGCTTCTGGCGGCCTGCTTCGAAGAGGGCGAGGCAGAGCTTGGCGTCCTCGATGTCCTGCTCGCTGAACGCGACGCGCATCTCGTCGAAGACCTCCTGGGTCTTGATCTCCGCATTCCAGTCGCCCCCATCGATGACCATGGCGAGCTCCTCGGGGATGCCCTGGGTCGCGGTCTTGACCTCGGCCAGGCTCCACAGGGCCTGCATCACGAAGTCACGCAGGAGCGACATCATCATCTCCTGCTCGGCCACGATCGGCTCGCCGGTTTCCTCCGCCACGGCGAGGCGGCGTTCGTACTCGCGGGCGTAGTCCGCGATCAGGTCCACCTGGGGCGAGCCGCCCTGGATGGCCTCGACCGACAGCATGGGCCAGCTGTCCGGATGTTCCGGGAAGAAGAGCTGGTCGAACTCCATGGTCTGCCGGACCTGGTCCCGGTACCAGCCGCCCGAGCCGTAGGCGCGGCGAAGCTCGACCTCGTGGTCGAGGGTCGGGAAGCGCTCCTGGAAGTTGGCCTTCTCTGCAGCGAGACGGCGGTCCACGAAGCTCGTGTCGAGATCGAAGCGCTTCATGCGCTTGGCGACCTCGGCCGACATGTCCTCATCGCTCGCGCCGGCCATCTCCGCAGCCACCGCCTCGCGCACCTCGTCGACGCGGATCTCGCGCTCGTGATCCATCAGGATCTGAAGCTTGCGAGCGTCCAGGCCGTTGCGGCCGGGGCCGTAGACGAGGAAGCGCTTGATCGCCATGTCGGAGATGCGCACGCCGTTCACGAAGACGGGCTCACCAAACTCGGAGGTCGCCTCCGCGGCGTCGTCCGCCTGGAAGGGAGCGGCGGGAGCGGCGGGCTCGGAGAAGGCGGGGCCGACGAGGCCGAGGAGCGGGAGGGTCAGGAGGAGGCGATTCTTCATCGGTCCAGGGGAGTTCAACGGACGACGCGGCCGGGAGGGCCCAATGCGAGGGGCGAGCCGGGCGCGGAGGTCAATCAGATGGGGTTTTAGGGAGAGGATCCTACGGAGCCGTTCTCGACGTGAGAGAAGAAAGCGGGAACTGGATCACAGGTGCAGCGAAAGCGGGTGCGGACAGCTTGGCGGGTACCTGGGGCGCGGTCGAGCACAGGGGGCCGCTCCCGCGTACCCTGATCGGCATTCCATGGCCTATCCCACGCGCACAATTGCCCTCCTTTGCGAGCTTCTTCATCCGCCGATCGCCCCGGACCCTCGGCCCATCCAGCGGCTCCATAATGAGATGTTCGAGGGCGGGCAGCCCGCGTACGCGGGCTTCCAGGTCAGCCCCATCGGTCCTGTGCTGTCCAACCCCATGGCCACCCCCGGCGCAGTGTCGCAGGTCGCCTTCCTCGCGGACCGGATCCAGTTCAGGGAGGAGAAGGGCACGCTCACCCATGAGGCCTTCGCGGCCCGGGTGCGCGAGATCACCGAGCGCGCCGCTCCCCTGCGAAACATCTCGACGCTCGCGGCGCAGCAGGTGGTCCTGCAGAGCCTGGTGAACCCGCGCACCCAGACCGATACTCGCGAATTCCTGAAGGACCGAGTATTCGGCTTCGGGGACGAGCTGGAGGCCCTGGGGCGCTCCTCCCAGCTGGTCGGGCTGCGCCTCGGCTTCGGCCCGGAGGCGGGCGACGACAGCGCCTTCGGCCTGCGGATCGAGTCCTACAGCGCCGACGCCCGCTCCCTCTACATCGAGGTCCAAGGCACCTTCGGCCCGGCAGCCCCCGCGAGCGGGCTGGAGGCCCTGGAGCAGAACGTCCTGAAGACGTACGACTTCCTCGCTGGCCGCGTCCTGCCCTTCATCTCGAGCTTCGATCGGCGAGAAGGCGGGCGAAACAACGCCCCGGACGGAGACTAGCGCGAACCATGAGCTCCCCCATGCCCCGCACCCTCCTCCTGTTGACGTCGCTCGTGGCGTTCACCGGCTGCTCCAAGGGCCTGCCCGATGAGCCCGAGCCGAGGTCCTACCCCGAGGGCACCATCCTGGTCGTCGACGACCAGCCGATCCTCGCCGCCGACGTAGACCGCTTCGTGGACGCGGTCGCGCTGATCGAGCCCGAGTTCGTGCTCCGTGACCACCGGCGGAAGGTGATCAGCAACATCTCCATCCCCCTGGCCGCCGGGGCCGCCCTCGACCCCTCCAGCCGGGACGAGGCCTTCAGCCGTGCCCAGGCGCTGCTCTCCACCTTCCGCGAGACCGGCGAGCTGCCATCGGACGCGCCGGCGCCCCAGGTCCTGAGCGGGACATTCAAGGAGGTCGGGCTCATCCCCTGGGCCATCGCCACCGAGATGGAGCCCCTGACGGTCTCCGAGCTCCACGAGACCCCGGGGGCCTGGTCCTTCTTCCGGCTCACGGCCTCGACCGATGCCCCGGGCGAGTTCGAGGGTCGGTCCCAGGTCACGATCCTCCGCTACGACGTGCCCTATCTTCCCCAGGACGCCGTGCGCGGCCTCCTCCAGACCGCGATGGAGGGCTTCGAGATCGAGATCGTGGACCCCGCCTGGGAGCCCATGGTGCCCCCCGCCTTCCTCTACCCAGCCAAGGCCCAGCGATGATCCTCCCCCTCCTCCTCCTCGCCGGCCTGCCCGCCGGGGCCACCCCAGCGACGGCGACGCTCGCGGCGCACCGTCTCGCGCCCCGGGTCGATGAGGTCCAGCGCGCCGAGGCCTGGCCGGAGTACGGGAACAAGCCCGAGCTGAAGCAGTGCATCTCCCGGGTGCGCAAGGCGCGCACCGAGGAGATGGCGACGAAGGGCGCCCAGCAGCTGGAGGAGATCGGCGCCGCCGCGGCGCCGTTCCTCCTCAAGTCGCTCAAGTCCGAGAAGGACGGCGAAGCGCGGGCGCGCATGGAAGCCGTGCTGGACTCGATCACCAACCCCGAGCACACGCGGCTCCTGGCCGAGGCCCTCGACGAGGACTCGGACGCACCCCGACGCTACGCCGCTCGGCGGATCGCCCAGCTCGGTGACCCGGGCCTGCGGGAGCGCTCGGAGGCGTTCCTCGCGGAGCTCACGGAGCGAGCCGCGGACAAGCGCGCGCGCAAGCCCATCGAACCGGTGGACCTCGACCTGGCGGCCGTGCTCTGCCTCTCCTCGGGCTCGAGCGCGGGGCTGGAGCGCGTGATCCAGCTGGCGTCACCGGAGCCGTGGAAGGCCTGGGGCCCAGCCATCGAGCGCGCCTGCGAGCACGCCAAGGCCGCGGGTCCCGGGATCGGCGCGGAGCTCTCCACGGGGCTCTCCAAGGCCTCCAGCCCGGGGGACCGCGTCGTGTACCTGCGCCTCCTCACCTATTCGGGGTCCCGGGATCAGGTCTCCCCCATCGTGCCCCTGCTCGACGCCGAGGAGAATCAGGTCAAGGTCGCCGCGATCAACGCCCTGAGGATGATCGTGGACGGCGACGCGCCGCTGAAGCGCCTCTCCACCTTCGACGCCATCGAGCGCGCCCAGCGCTGGAAGTCGCGACTCTGAAGCCACTGCAACCATGACCCGTGCAACCAAGATGCTGCGCCTCATGAGCGCATTCCTCGGCGCCATGTTCGTCGCCGCCGCGGTGGCGGCCGCCCAGAAGCCGCTGGATCGCTCCAAGCCCCTGACGGACCCGGCCAACGACCCCTACACCCGGGGCGGCAAGGAGAAGTACGTCGAGGCCGCCGGCTATGTCTCCATGGGCGGGTTCGAGTTCGGAGCCGCCCCCGACACCACCGCCGAGGTGTCCGCCCTGCTACCGGACGTCGATATCCGGTGGATCGAGACGCCACACTTCGAGCTCGGGATCGCCTTGCCGAAGGTGAAGGTCACCAAGGAGGAGCGCAAGAAGGTCAAGGCGGAGCTCACCAAGCTCCGCAAGGCCCTGCCCGACGTCAAGCCGGACACGAAGGTCATGGATCCGTGGCTCCGGGCCCACCTCTACGCCCAGCGGCTCGAGGAGCACTACGGGCGCGTCCAGGAGGTCCTCGGGGTCACGGACGAGACCTTCGCCGCCAACAAGGAGATCTGGGACATCGGGACTCCCTACTGGGGCATCGGGCCCTACATGGGCCAGATGGGGAAGTTCGAGGTCCTCGTGCTCCCCTCCGAGAAGGCCGCCACGCGCTTCCTGACGGCCAGGCTCGGGCTCACCACCAAGCTCAGCCAGCGGTGGAACATCCGCGACCGGGACTCGCTCTGCTTCATCGCGCACACGGGGCAGGGCCAGCTCAACGTCGACGAGGGCATGCACGGCCACGTCGCGTTCAACGTCACCCAGATGATGATGAACGGGTACAAGCACTACTCGTACGACAAGCCCATCTGGATCCGCGAGGGCGCCGCCCACTGGTTCGAGCGCAACATCAACCCGCGCTTCAACACCTTCGACTCCTCCGAGGGTTCGGCGGCCCAGATGTTCAAGAAGTCGGACTGGAAGGGCCCGACCCTGAAGCTGGTCAAGTCCAGCGACGCGCCCTCGTTCGCCTCCCTGGTGAAGATGCGGACCTTCGCGGAGCTGGAGAGGCCCCATCACCTGGCCACTTGGTCCATCTTCGACTACCTCGTCCAGGTCCACCCCGAGTTCCTCAAGAAGTACCTGTCGACCGTCTCTGGCATCAAGAACGAGGAGCACATCGACGACGCCACGACGCTCCCCGACGTCCAGCGGGCGCTGTTCAAGGACGAGCTGGGCATGACCTACGCCCAGTTCGAGCGCGCCTGGAAGGCCTGGGTGGAAGAAACCTACTAGGGACTCCCCCACGATCGGGGCCCGCCGGCCGGGCCGGCCGATGATCGATGGGGCCGCCTGCGCCGGTCTCCCAGCGGGACATGGGGCAATAAACCGCGCCGGGTGGCTGCCATGGCGGGTGGACCTGGGGACCCGCCGGCCCCCGGCCCCTGGGGCTCGGGTATTCTCTGGGGACGCGCAGGAGGATGAATGGGCGGCGAGGTGAGGTTTCGCAGAGATCCCCCCTCACCGGACACCACCTGCGAGCCGATCTATACCCAGCGGGCCCTTCGTCCCGCCAAGTTCCTTCCATGATCCAGCGCAAGAAACGCATCGTGCTGTTCATGCCCCTCCGGGCAGATCCGGAAGAGGGCGTGCGCGTTGCCGCCGACCTGCTGCCGCTCGAGCTGCTCCAGATCGCTGCGTGGCCAGTGCAGGAGGGCTACGAAGTCGTGATCGTGGACGCCATGGTCCACGACGACTACATGGAACGGCTCATGGAGACGTGCGACGGCGCGATGCTGTTCGCCACCTCGTGCATCCTCGGCTTCCAGGTCGCCCACGGGGCGCGGGTGGCCAAGGCCGTCCGCCAGCGGCATCCCGACCTCCCGATCATCTGGGGCGGCTGGTTCCCGAGCGTGGCCCCCGAGCTCTTCTTCAAGGAGGGCATCGCCGACGCCGTCGGACTCGGCCAGGGCGAGCTCACCTTCCGCGAGGTGGTCCAGGCCATCGACTCCGGCGAGAGCCTCGAGACGGTGCCCGGCCTCATGGTGGAGCGTGAGGGGAAGACCATCATGACCGACCACCGGCCGGTCGTGGGCTTCGACAAGTTCCCGGACGCGCCCTGGCACCTGATCGACTTCGAGGAATACGTCGAGCGCCAGCAGAACCCGGGGCCGTGGAAGATGCGGCACAAGTACCCGGACCCCTGGGATATGCCCGCGGGAACCCAGGTGCGCGGCTTCAGCTACTTCTCGAGCTTCGGATGCCCTGAGCCCTGCACGTTCTGCTGCTCCCCGATGGTCACCGGCCGCCGCTGGAAGGCCATCCCGGGCAAGAAGCTCGCCGAGGACCTCCTCGAGCTCCAGGAGCGCTTCAACTTCAACGTGATGCGCTTCCAGGACGCCAACTTCGGCGTGGCGGAGAAGCGCTCCAACGAGTTCACCGAGACGCTCATCGAGCACGGCTCACCGTTCTGGTGGTCGGGCTGCTACGAGATCGAGACCATCGCGCGCTACAAGAAGGAGTCCCTGGACAAGCTCCAGGAGTCCAAGTGCCACATGGTCAGCCTCGGCGCCGAGGCGGGCTCCGCCGAGCAGCAGGCGGTGATCAAGAAGAACATCGACACCGGGCACTTCGAGACGAGCCTGCGGGCGATGTACGAGCGGAACATCACCACGGGCTGCTCGTGGATCATCGGCTACCCCGGCGAGACCGAGGAGTCCATGTTCTCGACCCTCCGCCGCGCGGCGGAGATGAAGCTGAAGTTCCCCCGCGCCGCCTCCGATGTCTTCCCGTTCCGGCCGATCCCCGGTACAGAGGACTTCGACAAGGCCGTCCGGCTCGGCTACAAGGCCCCCCGCACCCTCGAGGAGTGGGGCGGCTGCCTCGAGTACCGCGAGTCCTTCGACGACATCCAGATCCCCGAGGACGTCCTCCGCACCTGGAAGCGTTACGGCGTGGCCTCGACGTTCTATGACGGGCTGGCCATGGAGGGCGCGGAGTGGTTCCGCGCGGCCCTGAAGAAGATCTCGGCCTGGCGCCTGCGCACGGGCAACTACGGCTTCCCGATCGAGCACAAGGCCTTCCACACCTACGTCAAGCTCACCAAGCAGACCAAGGCGGACAAGCTGAACGCCGCCGCACAGGAGATGGCTGCGCCGGGCCTCGACCAGACGGTCGGCCTGACCACCAGCGCTCCCGTATACACCCGACCGAGCTCCTGAACGGTCCGCCTGCCTGTCGCACCACCCTTCCCGATGATCCAACGCAAGAACAAGATCGTCCTGTTCCTCCCCCACCGCGCCGACCCCTCGCGCGGTGAGCGGTTCAGCGCCGACCTCTTGCCGCTCGAGCTGCTGCAGATCGCGTCCGGCCCGGTGGCCGACGGGTTCGAGGTGGTGATGATCGACGCGATGATCGAGCCGGACTACCTCCGGAAGATCGACGAGGCCTGCGAGGGTGCCCTGCTGTTCGCGTCCTCGTGCATCCTCGGCTACCAGGTCTACGACGGCTACGTGGCCGCGAAGATGGTCCGCGAGAAGCACCCCGACCTCCCCATCATCTGGGGCGGGTGGTTCCCCAGCGTGACGCCCGAGCTCTACATCGAGCAGGGCATCGCCGACGCAGTCGGGATCGGCCAGGGGGAGCTCACGTTCCGGGACGTGGTGAACTGCGTCGCCAGCGGAGGGAACCTCGAGGAGGTCCCCGGCCTAGTGGTGAACCGTGACGGCAAGCCCGTCTACACCCCCCACCGCGCCGTGGTCGGCTTCGACAAGTTCGAGCCGGTCCCCTGGCACCTGCTGGAGTACGACCGATACGTCGAGCTGCAGCTCGCGCCGTCCGGGAACATGAAGGTCCGCCACCGGTTCCCGCTCCCCGGGCACTGGACTCCGGACAACCCGCCGAAGGGCTTCAGCATGTTCTCCAGCTTCGGGTGCCCGGAGCCGTGCACGTTCTGTTGCTCCCCGAAGCTCACGGGCCGCCGCTGGAAGGCGATCTCCGGTAAGGAGCTCGCCGAGGAGGTCGCCGAACTGCAGCAGCGCTTCGGGTTCGACGTGCTGCGCTTCCAGGACGCCAACTTCGGCGTCGCCGAGAAGCGCACGAAGGAGTTCTGCCAGGAGCTCGTCAACCTCGAGGTGCCGATCCACTGGAACGGCACGATCGAGATCGAGACCATCATGCGCTACAAGGAGGCGACGCTCGACCTCCTCGAAGAGTCCAAGTGCCACCTGCTCTGGCTCGGCGCCGAGACCGGCACCGCGGACATGCAGGAGCGCATCAAGAAGCACATCGGGATCGACAACATCCCGATCGCGGTCGGTGAGCTCGTGAAGCGCAACATCGTCCCGGGCACCTTCTGGATCATCGGCTACCCCGGCGAGACCGAGGAGTCGATGGCCGCCACGCTCAAGGCGGCGGCCCACCTCAAGTACCTCTATCCGGAGGCCGGCTCGGACGTGTACCCGTTCCGCCCCATCCCCGGCACCGAGGACTTCGACCACGCGGTCAAGCTCGGCTACGAGGCGCCCACCAACTTCGACGAGTGGGGCAACTGCTTCGAGTACAAGTACAACTCGCAGAACACCCCGCTCCCCGAGTCCATCCGGCACACCTGGGCCCGCTACAACAACACCGCGGCGATCTACGACATGCACGTGCAGGAGGGGCCCATGTGGATGCGCAGACTCCTCTCTCGTATCGCCGGCCGGCGCCTCGAGCGCGGGGTCTACGGATTCCCGGTGGAGCAGAAGCTCTTCGACCTCTACGTCCGCGCCACGGGCCAGACCCAAGAGGACCTCTCCGAGGAGTACGCCCAGCTGCAGCCGGAGACCGCCGAGCAGCACAAGGTCGCGCCCAACCCCTGACCGGAGAGGGGCGCCGCGCCCGCGGCCCCCACGCCGTCGGAGATCGGTCACAAACCGTTGCTCCGACGTGGCGCAGGCCCAGTCTCAGTATGAGACACGTGGATTTAGGGCCGGTCATCTCCCTCGGATGCTCCGTCCCGATCGGACATCCCGTAACCCCGCCCCACATGTCCGGGAGATGATCCCTCTTCAGGCCGAGGGTTCTTTTTGCCGTCAAAGGGCTCCGGTGCGGAACTCGCCGCCCACAGCGGGATAGGCTCGAACTAGAGGTTCTGCCGCCCCATCACCGCACCCTGAGCCCGTTCCTCGCCCATGCCCATCCGCCCCAGAACCGTCGCCTCCTGGCTCGTCATGGCCCTGGCGTTGACCTCGGTTGGCCTCGCTGCGCCCCAGCGCGCCGGGAGCCGCCAGCTCCCCGGCGTCGGCCTACGGACGCTCCTGGGCCGCCCCGGCGGGAACCCCTCGGCCATGACCCCGCAGCGGCTGCGGACGGGCCAAGCCACGACCGCGTGGCTCACCAGCATCGCGACTCCCGCGCTCTCCGCCCCCACGCTGATCCCCGGGATCGGGGGGACGGCCTACGTCCTCCGTCTGTTCGTCCCCGCGACCGGCAACGAGGAGCTCTTCACCCTCCACGTGCCGGACTCCGCCCCTGGCGTGGCGCGCCCCCTCCTCGTCGGCTTCCACGGCTTCGGCGTCTCGCACCTCGACTTCTCCTACTACAACACCGACTTCCTCGCGGAGGCCACGGCCCGGGACTGGTTCGTCCTCGCGCCGCTCCAGATCAACCCGGCCCTCAACACCGGGGACATCAGTTTCGGCTCCGTGGGGAGCCAGCTCAACGTCGAGCGGGTCATGCAGTACGTGATGGCCGAGTGGCCGATCGACCTCGACCGGATCTACGGCGTCGGCTTCTCCATGGGCGGCGGGAACGCCATGAGCTACGCGGCGCGGCACCGCGACCGTGAGCTCGGCGCCTTCGCCGCCGTCGTCAATCACACCGGCGCCGTGAACCCCGGGGACGTCTGGCTGCAGGAGCCCGCCATCCGGGGACCGCTGGAGACCACCTTCGGCGGCCCGCCCCCCAGCTTCGAATACCAGCGCTCCGGCACGGTCGACCTCTCGTTGGCCGACGGGAGCCTGCTGCCTGGCGGCCGCCACATGGCCGTGAACCTCGGCGGGGTCGCGGTCCGGACGCACTACTTCGTGAACGACCCGAAGTTCTACCTGCGCGACCAGTCCGACCGGCTGAGCCAGTTCATGGCGGCGAGCCCCCACCTCTCCCACGAGCTGATCGTCGACCTCGGGCCGCCTCCCTGCGTCTCCTTGGGCCTCTCGGGCCACTGCTGGGACCTGCTCGACGAGGAGGACGTCTGCGACTGGCTCGAGCTTCAGAGCCTCGGCGCCCTGCCCAGCGATGGGTCGGTCCTGGCGGATCGAAGCTGCCGCTGGAACGGCTTCGACGTGGACCTGCGGGTCGGCGGGCAGTTCGCCGCCTTCGACTACCACACCCAGTCAGCGACCGGCACCTCGGCCGAGATCGACGTCTACGCACGCGAGAACGTCGGGAGCGTGGGCGTCGACATGGAGGACTTCCAGCTCGGGGCGGCCTCCTCGATCGACCTCCGGACCTACGCCCTCGATGGGGCTCCGGTCGAACTCGTCCTCACGGGGCTGAGCGGCCCCCCCATGAGCGTGCGCCGGAACAACCTCCAGCTCCCCGGCGGCTGCGCCGCCGGCGCGGCCGCGGCGGACTGGTGCTACGATCAGGCGGACGGAACCCTGCGGATGATCGAGCCCTCGGGGTCGTTCTCCCGCTGGTCCGTGACGCCCTGACCGCCGCTCCCCCCATCCCGATCCCCGACCGATGAGCCAACCGCTCACGCCCCGGCCGTTCCGCGTCCTCGGGGTCCAGCAGATCGCCATCGGCGGCGACGACAAGCGGGCCCTCAGCTCGTTCTGGGGTGACACCCTCGGGATCCCGGCGACCGGGAGCTACCGGAGCGAACGACACAACGTGGACGAGGACATCCTCACCCTCGGCGAGGGCCCCCACGCCGTCGAACTGGACCTGATGGAGCCGGTGGACCCGACGCGCAGCCCGCGGGTCAACAGCCCTGCCCTGAACCACATCGGGCTGTGGGTCGACGACCTCCCTGCCGCCGTCGGCTGGCTGCGGGAGCAGGGAGTCCGGGTCCTCGGGGAGATCAGCCCGGGAGCCGCCGGTCACGACGTCTGCTTCATCCACCCGCGTGGGAACGAGGCCGCCCCCGTGGGCGCGACCGGCGTCCTGCTCGAGCTGGTCCAGGCGCCAGCAGACGTCATCGCCGCCCTCGGGGCGTCGCGGGGCTAGGGCCGAGCCACCGACCGGTGCCTGCGGCCGCCGGCGCGCGCCCCCCGCCGGCCTGACGATCCGAGGACGCGGCCGCCGGATACGCCCGGCACACACCTGACCGGAGACCTGGTTCTAGGCTGGGGTGAATGGTGGAGGTTGCTCGCTCGACGCCGCGCCTCCTCCTCCTGGCACCTGCCCCTGCTGTAAGGCCATCCAGGCCAACCCACCATGCTCCACCTGCTTCGCTACGGGCTGCTCGGCCCGTTCCTGCTCGCCGCCGTCCCTGCCGTCTCGGCTGCCCAAGTCGACCGCGCCCCCGCCCGCACCTCGACGAGCCTGAGGACCCTGCTGGGTCAAACTGCGGCCCCCGGCCGCCGTGCCGCGCCCGTCCAACTCCGCAGCAGCGCCGCGAGCGTAGCGTGGGTTCAGCGCATCGCAGTCAACGCGCCAGCGGGCGGCTTGGTGAACAGCGGATTCACCTCCTGGCTCCTACGCCTGACGGTCCCGGCAACCGGGGCGGAGGAGGTCTTCACGCTGCACGTCCCCGGCACGCCGCTGGGGGTCCCTCGCCCCCTCCTCGTCGGCTTCCACGGCTTCGGTGTGTCCCACCTCGACTTCTCCTACTTCAACACCGACTTCATTCAGGTAGCCGCCTCCCGGGATTGGCTCGTCCTCGCGCCGGCCCAGTTCAACCCGGCCACCGGTACCTGGGACAACAGCTGGGCGTCCGCCGCGAGCCAGCTCCACGTTGAGGCCCTCTTGGACTACGTGATGAGCCACTGGTCGGTGGACCTTGACAGGATCTACGGCGTCGGCTTCTCCATGGGCGGTGGCAACGCGCTCAGCTACGCCGCGCGCCATCGAGACCGTGACCTCGGCGCCTTCGCGGCCGTCATCAATCACACCGGGAGCGTCTGCATCAGCGACGTCTACGCGAACAACCCCCCGTCCGCGACCTGCAACCCAGGTGACCTGAATCCGGTGCAAGCGGAGATGCGCGATACTTTCGGCACTCCTCCCCCCTCCTTCGCCTATCAGCGGTCCTCGCTCATCGACCTCGACGCCAACGGTCAGCTCATCGCCGGCGGTCGGCACATGGCGGTCAACCTCGCGGACGTGCCCGTCCGGACGCACTACAGCAACCTCGACGCCATCGGCTACCTGCGAGAGCAGAGCATCTCCTTCCACGGCTTCCTCCAGCCGCGACCCGAGATGTCGTCATCACTGATCGTGGAGACCCTATCGGTGTGCCCCTCCGGCTCCTGCTATGCGCCCTCGGAGCACTGCTGGGACATCCTGGACCCGACGGCCGCTTGTGACTGGCTCAGCCTCCAAACGCTCGAGGCCGCGCCCCCCAGGGGTGAGTTGCTGGCGGATCGCGACGCCAGGTGGGGTGGGCTGGACGTCGAGCTCCACGAACAAGGGTCGTTCGGAGCCGCCGCCTACGACTTCTCCTCCTTCCCCCCGACCGTTCAACTCCTGGGGCGTGAGAACCTGAGGCGGGTCACCGCGGATCTCGAGGCCTACGGGCTGGATCCGGACGCTGGGTTCGACCTGGTCACGAGTGGTGCCGATAGCCTCGGGACCGAGTTCGTCTTCTCGGACGTCTCTGCCCCCCCGCTTCAGGTCACTCGAGGGACCGTCGCCGTGGCGCAGGTGTGCCCCCTTCCCGTCGGCACCAAGCCTCCCGCCTGGTGCTACGACGCCGCGACCCGCGAGCTGCGGATCTGGGAGGGCGGGGCCGGTTCGGTGAGCTGGCGAATTCGCTGAGCCCGGGGGCCCCAGCCCACCAGAGAGATCAAGGCCGCGCCCAGCGCCCGACCTGTCCCCCGGCCTCGATGGTCACGGCGATGAGTTCGGATTCTCCGGGGATGCACTCGCCTTCCGCGTTCACCATGAAGTGCCGGTTTGGAACATCGTGGCTGAAGACGAACTCCACCGACTCTCCCGGCCCCAGCGTCGACCTGCCGAAGGGGTCAGTACCCTCCCAGAACCCCCGGTGCACCAGGAGCTTCTTGAGGTCGCATCGGAACTCGTCGTTGAAGATCAGGTTCGCCTCGGTGAGATCTTCTTCGGCGCCGTTCGTGATCACGAGGTGGTGCCCGAGGTGCCCCCAGAGGTCTGGACCAGAGCTTCCGGTCACGCGGACATCCTCGAGCGCCGTCTGTCCATCATGAACGAAGCCGAAGGGGGTGCGGGAACCACCGCAGCTCCCCAGGGCAAGCGCGCCGAGGAGGAGCGCCGCGAGGATGCTCGAGGAGGGCCGGGGCGTACTGCTGCTCATGATGGAGGTCGCGAGTCAGGGGTGGGCTCGAGCGGTCAAGCGTTCCGGATGAAGCTAACAGGGGCTCAGGAACTTTGCCCGAGAGTACTCGCGCACGCGACGCAGAGCACCGGTCAGATCGCCGTCCCGCCGGACTCGCCCGTGCGGATCCGGATGCACTGCTGCAGCTCGGTGACGAAGATCTTCCCGTCGCCGATCTCGCCCTCGCCGCGGCGGGCCGCGTCGAGGATCGCGTCGACGGTCACCTGGGCGAACTCGTCGTTGCAGGCGATGTCGACCCGGATCTTCGGCACGAGCTCGGGGCCGACCTCGAGCCCGCGGTAGATCTCCAGGCTCTCTGCCTGCCCCCTACCCGAGCAGCGCGTGACCGTGATGCGAGTGATGTCCGCCTTGATGAGCGCCTGCCGGACCTGGTCCAAACGCTCGGGGCAGATGATGGCGGTGATGAGCTTCATGGTGGGTTCCTCCTGCTCGCTCAGTTCGGGTTCAATAGGCCGTAGCCGTGCTCGCCGTGCATGCTGTGGTCCATTCCGGCGAGCTCGCCGCGCTCCTCCAGCCGGAGGCCTACGGTCTTCTCCACAAGGACCAACAGCACGAGCGTCCCCACGGCCGACGCCACCCCGGCCACGACAACCCCCATGACCTGGTGGCCGAATTGGGGCCAGAGCCCACCCTCAGGAACGTCGCGCAGGAAGAAGGTGAGGCCCAGCGCCCCGATGATCCCGCCCACGCCGTGAATCCCGAAGACGTCGAGGGTGTCGTCGTACCCGAGGCGGTTCTTGATCGCGATCGCGCCGTAGCACGCCGCGGATGCCATGAGCCCGAGGGCCATCGCCCCGACCGGCAGGACGTCACCGGCAGCGGGCGTCACCGCCACGAGACCTGCGAGGATGCCGGAGACGAGCCCGAGGCTCGTCGCCTTGCCGTGCCGCCATCCCTCCAGGATCATCCACCCGAGGGCTCCCGCAGCCGCGGCGGCCTGGGTCGCGGTCAGGGCCTGCGCCGTCTTCAACCCGCTCTCGACCGAGCTCCCCGCGTTGAAGCCGAACCAGCCCACCCAGAGCAGACCGGCCCCCATCATGGTCATGACCAGGTTGTTGGGGTGCATGGCCACGCGCGGGAAGCCCCGCCGCGCGCCCAGGTAGAGGGCGGCGACGAGCCCGGCCACCCCGGCGGAGACGTGGATCACCGTGCCACCCGCGAAGTCGATGGCGTCCCCGGTCAGGAAGCCCCCGCCCCACACGATGTGGGCGAGCGGGTTGTAGATGACGAGGCTCCAGAGGGCGATGAAGACGCAGTAGCCGAGGAACCGCACGCGCTCCGCGAACGCTCCCGCGATGAGCGCCGGGGTGATGATCGCGAACTTGCCCTGGAACATCGCGAAGACGTACTCGGGGATCCCACCCTCCATGATCGTCTGGTCGATCCCGGCCAGGAACAGCTTGGACGGATCCCAGCCGATGACGCCGCCCACCGAGGGGCCGAAAGCCAAGGCGTAGCCCGCCACGACCCAGAGCACGCCGATGATGGCCATGGCCGCGAAGCTGTGCATCATGGTGCCGAGCACGTTCTTGGTCCTGACGAGGCCGCCATAGAACATGGCGAGCCCCGGAATCATCAGGAGCACCAGGGCGGTGCTCACCAACATCCAGGCGGTCGTCCCGGTGTCGATCGGGGGCGAGTCGGGGGTGGCCACGTCGGAGGGCCCGACGGCCAGCAGCAGGGCGAGTGTGTTCACGGCGCGAAGAACAACGGAGACAGGAGCGGTTCCTGCACTCGCGGATGGGGCAGGGCCCCTGGGGCCCTCGCGGTGCGCTGGGTGGAGTGTCCCAACCTGTCGGGGCCCCTTGGAGGGGCTCCCGCGCAGAAGCCCCCTGGGAGCGACATCGAACCGCGGGTTTCTTGTCGCGGACTGAGCCCGCCCCGCTCGGACTCGCCCCCGAGCCGAGGTGGCCCAGGATGAGCCTGCAGCCCCGAGCAGGGGCCCT
The DNA here is from genome assembly GCA_938075305.1 of uncultured bacterium. Classification (GTDB taxonomy): domain Bacteria; phylum Planctomycetota; class UBA1135; order UBA1135; genus Saltatorellus. The sequence continues at coordinate 52,602 of CALJGV010000003.1, forward strand.
GCGGCCCCATTCGCCCATCAGTACAGGCTAATTAATTAGGCGAAAACCCCTACGGCCGCTTCAGCCTCGCCGCCGGGCTCTCGATAGCCAGGGTGAGAGATGGAGCACCTCATCCAACAAGCTGATCGGCTCTTCGAAATCGGTCCCGTCTCCCTTGTTCGGTGGCGCGAGGAAGGCGGCCGCAGGATCACGAAGGCCTCTGGAGAGCTCGGGAGGCAGCTGGAGAAGCTAGGCGTGGAACGTCTGGATGACGTCCTTGGCAGCGACGACGGGAGCCGCCTGGAGGCCGCCTTGGCGGGGCTCCCGGGGAATCTGGGGAGCCTGGACCTCGGGCCTGTTCGCCTGGACCTGGGAGATGCGGAGCCGGCCTGGTTCCACCTCACCGCGGTCGTGGACGAGTCGGAGGCGTCGCAGCAGCAGGTGACCGCCACCTTCGTGGACATCAACGGGCTGAAGGGCTCTGAGCGGGCCCTCAAGGAGAAGTCGGAACGGCTGGAGTTGGTGATCGAGGGAACCCGGCTCGGGACCTGGGACTGGAACCCCCAGACCGGCGACGTCTGTTTCAACGAGCAGTGGGCCGAGATGCTCGGCTACCGCATCGACGAGGTCTCCTTCCGCCTCGAGGAGTGGGAGTCGCGGGTTCACCCCGACGACCTCGAACCCTGCTATGCGGCCATCAAGGCCCACCTTGCGGGAGAGACCGCCTTCTACGAGAACGTCCACCGCATGAGGCACCGGGACGGGCACTGGGTCCACATCCTCGACCGCGGCCGGGTGGTCAAGCGAGACGCCCAGGAGCGCCCGATCCGCTTCACCGGGACACACACGGACATCTCACCCCAGCGCGAGGCTGAACTCGCGGCGCAGGCAGCCAGCAAGATCAAGTCGGAGTTCCTCGCGACCATGAGTCACGAGATTCGAACCCCGCTAGGAGGGATGATGGGGCTGGTGGAGGTGCTCGAGTCCACCTCCGTCTCCCCCACCCAGCGCGAGAACATGGAGCTCATCAAGCGGTGTGGTGAGCATCTGGGGTTCGTACTCGACGAGGTCCTCGAGCTGACCCGACTGGAGTCGAGGAAGCTGGAGCTCCGGGAGGAGCCCTTCGAGGTCGCCGCGCTCGCCCAGGATCTCCACCGGCTCTTCCTCGCCGAGGCATGGAAGAAGGGCCTCGAGCTAGGTCTCGACGTCGAGGTAGCCGGGGCCGCCCGGTGGATCGGAGATCGCCACCGGATCCACCAGGTCCTCACCAACCTGCTCTCCAATGCCATCAAGTTCACGGACGAGGGGCGCGTCGGGCTCCGCGTCCGGCTGGATCCCGATTCGGCGCGGCTCTGCGCTGCCGTGGAGGACACGGGACGGGGCATCAGAGACCTCGACAAGATCTGGGAGAGCTTCCAGCAGGAGGACACCTCGATCGCCGCCACCTACGGCGGGAGCGGGCTGGGGCTGACCATCACAAAGAAGCTCATTCACCTGATGGGCGGCGATATCCAGGTCGAGAGCAACGCCGGCGAAGGGAGCCGCTTCACGTTCTCGATCCCGGTCCGGCCGGCGCCCCCCCTGGCGACCGAGCCCGCAGAAGGGCCCGCAGAAGGGCCCGCCCCCTCCGGACCGCGTTCCCGCGGCCAGGGAGAGGCCAGCGGCGCAACGGCGGAGTTCTCCGCCCTGCGCGTCCTCGCGGCGGACGACAACCAGATCAACCGGAGGATCTTCCGGCACTTCCTAGACCAGCTTGGGGTCGACTTCGAGCTGGTAAGAAATGGCGAAGAAGCGATCAAGGCCGCGGCGAGCCGCCCCTTCGACCTGATCCTTCTGGACCTTCAAATGCCGAAGCGCAATGGTCTCAGCGCGGCAGAGGCGATCAGGGCGCGGTCCACCACCCACTCCGAGCGCATCATCGCGGTCACCGCCGATGTCCTAAGCACCGTGCAGCTCGAAGGGGGCCAGAGCCCCTTCGATGCTGTGGTGACCAAGCCATTCTCCTTCGAAGACATCAGAGCGCAGCTGCTCGCCGTCAACGCCCGCCGACCCTGAACCTCCCACGATCACTCCCATGTCGACCCCTCGCCGCTCAGCCATCCTCCTGATCGGATTCCAGAACGACTACTTCTCTCCCGATGGCGTCATGCACTCGGTGATCGAGGAGAACGCCCGCGAGAACGACGTCCTCGCGAACACCATGAGCGTGCTGGACGCATTCTTGGACTCGGAGACCCCGATCATCAACCTGCCGATCCACTTCAGCCCCGACTACGAGGAGCTGAGCCAGCCGACGGGCCTCCTCGCGGCGATTCGCGACGCCGGGGCCTTCCGGCGGGACACCAAGGGGGGCCAGACCATTCCGGAGCTGCTCGAATACGGGGATCGGATCCAACACCTCTCGGGCAAGACGAGCTTCAACGCCTTCCTGGGCACCGACCTCGACGGGCACCTGCGTGATGCCGGGGTGGATCACGTGATCGTCACCGGCGTGGTCACCTCGATCTGCATCGACTCCACGGCGCGGGCCGCCGCCGAGCGGGGCTTCGCGGTCACGATCGTGAGCGACGCATCCGCCGGCCGGAACGACACGGAGCACGAGTTCTACTGCGAGAGCATCTTCCCCCTCTACGCCGAGGTGGTCAGGACCAAGGACTTACTCGGCCATGCAACCGATTCCGAGATCGCCCGCTGAGGAGCGGGAGATCCTCCTGCAGGAGGTCGAGGCGCTCCAGACTCGAATCGGAGCCCTGGAGTCGCTTCTCGCCGACGAGATCACGGCCAAGGCGTCGCTCTTCCGGACCGTCACCGAGCACCAGGGCCGCTACGTCGACCTGGTCGAGTCCGCCCCGTGGATCGTCACCCGGGTCGACAGCCGGGGCTGCTACATCGACTCCAACTCGTACTTCGCCCGCAGCCTGGGTATGAAGACAGGGGAGGTGCTCGATCGGGCCGTGGGCTCCCTTGGCGAGGGTCCGGCCTGGAGCGAGGCGGTCTCCTCCTTCGCAGCCTCCAGCCTTTACCGCTCCGAGCCCTGCTCGGTCCCGGTGTGCGTGAACGGAGAGGAGCGCTCCTTCCTTCTGATGATGTACCGGCCGAAGGCCGGGCCAAGCTTCACCATCCTCGCCCTCGACCAGACGGACCGGGACCAGGCGCTCGCGAGGGCGGAGGCCTCCGCCGAGGACAAGGCCATGTTCCTCGCGGTCATGAGCCACGAGCTGCGGACCCCGATGAACGGCGTCCTCGGCCTGGCCGCCCTCCTCAAGAACACCAACCTCGATGAGGAGCAAGCCGACCTGGTCTCCACCATCGAGAAGACCGGGACGACGCTGGTCAGAATCATCAACGACGTCCTGGACCTCAGCAAGGCCGAGAATGGCGCCATGGAGTTCGAGAGCGCTCCCTTCTCGGTCGAGGCCATCGTCCGATCGGTGGTTGCGCCCCTTGGGGCGGCCGCGCGCCAGTCCTCGGCGCGGCTGGAGGCGGCGTTCGGCGAGGGCCTCCCACAACTCGTCCTCGGCGACCAGCACCGGATCCAGCAGGTCCTCACCAACCTCGCAGGGAACGCCCTCAAGTTCGCTCCGGGAGGACTGGTGCGGGTCGAGGTCGAGCAAGGCCCCGATGAGGGCGACGACGTGGCGCTGACCTTCAGGGTCGTCGACGACGGGATCGGCATCGAGCCCGCAGAGCTGGACCGCCTGTTCGAGGCTTTCACCCAGGCAGACTCGAGCGTGAGTCGACACTACGGCGGGACCGGGCTCGGTCTGACGATCTCCAAGCTGCTCGTGGAAGGAATGGGCGGCCAGCTCTCCGCCCGTAGTACGCCGGGCGAGGGCTCCTCCTTCGAGTTCACCCTGGGGTTCGAGCTAGCGGAGGAACATCCATCCCCCCCCCTCCCCGCCGCCGACGCAGCACTCCCCGCGACGGGCCCGATGCGGGTCCTCGTCGCCGAGGACAACCTCGTCAACCAGCGCGTGGCCCGCGGCATGCTGGAGATCCTCGGGCACAAGGTCCAGGTCGTGTCCAACGGGATGGAGGCGGTCGCGGCGGCCAGGGGTGGTGGGATCGACCTCATCCTCATGGACGTGAACATGCCCGTCCTCGATGGCCTGGAGGCCACGCGCCGCATCCGGGAGGCTGCGGGTCCGGAGCACGAGCTCCCCATCGTCGCGCTCACCGCGAACGCGATCGAGGGGGACCAGCAGGTCTGTCTCGATGCTGGCATGGACCACTACCTCCCCAAGCCGTTCGCGAAGGAACAGCTGGCCGGGGCGATCCAGCGCGTCGCCGCCCGCCGGCCCCTGGGCTGACCGGTCCCGGGGCTTCGCCGCCAGATCTGCCTCCAGTCCAGGATTGATCCAGCGGAGAGACGCCTTCCAAGGGGGGGGGCGTCTCGCCCTAGGACGAGGGCTGATTTATGGGCGGCAGATCCATGCGACGAATCGCGTGCGGTACACTTTGTAGGTTGTCACGGCGTCGCCCGCCGACGCTGGGTTTCCATTAGGGAACACCCGCAGCGCCTCCAGTGGGTCCGCCCGCTGCGTTCGTCCGTTACCTGCCCTTTTTTTTCCCCCAGCCACCGAGAGCATCATGCTCAAGACAGCATCTCTCCTGATCGGAGCGGTCGCCCTCACCCAGGGCGCGTTTGGTCAGTCGTCTGCCCAGCTTCAGCGGATCCCCGCGCGAGCCCCGATCCACGCCGGCACCTTCCACGCCGCGTCGGGTCAGTTCATTCCCGCCGACCCGTCCCAGCAGTCGACCATGGGTGTCGGAGGGGACGTCTACACGAACAACTACTACGCTGGCGTCTTCCTGGACATCAACGCCTCCAGCCTCGTCGTGGATGAGGGCCGGATCCCCAGCACGACCTCCCCGGCGACTGCCAGCCCGGTGAGCGTCACGGGGTCCCAGGACAGCTACCGGATCAACAACATCCAGCTGGGATATGCCACGGACTCGATCGGAGACGGCAACGCCCGCCTGACGATCCTGCCCGAGTACGCCTCGTGCTCCAACCCGCTCGGGGGCTCGACGCCGATCCTCGACCTGATCATCACGGGGCTGCCTGGGACGATCCTGGCGGGCGCCGTCACGCCCTACACCTTCGACGTCGACATGACCGGCTTCGAGTTCTGCATGCCGGCGGATGGCGACGGCGTGTATGACGACGGCATCGTCGATAACTTCGGCTTCGGCCTGCTGATGTCCGCGGACGCGGGCTCACTGATCGGTCCGCTGATCGGCGCTCGCCCGGGCCCCTTCGCCCCCACCGGCGATGGCACGATCTTCCAGAACCCCGGCAGCGTCGGATCCGGCCTCGGCACCGTGGACCAGTGGTTCGAGCTCGAGTTCGGGACGGGCTCCTCCAGCTGCTACAACGAGGGTGGATACGACCCGGTCACGAACAACCCGTCCTTCGGGTCCTTCTGGCTGGTGCTCGGCGCGGACCTCGCGTTCGACTGCACCGGCTGCGCGGCTGGCCAGGACGACCTGTTCGAGGACAACGACACCTGCGGGACGGCGGCGCCTCTGGCGATCCCGGGCTCTAACTCGGGGCTCGTGGTGACCAAGACGGACCCGGACTACTACTCCTTCGACATCCCTGCTGGCTCGACGGTGACGGCGTCCGCGCTGTTCTCCCACGCCCAGGCCGACGTGGACATGTACCTCCTCACGGATGACTGCTCCACGGCCTACGACTCGGGATTCTCCCTCTCCGACAACGAGACGGTCTCCTACACCAACTGTGGAGCGACCCCCCTTCCGGTGAAGCTCGCGGTCGTGGTCTTCTCGGGGAGCGTCGGCGACTGCGGGGACTACGACCTCGCGGTCACCACCGAGGCGGTCTGCTCGGATGATCCGCTCGCGGGGAACGACTCCTGCGCGAGCGCGTTCAACCTGTCGACGGGCCTCTCCATCAACCTGGTGGTCAACCGGTGCGCGCCGAGCGATTACTACCGTCTGAACCTCATCCCGGGCGAGACGATCGACCTGGAGATGACGCTCAACCCCGCCGAGGCGGACCTCGACCTGCTCCTCTTCCGTGACGACGCCACCTGCGGCGATCCGGCGGGGCTCATCGCAGGCTCGTTCAACGTGGGCGCTACGGAGTCGATCCTCTACACCAACAAGTCGGGCCAGCAGCAGTCCTACATCCTGGTGGTGGACACGTTCGCCTTCAACTCGGGTGTGGACTGCACCGGGTACGTTCTGGACTACGCCATCGACGCCTCGACCGAGGTCGGGTCGAACTTCTGCTCGGCGGTGCTGAACTCGTCCGGGTTCGGAGCCCACATGTTCGGAACCGGTAGCGATGTCGTCGCCGACAACTCCCTGACCCTGAACGCAGAGTGCCTGCCGAACAACTCGAGCGGTTACTTCTTCGTCTCCCAGGGCACGATCTTCGTCCCGAACGTGGGTAGCTCCGACGGCAACCTCTGCATCGGCGGTGGCCCGGTCGGCCGATTCCTGGCAAGCGTGGTCAACACCGGCTCAGGCACCTCGGTCTCGGTCCTGACGGACCTCACGTCCTTCCCCCAGCCCACTGGAAACGTCGCTGTCCTCCCCGGGGACACGTACAACTTCCAGTACTGGTTCCGGGACGTCGGCAGCACCAGCAACTTCTCCGACGCCCTCGCGGTGACGTTCCAGTGAGCTGAGCTGCGCTGGGCCCGCCCCTCGGGCCCGAGCGACAAGTGAGCGCGCCGCCGGCCAGTCCGGGGGCGCGCTTCGCTATTTCGAACTTCCTTCCGCCAGAGGCCTTTGGAGGAGGACTGCGGCTGCGCCCTTCGCCCGGCGACCCGGGGAGGGATAGAATTCGCACGGAGGCCAC
>CALJGV010000004.1 GCA_938075305.1 uncultured bacterium
AGGCGTGATTCAGACCGCCCCAACCGGGGAGGGCGCGGGCTCCTCGGAGCGCTTCGACTGCGGGTCCGCGGCGCGGGTCGACGGACGAACCCAGCTCAGCGCGACGCCCCCGGTTGCACAGGCCTGCGCGAGCTCCGCTCGGAGGTCGGGCCGGGCCATCTCGATGGCGCAGTGGACCGCCGCCGCGCGACCTGCACGGATGGTCCCCAGGGCTCCCACCGCCGAGTCAAAGAGCCAGACCCTCGCGGTAGTCCCTCGAGCGAGGCGCTCGACCCGAACGCGCGCGCGACGCGGGTCACCGTCAATCAGAATGATCGGGTCTCCGTCCGCAGCAGCAGATCGAATGCTGATGCAGGCCCGGGTGCCGAGCCCTACACCGCTCTGCACCCGCAGCCCCGCCCCGACCTCCGACAAGGCCAGGCGGAGACTGGCGGTGCCGAGCCCGGTGGACTGCGGCACGTCCGCAGCCAGCTGACCCTCCGGCCGAGGCTCGGGCCGTCGGGCGCCCAGCCCCCCATCCAGGAAGACCCTCAACGCTGCAGGCGCCATCCCGTCCCCGTCGTCAGCGACCACCAGGTCGAGATCAAGCCCGAGGTCCGCGGCCCCTCGCCATTCGACCTCCACCGTGACGCTCCCCGGGCCGCTCGCCCCGCGCGCAGCAGCCTCCAGCGCGTTGGTGAGGAGGTTGCGGATGGCTCGCGCCATGGCGTTCCTGGGCGCCAGGATGTAGAGCGAGCCCTTGCACTTCACACGGAGCGCCGGCGGGCCGGCGGCACCTCCACGGGCGGCCGCCGTGGCCGCCCTCGCCTCCTCGAGGAGGAGGTCCTTGAGCTTGATGAGCGTCGGGCGGGGCACCCGCTGCGAGCTCTCGGCGCCGAGCGCGGCCTGAGCGAGCTCCCGCGCCGACGACAGGGCCTCGAGCACGCGGCCACCGTCCTCCTCGCCGTCCCGCGTGGCATAGAGCACCGCCCGAGTGAGCTCGTTGCGCAGGTCGTGCGCCGCCGCCGCAGCGTTTCGACCCTGCGCCGCCGCCCGCTCCGCCCGGCGCAGCCGCTCGCGCGCCGCCCGTCGCGCCCCCATGGCTGCAGCCAGCGTCCCGACCTCCAGCAGTGCCTTGCGGGGCGGAAGCGTCCCTGCCGGGGCTGCGGCAATCAACTCACCTCCCTCGACCTGGAGGATGGCCTCATCGCTCGCAGCGCCGGCCGGCGCGTGGACCTCGGAGCGACCTTCAAGGATGGCCTGCCGCCCGCTCGCCTTCACGAGGGCCCTCTCGCAGGGGTAGGCCAGGTCAAAATCACCCCCTCGACCCACAGGACGCCATCCGAGCCGTACCAGCCCGAGGCGCGCCGCGGTCTCCGTCCACGCCTCTTCCACCTCCGGATCCTCCTCCCCGTCAAGGGAGCTGGAGCCGAAGGGCAGGGAGAGCCACTCGGTCAGGGGGGTCCACGGGTGCCGCACGGAGCCGAGTCTGCCTCCTGGGAACCTCCGATTGAAGCGTCCTGAGGGCGATCCTTTCCGGAGTGCGTCAACCTCAGTTACGGCTCCGGAACACGTCGTGAGGGGGAGCCCTGGGTCGGCGCGCCCAACTGGAATGAAAAGTCCGGTCAGGGGCCGGTATGACCCGTGTCTGATCCCGACAAGGGCACTAACATGGGAGCGTCGTCGGGTCTCGGCCCGGCGCACGGGTGCGAGGCTGCCCTTGGCACGCCCCTTGCCCTGTGATCGGTCACCGCCGGAGTTCTCCTCCCGCCCCGGCCTCACAACCCGACCCAAGCGTCGACCGCTGGCACCCCTCCTGGGGCCAAGGCGGGGCTGCGTGAACCCGAACCGATTGATCACCGAAGATCCGCAAGATCGACACGATCCAGTCAACCATGAAGAACCAGATGCTCGTTGGTGCCCTCGTTGCAGTGGGCGCGCTCTGCCTCCCCGCGACCTCCTTCGGTCACGGCGGCACCTACCGGGGCCCCGGTGACACCGTTCCGCCCGGCGGCGGCGGTGGCGGCGGTGGCGGCGGCGGTCCCGCCTCCCCCGGTCCCTCCGGCCCCTCTGCGCCCGGACCGTCCGGTCCGTCGACCCCGGGCCCGGCTTCGCCTGGCGCGCCCGCAGCCGGCCCCACCCAGAGCGGACCTCGCTCCGGTGGGCCGGTGGTCATCGGACAGGACTTTTCGATCTGGGACTTCTGGTGGGGCTTCAACAAGGAGCCGTACCTGAACCTCCGCTCCAAGGTCCGCAGCGGCAACGTCCAGTCCGGCGGGGATGACTTCTTCCTCGGTCGTGGACAGGCTGAGCAGGTCAAGGACACGCTGCGCCCCACCGAGGACATGATCCGCAACGAGGTCGTGCCGGCCTTGAAGATGGTGCTCGAGAAGGAGCGTCAGAACGACATCATCACCGGCGCGCTGATCGCCCTCGCCAAGATTGGCGACACCCAGGACGCCGACGGCACCTCCGAGTTCCAGGAGATCTTCGCCAAGTTCCTCGACAACGGCGAGCAAGAGATCTCCGAGACCGCGACCCTCGCGCTCGGCATCCTCGCTGACGATCGCACCGTCCCGATGCTCGTCTCGCTCATGCGGGACGACCCCGCGGGGCGGAAGCTGATCGGCAAGGAGGTTCCCATGCGGACCCGTTCGTTCGCCGCCTACGGCCTCGGACTCGTCGGTTACCGCTCCAGCGACAACGCGGTGCGCCAGACCATCGTGGAGCACCTTCTCGACGTCCTCGAGATGCCCGACTTCGCCCAGCCTGACATCAAGGTGGGTGCAATCGCATCGATCGGACTCATCCCCCTGGACTGGGAGGGCGAGGCCGCTGCCGAGGAGGCCGAGGGCAACGCCGCGACCGCGGCCAACCGCGCCGCGCTGCTGCGCTACCTCATCACCCGCATGAACGCGGACACCCGCGGTGACAAGGGCGGCTTCGAGCAGTTCCGCGTCCGCTGCCAGGTCCCGATCGCGGCGGCTCGACTCCTCGCCTCCCACGAGAGCGAGGTCCCCGAGGCGCAGCTTGCCCTTCGGGGTGAGGTCATCGACCAGCTCCTCTCGCTGGTGGCGAAGAACTCCAAGGAGAAGACCGTCGAGGTGCTTCAGTCCAGCACGATCGCCCTCGGGATGATCGGCAACGCCGAGACGGGCGATGGCGCTGGCGCGAAGCAGAACGAGCAGATCTTCAACGAGCTCAAGCGCATCGCCAAACAGTCCGCTGACAACCAGACTGAGTTCTTCGGGATGATGGCGCTGGCCCAAATGGGCAGCCGCCCCGGTTCCGCCGGCGAGAAGCGTGGTCTCCAGCCCTCGGTGCAAAAGGAGCTCATGGGCTTCCTCGCCAAGGGCAAGGGCCAGAAGAAGCCGTGGGCGGCCATGTCGCTCGGCGTCTTCGGCAACGCGCTGCTTGAGAACGACGGAACCCTGGAGTCGACCGTGGTCTCCGCCGTCCGTGATGCGGCCCGCAAGGGCGACCGCCCCGCCGAGGCCGGCGCCTACGCCGTGTCCCTCGGGCTCATGAAGGACACGTCCTCCGAGGGCCTTCTCCTCGAGCGGCTGGATTACTTCAACGGTAACGACGACACCCGCGGCTACATCGCGGTCGGCCTCGGCCTCATGGAGGCGAACAGTTCGATCGAACGTCTCGCTGACATCATCAACAAGTCCAAGTTCCGCCCCGACCTGCTCAAGCAGGCCGCGGTCGGCCTCGGGCTCCTCGGCGACAAGTCGGCGGTCAAGGGACTGGTTGAGATGCTCAGGACCGCCAAGGGCCTCGCCGCCCAAGCGGCCATCGCCAGCGCGCTCGGCACTATCGGTGACGCGAACTCCGTGGCGCCCCTGGTCGCCATGCTCAGCGACACCACCATCACCGACACCGCTCGCGGCTTCGCGGCAGTCGCCCTCGGCATCGTCTGTGACAAGCAGGACCTGCCCTGGAACACCGCCATCGCGAAGAACACCAACTACCGCGCGAACGTGTCGACCCTGACCAACTCGGTCGGTACGGGGATCCTGGACATCCTGTGATCCGGGGTCGCCCAAGTGGCGACCACGGCCTCCGCCGAACGGCCCCGGGCGCCTCGCGCGCCCGGGGCCGTTCGCATGGAGCGAGCCCCGGCCGCGTCACCCCCCACTTCGAGGCGGCAGTGCCAGGCTCTGGAGAGCAGGCGATCTGCCGGACTCCGCTGGAGGGCCCCCCAGGGCCCCCCCTTGCCGCGCTCCGTCCGCGTCACGCGTTACGGACCTCCCCCGGGCGTATAGTGCTGCTGAATGGACTCGCTCCCCCCCCACGTCCACAGCTCCCCCCAGACGCGTCGACTGCGCCCATGGGCGCGCTTCACGTTGCTGGTGGCCCTGGCGGCTGGACCAGCGGTGGCTGCGCCACAGGACCTGGCTCCCCCGCGCGGGAGCCTTGGCCCTGGAACCGGAGCGTCCACGGACGGGGGCCCTGGAGATCGATCACCCGCCTCCGTCCTCCGCCTCCAGCCCTGGCGGCGCTGGTGGGACTTCAACCAGGACCCCTACCTGGCTCGGCTGCGCAGCCCAGCGTCCCTGCCGGTTCGCGCCGCACCGCTCGGCATGCCAGCTCCCGTTGTCTCGCCAAGGCGCCCAGCGACGTCGGTGGTGTACGGCCAGGTTTATCCCGCCCTGCTCACCGCGCTCGAGGCCACCAAGGACGTGGACCTCCAGGCCTCCAGCCTCCTTGCCCTCGCCAAGCTGGGGAGCCCCCCCGAAGCGCTCATCGCGACCCTTGAACTCCCCGCCCTCGGCGACGTGATCCTCCCGTACCTCGGGGCGGCCAACGAACGGGTCAGGGACGTCTCCGTGCTCGCGCTCGGAATCTCAGGGGAGGCCCGCTTCGCGCCTCTGCTCTCCTCCATCGCCCGGGATCGGCGCGAGGGACGGGCCGCGATTCGCGGCGGCAAGGTCGATCGGCGGACCCGGACGTTCGCGACGTATGCCCTGGGCCTCCTCGGCGCCAACAGTCACCGGCGCGCAGAGCGGGCGCTCATCGAGCACGATCTCAGACTCATCGCGACCGAGAACATCGACACCGCGGACCTGCTGGTGGCGAGCATCATCAGCTTGGGCTGGTGCCCCCTTCCCGTGTTACCCACCCTCGAGGAGGAGGACGCGACCCCTGGCGGACGGGAGGCGACCATCCGTGCCCTGCTCGGGCTGGCAGACGCCCGCGGGGCGGACTTCCGCGGGAAGGCCCAGCTCCCGGTCGCCGTGGCGCGCCTGATCGCGGCCCCCGTGGGAAGCGCGGGTCCTCCCCGCGCCGTCGCGGCCACCAAGCGCATGGACGAGCTCCGTGAGGAGGCGGTCGCCCGCTTCACGGCGCAGCTCCACGGGCCCCGCGCGGAGAAGCTCGCGACGACCCGGGAGGGCCTCGCCCAGGCCCTGGGGTTACTGGTCCTCGACCAGGCCTCCGCTGCAGACCTGGCTGCGATCGACGGCTTGACCGCCGTGGCCCGCTCGGGGCAGGAGACCGAGGCGCTCCTGGCCATGGTGGCGCTCGCGCGTATCTGCGGTCGATCGTCCATGGAACGCGGGCAGACCGCGCGGCAGCTCCGAAGAATCCTGACCCAGCTCGCCATGGAGGGCTCCTCCCTTCAACAAGCCTCCGCGCTGCTGGCCCTCGGCGTCGCCGACGACCGTGGACAGGCAAGCGGGCAGGCGCCCGCCCGGGGCACGCGAGCCTTCCTCGCGAAGCGGGCCCGCGCCGGCTCACCCTCCCAGTCCACCGCCGCGGCTGTGGCCCTGGGCCTCACCGGAGACGGAGATCACGGGGCAGCCCTCATCCCAGGGCTCACCTCTGGGGACTTCATCGACCGGGGCGCACGGGCGGTCGCAGGGGCCATGCTCCTGGACACCGCAGCGCTGGAGATCATCAGGGATGAGCTGCGGCGAAACCTCTACCGGCCCTACCTGACCCGCGACTTCGCCACGGCCCTCGCGCTGGTCGGGGACCCCTCGCTCGTGCCGCTGCTCGTGGACCGGCTCGTGTCTGCGACCTTCATCCCCGAGCGAATCGCGGCCGTACAGGCCTTTGAGTGGTCCTTGGACCCTGAGGCCGCGAACGCCCTGCTCTTCGTGCTCACCGAACGACGCCTGGGGGCCAAGCGAATCGACGACACGAGCCGGGCCTTCGCCGCCTCGGCCCTGGGGAACCTCTGCGCCCGTGACCCGCTGCCCTGGAACACCAGGCTGGCGCTGGACGTGGTCTGGAACGCCGCGCCGCCGTCCCTCACGGATGCGAGGAACGGCGGCGGCGTGCTCGACGTGCTCTGAGCGAGCAGGGCGAGGCCGGGATCAGAAGGCCGCGCCCGCGGCGATCCAGTCTCGGATCACGTTGACGTCACCTGCAAAGGTGCCACCGAACGGCATCTGGGAGCCGCAGGAGGGCGTCGGGTTGGCCAGCTTGTCGTAGAAGAGGCTGCTCTGAACGTCTCCGGGCACCACGTAAATGCTGCCCTGGCAGTTGAAGCTCGTGGAGGGAACGTTGACCAGCGCGGCGTAGGCCGAGGCGGCGGTCGAACCCATGTTCAGCCCGCCGAAGCTTCCGTGACAGATGATGCACTCGGGCGCATTGGTGTTCGGCTGGGTCAGCATCGGCCACACGTCCTGCTCGAAAGTGGGCGCAGCGCTGTCGAAGCTCAGCTCGAGCCCGGGGCTGAAGTTGGAGGTGACCTGGCCGCCCGTCGCGTCACGGTGCCAGAACTGGAAGTTGACCGTGTCTCCGGGGAGCGCCGCGTAGCTGCCGGTCGGCGCCGGGAGGGAGGTCACGTCGATGGTCAGGCTCACCGATCCGGTCGAACCCGACGACACGATGTTCCCCGCGTATCTCCCGATGCTCCCGCCGATGCAGAGGTTGCCCGAGGAACCGCCCGGCCCGGGGATGAACGCCTGGGTCTGACTCGTCACGAAGTAGCCGAAGGCGTTGAGCGGCAGCGAGCTGCAGGACAGCGTGACATCGTTCAGCGCCACATCCGTGCTGCCGGTCGCCGAGATCACCGAGGGGCCACCCGTGGAGTTGGCGTTGGCGGAGCAGTACGAGCTGCCGATCTGGGCCGTGGCGGGCCCTGCGAGCGCGAGAAGTGCGAGAGCGACGGTGGAGATCGCGGAAGCGTTCATGGGTATCAATGCAGGGGAAGGAGAGATCCAGCAGGCGGGCGCCAGTAAGAGGACGCCATGGGGTCCCCAGGGGTTCCAAGTGGGGCGCCGGACCCCGAAAAGAATAGCTCGACACGGACGCGTGGGATGGCGTTCACTTCCGAGGGTCTCAGACCGCGACGACGAACCGCAGAACGGCCCTCAGGAGGCCGCAAGTGGTGAAAGCGGAGCCCGCAGGAAGCGCCAGACGCCAAAGACCGCGACGCCGAGCAGCGCCGCCGCGGCCGCCACGACCGCCCTCGCGCGGACAAGCGCGCCGGAGGCGACCGAGCGCCGAGCGGCGGCGCGGTCCACCTCCCCGGCGAGCCGTTGGAGGACGGCTGGATCCACCGTGGAGCCGGGGGCGGACACGGAGGCCCGCTCGAGGTCCTGCAACCGCGCTTCCGCGAGGCGGTCCGCCCCGACCACGAGGGCGAGGTCCACCACCAGCGCGAGCAGGCTCGGGGTCGCCCCATGGTCCGCGATCACCTCCTCCGCACCCAAGAGGGCACCCTGGGGGTCCCCGCCGGACCAGGCAAGGTAGGCCTGGAGGTGCGCGGCCAAGATCGGGTCCCGGACCGCCTTCGCGGCGTCCGCCGCCCCAACGAGGTCGCCCCGGTTGGCGAGCGCCCTTGAGGCATCCATGCGGTCCTGGTCCTCGGACGAGGCGGCATTGGCAACCGTCCGAGCGGGTCGCCGCCCCCTCGCCTCCAACTCCAGGAGTCGGGCCTCCGCAATGGCGATGGACCGGGCCTGGAGCGCCTCCATGTTGGACCGCTGGTCCGTGAGCAAGGGCCCTGCGGGAGTAGCCTCCACCACACGCCACGCCCCGGCGAGCTGAAGTGCCGGTAGCAGCCGGTCCAACCCACCAACCAGCGGCGCGCCCAACGAGCCGAAGGCCCGCGTCCCCGGAGCGGGGACCGCCGCGCCTCGGCGGGCGTGGAGGCTCAGATTCCTTGAGAAGGGCACCCGTAGGACCGACACCGGCCCCCCGAAGGCCTCAGCGATCGCTCCAGCCACGCCGCTGACCACCGGATCCTCGACACCGAAGCCCCCGACGTTGACGGTCAGCCATCCTCCTTCTCGGAGACGGGCCCGCGCCGCTGCGAACGCCTCGACGCTGGCAAGGTGCGGCGGGACCTCCATGTTGTTGGCGTAGGCATCCACGATCACCTGGTCGTACTCACGCTCATCCAGAGCGAGGGCAGCCCGACCATCGAGGCCGCCCACGATCGTCCGGCGGTCCCCACGGCATTCGAGGTCGAAGTGCGCCTCAGCCAGCCTTACCACCGCGGGGTCCAGCTCCACGCCGGTCACGCCGAGGCGGGTCATCGGATCGAGAACGCCCTCTAGCACCCGGATGGCGGAGCCGGCCCCGAGGCCGACGATGAACACGTCCCAGCTGCCCGGCGCGCTCCCTTGTTCCCGCTGGGTCCAGCCATAGGGCAAGGCGAAGTGGTTGTAGTAGTAACCGGGTGGCAGGAGCCCAGGAGCCGGGGTCCACACCGACTGGAAGGAGTCGAGGCTCTCATTGACCTGGAGCAGCCGCACCCGCTCCGGACCCTCGCCGCGCTCCACCACTCGGAGGCTCTGATAGGGGGATTCTGCGGACGCGAGCAGGCGCTCTCCGGGGATGGCACGCCGTGGCCCTTCCGAGCGGACCGAACCCGTCCACCCTCCCGCGAAGGCCAAGCCGACCGCCAGGAGGAGCAGACCGCTGGATGCACCCCGGCCCGATCGCCCATGCACCAGCAGCCCGCATGCGAGGAGCACCACCCCGGCCCCCAGGAACGTCCACGTCGTCCCGAGCACGGGCACGAAGACGTGCGTGGTTCCGAAGGTCCCCGCGAGGCTCCCGAGGGTCGACGCCGCCAGCACGTGCCCCCCCGCGTGCCCGGCCGCATCACCCCGCTCCCGCTGAAGGCTCTCCACCGCCAGCGGGCATGCGCAGCCCAGGCACGCCGCAATGGGGAGAAAGAGGACGAGCGACGCGGCAAGGCTGCCCCAGACCAGGAGCCTCGATGCCCCCGCCAGCGCCACGCCATCGGGCATGAACGACCCGGCGACCACCGGGGTGAGGCCCGGAAGGGACACGGCGAGCACCCCGCCGAGCAGCAGGACCCTCCCAAAGCTCCGGAGGGGCCGAGGCCCAGTGGCGAGGCGGGCCCCCACGGTGTACCCGACGGCCAACGCCGCCAGCACCACCCCGATCACATTCGTCCAGACGCTGCTGGAAGCGCCGAACCATGGGGCCAGCAAGCGCACCGCGCCCAGCTCAACCACCATCGTCGCGCCGCCCGCGAGGCCGACCACCGTGAGGAGGACACCCGGACGGATTGCCAGGAGCGGCCCCGCGTCGGTGCTGTCTGGATCACCCATGGGAGGCTCAGCCGGCGAACGGTCCGCTCGCTGCAGCGATCAACCGTCCGATTCGGTGCCGCCCGAGACCGACGGGAGGAAGTACTGCTTGGAGGCCACGAACACGCGACCGGGGTCGACCTTGCCCGCGTAGAGCATGTCCAGGAACACGCGGAAGCTCCGCTCGAATTGGTCCTCGTAGCGCTTCCCATTCGCGATCACCACCACCGGACGATCCAGGTCAACGATCGCGTCGGACAGGTACAGCGTCGCCTCGGTCAGCCCGACGCCGGTGAGCGTGATGGTGTTCTCCTCGCGGTTGACCTCCACGTCGAGCCGGACCCCCTCCACGTCGGAGAGCCGCGGCACCTGGAGCCAGTACGCGTTGGTCGGGAACGGGGCGCCGGGGACGAGGCTAAAGGAGCTCGGGTAGCTGTTCCGCTTGAGGTCCGCCATCCACTCGATGATCTCGCCCTCGCCACCGCTCGTCGCAAGGGTCACGTGCTCGAGCCCCGCCTCCTTGGCCCGGGCTTCGAAGTCCGTGGCCTTGCTGCCCCCACCGGAGATGAAGACCGGGAGGTGCTTGAGGTTCTCGACCGGGATGCCCTCGCCGCCATCGGCGGCCCAGCAGAAGGCTCCTGCGAATCGACTGGGAAACATGTTGGCGATGGCGAGCGCCGCCTCTCCGCCGAGCTGGCGCCCTCCCAGGAAGACCCGGTCGAAGTCGACAGCGTAGATCTCGGTGACGTTCCGGAGCGTCAGCATCACCGCGGTCAACCCCTCGATCTCCGACCACTGTCCGGAGTCACCGGGCATCTTCGGGGACGCGATGATGGCGGACTCGCGCAGTCCCCCGTCCACCCAGTTGTTGGTGATGTGGGCCTTGGGGTTCTCTCCCTCCTGGGGGAGCGTGATGATGAGCGGATAGGGCCCCGACTTGGCCTTGTACTTGGAAGGCGACCAGATGGCGTACTCAACCGTTCCGCGCGCGCCGTTGTCCACCGTACGGTCCATGACCTTGCCCGCCCCCCGCTTGGGCTGCTTACGGTCGTACTTGTTGGACAGGTAGATCATCGCCCCGAGGTCTTCAGGGCAGGCCAACAGGTTGGTGTCCTTGAGCTTTCGGTTCTTCTCGTTGAGCTTCGCCAACTCCTCGCGGATGTCCGCCTCAGCGTCCATCTTCCCCTTCCCGGCAGCGATGGCCTCGTACCAGTCGGACACCTTGCCCGAAACCTTCTTCAGGTCCTTGTCGGTGAGCAGGCGGTCAGCTGCGGAGGAGACGAAGGGAGCCGCGGTCGCCGCGACGGCAAGGGCGAGCCCAACCGTGGCAAGACGAAGGGGATTGAGATGCTGCATGGACAGGTGAGGGGGGTCGGTCGAGGCGCGAGTGAATGGGTACGCGGAGCCCTCTGCAGGGTGAGCGCCGCCGAGGCATCTTAGTCTGGTGAGGGCCGATCGGTTTCAGGCCCAATGCCCGGAATCGGACCGTCGCGGTTCAGGAGCCCTTCCGGACGGAGTCGAGGGCAGCGAGCCCGTGCCCCCGTAGCGCCCAAGGGCAGTCCTCCGCGGGCTCCCCTCGGTCCAGCAAGAGCCCGAAGAGCCTCGCGGACTCGCGGAACTCTCCGGCCTCCAGCGCCCGCAGACCCAGGATCTGGGCCCCATCGATCCCGCCCTGGCCGAGCGCGCGCCCGAGGGACGAGCGCTCACCTGCCTCGTCATCGAAGCCGGCAGCGAGGATCGCCCGGCGCTGCGTGACCGCGAGCTTCTCCGGGCCCCCGAGGTCCTCGGAGCGCAGGAGAGACGTGAGCACGCCGTCCGCCTCCGCATACGCAAGCAGGGCGCTCTCCCCCCTCGGATCCGCCGTGGAAGAGCGACGCAGGGCCCCCTCCAGGCAGAAGGCGCTCCAGGGCGCCGGCGCCCGGCCGTGCATGGCCCTCGCGAGGCCCACCGCACTCGGTCCGTCCTTCGCGTCCATGCAGACGAGGAAGAGGTCGAACGCCTCCTGGAGCAGAGCGGTCACGGCCTGGTCACCGGTTCCCGGGTCCCCCAACGCCTGAATGACCTCCTCGGTCCGCGAGGCGGCCGCCGATGGCACCACGCCACGAGGTTGCGTCTCCTGGCTCGCCGCGGCCAGGCTCACCAGGCACAGCCCGAGCGTCCATCGGTGGATTCCATGGGCCGCCACCCACCGTCGGAGGGGACCGCCACTCCGGACAGCCGCAGGCTCGCTCAGGCCCACCGCACCACGCCGCGGTCCCCGGCGGCCTCAACGGTCTTCCCGATCCGAATCGACTCCTCCCCCTGGGCGTTGAGGTGGCCCTCGACCGCCTCAAGGTCGGCGTCGTCCACGAAGAGCACCATGCCAATACCCATGTTCAGGGCCTGATAGGCCTCGTCCCGGTCAATCCGCGCCGCGTCGACGATCATCTGGAACAGCGGCGGTACTTCCCAGCTGTCGAGGTCGATCACCGCGTCACAACCGCCCAGGATCCGCGGGACGTTGTCCACAAGACCCCCACCGGTGATGTGTGCGAGCCCCGGGAGCCGATCCTCCTGGAGCAGCGGCCACAGGAGCTCGAGGTAGCTGCGGTGAGGGGCGAGCAGCGCCTCTCCAAGGGTGACCCCGCCGAGCGCCTCCGGGCGGTCGTGCACGGTCAACCCGAGGCGCTCGAAGAGCACCTTGCGCGCCAGGGAGTAGCCGTTCGTGTGCAGCCCGCTCGAACGCAGCCCGAGAAGGGTCTGCCCTGCACGAACCCGCGATCCGTCCAGGACCTTGTCGCGCGCCACGGAGCCCACGATGAAGCCCACGAGGTCGAAGTCGCCGTCGCCATACAGGCCCGGCATCTCGGCCGTCTCCCCGCCGAGCAGTGCGAGGCCGTTGTCGCGGCAAGCCTCCGCGCAGCCCTTCACCAGATTGGACACCACCTCCGGCTCCAGCCGACCGGTGCCGACGTAGTCGAGGAAGAAGTGCGGACGGGCGCCCTGCACGAGGATGTCGTTGATGCAGTGCTGAACCAGGTCCCGCCCGACGCTGTCGTGTATCCCGCAGAGCTTCGCCACCTCCAGCTTGGTGCCCACCCCGTCGGCGCTCGCCACCAGGATGTGTCCCCCAGAGCCCACGCGCTCCAGGTCGAAGAGCCCACCGAAGAGCCCCATGTCCGAGAGGACACCCGGCGTGAAGGTGGACCGAACGGCGTCCTTGGCGGCCCCGAGGGCTGCGTCCTGCGCGGCGATGTCAACGCCTGCGTCCTTGTAGGTGATCGGTGCGGGTTCAGGCACGTTGGGAGGGGAGCGGGGCCGGACGGAGAAGCCGGCGAACTTCAGGGGTGGAACCGCCGGGGCAGAGGCCCGGATCTGGGGAACACGATAGTCCCCACCGCGAGCCGCTCCTACACCCAGATGGACTCCTGCCGGGAGTTGCCCCGGTAATCGCGGACAGGGGCCGTCCCGCTGCTGAATTCGACCCGCCGCAGGCGCTATCATGCCGCCCCGCAAGGGCGTCCCCCGCCTCGCGTTCTCCCACGGCCTCGATGCACCCGGACCCCCGAGCCTCCTTGACCAAGCGCCTCCTCGTCCTCGGCAGCACCGGCTCCATCGGGACCCAGACCCTCGACCTCGTGCGGTCTGCCCCCGAGGGCGCGCCGCTCGAGGTCGTCGGTCTCGCGGCGGCCAGCTCGTGGGAGACGGTGCTCGAGCAAGTCCAGGCGTTTCGGCCCTCGTTGGTCAGCATGGCCGACCCCCACGCGGCGGCGCGCTTGAGGGAGGCGCTCGGGCCAGAGGTAGAGGTCCTCGAGGGTGACGCGGGCGTCCTCGAGTTGATCCGACGCGTGGACTTCGACGTGGCCATCCACGGGATCGTCGGTGCCGCCGGGCTCCGTCCATCGCTCGCGGTCCTCGAGCGAGGCAAGACCCTCGGTCTTGCCAACAAGGAGTCCCTCGTCATCGCTGGAGGACTCCTCACCCAGGTAGCCCGCGATCACGGCGCGGAGATCGTGCCCGTGGATTCGGAGCACTCTGCCGTCTTCCAATGCTTGCGCGGTGAACGGCTTGAGCGAGTGCGGGTGGTGCACCTCACCGCGAGCGGGGGCCCCTTCCGAACGCGGAGCCTCGACGAGATCCGCAACGCCACCCCAGAGGAGGCTCTCGCGCATCCCAACTGGGACATGGGCCCACGGGTGACCATTGGCTCGGCCACCCTCATGAACAAGGCGCTCGAGGTGATCGAACTGCACCACCTCTTCCAGCTCCCGCCCGAGAAGATCCATGTGGTGGTGCACGCCCAGTCCATCGTGCACTCCATGGTGGAGTTCGCCGATGGGTCGGTCATGGCACAGCTTGGGCCCCCTGACATGCGGGGCCCTATCCACTACGCCATCCACCACCCCGATCGCGGCACCGCCGACCTCGAGGGCTTCTCCTTCGAGCGCTTCGCGCAGCTGACCTTCGAGGCCCCGGACCCCGAGCGCTTCCCCGCCCTCGCGCTCGGCTTCAGGGTCATCGCCGATGGGGGGACCGCGGGGGCCGTCCTCAACGCCGCCGACGAGATCGCCGTCGAAGCGTTCCTTGAACGGCGGATCAGCCTGTCCCAGTTGGTTGAGGTCTCGGCCGCCGCCCTCGACGCTCGACCCGTGAGCGCCGGGCCACTGGACCTCGAACAGCTCCTCGACGCCGATCGGTGGGCCCGTCAATACGCCACCGACCACATCGCCCGTCTCAGCGCCGGCGAGGCCACCCCCAAGACTTCATGAGCCCCGCCGACATCATCAACGTGCTCCAGGTCGTCCTGGGCATCGGACTCGTCATCTTCGTGCACGAGGCCGGCCACTTCATGGCAGCTCGCTGGTGCGGGGCGCGGGTGGAGGTCTTCTCACTCGGCTTCGGCCCCCGAATCTTCGGCTGGAAGCGGGGCGACACGCTCTTCCAGGTCGCCGCGGTACCCCTGGGCGGCTACGTGAAGGTGGCCGGCGAGTACACCGACGGCACCGGCGCCACCCCAGAGCCAGGCACCCTCGGGACCCTCAGCGTCCCCCAGCGGTTCCTGTACTTCTCCGGCGGCGTGATCATGAACGTGATCTTCGCCCTGGTCGCCCTTCCGCTCGTGATGCTCGCCGGGCTCCCTGCTCTGCAGCCGCTGGTCGGCGCGCCGACGCCCGGGATGCCCGCCTGGGAGGCCGGCCTCCCCCCGGGAACCGTCGTCCTCGAGGTGAACGGGAAGGAGATCGTCGACTTCGAGCACCTGGTGACCGCCGTGGCCCTCAACGGGAGCGACGACGCCCTCCTCCGGATCCAACGACCCGGCGAGGAGCCCGAGTCCATCACTCTGACGCCGAGCTTCGACGAGAGCCTCGGCTTCTACCGGCTTGGGCTGCCCGCCGGTCTCTCCCCCGAACTGAGCCTCGTGGTCGACCCGGCCGGACCCGCCGCCGCTGCGGGCCTCGCCTCCGGAGATCGCCTCGTGGCCGTGGTCGGCCAGCCGGAGGGGCTCCGACCTGAGGAACAGCTCCGCCGCGCGTTCGAGGCCAGGGACCCGTTGACCGTCCTCGTGGAGAGCGCGGCGGGGGTCGAGCGCGAGGTGTTGGTGGAACCCCGCAGCACCACCCTCGACATCAAGCGAATCGGCATCGGGGCGACCTCGGCCCTGATCAAGTCCGTACGCACCACAGGTCCGGCAGCAGGACTCCTCGCGGGTCTCGGACTCCGGGGCGGAGACCGCTTCGTTCAGATCGGCGGCACACCCGTCTGGGACGTCAACTCGATCAGGGACGCCCTCCTCGCTGCCAGCCAGGGGGCGCCACTCACCGCGGAGGTCCGGCGGGACGGGGCGCTGATCACGCTCCAGGCGGAGGCAACCGTGGCGCCTGTGCTGCTTCTCGGGGACCTTGAGATGTCGGTCAACGAGGAGACCTCCCGGGTCATCGTCTCCGCGGGTTCGCCCGCTGAGGAGGCCGGGATGCTCGCTGGCGACCAGGTCGTCTCCGTGAACGGGCAGGCCACCGACACCTGGCCTGTGATGCTCGAGACCATCCAGCGAGAGGTCGCCGCCGGGCGCGCCCTTCAGCTCGAGGTTTGGCGCGACGCCGAGGTGGATGGCCCCATGGACGAGCTCGACCTCGAGCTCGTCGCGGCACCGGTGACCATTCCTGACTACGGACTCCGGCTCGACGCGGCCCGGACCGTGCTCAAGGCGGATGGCCTCGGGGAGGCGCTCTCCTCCGGCTTCGGAGCGACCCAGCGGTTCCTGGTCGACGTGTGGCTCCAGCTCAAGAAGATGCTCTTCAGCGATGAGATCTCCGCTCGCAACCTCGGCGGGATCATCTCCATCAGCGTCATCTCGTTCGACACCGCCAGCCAGGGCCTCTCCAAGCTGTTCTTCTTCCTGGCGATCCTCAGCATCAACCTGGCCATCCTCAACCTGCTGCCGATCCCGATCCTCGACGGAGGCCACCTCCTCTTCCTGCTGATCGAGGGCATCAAGGGTTCCCCGGTCTCCGAGCGAACCTTCGGCTACAGCCAGGTGGTGGGCATGGTCATGATCATGTCGCTGATGGTCTACGTGACCTATCAGGACATCGTCCGATGGTTCATCGAACCCCGCTGATCGATGGCCCCCGCGACGTCTCCGCCCCCCGCGCTCCCGGTCGTCGCGATGGGCCAGCTGATCCGCATCGCCCTCTTCCCCTCGGCGATCAGCGACCTCCTGGTGGGCATCGCCCTGGCCCACCTCGTGGAATGGCCCGAGCTGGTGCTCCCCTGGCTCCTGGTGCCCGCGAGCCTCGGGGTGTACCACGGCGCCATGGCCCTCAACGACTGGGTGGACCGGAAGGACGACGCCCGCACACGGCCCGACCGGCCCATCCCCTCCGGAGCGGTCCCCGCACCGCTGGCGCTCTTCACGAGCGCCGTGCTCCTCACCGGCGGGCTCCTGTGGGCGGGAGCAGCAGGGGCCCTCGCGGGCCTGTGGATGCTGACGGTGGCCACCCTCGCTGTGCTCTACGACCTCGTCGGGCGCGGCCCCTGGATCGGCCCCCTGCTCCTCGGTTCTTGCCGTGCCGGGAACCTCGGCGCCGGGTTGATGTCGCCGTGGTTGGTCGGTGCATCCACCGAACCACGGCTCGAGCTGCTGTGGTTCGCCGGGCTCTACGGCGCCCACGTGTTCTTCATCTCGCGGCTGGGCCGCCTCGAGGATGACGAGGACGAGGCCCCCCTCGGGGAGCGGCCGACCCACGCATTGCGCGGCATCGCCGTCACTCGGATGCTCATCCCCTTCGTCGGATACCTGGTCCTCGCGGACCCAGGGACGGCTCCGCCCCTGGATCTCAGCCTCGGGCTGGTGCTCGCCGCTGGGCTGGCCGCGCGAGGCGCGATGCTCACCTATCGGACCATGGCGTCGGGCGCGCGCAGTGGGTGGACCCGCTCCACGGTGGGCCAGGCCACCGGTCAGAGCCTCAGGGGGCTGCCCACGTTCACGGGCTCCATGGCTTGCATCGGGCTCATCGTGGGGCCGGTCTGCGTCTATGCGCTCGCCTTCGCTCTGGTCGGCGCTTGGATCTCGGGAAAGCTCCGCTCGACTTTCCCGCTCACCTGATCTGTAGCTGCACCCAGGCCAGCGCTCCGGTCCGATCTGTGAAGGCCCCGCCCAGGCTTGCACGCTGAACTCGATTCAGAAGTCGCCCCAGCTCCGGCCCCCTCGGCACACCCAGGTCCTGGAGGTCGCCTGCCGTCAACATGACGGGCACCTCGCGAGCGCGCGAATGGAGTTGCTCCAGCGCACCCAGGGAGTTCAGGAGGTCCGCCTCGGCCGCCTCCCCTCCACGTACGTACACCCCGGCGCGCGCGACCTCGACCGCCGCCGGCCTCGCCGGTCGCCGCCACAGCTGGACCCACCGACCGCAGGCCTCGGCGCCCTCGGGGGAACCGGTCGCCTGCTGCGCCACCGAAGCCGCAACCAGCGCAGCCGCGGTGCCGCTGATCTCGGCGACCACCCGGCGCTCCTCGCGGCTGCACCGAAGCTCCACCAAGCGCTCACCCAGCTGATCGGCGGATTCCCCCGTGGGCTCGTCCGTGGGATGGCTCCCCACCTCCGCGACCAGCGGCCCGAAGAGCGCCGCGAGGGCCATCTCCCAGCTTGGAAGTGGCGGAGCCTCCTCCGCGCCCGCGCGTCGGCTCGCCGAGAGGAATCGCACCTCGAGCCGTCGGAGGATCTCGAGTCGCAGGCACACGTCCTCCGTCGACCCCATGGACGGCAACGAACGCTCCGCGTGCCCCCCCTCCACGAGGAGCTCGAGCGCGCGGCTGGGCCGGCCGCCCGCCACCATCTTCGAGAGTTCCTCCCGCACTCGCTCGGCGCTGACCCCAATCAGTGCCTCGCTCTCGCTCACTGCCGCAGCCAGGAGACCGGGGGCCGGCTCGAGCTCGAGCGTGGAGGCGAACCTCGCCATGCGCAGGATTCTGAGGCCGTCCTCACGGAAACGCCCGGCGGCGTCCCCGACCGCGCGCAGGACGCCGGTCCGCAGGTCCGCCACGCCGCCCGCTGGATCCCGAACCTCGCCGCTGAGCGGGTCCAGGTAGATGGCGTTGCACGTGAAGTCACGCCTACCGGCGTCCTCCTCGGGCGTCGCGGCGTACTCCACCTCGTCCGGGCGCCTGCGATCGGAGTAGCCGCGTTCGCGGCGGAAGGTCGCGAGTTCCACCTCCTCTCCATCCACCACCACCACGATGACTCCGAAGCTCTTTCCAACGGCCACGGTGCGATCGAAGAGTCCCTCGACCACCTCTGGCCGAGCCGCGGAGACCAGATCCACGTCCTTGATCTCTCGTCCGAGGAGAAGGTCACGGACCGCCCCGCCGACGATCCACCCCTGGTACCCCGCCGCGGCCAGGGTCCCACAGACACCCGTCGCCAGGCCCTTCCACGGGGCGGGCAGGCGGGACACGAGGTCTCCGGGTGGCATGAGCGGGTCATCGGTCATGGTCGTTGAATCGTACGGGCTCGTTACCCAGACTTCGTACACCGAGGGCCGGTCCCCGACCCCGCGCGGAGGAATCTTGGAGAGCAGCACCCACTCAAGCGACCCGGCCACCCTGGCCCCCGCTCCCATCGCCCCCGTCCAGGCGGCGATGCGCGGCGTCCCGGCCGGGATCCTCATCGGAGCCATCGCGCTCCTGGTGGTCCTCGTCTCGCTCCCACGCTTCCACGCCCACGCGATGGACGCCAACCGAGCCGACGCCCGCATCACCCTGGATGTCCTGGGCGCCGAGGCCTTCAGCGCCGCGCTCGCCGAGGAGCTGGTCCTCCAGAGTGGCCCAGGTGCCCTGACTCGCCTTCTCCGGGACACCCCGGCCCTCACCCATCGCTTCCCCGACGCGCGGGTGTCCGAGGACACCGGGCAATTCCTCCACCACGGCTACCGCGTGGACACGGGCTTCGTCCTCGACGGCGTCCAGTCGTGGCCTGCTCTTGTGAGCTGGCCCGATCGGTTCACAGACACCGGCGACGCCGCCTTTGCCCTCACCGCGGACGGCAGGATGTTCGGACACCCGAACCGGGGGCTCTGGTCAGGTGGTCAGAGCGCCTTGCGCAGCGTGGACCTCTCGGACGAGGGCTGGACCCTCCTCCGGCCGGCCCGGGCTCAGTGACCCCCGAGCGGGGCACCGCCCTCACCGGGGTGCCCTAGCCTCGAGGTGATCGACGAACTCGTTGAAACCACGGGCTCGCAAGCCGTCGTACAGCGGGCCGAGTGGCCGCTGGGGCACCCCGCGGATCCAACGCCCTCCGGTCAGGCAGGTGGTGTCCGCCGGGTCGCGACGGCCGGCGAGCAGCGCCGCATCCTCCTGCAGCGCCAGCGGCTCCACCTCGCCAACATGGATGCACGCGAGATCCCCCTCGGCGTCCACCAGGAAGCACAGGGGCAGGGGCATCTCCTCGAAGGGCGCGAGCGTGCGCCCCAGGACGAGGTCCAGGATGAGGCGCTCGGCGCTCCCGGCGCGGCCCGCGCGGCCCTGGAGACCCAGATCCACGGAGAGCTGACGGACCGCGTCCGCTTGCCGGACCCCATCCAAGGCCAGCGAGTAGGTGGCAAGCGGCCCATCCCTGAGCCCGAGCACAGCGCGCTCCGAGCCGGGGACCTCGCTCGACCAGAAGAAGATGGCGAGGCCATTCTCGCCGCACAGCTCGTCCACACGTCGCGGGGGGCCGTCGAAGGACGGGAGGCGCCAGGCGCCGAGGGGGAACTCGGCGTGCATGGGAACCCTCGGTCGGGGCGGCGGCGCCAGCCCACCTCGAACCACCGGTGCCACGACATCCGTCAGCGCTGGGGCCGGCGAACCGTGGCCGTGCCGCCGCCGTGCCTCGCCCGTTCCCCTGACCAATAGCCAGGAGGAGGCGGTCAGAGACGCGCCGCCGGCCGCCTCGAAGGCCTCGACCACGCCGTCCGGCCAGCGCACGGTCACCTCACTCAGGTCCTCGGAGGACGGTGCGCCGAGCCCGAAGAACGCCTCCGCGGGCGAGGAGCCAAGGAACCCGTCTCCCGCCACGATCCGCGCGCTCCGCACGACGTCACTGCGCCCCCGGATGCTCACGAGAGAACCGATCCCGTCGGGGTTCCATCCCTCCTGACTCAGGCGGAAGGCGACCGAGCTCCCACCTGGATCCGAACCCTGGAAGATCCTCAAGATGGGCGCCGTCCGGTTACGGAAGACAAGGTCCTGGCGTCCGTCATGGTCCAGATCCGCCACCGCCAGGGAGCGCCCGTCGTCCGGGGCCCCGAGCCCACTCGCGAGGGAAACGTCCTCGAACTGGAGGTCCCCCCGGTTCAGGTACGCGAAGGTCCGCTCCCGCGCGTTCCAGTCCTGCCTGCCGAACTGGGAGAGCTGAGAGATCACGGACCAGGCGCCGAGGTATTCATCGAGCCGCGCGGGCTCCGCCTCTGGGCTCAGGGGCGTGGCCCCCACGACTCGGCGCCAGAAGAAGCTCTGCAGGTCCGGGCCCTTACGCCCGCTGAGAAACCCGTTGGGAACGACCATGTCAGCCAGCCCGTCACGGTTCCAGTCGACGAACCGCGAACCCCAGGCCCAACCTCCGGGCGCCGCCCCCGTCATGTCCGTGAGGTCCTCGAACCCACCGCCCTCCAGGCCTCGAAAAATTGAGTTGCCGCGGGCGTGTCGGATGAACTCAGCCCGCACCCCCTCTGGGACGCCGGGGAGGAAGCGGGGGTCGCGGGTCACGCGCCCGCCCGCTGCGGAGAACATGTTGCTGACCACCAGGTCCGGCCGACCGTCCAGGTCCGCGTCCCCGAGACTCAGCCCCATGCCCGCGGCCTTGTCCGTCAGCGCCCCCGGGCCGGCAGCGCGGAAGCGCCCCTCCGTCGCGAGGTAGAGGTTGTTTCGGCCGAAGTCATTGGCCACGTACAGGTCGAGGTCTCCATCGCCGTCGAAGTCGTCGAAGACCGAGACCATGCTGAAGCGATCGTTGTCCACATCAAGGCCGACCTCGCCTGTGCCATCCTCGAAGGACCGCGGCCTCCTGTTCGCCGCCCCATTCCGCCAGAAGACGTTGGGTGCCCCGTTGACGGCGTCGTGGTAAGGCGTGGGGGCCGCTGGGCCCTGGCCCTCTGCCTTGAAGTACCGCGTGTCGTAGAGATCCAGATCCCCGTCGAGGTCCACGTCGGCGGCCGAGATCGAGTAGACGCGCGCCTCTCCGGCCCGGGGGAGGACCGTCCGGCTGGTGAAGACCCCGGCTCCGTCATTCCAAGCGACCACGACGTCCGGACCGACTCCCATGACCACGTCCCGGGCACCGTCACCGTCGAGGTCGACGATCAAGACGCCGCCGCTCTCCTCCAGCCAGTCGAGGCCCCGGGCGCTGGCCTCCTCCCGAAAGGTCCCGCCGTGATTCATCCAGACCTGATTCGGTTGACCGGGCGCCCGCGCGACCACCATGTCGTCCCAGCCATCCCCATCGAGGTCCGCCACGGCCACACCGTGCATGGCGGTCAGGATCTCGGACACCGGCTCCAGCGCGTCGGTCCGCCCCGCGGCCTGCAGGGCTCCGAGGCCGAGATTGGCCGCGTCGGCGAGCCCCGCCGTGGAGGCGCCCTCAAGCACGGTGTGGGTCACATCCCGAAACGGAGGCGTGAGGTCGACCTCGGTCGCGCGCTCCACCGCCATGGAAGCGATCCGTGCGCGCTTCCCGAGCCGCCAGCTCACCTCCATGAACACGTCCCGCTGTTCCCTTCGGCTCACGGCGGCACCCTGGGGGTCGGTCCCCACGCGAAGATGGACGCGGGTCCGCCCCACCGGCTCTCCCCCCCCATCGGCGCCTGGCGCCGTGACCTCGAGCACGGTGGCCGCGACCACCGGATCGCCTCCCGGCGCCGCGACGGTCAGACGACCCTGGAGCCAATCGAGGAGCTGCGTCCCGCCGAGCGACAGGGTAGCCCCGTCCGCCCCAGGCACCGTGCCCCCCAGATCCCGTGTCACGACATTGCGCAGGGCCGCGGGGGCGCCCCCCGTGGCCAGGTGCCGGGCCACCTGAAGGAGCAACCGCTCAGCGGCCTCGGCCAGGAACTCGCCGGGCCACGGCGCGCCCGGGAAGCTCGGATCGATGGCGGCAGCGATGGTGTCGAAGTCTGCGCGGCGGGCGGGACCTTGGGCCCGGATGACCTGGGCTGTCGCCGGCACGAGCGCAGACGGGGCCGGGTTCGCGCCGGCCCCCGCCGCATCGACGACCTCTCCGGCCGGCTCCGCCGGCTTGGGATCATCGGAGCAGGACACCCCCATGCTCAGGAGCGCCAGCGAGAGCGCGGTTCGGCGGGACAACATCCCTCGGAGTCTAGCGCCCCGCTGCCCCGGACCCATCACCTGCCCTGGGTGCTCGGTCAGGAGAGGGGGGGACCGAACCAGATCCACAGCAGGCAGTGGAGGCCGGTGCGAAGGACGCGGTCCGACTCAGAGCGATAGACCCGC
This sequence comes from uncultured bacterium, assembly GCA_938075305.1. Taxonomy (GTDB): domain Bacteria; phylum Planctomycetota; class UBA1135; order UBA1135; genus Saltatorellus. Next base: position 22,464 of record CALJGV010000004.1, read on the forward strand.
TTCATGGTGGGCAGGAGCAGCTCAGCGTGCCCCATACGGACCGCCCGGTCGGCCGCGTAGAGCCGCTCGTAGGGCGACAAGGCGGGGTCTTCGAGCACATCGACCAGCGCCCGAAGGGAGACCTCCTCCAGGTCCTGCCAGATGAACGAGATGAGATCGAGGCGCTTTGAGGGATCCGTCTCCACCAGGAGGCGGTCTCGGATCGCCGCACGGGACTCGGCCCCGGCATTGAAGGCCTGGCCCACGCACCAACGGAAACCGCTGACGCCTCGGATCGGGTTCTCCCCCACCAGGTCGCCCGCCCGCAGGAGCAACTCCCCGCTCTCGCGCCCCGGCGTCGCGCCCATGGCCTGGAGCGTCGAGGTGAGCACCTCCGCACGCCGTGCCCCGCCGAGCTCCGCCTCATAGGTGCTGGCGAGGAGGTTCCGCGCCTGATCGGCGGCCTCGGGCCAGCCCTCAAGGTGGCCGCGCATCGCGCGCATCCCAAGGCCTCGCTCGGGCACCGTTCCCTTGAGGAGGCTCATCAGGTAGGCGCGGCCCTCCTCGTCGCGCCGGGCCAACAGGCCCTTGAGCGCCGTCTCGCGCACTATCGACTCCTCGTCCAAAAGGGCCCGCTGAGCCCACTGGGTCACGTCCGCGCGCTGTTGTTCGCTGCGGCCCAAGGCTGCGTCGTCGGCCTCGAGGATTCGCTCGAGCGTCTGGGACCGCTCCCCGGCGTCCTCCGCCGTGGCGGCCAGCACGTAGGTGTCGTCCACGAGCCCGGCCCGCTCCAAGGCCACGGCAGCGTGGTGCCGGGGCATCCGCTGCTCGTGGGCGAGCAGGTCCATCAGGCGCTGCCTCGCGTCTCCGAGCCCCAACCGGGCGGCGGGCGCCAGCAGGTAGGCCTCATGGCGCAAGAGCAGCCCCTCCGTCTCCTCGCTCAAGCGGAGCAGCGACGCCGCGAGCTCCGGATCCTGGACGTCCGCGACCAGGGGCGCCGCAGCGTCCACCACCGTCGACTCGATGTAGTCCCCCACGCGCTCGGCACGGGCGAGCCACTGGGGCAACTGCTCGGTGAAGCGGCCCAGGTCGCAGGCCGCCATTCCCGCGAGAACACGATCCACGTGCACCTGGAGCCGGAAGCCCGGGAGCGCGGCCGCCAACGGGTCGTAGAGCTCCGGAGAGGGGTGGTTGCAGAGCACCAGCGCCGCATCTCCACGCAGTGATTCAGACGGGTTCCGCAGGCCCTCCAGGGCGATGGGGACCCCCCAAGCTTCCTCCGCCAGCGCGCAGACCATCAGCACGTTGCGCGCCACGCCCCCTCGCCACTGATCCTTCGACGCCGATTGGTAGAGCCGCATCAACGGCTCCTGCGCCTCATCACCAAGCCCCGCCAGCGCGATCTTGGCGCGCCGGAGCGGCTCGAGCTGAGCACCCGAGTCGAGCTTCGACGCGAGCACCTCCGCGAGGTTGCTGGTGTCTGCTTCGAACGGAGCGCCGAAGGCGCAGCCCGCGAGCAGCGGGGCGATCCGCTCATCAGCCTCGTACTGCTCGTCGAGGCTCCATCCGCCCTGCTCGACCGGGCGCTCCGAGCCGCGCCACGCAAAGAAGGCGATGACCCCGAGCAGAACCAGCGCCGCGATCACGCCGGCCCGTCCGGTCCGGGGGCCGCTCGGCCCGTGGACGCTACTCCGGGGCCGACGCATCAACCGCCACCTCCCGTCGCAGCATGGCGGTCTCCTCGCCGAGGGTCCCGCGGGCGCGATCCAGGGCCACAAGGCTCTTGGCGTACTCAGCACGGGCGGCGCTGCGGTTGGATGCTGCCTCGATGAGGGTCTGCTGGAACTGAAGCACCTCGAACGTGGTGGTGAGATCCGCTTCGAAGCGCTGCTGCTCCGCCTCGAGCTGGCGCTTGGCGAGGGTGAAGCTCTGCTCCGACGCGCGGACCGCCTGGGCTCGGTACCGCACGTCTCGCAGGGCGCCACGGATCTCCGCCAGCGCGTTGACCTCCGCCTCCTCCAGGGAGATCTGGCTCCCGCGCACCCGCTCCCTGGCCGCCCGCTCCGAATTGGACGCTGTGCGGTTCTGCAACGGCATGTTGTAGTCCAGCCGCGCGGCATACCTGGGGTAGTCGAACTCCATGGTCTCCGTCAGGGCGTCCGTGAAGTCCGGGTTGAAGGAGCCCGAGGATGCATCGAGGCGTAGATCGAGCCCGTACAGCCGCTCCGATTGAGCCCGCACGAGGCGAATCCTGGCCGTGTCCACATCGAGGCGAGAGGTCCGCAGGTCGGGGCGCTTGCCCAGGGCCACCTGGAAGGCGTCCTGCCAGACCGGCAAGGAGAGCTCGTCGGGCGAGGCCTCCGGGAGGGGCGTGGTGGCGTCCACCCGCTCGCTCCAGAGGGCGGAGGCCTCGTCCCTAACGATCAGGCGCTTCAGGTCGTCTCCGCGCTGAGACAGGTTGTTCTGGGCTTGCAGCAAGGTCTCCGTCCGGGTGGCCACTTCCGTCTGTGCCTGGAGCACATCAACCTCCGTGCCATCCCCTGCCCGCAGCCTCGCCTCCTCCCTTTGAACCTGCTCCTCACCGAGCTTGAGGGCCGCCTCCGCCACCTGGAGCTGCTGCCCGGCGGCCACCAGCTCCCAGTAGGCGACCTCCACATCATGGATCAAGAGCTGGCGCGCCTGCCGGCGCTCTTCGAGGCGACGACGCTCGACGATCTCCGCCTCACGCTGATTCGAGGTGGCGTACTCCTCGCCCGCCCCGCGCATGAGCGGCTGCACATAGCTCACGCTCAAGTTGCTCCGATACTGCTCCGGCGCGTTGGCGAAGGAGTTGTCCGTCACGTTCAAGCCCGAGTCGAAGTGGAAGCCGAACGTCCCACCGGTGCCGAGCGGCCTCGTGAGGTCGAGGTTGAGCTGGGAGTCCTGGGTCGACACCACGTCACCACCGAACAGGGAGCTGCTGCCGACCGAGTCCGAGTCCGAGAACTGGCCGTTCATGTCGAACACCCAGTCGAAGGCCCCCCAGGTGGAGAGCGCCTCGAAGCGCGCGACCTCGGCGTCCACCTCGGCCCGTTCCAGGCCGAGGTTGTTCGAGAGACCCAGGGCGAGGGCCTCCTCGAGGGAGAGCGCGCGCACACCCTCGCCGGCGCCATCCAGCGCAGATCCGACTGAAGCCGGTGCCGCCGCGGCCTCCTCAGGGACGTCCTCCTCGGCGGTAGACGGCCCCTGAGGGGAACCTGGCGAGGACAGAACCGGGGCGGCCCCGATCAGCGCGATGGCCAGGCGGCCGAGGCATCGTTGACTTGTGCGCTTCATCTGCGCAGAAGATAAGCCCTGGGCGCCCGGCCGGCGCCAGGGGACACCCCAGTTCGCGATCGACAGGTGCCTACAGTTCTCGAACGACCCGCCGCCAGGCCCGCACGAACCCGTCGGTCGGAGCGGCCCAGTTCGCCTCCTCCCCGATCAGGAGCAGCCAGGCAGCCGGACCTGGGACCTCGAGTTCCGGGGCGGGGCCGGGGGCCATCAGCCCGAGCGCGCGCGCCCGCGCCAGGGTTCGCGAGGCCAGGACCGCGAGGGGGCCCGGCGGCGCGCTGTCCACCGCGGCCAAGGCGAGGGTGAGGGTCTCGCCCACTTGCTCCAGGGCTTCACCCAGACCGGTCCACGTCCCGCCGCGCTGCGCCTGATCCAGCAGCCGCTCCGCGTCGAGGATGATGTCGATGGGCAGGCGGCCCCCCCCTTCAGCTGAAGGATCAGCCATTGCGAGCGAAGAGGAGTCGGGGCTCTCCAGGCCGGTGAAACCCTCCAGCGCCCTCCCTGTTCCGGTGGTCGGCCGGATCGCCTCCTGCTCCAGCGCCGCCCGAACCTGGTCGAGGAGCGCCGCGGCCCCTTCGAAGTCGGCGTCCGCCTGTAGCCACGCCTCAGCGCCATCGAGATCCCACCACCTCGAGCCGCCCACCACACCCAGGGGCTCCTCCACCGCGGGGACCTCGTCGTAGATGTCCTCGGCAGAGGGCTCCAGGACAAAACGAACCCCGCCCCTGGGGGGCTCCGTCAGGAGGTGCCACGCCACGATAGGGACGATGGTGACCTGAACGACCAGCGCCGCGACGGCCACCCGCAGCAACATGGAGTCCCGCAGCCGATCCCCGATGAACTCGAGGATCACGCCGAGGTCACCCCGGCGGCCCAGGTCCTCCCTCGTGGTGCGCTTCAGCACCCGCTGCGCCACCCGTCGCGCCTGCAGCTGCGACTCCAACGGTGCCTCCTGACGAAGCGCCCGAACGCACAGGTCTCGCAGCTCCTGCAGCTCCTCCTGGTCGCCCGTATCACCCGCCTCCAGGGATCCGTCGGAACCCACCCCGGGGTCGAAGACCCGATGGATCACCGACGGGTCCCCGTGCTCGCTGCCCATGTTCAGCGGATCGCCTGCGGTCATGCCTGCATCCCCCTGTCCGGCCGACCGTCGCGATCACGAAGCGCGGCTTCCACCCGTTCACGCTCCTCCAGGGCTCCGCGCACGCGCGCGACCGCGCTGTGCATGCGTGACTTCACCGTCCCGAGCGGGATCTCGAGCGCCTCGGCAATCGCCGCGTAGGGCAGCTCCTCAACGACCGCCAGCTCGAACACCGCACGGTGGCCCTCCGAGAGCGATGCCACCGCCTCACGCACCACCTCGGCACTCTCGCGGCGGACCAGCCCCTCCTCGGGAGAGGCCTCGGAGCGATCCAGCCGGTGGTCCACTGCCGTCTGGGTCTCCGTCACGTCTCCCATGGGCCCCGGACCTGCGCCGCGGGTCCGGCGGAGGCGATCGATCCACACGTTGCGCGCCACGCGGAACGCGTAGCCTGCGAACTGACCGCGCACGTCATACGACGTCGCGGAGGAGGCTGTGGCGGAGCGAAACAACTTCAGGAAGGTCTCCTGGGCGAGATCCTCTGCCTCGGACCGGGTGGCGCCGAGGCGGACGAAATAGGCCAGGAAGGTGCGGGTCTCGGAACGAACGAAGTCCTCGAAGGGGGCGGGCCTCCCGGCCCTGAGGGCCGCGAGGGGGTCCTGCGTGCCGTCCCAGGAGTCCTTCACGGCCCCTCAACGTGTCCGCGCCCTGACGGTTCAGCGGGATCGTCGGATTTCGCGGGGGCGGCGGCTTCGACCACCCCCCCGGGCACGTCGAGGGTCCTCAGGAGGGCCTCGATACGCTCCAGCGCACCCTCGGGGGCACCCTCCGCGCCAGCCGTCCGCAGGTGGACCCATCGGGTGTCCGGAGAGTCATGGAGGAGCTCCACCGAGAGCCTGGGGCTCGGGAGCCAGCCCTCCACCCGACCGGCCCACTCGACCACTGAGACCCCGTCCTGCCCCAGGAACTCGTCCGCACCATCGGCGAGCAGCGCCTTCTCGCGCCCCTCCATCCAGGCGTCGAAGTGGTACAGGGGGAGCCTCCCCCCGTCGTGCTGCTGCATCAGCGTGTAGGTCGGGCTCGCGACCCCATCCTCGATCCCGAGGCCCCGCGCCAGCCCGCGGACGAACGTCGTCTTGCCTGCCCCCAGGTCGCCGTCCAGGGTCAGGACGATCCCACCCCAGAGCTGCTCCCCCAGGCGCACCCCGATCTCCTCCGTGGCCTCCGCCGAGAGGCTCTTGAATCGACGCTCCATGGCCCCATCCTGACCTTCAGGTCGACGGACCTCCACCATGGATCCAGCCACCGCTTCCTGGAGTCCACCGGGATCGAGCGTCACCGGACCGTATCCAGAGCCCGTCTCCTTCCTTCACGGCTCCGATCACACCGCCAGGGAGGCGCCGGCGGGGACCATCACCCGCGGGCGCCAGACACGCCACGAGCTCGTGGTCCTCCCCGTCGTGGAGGGCGTGGAAGAGCGCGCTCCCCGCCGCGAGGCCCGCTCCCCCCTCAGCGTCCCGATGGATCGGGACTGCATGCGCGTCCAGTTCAATGGCCACCCCCGAGGCCCGGGCCAGTCGGAAGAGGTCCAGCGCGAGGCCGTCGCTCACGTCCATCATCGCCGTGGCCCCTGCCCGGGCCAGGGCGCGGCCTTCGGCGAGGCGCGGAACGATCCGCAGGTGCCGACCGGACCTGAGGCTGCCCCCAACCGGCCCCGTGAGCCAGACCTCCTGGCCCGGCTCGGCCCGGTCCCTTCCCACGGGACGCCCACTCCCCTCGAGGAAGCCCAGCGCCGTGACCGAGAGGCCCGCAGCTCCCGGCGCAAGGGCCATGTCCCCCGCCACGAGCTCAGCCCCGTGCTCCACGGCGGCCCCCCGCGCCCCGAGGATGACGGCCTGGATGTTCTCCTCGGTCCACGACTCGGGCGCCCGCACGGCCAGGGTCACCGCCCTCGCCGTGGCCGCCGCCGCGGCGAGATCGGAAAGGGTACGAAGGACCGCCTTCGCCCCTGCGGATCGTCGATCCGTGTCAGGGGTGAAGTGCACCCCCTCCACGCACTGATCCACGCAGATCACGGGCCGTTCGCCCTGAGCATGCAGAACGGCCGCGTCATGACCGCGGGAACCCGCCAGCCCGCGGGGCCACTCGAGCCCCGTGAGCCAGCGATGCAAGGCGTCCTCACTCCAGCTCATCGTTCACCTCAGTAGACCCACGCCAAGAGGACTCGACCGGCAACCGCGCTGACCTCAAGCCATCCCTCCGACGCCGAATCAAAGGCGTCGCAGCGGGCGCAATCGGCGCTGCACCAGAGCCGCCCGTCGTCCTCCCGCGCGACCTCGACCACCACGAGGTGCAGCGTGCCCTCAGCGGCCCGCACGAGGACGGCGTCCCCCGGGTGGACCTCACCTGGGTGCCGGTCGATCACCAGCCGGTCCCCGGCCTCGAACCTCGTCACCGGGCTGCACCCGTCCGGCGGCAGGGTCACCAGGTCGAAGCGCAGCCCTAGATAGGCCGCGCCTGCGAGGGCCAGGAGCAGGGTCCCCCTTCGGAACCGCCTCAGCAGGCGCCGCTGGAGCGTCATGGGCGAGCCTCCGCTCTGACTGGGAAGACCGGTTGTCCGGCCGCCACCAGCGCCTCGACCCGCCCGCGCACCCCGCAGTCCGGGGACGCCCCGCCTGAAACCCCGTCGGGCCCCCATACCGCGCCGATCGCAGCGGCGCCCGCCGCGCCCGTGCCGACCAGCTCGGCCAGGGCCTCCGGCCCGATGCCGCCGAGCGCCCACACGGGGAGGGGGCAGGCCTGGCAGAAGGCCTGGAGGCCGCCGGGGCCAAGGGCCACCCCACCGGCGTGCTTGGATTTCGGGGGAAACACCGGGGCGTGGAGGACGAAGTCCGCCCCCGCCCAGCGCGCCGCGCCGTCCCCGTCGTGGGTGGACACCCCGATCGCCACCCCGTCGCCCACCAGCTCGCGAGTCGCCGCGGCCCCGAGGGAGTGGCCCGCCAGCTGGACCCCGTCCGCCTGCACCGCAGCCGCGAGATGCACCCGGTCATGGACGCCGAGCCACGCCCCCGGTGACTCCAGGTCCAAGAGCATCCGCAGCTCCCGGGCGAGGGCGAGGTAGGCGCCGTCCTCAAGGGCCGGCTCGCGCAACAACAGGCCGCCAGCACCGCCCGCCAGCGCCTCGCGGGCGAGGGCCGGGAAGCGGGCGAGCGCCGCCGCCTCCGAGCTCCCCGCAGGTCCGCGGGAGAGGCGACCCGGAGAGAGCACCAGGAAGCTGGGGGGCAGCCGCCGCCCCATCAGTCCTCCAGCTCGATCAGGTAGCCGAGATCGCGGAAGAGCGTCCGATATCGCGCGAGGCTGGTCTTCACCTTGAGTTGCACGGCGTTGCCGTCCAGCTTCCCCTTGATGAACGGACGCACCCCCGCGTCCCTGGCGAAGCGGGCCAGGATCTCGGCGTCCTGGGCCCGAATCACGTGGTCCGGACCGAGGAGCAGGAGGCCTGACTTGGTCGCCCAGTCGCGGATCGACTGGAGCACGTTGCGGGGAACCGGAGTCCGCGCGTTCATGGTCAGCACCTCACGCATCTTGTTGAGGGTCATGCCCTCCACGAGCCCGCGGTGCACGCTCTTCTCGCTGATACGAAACTGCCGCAGGGCGCCGTCCTTGGTCCGATCCGTGAAGCGGTCCAGATCATGGGTCAACACGGCGTCATCCCCTTCGGCGAACAGGACCACCTCGAAGTCGGGAGTCACAACGAGCCGCCCGATCCCGAACGTCTCCTCCTCCGGGGTGTCGATGCCCAGGACGCGGGCCCCCGTCCGGGTGAGGCGCATGGCCACAGGGTGCCCCTTGTCGTCGTATCCGAGGTCCACCAGCCCGAGCAGGTAGAGGCGCTTTCGGACCCACCCCACCAGGTTCCAGGCGAGCCGCTGGAGGTCCTCTGAGGCCCCGGCCCCGGCTGCCCCCCGAGCCGAGATCATCTCATCGACCTCGAGGGCGTCGAGCTGGGAGAGGTAGGCGTTCCGAGCCAGGAAGGGCAGGTACATCACGTCGTACCAGACGCCAACCTCCAGGCGCTTCATGAGGGTTGCGAGGATCCTCCGCATGGCCGGGTGGTGGACCGACTCGTGGGCCTCGTCCAGCTCGAAGGTGATGTGCTCGAAGAGCCCCGCGAGCTTGTCGTCAAGATCCTGGGACTCCCAGTCCCGCCCGGCAGCGGTGAGCTTGAACGTGCGCTCGCCGGTCACCTCGATGAGGCCCGCGGCGCGGGAGAAGCGGAAGATGAACTGGAGCACCTCGGCCCGCTCCAACTCCCGGCCGGGGTTCGGGATCAGCTCCGTGAGGATCCGCTTCTCGGTCGTCTTGAAGATCTCGCCCTTCACGGTGAAGCGCACCGCGTGGTCGATGATGTACGCGAGGAAGCGGGAGATGTTCGCCATCAGGTCCACGCCGAGCGCCGCCTCGTCATGGGGGGCGTCCGGGTCCGAGGGCACCGCCACGCGCTTGAACCAGGCCAGCGTGACCTCGTTGAAGACGATCAGCGTGTCGTCCTCGTGCTGGATGCCGTAGCGCTCCAGCTCGAGCCTCGCGGCGGTTCCGACGAGGGATTCCTCGAGGATCTTGGCCCAGCGGCGCTGGTTCCAGTGGGGCAGCTCGGTCTCCATCCGCTCGAAGAACCGTCGCGGCAGCAACCCCCCGAACTCGAGGACGGTCTTGCCGACCAGGTCCCGGAGACCCTCCGGAAGCCGCTCGACCCGCGCCACAGAGGCCGGCTCGTTGGCGTACATCTTGAACATCTCACGAAGCCGAGAGGGCGACATGGGGCGATCGACGTCCGGCCCGGCGTAGCGCTCATCCAGGTGCCCCTTCAAGGTGATCGTCACCGCGTTCGCCCGCGACTTCTCCGCGATCTCCTGGAGTAGCAGTGCGTCCGCCAACTCCCCTGGCAAGGCGAATTGCACGTCGTCCCCGTCCTCCTCCCGGAAGACCATCGCCGTGCGCTCCAGCCCGCCGAGGACGTCCACCTCGGACGCCTGCCCCAGCATGGACAGGACGGTCTTGCGGTCGACCCGGTGCCGCGGCGCGAGCAGCAGCGCCTCGAGGACGGCCTGCTGGTCCTCATCCAGGGTCTGCTTGCGCTCCACGGCTCGCTCCGGCTCGCTCATCCAGCCCTCCAACGCGCTGCGAACCTCGGCGACCTTCGCCGGGATCTCCGCCGCGCCAGAGTCACACCAGAAGCGGAACGGCTCGGCCAGCTGGGCCTTCTTGAGCCGCTTGAGTGCCGCGGCGATCGAGAGGTCGCCGCGGGAAGCCTTGCGAGGGGCGATCTTGGAGGACGCCTTGCCGCTGCGCACGGTGCGCTTGCGGACGCCGGAGGAATTGGGTTCAGGAGCTCGCGGTGTCACTCTGCGTCGCCCTCGGGAAGGCTGGCTCGGGTCGTTGACCCGCCAGGAGCGGCGCCAGAGACCGCCCCTGCGGGGTCCGCGCTCTCAGCGTGGACGATTTCGTACGAGTAGCCCTGCTCCGTGAGGAACAGCTGCCGCTTTTCGGAGAACTCCTGGTCCCGGGAGCCGAGGGTCACCACGGAGTAGAAGGTCGCCCCGCTCCCGTCCGACTTCGGCCGGAGCACCCTCCCGAGGCGCTGGGCTTCCTCTTGCCGTGAGCCGAACGTGCCGGAGACCTGGATGGCCACCGAGGCATCCGGCAGGTCCACCGCGAAGTTCCCGACCTTCGACAGGACAAGGAGTTCGATCTCCCCTTCCCGAAAGGCGTTGTAGAGCCGCTCGCGCTCCGCGTTGGCCGTGCGCCCGGTCAGCAGCGGCGCGTCGAGCTCCTTGGCGATGGCGCGAAGTTGGTCGAGGTACTGGCCGATGACCAGGATGCGTTCCCCGGTGTGTCGCTGGACCAGGTCCTTGAGGATCGGGTGCTTGGCCTTGTTCTCGGAGGCGAGACGGAATTGCTGGCGCGACGGCGCCGAGGCGTAGGCGCGCCGATCCTCGTCCGAGAAGGGCACCCGCACCTCCACGCAGCGGGCCTCCGCGATGAACCCCTGGCCCTCCAGCACCTTCCACGGCACGTCGTAGCGCTTGGGCCCGATGAGGCAGAAGACCTCTTCCTCCTTGCTGTCTTCACGCACCAAGGTCGCGGTGAGGCCCAGACGACGCCGAGCCTGCAGTTCCGCGGTGACGCGGAAGATCGGCGCGGGCAGCAGGTGCACCTCGTCGTAGACCACCAGGCCCCAGTTCTGGGACCGGAAGATCTCGAAGTGTTCGAACTCGCCGTCCTTCGACCGGCGCCAGGTCATCATCTGATAGGTGCTGATGGTCACCGGGCGGAGGTCCTTGGTTTCCCCCGTGTATTCGCCCACGTCTTCGGGCCTCAGCTCGGTCTTGTCGAGCAGCTCCTCGCGCCACTGGCGCACGGCGACCGTGTTGGTGGTGAGCACAAGGGTCTTGGCTCCCACGAGGCTCATCACCGCCATTCCAGTGACCGTCTTCCCCGCACCGCAGGGGAGGACCACGACGCCACTCCCCCCCATGACCGTCCCGCCGGCATGGAACGCCTCGGCCGCGCCACGCTGGTAGTCCCGCAGGGCAAACGGCTTGCCACCCAGGGTCACCTCCTTGAGCTGGATCTCGAGGGGGTCTCCGTCCAGATAGCCCCCCCGATCGTCCACCGGATAGCCAATACGGATCAGGCGTTGCTTCAGGTCGCCCCGGCCGGTGCCGGTGACGAAGGCCCGGCGGCCTCCCGGGCCATCCGCGACCTCACAGAGGGCCGCCACCGCCTTGTGCTCCAGTACCTCGTCGAGCAAGCCGTCCTGTCCCCCGACCAGCTCGAAGTCCGCGGGACCATCGGAAGCCCGCTCGATGCGCAGCAGGCCATATCGCTCGATCCAGCCGCGCACCTCATCCACGACTCCCGAGGGCACGGGGACGCACGCGAAGCGATAGAGGGCCTCCTCGATCTCACTCGCCGTCACGCCCACGGCGGCCGCGTTCCACACGGACACCGGCGTCACGCGGTAGGTGTGGAGGTAGTCCGGGCTCTTCTCCAGTTCAGCGAAGACGCTGAGCGCGTCACGGGCCGCGGTGAAGAGAGGGTGCTCCTCGGTCAGGGGATTCCCGTCTCCGTCGCGCTCGGGGCGCCCGTCCGCACTGACCCGAGCCCGCACCGTGTGAAGCATCAGGGTTCGGTCGCTCTGCACGATCAGGGGATTCGTGGGCAGCGGCGCCGGGGGGCCGGGGTTCGTCTCGCCCGTCATCTGGACTGCCTCCGCTTCTTGACGGCGGAATCGCCGCCGCCGTGGGCTGCCTGGGCCTTGGTCCCACTGACCGCGCCCTTGCCGCTCGCCTTCCTGGCCGGCGCCTTCTTGGCGCGACTCGGCGCCTTGGCCCCTGCCCGCCCCCCGGCGACAGCCCGCCCCGTCCGCTTCCCGCGTGCCGCACCCCGCCCCTCGCCGCGGCCGGGCGTCCCGTCGCCCGACAGGAGCCAGCGACCCGTGACCGAGTCGGCGTCCCCTGCGAGCTCCTCCGGCGTCCCCGTCGCGATGATCTGCCCCCCAGCCTCGCCGCCCTCCGGGCCGAGCTCCACGAGTCGGTCGCACACCTCAAGGAGCTCGGTGTGATGCTCGATCACCACCACCGCGTTCCCCCGGCGGACCAGCCTCCCGAGGCAGCGAGCCAGGTGCTCCACATCCGTGGCCGCGAGCCCGGTGCTCGGTTCGTCGAGCACGAGGACGCTGCGTTGCGCGACGCCCGAAGGGGAGTCGGCGCGCCACAGCTCCGAGGCCAGCTTGATCCGCTGCGCTTCGCCACCGGAGAGCGTCGTGGACGACTGCCCCAGGGACATGTAGCCGAGGCCCACCTCGTGCAAGGTCGACAGGATCCGCCGCAGCGCGGGGGCGGCCGCGAAGAACTCGAGGGCCTCGTCGACGCTCATGGCGAGGACATCAGCGATGGAGCGGCCGCGATAACGGACCTCCAGCACCTCGGGCTGATACCTCGACCCATCGCACTCCTCGCAGGTGAGCCAGAGGTCGGAGAGGAACTGCATCTCCACCAGGGTCGCACCGCGGCCGTCGCAGCCCGCGCAGCGCCCCTTGGTGGAATTGAAGGAGAAGTTGGAGGGGGTGAAGCCCTTCATCCTCGCCTCCGGAGTCTTCGCGAAGAGCTCCCTCAGGTGAGGCATGAGCTCCACGTAGGTCGCCGGGACGCTGTGCGGCGTCCTCCCGATGGGCGAGGCGTCCACCACCGCGAGGCGCGTGCCCTCGGGCACCGAGGCGCTCTTCCAGCGGCCTCCTGCCGACTCCCCCCGTATCGCGGGGACCAGAGCGTCGAGCACCAGGGTGCTCTTGCCGCTCCCCGAGGGGCCACAGACGCCGAGCAGCTCACCGAAGCGCACCTCCAGGTCCACGCCACGCAGGTTGTGCTCCCGGGCCCCCTTGAGCTGAACGGACGCATCGTCGACGCCGAACGCCGCCACGAACGCCTCCCGCCGCGCGGCCTCGATCTCGGCGTCCTCCCCCGCGGCGTCCTCCGCCAGAATGGACCCCAGGTCCACCTCGCCTCGCAGGTATCGCCCGGTTCCAGAGGTGGGGTGCTCGCGGACCTCCGCCGGCGTCCCTGCGACCACGACCTCGCCCCCGAGCACCCCGGCGCCAGGCCCCATGTCGACGATGTAATCCGCGCGCCCCATGAGCTCTGCGTCGTGCTCCACCACCAGCACCGTGTTCCCCGCGTCCCGCAGGTCCTCCAGGGCCCCCGCCAGCTGGTCGATGTCCCTGGGGTGCAGGCCCACCGTGGGCTCATCCAGGACATAGCAGACCCCGACGAGCTCGGAGCCCAGGCTCGCCGAGAGCCGAACGCGGCGCGCCTCCCCACCCGAGAGCGTGGCGGTCGATCGGTCGAGGGTGAGGTAGCCGAGCCCGACCCGCTCCAGCAGGGCGAGGCGCGACCGGAGCTCCGCGAGCACCTGCTCCATGGCCACCGCCGCCGACTTGCGTAGCTTCAGCCCCCCGAGCCAGCCCAGACTCGCCTCGACCGTCATCCCGAGGACCTGCGGAATGCGCTTCCGACCCACCAGGACGCTCCTGAACTCAGGCGCGAGCCGCTCCCCGGCGCATGCCGGACAGGTCTGACGGGTCATCACGCGCTCGAGGATGCCGGCCCACTCAGGGTCATCGGTCTTCGCGTGCCAGGCGTCGATGTGTCCACAGAGGCCGTTCCACTCCGAGGTGTACTCCTGATCGAAGTCGAAGTTCCTCATCTGCTTGGAGACGTGCACCTCGTAGCTCGCCCGAGCCCCTACACCCCTCAACAGGAGTGCCTGGTGCTTCGCGCTCAGCTTCTCGAGGGGCTTGTCGAGGTTCACCCGATGGGACCGCGCGACCGTGCGCAGCAGCGTCTCGTAGTACCCCTTGCCCTTCACCAGGTAACGGCCAAGCTTCCCGCCGATGGCGCCGTCCGCGAGCGGCCGCGTCGGATCCGTGATCAGCTTCTCGGGGTCCGCGCGGAAGATAGAGCCCAGCCCGTCACAGCTAGGGCACGCACCGACGTGGGTGTTGAAGGAGAAGTGCCGCGGCTCGAGCTTGGCGGCGAGCTGGAAGCCACAGCTGGTGCACGCGCCGTGGGTGCTGTACTCGATCCGGTCCCCGCCCTTCACGAGCACCGAGACCCGCCCATGGGAAGCGGCAGCCGCCTGCTCCACGGCATCGGCGATCCGTGCCCTCGAGGCCGTGGAGAAGCTCACCCGGTCGACCACCAGGTCCACCGCCTCCGCCTCGTCAAAGGGGAGCTCCTCCGCGTCCAGTCGGTGCTCCTCACCGTCGATCATGGCCCGCACGAAGCCCGCCGAGGTCCAGCTGGGGACGAGCGCGCGCATCCTGTCGCCGGTGGACTCCGCGCTCGCGCCCATCCTCACGGAGTGCCCGAGAACCGGCGCCAGGATCCAGCCCTTCGGCTTCCCCGGCAGCTCCGCCGTGGCCTTCAGGATCTCCCGGGTCACCTTGCCCGGATCCGCTGGACGCAGCGGCTCCCCGTGGTCGGGGCAGCGCGCCTCACCAGCTCGCGCGAAGAGCACGCGGAGCTGGTCGTGGATCTCGGTGGTCGTCGCCACCGTCGACCGGGGATGGCCGCGGACGGTCGAGGCCTCGACCGCCACCGACGGGCCGAGCCCCTCAATCCGCTCCACAGGCGGCTTGTCCTTGGTCCCAAGGAACTGCCGCGCGTAGGTGGAGAGTGACTCCACGAACCGCCTGCGCCCCTCCGTGTAGATGGTGTCCAGCGCGAGGGACGACTTCCCGGAGCCGGAGGGCCCCGTGACAACCGTCAGGGATCCCCGCGGGATGGAGACGTTGACGCCCTTGAGGTTGTGGGTGCGAGCCCCCTCCACCACGAGTTCGGTGGGCTGCCGCACGCCCCGCGAGCGCGGCAGCGGGCGGGTCTTGAGGCGGCGCCGATCCGTGAGCTCTCGCAGCGCAGCCCCCGTGGGGGTGTCTTGCTTCGACATCTCCTCGGGGCTCCCGTGACCCAGCACCTGGCCGCCGCCCTCGCCTCCGGCGGGGCCGAGGTCGATGAGGTGGTCCGCCGCCTGGATCAGCTCGAGGTTGTGTTCGATGACGAGGACGGTGTGTCCCTTGTCCACCAGCCGCTGCAGCGCCCCCACCAGCCGGCCCACGTCCTCCATGTGCAGCCCGGTGGTGGGCTCATCGAGGAGGAAGAGCGTGTGCCCGCTGGGGCGCTTCGAGAGGTGGGTCACCAGCTTGATGCGCTGGGCCTCCCCGCCCGAGAGCGTCGGCGACGGCTGGCCGAGCGTGAGGTACCCGAGCCCCACGTCCATCATCAGCCCGAGGGGACGACGCAGGAGCGGGTGGTCCTCGAAGAGCTCGTGAGCCTCCTCGACGGTCATGGCGAGCACGTCCGCGATGGAGCGCTCCCGATAACGCACGTCCAGGGTCTCTTCCTGGAAGCGGCGGCCTCCGCACTCCTCGCAGGGCACGGTGACGGGGCTCAGGAACTGGAGCTCCATCACCTTCACCCCGGCGCCGAGGCACTCCTCGCAGCGGCCACCGGCCACGTTGAAGCTGAAGCGTGACTTGGTGTAGCCCCGCATCTTGGCCTCGGCGAGGCTTGCGAAGAGCTCCCGAATCGGACCCAGGATCTTGGTGTAGGTGGCTGGATTCGATCGCGGCGTGCGCCCGATGGGCGACGCCGTGATCGAGATCATCTCGTCCACGTGCTCGAGCCCCTTGATCGCGTCGTGGGCTCCAGGATCGGGCGTCTCTCGTTCGAGGTGGCGAAGCACTGCCCGCTTGAGGGTGCGCTCCACCAAGGTGGACTTGCCCGAGCCGGACACCCCCGTCACCGCCGTGAGCGTCCCGAGGGGGATCCTCGCGTCGACGCCCTTGAGATTGAAGGCCCTGGCCCCCTTCACCTCGAGGAAGTTGCCGGTGCCTGACCGTCGCACCTCGGGCGCCGGGATCTTGATCTCCCCGCGGAGGAGCCGACCGGTCGGGGTGTCGACGCCAGACCGAGCGACCTCGGACGGCGGCCCGGAGGCGACGATCTCCCCCCCACGGCTCCCGGCGGAGGGCCCGACGTCGATGAGCCAGTCGGCGCTCCGCAGGGTGGACTCGTCGTGCTCCACGATGACCACGCTGTTGCCCGCGTCCCTGAGGTTCGCGAGGGCGCCGAGCAGCCGATCATGGTCACGGGCGTGCAGCCCGATGGACGGCTCATCCAGCACGTAGAGGACCCCCTGGAGACCGGCACCCAACTGGGCCGCCAGTCGGATCCGCTGGGCCTCGCCACCGGACAGAGTGTCCGCGCCGCGGTCCAGGGTCAGATAGCCCAGACCCACGTCAACGAGGAAGCGGGCGCGGCGCTCGATCTCGAGGAGGAGGTCCCGGGCGATGCGCCCCTGCCGCTTGCTGAGCTCTGCTCCCTGGAGCCGCTCCACAAGCTCGCAGACGGGACCCGACGTGAGCTCGGCGAACCTCAGCCCGCCGAATCGCACGTGGCGGGCGAACAGGTTGATCCGCGATCCGCTGCACTCGGGGCAAACCTGCTCCGAGAGGAACCGCTCCACCATCTTCTTGCGAGAGCCCTTGGCCAGGGCCCGACGGAGGTTGCCCAGGACCCCGTGGAACACCCGGTTCCAGCTTCCCTGGCCGCGGGAGCGCTGACCGTTCCACTTGAAGGCGTCCCGATAACGCCGCTCCCCCGTGCCCTCCAGGACCAGGCTGCGCGCCTCCCGTGACATCTCCGACCAGGGGGTGTCCAGGTCGAAGCCCGCCGACTCGCCCACCCGGCCCAGGAACTCGAAGTCGACGTTCGGGAAGAGCAGCCCGTTGCCCGCGGCCTTGGTCACCGCCAGGGCTCCCTCCCGGATGGTGAGGGAGGGGTCCTTCACCACGGCAGCCTCCGAGGGTGCCTTCAGGACGCCGAGCCCGTCACAGGCTCCGCACGCTCCGTGGGGAGAGTTGAACGAGAACAGCCGGGGCTCGAGCTCTGGGAGCTCCCGCCCCGTCTCCGGACAGACGCGCTGGGTGGACCACGTCCGCTCGTCCGTCTCCCCGATGGCGACGACCTCGCCGCCGCCCAGGTCGAGCGCCTGCTCCACGGCGTCCCGCAAACGCCCGGGCTCCTTCGCGTCGGGTTTGAGCCGGTCGACGATCACCTCGACCGTGTGGCGCTTGTACCGCTCGAGCTCCGGGGCTTCTTCGAGGCGGACGATCTCGCCGTCCACCCGTGCTCGCACGAAGCCCCGGCGCTGGAGGTCCTGGAAGAGCGCGCGGAACGACCCCTTGCGGTCCTTGATCAGCGGAGCGGCCACCACCAGCTTCCGTCCGGCATGGGCAGCGAGCAGCTCCTGCACCACCGCCTCGGGCGTGCGCGATTCCACCGGCAGGTCACACCAGGGGCTGTGCGCCACGCCCGCCCGGGCGTACAGCACGCGTAGGTGGTCCACCACCTCCGTGAGCGTGCCGACCGTCGAGCGGTTCCCACGCGCGATGCTCTTCTGGTCCACCGCGATCGCGGGAGAGAGGCCCTCGATCGAGTCGATGTCTGGCTTCTGGAGGCCGCCCAGGAACTGGCGCGCGTAGGCGGACAGGGTCTCCAGGAAGCGCCGCTGCCCCTCCCGAAACAGGGTGTCGAAGGCGAGGGAGGACTTGCCTGACCCGGACACCCCGGTGACCGCGACGAGCGCGCCCCTCGGAAGGGACACGTCCACCGAGCGGAGGTTGTTCTGCCGGGCTCCGCGGATGACGATCTCGCCAGCGTCTGACCCTGCGGTCGAGGTTGCTTGCTTGCGAGGAGACATGGACAGAGAGGCGAGATCTTTGGCGGCGGCAGCAGAGCGCGGCGGCGGCCGGCGACGGGCCGCGGAACCGCCTCCCGAGACTTGTCCCGGCGGCTTTCAAGCCGATCAGGATACCAGCCGAGGCTGGGGGCACCAGCCGCGGGTCTCCGGCGAAATGCCGCAGGCAGGGCCAGAAGGCCCCAGGGAACAAAACGGACGGGTCCCGGCCGCCCGAAGGGAGCCAGGACCCGTCCTTTGAGGCGGCTCGCCCCCTGGGGGCCGAGCGCGCTCCGACCCGATCAGAGCGAGGAGGCGTGCTCCTGGAGGTACGACTTGACGCCCTCGGGGGTGGCCTGCATGCCGGCCTTGCCGGGCTGCCAGTTGGCCGGGCAGACCTCGCCGTTGGTCTCGTGGAACTGGAGCGCATCGACCATACGGACGAGCTCGTCCATGCTGCGGCCGAGGGGAAGGTTGTTGTGGGTGGCGCTCTGCACCACGCCGTCCTTGTCGATGAGGAACGTGGCGCGGTAGCTGAAGCCCGAGGCCTCGTGGACCACGTCGAAGGCCTCGGAGACCTTCTTCGAGTCGTCCGCGATGAGTGCGTACTGAAGCGCGCCGATGCCGCCGTCGTTGATGTCGGTGTCACGCCACTTGGCGTGGGTCTCAGCGTCGTCCATGCTGACCCCGAGGATGACCGTGTTCTTGTCCGCGAGCTCGGCGCACTTGTGATCGAGCGCGATCAGCTCCGACGGGCAGACGAAGGTGAAGTCCTTCGGATAGAAGACGAGCGCGACGTACTTGCCCGCGTAGTCGGAGAGGCTGATCTCCTTGGTGGTGCCGTCGGGCATGACGGCGGGCGCGGTGAAGGCGGGAGCTTTCTTGTTGATGAGCGAAGCCATGACTTGTGTCTGGGTTGGATCGGAGGTCCTCCTCCGGAGGAACTCCTAGGAGGGTCCCGGCGGAAGCACGAGGCGCGCTATTCTGCGCCAGGCGAACGCAGTCTCAAGTCGCAGAGGCGGGGAATGTGGCCACCGACAGCCTCGGCTTATCGCTGTCATCGCCCCTGTGGCCCCGGATCAGCCCTTCAGGCGCTCCGACATGGGGCCTCGCAGGCCCTGGGCGCAGGCCAGGATCTCGCCACCCCTGAGCCAGCCCGCTCCACCAGCGAAGTCCTGAACCACCCCGCCGGCCTCCGTCACCAGCAAGGCCCCCGCGGCCACATCGAAGGGAGAGAGGTGCAGCTCCCAGAAGCCGTCGAGGCGGCCCGCGGCGACGTACGCCAGGTCCAGCGCCGCAGAGCCGAGCCGGCGAAGGCCTCGAACGTCGTAGAAGAAGCGCCCGAAGTTCTCGAGGTTGGAGTTCGCGAGCTCCCCCCGCCGATACGGAAAGCCCGTGGCCAGGATCGCCTCGGAGAGCTCCGAGGTCCCGCTGGTCGCCAGTCGCTGGGCCTCACGCCCCGGCTCCAGGAGCCAGCTCCCCGCGTCACTGGCCGCGACGAACGTCTCTCCCAGCCGCGGAGCATGCACCACGCCGAAGATCGGCTCCGAACCCCGGAAGAGCGCGAGCGAGACGCAGAAGTTCGGAATGCCGTGGACGAAGTTCACGGTGCCGTCGAGCGGATCGAGGAACCACCGAAGCCCGTCCGAGGCGGCGTCCGAGGTCTCCTCCTCGGCCTCGATGGCGGCTCCGTTTCCGAGGCTTCGGAGCTGCTCGACCACCCGCCGCTCCGCGCCCACGTCCGCGGCGGTCACCAGGTCCCGACGGGAGGACTTCCGACCGACCTCCGAGGCGGGGATCTTGCCGAGCAGCTCAAGGTGCAGCTCGCCCGCGCTGACCACGGCGCGCACCGCGGCGTGGATGGTGGACGAGGTCACGGCCACGTCCCCCGCGCCCCTCAGGCACTCCAGCGCTGCCCCCGCGAGGTCATCACCATGACTCACCGACCCCCTCCCGGCCCGGGCCAGCTGGCGAGGGCAACGCAGATCTCGTCCTGCATGGGCTTCCAGGCGGCGGTGTTCAGCCCGTCGACCAGCGGATACTTGACCAGGATCGAAAACACCACCTCGTCCCCTCCCGCCGTCTCGGCGACGCCGGAGAGGCTGCTCGCCCCCTTGACCCAACCGGTCTTCGCACGCACACGGCCCTCGGCCACCGTCCCACGCATCCGGCTCGCGAGCTTGCCGGAACGACCCGCCACCGGCAGGGAGTCGAGGATCGCGGAGCGCATCGCCCCACCCTGATGGATGACCGCCGCCACGAGGGCCGCGAGCTGCTCCGCCGTGGCGAGGTTGGCCTTGGAGAGGCCTGAGCCGTCCACCTGAACGAGGGAGCGCGTGCTCACTCCGAGCCGCGACAGCGCGGTCCGGACGGCCTTCGCGCCGGCCTCGCGGGTCCCACTGCCCTCGACCGCCGCGCCGGTCGCAAGGAACAGCTGGTCGGCGACCGGGTTGTTGGAATCAAGCAAGATCGCCCGCATGACCGCCGTGATCGGCGTACGGATCTCCGCGACCTCTCGAGCCGCCTCCCCGAGCACGACACCCCGCTCGCGCCGGTAGCCCTCCCCGATCTCGATCCCGCGGTCGAAGAGGCCTCCCACCATCGCGTGCCCGAAGAGCTCCACCGGGTCCGGGTGGCTGAATTCGGCGACGTAGGGCCGAGAGCCCGCCTTGATCTTCCCGCGGACCGTCACCCCGCTGCGGTTCGCGCCGACGTTCACGGCCACCCTCTTGCCGCCCGTGGTGACGCTCCCCTTGCGAGTCAGGCCGTGGTGCCGCGGGCGAAGCACGACCCCGGCGCTGCCGCCGGGCGCCCCGGGCGTGACCGTTGCACGAAAGCACCCTCCATTGGCGGTGAAGCCGCCGGCGAGCCCGCAGTAGTCCCGCCAGTACTGGGACTTCGCGGGCCACATGGGGCCCGGCCCAGGCTCAAGCCAGTCGCCCTCGTCCAGGACCAACGCCCCTTGAATCCGCTCGATCCCCGCCGCGGAGATGGCCTCCGCGAGGGGGTCCAGCCATGCGGTGAGCGAACCGTCCCCCTCCCGATCGTGGAGGGGGTCACCGCCGGCCCTGACCACCAGATCCCCCTCCAAGACGCCGTTCACGACCTCCGCGTCGGTGACGAACCGCGTGACAAAGGCCCCCCCGGCCCCAAGCTCCGCCAGGGCTGCGGCCGCGGTCATCAGCTTTAGATTCGAGGCCGGAACGAGGGGGACCTCCGACAGCCGCTGAACCAGGATCCTCCCGGTCCGGGCGTCGACGGCCATGACCGAGACCAGCGTGTTGTTCCCATGGACCTTGTTCTTCGAGGCCTTGCGCACACGCCCGAGCGCCCGCGCCACGGCCGCCTCTACGGCCTGGGAGAGCTCAGCGTCAAGGGCGGCCGCCTCCCCGGGGAGCGGGCCCGACACCGGGGGGCCCTCGTCCTGGCTCGCCGGCTCGGCCGGGGTCTCGGCAGCCACCGCCGACCCACCTGGACCGCCAGCGCGGCCCGGCTCCGGCTTCTGAGCCGCCCCAGCGCCCGATCTTGGGGTCGGCGCATCAAACGTCAGGGGCTGCAGGCCACCGGCGCCGGCCTCGCCGGCCAGCGGATCATCGGGTCCCGCTGCGCCGTGACCAGCCGGCTCCCCACAAGCGGACAGGACGAGCACCGCAGCGACGAGGAGCAATTCGTAGGACCGAAACACGCCTCTATTGTGCCGAACCTAGTGGACCGAGTCCCCCTTCAGGTGGGGCGCCGAGCCGGATTGGATTCAGAGCTCCAGCCCGTCCAGGCTCTCGAGGGCCGCTCGCAGGGCCTCGAGCCGCAGCCGCTCGCGGCGCTCCCGCGGCCCCAGCCCCGCCTCGTCCGGGGCCGCAAGCTCGACGCGGAGGTCTGGCTCAAGGCCCGTCCCCTGGAAGTGCTCGCAGGGCTCGGTCATCCCGCCCACTCCTCCCACCGAGAAGCGCGAACCATCGGGGGCCTCGAGGGTCACCACCGGGAGCTCGGCCCCCACGGTCCGCTCTCCGATGAGCTGCGCCCCCGCGAGGGTGCGGAGCGTGGCCGCGAAGATCTCGGCCGAGCTCCCGGTCCCCTGGTCCACGAGGATCAGCAGGCTCCTCGGGTGGACGTGGGGAACCTCCGTCCGGAGCTGCGTGGCCGAGAAGCGCTCCATCACCGGCACGATGCCCCACCTCATCTCCGTCCGCCACCCGGTCACTGCGTGGGGGATCTGGGCCTGTGATTCCGGAAGGAAGAAGCTCACCGCGGTCCCCAGATCCAGCCATCGCCCCCCGTGGTTCCACGTCAGGTCGACGATCCAATCGTCGAACGCCGCGAGCGAGTCCATCACGGAGCACAGTGAGTCGAGGAACTGAACGTCTGGCTCGTTCGGCACCTCGCCTCCGGGCCAGACCTCCCGGTCAAAGTCCCCGATGCGCAGGTAGGCCACCGGTCGGCCGCCAGGCGAGATGAGCACCCGGGCCTCCAGGCCGTACTCGCGAGCGACCTCCCGTGACACGCCGCCCACCTTGGCGGAGGTGCGCAGCAGCCGATCCACGCGCGGCTGACTGAAGGCGCTGGAGCTCCACCGCAGCTTTCGCGGGGGGAGCGGCACCTCGGGGTCCAGGAGACGGGCGAGCTTCCGGGGCCCCAGCTCCTTCTCGAACTCACCGCCGGGCTCGCGGAGCTTCCCCATGTTCCGGAAGAGCGCGAGCGTGACGTCGGCCCCGTCCATCACCCCCTCGACCACGACGGTCGTCCCCAGTCGGCCCGTCAGGAGGAGGCTGGCGCCGTGGGGCGACCGGACCGGTTGACCGTCCACCTCCTTCAGCTTCAGCCAGACCGTGGGCGCCCCCGCTCCCCCTGCCGGGGACGCGCTGCGCGCCAGCAGGAGCGCGGTCGCCTCGGGGTCCCCCGCGCCCAACCGGTCCTCGATGCCCTCCACCCATTCCTCGAGGGCGTCCGCCAGCTCTTCCGTGGTGCGAATGGAGCTCTCAGGGAGCGCAAGCCAGAGGTCGTCCCCCGCCGACATGGGCCTGGCCTGCTCGGGGCACGCGATGGGGCCCCGCCAGAACCGCTCTGACTCCTCAATCTCTGCGTGCGGGTCGCCGAGCTCCACCACCATGCGCCGCAGGACCCCGTAGAAATCGGTGGGGTCCGTCGCGCCGATGGCCTCAGCCCTGTGGCGCTCACGCAGCGCCTCCACGGTGACGCCGGAGGCCTCCAGCCCCCCGAACTCGGCGTCGAGGAAGCAGAGATAGGCGTCCACGGTCGCCGTGCGCAGTCGGTCATCCAGGACGTTGGGGTCCACCCCTCTGCATGACGCGGAGATCCCCCCCATGGCGAGGACCGCGGCCCACAGCAGGGGTCCCGTCCAACGGGTCCTGCCGATCGCGCCCCCCTTCCGAGCCCCCACGCCGTCAGCCCGCGGCGTAACCGGTCGGGTTGGCCGAGTGGAAGGCCCAGGCGTCACGGATCACGTCCCTCACGTCGCCTCGGGCAGGGCGCCAGCCCAGCACATCGAAGGCCCGTGAGCCCCCGGCCACCAGCATGGCGGGGTCCCCCTCCCGGCGAGCCACCACCTCGGCGGGGATCTCGTGCCCGGTGATCTCGCGCGCGGCCTGGATGATCTCCATGACCGTGAAGCCGTTCCCGGTGCCGAGGTGACACTCCAGGTCGCCACGGCCCGCCTGAAGGTGGCCGAGGGCGC
Organism: uncultured bacterium; assembly: GCA_938075305.1. GTDB lineage: Bacteria > Planctomycetota > UBA1135 > UBA1135 > Saltatorellus. The sequence continues at coordinate 45,824 of CALJGV010000004.1, forward strand.
GGAGGTGGGCGTCCCCGAGGTCATCCACGTGGATGTAGTCGCGGATACACGTCCCGTCGCGGGTCTCGTAGTCGTCGCCGAACACCATGATCTTCTCCCGCTGCCCCAGCGCGACCTCGAGCACGAGCGGGATCAGGTGGGTCTCCGGGCTGTGGTCCTCCCCGATGCCACCCGCCGTCGCGGCACCCGCGGCGTTGAAGTAGCGCAGCGCCGCGTAGCGCATGCCGTACGCCCGCGAGTAGTCCCGCATCATGTGCTCCATGTGGAGCTTGGTCCGCCCATAGGGGTTGATCGGATCCTGCGGGTGATCGTCGGGGATCGGGACCTCCTTCGGCTCGCCGTAGGTCGCGCAGGTGGAGGAGAACACGATGTCCTTCACGCCCGCGCTCCGCATCTCCTCCAGCAGGTTCCACGTGTAATGGACGTTCTCCCGGTAGTAGATCGCGGGATCGGTGACCGACTCCCCCACGTAACACTTGGCGGCAAAGTGGATCACCGCGGCTGGCTTGTGCGCCTCGAGCGCGGCGGCGATCTCGCCGCGGTCCCCGAGGCTCCCGACCACCAGTGGCGCCGTGATGGACTCGGCGTGGCCCGTGGAGAGGTCGTCGAAGACCACCACCTCGATGCCCCGGCGCTGGAGCAGCGCAACGCAGTGGCTCCCGATGTAGCCGGCCCCACCGACGACGAGCACGGGACCTTGGGGCTGAGTGAGATCGACGGTCGGCGTTGCGGAGGTCATGACGACGAAAGCGTACCCCCGGCGCGTTCCAGGTCACGCCAGAACCTCGGCCATGACTTCTGGACGCAGCCCGGCTCGAGGCATCGCACCCCAGGGTGGAAGAACGACAGCAGGGCCGCGAAGAACACCATGCGGTGGTCGCCGGCCGGGTCGAACAGCATGGGCCCAGCGGCATGCTCCGCGCCGATGTCACGAGGGCCTATCCCGAGATGGGCAGGGCCCTGGTCCACCGACAGCCCCATCGCCTCCAGGCCGCGGGCAAGGACCGCGATCCTGTTGCTCTCCTTGCCCGGGAGGGTCCCCAGGCCCGTCAGGGTCGAGCTCCCAAGCCCCCGGCTCGCGCAGTACGCAGCCACGGCCGCGAGAACCGGGGCCAGATCGGGGAAGGGTCCGCAATCCACCTCGGCGCCGCGGGTAGGCGCGCCCGAGATCACGAGCCGCGCGCCGTCGCTCCCCTCCGCCGAACACCCGAAGGCCTCCAGGCAGCGGGTGATGGCCACGTCGGGCTGCAGTGAGCCCAAGCCAAGCCCTTCGACCGAGGTGGGCGCTCCCCCCGAGAGGGCTCCGGCCGCGAGGGCCACCGCCGCGGCGCTCGCGTCCCGCTCGCAGACCAGCGCTTGGCTCGGCGCGGTCAGGGGACCACGGACCGTGTAGACCTCCCCGGCCTCGCCCTCGACATCACTCGCGAGCTGCTCGACGCGAACCGATCCCCCGAAGGCCTCGAGCACCCCCGCTGTCATGTCCACGTATCCGCGGCTCGGCGTCGGTCCGAGGACCCTGAGCTGCCGCTCCCCCGGATGGGCAGAGAGCGCCAGCAGGAGCGCGCTGACCTCCTGGCTCGAAACCGGCCGGCGGAGCTCGAGCGCCGCCCCGGGGATCACCGCCGTGAACAGCGCTGGCCACCGGTCCGGGCTCCCCGCGGGTTCCACGCCTGCGCCTGCCTTGCGGAGCGCCTCGAAGAGCGGCCCGCTCGCCCTCCCCACCAGGGTCCCCGCGGGCACCACCTCGCCGCCGCTCCCCTCCGGACGCGCGAGCGCCACCAGGGCGGTGAAGAGCCTCGCGCAGGTCCCCGATTCACCCGGCTGCAGCCGCGCCCAGGGCCTCGGGCCCTCCTGTGCACCGGGGGCCGCGCCCTCGATCTCCCCGGCGCCGCCACCCCGGAGGAGCGCCGCTGCCAGCGGGTCATCTCCCCGCCGCTCCCTGGGGAACCGGGCCCCGATCGCCCTGGCGCAACGGAGCGCCCCGACCACGTCGGCGGCGTCAGGGAGCCCCCCGAGGACCGTGCGCCCGCGCGCCACGGCGGCGGCGGCGAGGAGCCGCTGGGCGGCGGACTTCGACCCCGGAACAAGGACAGCGCCGGAGACGGGGGAGTCCGCTCGAAACCCCGCCGAGTGGGCCAAGAGGGGGTCGGTACGGTCGGGGTTCAAGGTGCGGCCTGGGATTGCGAAGCCCCGAGGGTAACGATCCGGCCCACGGAGTTCGCGGTCGGGCCGAAGCTTGCCTATGGTTCTGCCCATGACCGACGTCTATCTGGGCCGTGACGACCGGCCGACGGGGCTCGAGCAGATCGCCTCGGGCAAGGTGAGGGACATCTACGCCCTCGACGCCGACCACCTGCTGTTCGTCACCACCGACCGCGTCTCCGCGTTCGACGTGGTGATGGGCGAGGGCGTCCCCATGAAGGGCAAGGTGCTCACCGCCATCGCAGCGCACTGGTTCGAGCGCACCCGGGACCTCACCGCCAATCACCTGGTGAGCACCTCCGTGGACGATGCGGAGGGCCTCGACGCCGCGTGGCGCGACCGGCTCAGGGGACGGGTCATGATTGTCCGACGCGCCACCCCGGACCCCATCGAGTGGGTCGTCCGGGGTCACATCGCGGGCTCCGGATGGAAGGAGTACCAGCAGTCCCAGACGATCTGCGGGATCCCCCTGCCGAGCGGACTGTCCCTGGCAGAGCAACTCCCCGAACCCATCGTGACGCCCACCACCAAGCACGAGGACCACGATCGGCCCCTGACCCCCGATGAAGCCCGTGACCTCGTGGGGAGCGAGCGCTGGGAGCACGGCAAGGCGCTGTGCCTCGACCTGTTCAACCGCGGGCGCGAGGAGCTGGCGCTCCTGGGACTGCGGCTGGCCGACACGAAGTTCGAGCTCGGCGTCCGCGACGGCGAAGTGCTCCTGATCGACGAGGCCCTGACCCCTGATTCGTCGCGCATGTGGGACGAGGGCGACTACCGCGTCGGGATCAGCCCCCCGAGCTTCGACAAGCAGATCCTGCGTGACTGGCTCGAGACGCTGGACTGGGACAAGGAGTACCCCGCGCCCCCCCTCGACCCGGCCATCGTGGAGCGGGTGACCGCTCGCTACCTCGAGGTTTGCGAGCGCATCACCGGCGTTGGGCTCGTCTCCGCTTGAGAGGACGCTCGACCAACGGCGCGCCGCATCACGGGTGCCGTCAGGATAGGCTCTGGCCATGAACCCCAAGATCGACCTGCCCTTCGAGACCCTCTCGTGGATCGGGGGTCTGGACGGCCACGTCCAGATGCTCGAGCAGACCCTCCTCCCCCTCGAGGAGGTCCAGCTTGAGGTCCGGACGGTGCCAGAGATGGTGGACGCCATCTATCGCCTCGCCGTCCGCGGTGCACCGGCCATCGGCGTCGCCGCGGGGTACGGGATGGTCCTGGGCGTCCGAGGGGCGCCGGACGGGGGCGTTCTGGAGGCCGCCCGCGCCACCAAGGCCACCCTCGACGCCGCCCGACCGACCGCCGTGAATCTGAGCTGGGCCACCGCACGGCTCCTCCGGCACCTGGAAGGCATGGCGTCGTCAAGCGATGACGAGCTCAAGGCCGCCCTCCTGACCGAGGCCCACGCCATTCACGCCGGAGACCGTGACACCTGCCGCCGAATGGGCGCCCACGGGGCCGCTCTGATCTCGGACGGGCACACCCTGCTCACCCACTGCAACGCCGGTGCCCTCGCGACCGCCGGGATGGGCACCGCCCTCGCGCCCATCTACACCGCCCACGCGGAGGGAAAGCGCGTCGCCGTCTTCGCCGACGAGACCCGCCCTCTCCTCCAGGGCGCCCGAATCACCTCCTGGGAGCTCATGAAGGCGGGCATCGAGGTGCGTCTCATCACCGACGGCATGGCCGCGCGAGTGATGGGCGAGGGCAAGATCGACGCCGTCTTCGTGGGTTCCGACCGCATCGCGCGGAACGGGGACGTGTGCAACAAGATCGGCACCTACGGCGTCGCCATCTCGGCGCGCCACCACAACATCCCATTCCACGTCGTGGCGCCCCTCTCCACCGTGGACCCGGCCCTCCCCAGCGGGGACCTCATCCCCATCGAGGAGCGGCCCGCCGAGGAAATCACCGAGGGCTTCGGCCACCGGACCGCGCCGCGAGATGTTGAGGTCTACGCGCCCGCCTTCGACGTGACCCCCGCTGCGCTGGTCACCTCGATCATCACAGAGGTCGGCATCATCGAGAGCCCGGACACGGCGAAGATGGAGCGCGCCCTCCGGGACGGCGGCGTTTCCTTCTGAGGCACGCGTGGTGGGGCGGGGGCCCCGATCGGGCCCCTTCGCGTCCCAGCCCCAGACCCGCTCAAGGGGGCGGTCCCGGAAGATCGAAGGTAGGGGTACGGGCGCGCCTCCCCTGCGCCCGCTCGCACCATCCAGCCGAGCTAGCCCATGAGCCCCAAGAAGACCAACGACGCGGCGCCCCAGAAGCCCGCCAAGCCGGCCACCTCCAAACCCGACCAGATGGAGCCGGAGGTCCTGGAGTTCATTCAGGCCATCGACGACTACAAGCGCATCCACGGGAGGCCGTTCCCGTCGTGGTCCGAGGTCCTGGAGATCATCCGGAACCTCGGATACGAGCGCGCCGACGCCTGAGCCGCCCTCAGGCGTAGATCGGGCGGCGGGCCGTCAGCTCCGACACGGCGCCGGCTACCCGCTTGATGGTCGCCCCGTCCTCCGGTGACCGGAGGATCTCACTGATCCAGCCGGCGAGGTGGCCCATGTCGCCGACGTCCAGACCCCGAGTGGTGATGGCCGCGGTGCCCAGCCGGATCCCGGAAGCCTCCATGGGCGGCCGTTCGTCGAAGGGGATCAGGTTCTTGTTGCACGTGATGTTCACGCGATGGAGCGCGTCCTCCGCCGCGGCGCCCGAGAGCCCGACGCTCCCCACATCCACGAGCATCACGTGGTTGTCGGTGCCGCCCGAGACGATCCGGATGCCCGCGTCGCTCAGCCCGTCGGCCAGCGCGGACGCGTTGGCGACGACCTCCGCTGCGTAGCGCTTGAAGGAGTCCTGCTGGGCCTCGCGGAAGGCGATGGCCTTGGCTGCGATGACGTGCATCAGCGGCCCGCCCTGGCCGCCGGGGAACAGGGCGCTGTTGATCTTCACGATGCGCTCCTTCGGGCAGAGGATCATCCCTCCCCGCGGGCCCCTGAGGGTCTTGTGCGTGGTGAGCGTCACGATGTCCGCGTGGGGCACCGGGCTCTCATGGGCGCCGCCCGCGACCAGCCCCGCGATGTGGGCCATGTCCACCATGAAGAGCGCGTCCACCTCCTTCGCGATGGAGGCGAACGCCGCGAAGTCGATGGGGCGTGAGTACGCCGAGGCGCCCGCGATCACGAGCTTCGGCCGGAGCGCCAGGGCCTGCTCGCGGATCTTGTCCATGTCGAGCCGCTCCGTCCCGGGCTCCACGCCGTAGCTGTGGAAGTCGTAGAAGACCCCGCTGAAGTTCTTGGTGTGCCCGTGGGAGAGGTGCCCGCCGTGGTCCAAGGACATGGCCAGGACCTTGTCCCCCGGGTCCAGCATCGACATGAACGCAGCCATGTTCGCCTGGGTGCCGCTGTGGGGCTGAACGTTGGCCCGCTCCGACCCGAACAGCTCCCGCGCGCGGTTCCGGGCGAGGTCCTCGACCTCATCGACGAACTCGCATCCGCCGTAGTAACGGCGACCCGGATAACCCTCGGCGTACTTGTTCGTCAGCGCCGTCCCCATGGCAGCCATCACCTCCTTGGAGGCGTGGTTCTCCGAGGCGATCAGCTCGAGCTGCACCTCCTGGCGCTCCTCCTCCTGGGCGATGGAGGCCCAGACGGCGTCGTCGGTCTTGGCGGAGTGGGAAGCGGGGCTCTGGAGCGTCATCGTCGGACCTTTCGGGGGTGGAAGCGAGCGGGAAGCATAGGACCCGATGCGCCCCGTTTCCTCTCCCTTCTGGCCGATGGTGCCCGTCCGCCGAAGACCGCCTCGAGGCGGTCCATGCTGCCCTTCGCGGCGACGAGTGCAGCGATCAACCGCCCAGGGGCTCGCCCTGCTCGTCGTACTGGTCCGCGGGATCGATCAGCGCCTCGGCGTCTGCGCCCAGGGGCTGCGGCGATGTGTCTGAGCTCAGCTGCGTCGCCATGGCGAGCCCGGCGTCGTCCAGCGCCCCGATCCGCTGGTCGGCGGCGTAGATCCCGGAGAGGTCCGCCTGAAGGACGCCGGCCTCGTCCCAGAAGACCCAGGGGCCCTCGCGGAGCCCGTTCTTCGCCACCCCGAAGACCTTGCGAGTCCCCGAGGGCCACCAGAACTGCTGCAGCCCCTCGCTCAACTCGCCGTCGACGGCTCCAACGGACTTGAGCGAGCCGTTCGGGAACCACTGGCGGAGGAGGCCGGTCCGAACCCCGCCCGCGTAGGCCACCATCATCCCGAGCTGGCCGTTGGGGTGCCATTCCCTGACCACGCCCGAAAGGCGGCCCGAGTCCCAGGAGGTCAGCAGGTGACGGCTCCCGTCCGAGTGCCAGTGGCGCCCCTCGCCGATCTGGGCGCCGTTCTCCCAGACCTTCTCGTACCGAGCCTGGCCGTTGTCCCACCAGGACCGCTCGGTCCCATGCCGCTTCCCGGCCACGAACGGGACGGCGTGGGCGTCGGAGCCGTCCTCGTACCACATGGCCAGGGACACGCCCTCGCCGGTGTCGCTGTACTCCCCGCGGGCCACGAGCTTCCCGCTGAAGCTGAAGCCCTCGTGGACCCCGACCTTGGCGCCGGCGCGGTAGGACCCCTTCTCCATGAGCTCCCCGTTCTCGTGCCAGGAGAGCCACTCCCCGCCCTTCTTGCCGGCCTCGTAGCGGCCCTTGGTGCGCTCGGTTCCGTTGGGGTGCCAGGCGAGGTAGGGGCCTTCCAGGACGCCCTCCTCGTACTGATACTTGGCAGTCACGAAGCCGGTGGTGAAGTACTCCTGCCACTCTCCGTCCTCACGCCCCTGGTCGTCGTACTGGCCCTTCTTCTGGACCTCCCCTGTGGGCCACCACCACGTCCGCGGGCCCACGAACTGGCCGTAGAGGGTCGTGCCTTCGGACTTCTTGGCCCGCTTGAGCTCGGGGTTGTGCCACTCGATCTCCACGGTGGCCTCGGCCGCGCCGGCCTCACCGCCCCCCTCGCCTGAGCAGGAGGACGCGCCCGCGGCCACGAGGGCCAGGCAGGCGAGGGACAAGGGGCGGAGCGGGGAGACGGAGGCGTGTGCGGAGCGCTTCATGCTGGAATCCTAGCCCGCTGGACCCCGCGCCTGAAGGATATGCGGCCACTGTCCCGGGATCGATCAGGTGATCGCCCAGGGGCCATGGAGTCCGCGCCCATGGCCGAGTCGCTCCATCACGGACCCCGGGACGCGGCTCACACGGAAGGGCCCATCGCGTACGGACCCCCGGGGGCTATGCTCCCCCGAGTCATGAACCAGCCCAGCGCGACCGACCCGCTACCCCGAGGCGGACACCCCCTTCCCCTGTTCAGATCCGCCGCCCTCGCACTCCTGGCGGGAGCGACGGCCCTCAGCGGCTGCGGTGGACCGGAGCCCGTGGAGAGGCCGAATGTGATCCTGATCACCCTCGACACGGTGCGCGCCGACTTCCTCTCGTGCTACGGCTCCACCAGCGGCGCGACCCCCGGCGTGGACCGCCTCGCCGCCGCCGGGACCGTTTTCGAGGACGCCGCGAGCGCCTCCGGGCTCACCCCCGCGTCCCACGCGACCATCCTCACGGGGAAGTTCCAGTACAACCATGGCCTGCGGGTCCTTGCCGCGGGGAGCGGGTTCAAGCTCGATCCCGACCAGGAGACCCTCACCACCGCCTTCAAGGCGGCGGGCTATCGCACGGCCGCCATCCACAGCGCGTTCCCGGTCTCCGCCTTCTTCGGCTTCGACGAGGGCTTCGACGAGTTCGAGTCCTTCGATACGACCCTCAAGAAGAAGAAGGACGACACCAAGGTGGGCTGGGATGTTCGCAGCTACCAGCGACGCTCGGACGACACGACCCGGATGGCGGTGGAGTGGCTGAAGGAGGCCTCCGAAGGGGACCAGCCCTTCTTCCTCTGGCTCCACTACTGGGACCCCCATGATCCGGTGAAGCTGCCCGACGAGGCGGACATGGAGCGCCTCCGCTACGACCCGGGCACCGGCGAGCTCCAGGACGAGGCCACCCTGACCTACGCCGTGGAGGTTCGCTATCAGGACGGGAACCTCGAGACGCTCTTCCAGGCCATCGACAACGCGGGGCTCACCGACGAGACCCTCGTCGCCCTCACGGCGGACCATGGCCAGGGCCTGGCCGACGGCATGCGCAAGCACCGCTGGAGCATGCACCGGATGCTCTACCGCGAGCAGACTCACGTGCCGTTCATCCTCCGCGGCCCCGGGATCCCGGCAGGGCGACGGGTCCCCGATCAGGTCCGCACAGCCGACATGGCCCCGACCCTGCTCGATTACGCAGGGCTGGGCGACTTCAGTGAGCCGGTGGACGGTACGAGCCTCCGTCCCTGGATCGAGGGGGAGAAGGAGGGCGACCTCACCGCCTACGGCGAACAGATCAACGGGTACGACCACAACGCGGGGATGCGCAAGTTCCGACCCGACGCCGCGTTCCTCTACATGGTCTCGGACGGCGATTGGAAGCTCATCTACAAGCCCCACATGCCCGGGACCAGCGAGCTCTTCCACGTGGGCGTCGACCCGCTCGAGGAGCGCAACGTCATCGCGGACCACCCCGACGTCGTGGTGGACCTCCTCGCCGACCTGGCGGAGCGCAATCCGTGGGTGACGGCCCCGTTCCCGATCCACGCCGCGTCCGGTGCCTCCGGGAGCGCCGACGCGCTCAACGCCCTTGGATACTCCGCCGCCGACGTGGAGGGCAGCGGTGATTGGTGGTGGACCTGCCCGGTCCACACGGACCAGCGCCTCGACCGACGCGGGAGGTGCGAGGTGGACGGCTGCGGCCGCATCATGATCTCCATGGGCCGCTGGACCGAGTGAGCGCAAGGCCCACCGCCCCGGTCGACCGTCTCCCCTCAACCGCCATGAAGCCCATGCTCAAGCTCATCCTCAAGCCCGTCGCCATTGCGGCCATCGGCCTCGCGGCCCTTGTGGTGGCAGGCGTGATCACCGTTCCGCCCGCCGCCCGAGCCGCCGTGGAGTCAGGCTCCGAGTTCGCCTTCGGGGTCCCCGCCACCATCGGCTCCATCAAGGCCTCCCCTGGCCTCTCCACCACGACCCTGGGCTTCTCCGACTACGAGATCGAGAGTCCCGATGGGTTCGAGGAGCCGCTCCTCACGTTCGGCCACTTCGAGGTCGGCGTCGGGACACGCTCGCTCGTGGGCAACGTCAAGGAGCTCGGCGTCCTCGAGATCGAGGACGTTCAGCTCACCATCCTCCAGAAAGGACTCCGGAGCAACCTCGCTCCGGTGGTGGCACAGCTCAGGAGCCTCGCCGAGCGCTCCGGGGAGGGCGAGGCCCCTGGCAACGAAGGGGGCCCGGAAGGCGTCGACGACGGGCCGAAAGGCCCCGGCCCCCGGCTCAAGGTCGGGCGGGTCCGCATCGCTGGCATCCGAGCGCGCCTCAAGGTGGACGGGATTCCAGGGGTGCAGCCCGTGGACGAGACCGTTGAGCTGCCGACCCTGGAGCGTGACTGGTCCTCGGACTCGGGAGAGGAGGGCTTCACCGTCGCGGACCTGAGCGCGCACCTGCTCGAGGAGCTTGAGATCAGCGCCCTCGAGGGCCTTCGGGGTGAGGTTCCCGATGAGGTCCTCGACGCCGTCGCCAAGGGACTCGAGGGCGGGCTCGAGGGAATCCTCGATGGGGCCAGCCAGGAGCTAGAGGGCATCCTCGGCGAGAAGGCGGGGGAGCTCCTCGACTCCGGCAGCGGCCTCTTCGGCGGCCGCTAGACGGCGCCCGGGAGGGACCTCGGACGGGGATCCCCGTCCTCCGCATACCCGCCCACGCGCCACACCTGGTCGCGGTAGTTCCTGACGTCGAGCAGGGTCAGCGCCTGGGTGGCTCGAAGGGTCACCAGTTGCTCTGAGATCCGCGAGGGGTGCCGCAGCTCCTCGGCGAGCCTCGCCTCCGCGGCGGCCCGCTCAGGAGCATCGGCCCTGAGGAGTGCGCTCGAGAGGCACGCCCGAGCTCCGTCCGTGTCCGCCGCGAGGATCCTCCACGCGGACCGGCGGACCCGCCTCACCGCCTGCCTCCGCCGCCAGGACTCTTCGGCTCCCCCCTCCATTCCCCGACGGTCCAGGGCGCCCGCCGAGAGCGCGGCACGCAGCACGCGCTGCTTGCCGCCGCGACGCCACCACCTGTGGAAGGCGAGGCGCAGGGCCAGCCGCGGCCGCGCTGGGGCGCGGTCCGCGCCGTGGAGCAAAGCATCGACCACTGACTCCACGAGGATGGCCTCGCCGAAGAGGACGGACCGGACCCCGTCCACGTCCCCGTGGAGCACAACCTGCAACGCTCGAAGACCCTCTCGGTCCCCCGTCGGGTCCGCGCCCAGGATCGCTCCAAGCCGCGCTCCGAGGCCCCCCGCCAGCGCGGCATGGGTCCTCGCAAGGCTCCTCGCCGCCCGTCGTTCCAGTGAGCGAAGCAGGCGAACGGAGGCCGGATCCGCGCCCAGGTACCGGGCGTCGGCCATGGCGCTGGAGGCACCTGAGGCCTCAACAACCCCGCCCCTGGCCGCGCCGCCCTCCTCACAGGATCCATCGGCGAGCAGGCTGAGTCCGTGGTATTCGGGGTCAAGGATCGCGCGCAGCTCCATGGCAGCCACCGCCGCCGGACCGCGCATGCGGTGAATCTTGCGCGCCGCGACGTCGAACCCCGCCTCGTGATCCACCCCGGCCTCCAGGGATACCCCGGGGCGGCGGATCATGCCCACGGCGCGCACCAGGCGGCGGGCCCCGGCGACGGAAAGCCGCGCCCCAGTCAGGCTCATCCGGACCGGCAGCAGCAGGACCCGCCCCCCCTGCAGCCACTCCTCGTAGAGCCTGCGCAGGTTCAGGACCCGCGACTCCAGGGGTAGCAGGTGGAGCGGATAGGTGCCGAACACGGAGCGAATCAGGGCCCGGCGGTCCCGTTGCATCTTGCGAACCACCTCCTCTCCGAAGCGCTGCGCAATCTCCTCGTCCCGGCTCGGGTGGTCGTCGAGGAAGTGGAGCACGGTGAAGGCCGTGGTCAGCTCGCTCCCCCTGTCGACCCCTCGCCCCGCCCCATCGCCGCTCTCCCCGCCAGACTCCGCGTCGCAGACGGCTCCGCCGTGCCGCAGCCACTCCGCGTGTTCCGCGCGCTCCGCCTCGCTGGAGCGCGACCAGTCCGCCAAAGGGATCGCGTTGGCGTTGTACTCGACGATCAGCCGGGCCGCCCGGCTCTCCAGCGAACGGCTGATGGCGTGGAACCACAGGAATGGCCCCCGCACCAGCGTCCGGCGGCGCTCCAGATCGAGGCTCTGCATCCACCGCAGCCGTCGGGCAGTGACCCGACCGGAGCCCTCCGCGAGTCGCCTGACGGCGAGGTTCCCAAGGAGCTGGCTGGTGGCCCGGGTGTCCGTATGGGCGAGCAGGGCTCCGTCGAGCTGGTCACGGTAGAGCAGCACGACCCGGGCCACGGGGTCGAAGCCCGCTCGCTCTCCGCGAAGCGGCTCGCCACTTCGAAGGAACTCATGAAGCCCCGAATGGAAGCGCTCGGCGTCTTGCTCGGCCAGCGAGGCGGGGTCACCCAGGATCCGGCGCTCGGCGAGGAAGACCCGCTGCTGGAGGAAGGCCGCGTCCGCGCGATGGGTACGCGCCTTCAGGCTGTCCGTCAGGTGCAAGAACTGTGCCCTGGCCACCTTCTCATGGAACGTCGTGGTGTCCCTGGCCATACGCTGGAGCCATGCCCCGATGGCCAGCAACACGAGGCAGATGCCACCGAGCAAGGCGAAGGTCTGCCCGACCACGCCGTTGATCAGCCGGATCACCGCGAAGCTGCGGAGCTCCTCGTCTCCACGGGCATCCAGCGCAGCGAAGGCGAGCTGGAGACCCAGGAAGGGGATGCCGAACAGCAGCAATCGCACCGCCGGGCGGGAGGTCCGGGCCACCAGCGCGGCCCCGATGCGCCCCACGACCTCACCTGGCGTCAGGGTCCCGTGCAGGTCCGCCCACCAGAACGCCCTGCCCAGAGCCCGGTGCAGCGCGTCCGCGATTCGATGGAGACAGCGGGCCACGTGCTCCGCCGCCGCAGCGCCGAGCGCGTCCGGGGCCGCCCACGAGCCCAGCCCCGGCAGCCAGCGCAACGGCGACCCGGCGACGAGGCGCGCCGCGCGGGCCAGGCGGTCCACCGTGCTGGCCCCAAGCTCCTCCACGAGCTCCTCGCCGCTGATCTCCGCCACCTGCTTCAGCAGGTCATCCGCGAGGGGCAGCTGAGCCCGGCGCCGTCCACGGTCCTGGGGCTGCTCGGCGGCGCTGCGCTCCAGCGCCCCCCGCAGGATCTCCCCCCGGGTGACCTCCAGGGAGGCACGCTCCTCCGCGTCGGCGAGCTCGTGCACATCCACGTACCACGCGTCCACAGCCCGCCTGAGCGAGGCCACCGCGCGGCGGTGCTCCACGTCGCGTCGCCACAGCTCCCGCTGCTCCGCCGGCGTGGGGAAGACCACCACCTCCATCTCCAGCGCGCGCGCATGCCGGCGGACCACCCTGTCGAGCCCCCGCAAGAGGAAGCCAAGGGCCCGCACGAGCCAAACCAGGGGTCGGAGCGCCCTCAGGTAGGCGCCGATCCGGGCGAGCCGGAACAGCCGCATCAGCCGGCTGGCCTGGCCCGCCTCGCCCGCGAGACCGTCAAGGCCAGCGAAGAGGCCGAAGGGAATGGCGGGGATCAGGTCCGTCCAGATGTGCCGCCGCAGCCACAGCCGTCGGGGCGAGACGAACACGAGCTTGACCCCGAAGTCCACGAGGAGGAACGCGCAGATGGCCGTGTCCGCCGAGGTGAGGGCGGCCCTCGGAATGGAGACCAGGCCCATGAGCCCCAGCACCTCGACCCCGAGGAGGAGCAGCACCCCGAGGATGCACGCCACCACCCCCCGCTCCCACAGGGCGACCCGGCTCGCGCCAAAGCGAGCCTCCAGCTTCGCCTGCAGGCGCTGCTCCACCAGCTCCCGCTCCACCCGCCGGCGCCGCCGCTGAAGCCGACCTCGCTCCCGCCCCTGCCCGGTCTCCACCGCGCCGAGGTGCCAGGTCAGGGCCTCTAGCGCCGCCTCCAGCCCCCGGGCGCAGGCGGCGGGGGTCGCCTCCCCGCTGAGCAGGATGGCGTCGTCCGCATGGTCCACCATGCGGCCCGCCATCCGGGATCGAAGCTCGGTGGAGAGGCCTCCCGCGGCCGCGTGGGCGGAGAGCACATCGCGGAGGCTGTCCCGAACGGCTTGGAGCTCCTCCGTCGCCTGCTCCGCGCCTGCCACCTCCCACAGGACTCCGCTCCCCGCCACCCCCTCGAGGATCGACTCCTCGACCTGAAGGAGCGCCACGAAGGCCCCATCCGGACCCGTGCTTGGCCCGGGGCGCCTGCTCTTCAGCCAACGCAATCGACTGGCGCGCAGGGCGCCAAGCAACCGCTCGGCGGCATCGGTGCGACCGCATCGCGCCAGCCGCTCTTGCCACGCCCCGGCCACCGCCCGCGCGTGGGCCGGGGGATCTACGCCCCCCGCGGCCAGCGGTCCGGAGGCCTCGAGTTCGAAGAGCTGCCCCTCAAGGTCCGCCAGGCGACGGGAACGGGCCTCGGTTGGCGTGCTGCCCCACGCGGCCCGAAGCTCCTCCCAGTCCCCTCGCAGCTGCCTCCAGGAATCGAGGTCTTCGCCGGACCCCGAGGCCTCCCCTGCTTCACCCGCCCTCGCGCTCTCCCTCCGTTGATCAGGCCGGCCCTGGCGGGCGAGGTCGGAGTCGTTCGGCGGAGGGATGCTCAAGGGGAGGGAGGTGGCGCGGGCCCAGAGTCTAGCGGGAGCACGCTGCGATCACGGACACCTGGGTCCTTCCTGACACCCGCGGACCAGGACCCCGGCCGCAGCCAGAGCTACCCACGATCCGGCCCCGGCATTCGACAAGATCTGGCCCAAAGTTCGTGGGCGGCTTGGAATAGCGGGCGGGGATCCGCCGTACGGCGTTGGTACCATCCGATTCCGCGCCACCCGCACGACGCCACCGCCCACATGACTGACTCACCCAGCCCCGCTCCTGAGACCCCGGCGCCCGAGGGCGTCACGCCCGCAGCGCCCGGCAAGATCCAGAAGGAGTCCATCTGGGAGGTCTACTATCCGTTCAACGCGGACACGGACAAGGACGCCGTCCCCGTGGCGTCGTTCCCGATGATCATCTACTTCTGGCCGACGCTCCTGGCCTTCCTGGGCTGCGGCATCCTCCAGTCGTTCGGGAGCGACGGCGCGCAATCAGTCACGCTCGGCTGGTGGGCGACGGCCGCCCTGACCTTCAACCTGATGGTCATCGTCACCGACCTGGACCAGAAGAAGTTCGCCATCGTGGTCCTGCTTGTGCTGCTGGCCTGCGCCGGCCTGTACGTGGGGAACATGAAGGGCTGGGCAGTCCTCGGGAGCACGGCGGATTGGATCGGGACCCTCCAGGTGACCTACAGCACCGCGGCGTACCTCGTGGTCGGCAGCTCGCTGCTCTTCTTCTTCATCCTCGGCATGCTCCAGCCGCGCCTCAACTATTGGCGGCTCGAGCCCAACGAGTTCGTGCACTACGTTCAGCCCTGGGGCCGAGACCAGAGCATTCCGCGCCTGGGCAGCACGGTGAGCCGCGAGGTCCCGGACATCCTTGAGCTCATCCTGACGTTCGGTGGCGGCACCCTGGTGATCAAGCGAGAGGGTCAGGTGGTCGCCCGTATCGAACACGTGCCGTTCCTGGGCAAGCGGATGAACTCCATCGAACGCCTCCTCGGCGTCACCCGCGTCCAGCACACCTGAGCTCCCAGCAGCCTCCCTCCATCCCATGTCGATCATCGAATTCCCCGAGCGCGTGGCGCTCGACATGGCGTCCTACATCGACGCCTCCCCCTCGCCCTATCACGCCTGCGACACCTCGGCGGCGCGGCTCGTCGAGGCGGGCTTCACGGAGATCAAGGAGCTCGAGGCCTGGAGCGAGGTGCCGGAGCGGGGCTTCGTTCGGCGTGGCGGCTCCCTCTTCGCGTGGTTCTACCCCGCGGGCATGGACCCTGCGACGGGCTTCCGCATCGCCGGGGCCCACACCGACAGCCCCAACCTGCGGATCAAGCCCCGGCCCGACACCGGCGCCGCAGGCTTCCGCCAGCTCGGAGTCGAGGTCTACGGGGGCGTGCTGCTGAATTCCTGGCTCGACCGAGACCTCGGAATCAGCGGACGCGCCTTCGTCTCTGACGGGCCCCAGCTGTTGGAGCGGCACTTCCGGGTCGACCGACCCATCCTCCGTGTCCCCCAGCTGGCGATCCACCTGGACCGCACCATCGGCGAGAAGGGGCTGAAGCTCGACAAGCAGCAGCACATGGCCCCCGTGATGGCCGTGGGCGACGCCAGGGAGGGCGCCTTCGCCGACCTCCTCGGGCAGGAGCTCGGCGTCCCCGCCGGCGCCATCAAGAGCTACGACGCGATGGTCCACGACCTGACGCCCTCCGGCCTTCTCGGCGCGGACAACGACATGCTCGCCGCCCCGCGCCTCGACAACCTCTGCAGCTCTTACTGCGCGCTCACCGCCCTCGTCGAGGCCTCGAGCAAGGGCCCCTCGCACGCCCTGGCCGTGACCCTCTTCGACCACGAGGAGGTGGGCAGCGCGAGCCGAGGGGGCGCCGACGGCCCGCTGCTCGGCGACGTCACCGAGCGCCTGATCCTCGCCCGCGGCGGCGACCGCGACAGCTACCTGCGGAGCATCCAGGACTCCATCTGCGTCTCCGCAGACATGGCCCACGCGGTCCACCCCAACTACGTGGACCGCCATGAGCCGGACCACCACATCCACCTCAACGCTGGCCCGGTGATCAAGGTGAACGCCAACCAGCGTTACGCCACCGAGGCGGAGACCGAGGCGCTCTTCCAGCTCGCCTGTGAGCGCGCGGGCGTCCCGTTCCAGAAGTGGGTGATGAAGACCAACATGGCCTGCGGGTCCACCATCGGCCCCCTGACCGCGGCGCGACACGGGATGCGGACCGTTGACGTCGGCTGCGCCCAGCTCTCCATGCACAGCGCAAGAGAGCTCTGCGGCGTCAAGGACCCCGCGTGGATGGTGTCAGCCCTCGGCGAGATGTTCCTGATGGCCTGACGCCGGCTGCATCAGCTCGGGCGCTCCGCGGGCGAAGTGGAGCGTCCACCGGGCGTTGATGTCGGTCCCGACCTGAAGGCAGACCACCCCGTCGGACCGTCGCCAACGGAAGGCGTCCACGCCGAAGGGACCGAAGTAGTCCAGTCCGCGGAGTCTGGCGCCCACCTCGAGCGCGGAGTCCTCCATTCGCGCCCGCTCCTGTTCGGACAGCGGCGCGGCCCCCCCGCCGGGCGCGGATTCGCCCACCGAGCGCCAGCAGATCGGCGACCCAGACCGCAGCTCACCGCCGCGGTGAACCCACCCGTGGATGGAGTACTCCTCGACGACGTCCACCAGGGGCTGCACCTCGATCGGGCCCTGCTCCAGGGCGGAGGTGGCCCACGACGCGACCCCCGCATTCCAGCCCTCCGCGACGAGCCTGCCTCCGCCGGCGCACGAGAGCGACCGGCGCAGCACCCAGGCCGACCGGACCGAAGCTCCAAGCCCACTCCGGGGCAGCGGAGCCTCCCCGAGCGCCGCGCGCAGGTCGGGCAGGGAGTCGGCCACCGAGGCCCCTGGGAGCGGGTCCAGGGAGGCGAAGGTCTCCCGTGCGTTGGCCGCGATCAGCGCCTCCAAGGGGGGCCCTTCGAGCGCGAGGCCCGCCCTCGCCATGGCCGCCTTTGCCGAAGGTGTGGGCGACCAGGCCCGAGGGGTGACCCCGGACAGGTCCTGGTCCGGAGGCGAGCCCTTTGCACCTGCGCCCGGAGACCCAGGATCGAGGACCAGGTCCCTGGGGCCGACCCATCCGCCCTCCTCGATTCCTCTCGCGAGCTGCGCCGTGGCGGCGGCCTGCCGCCGCCGGGCAAGAGCGCCGGCGGGCCTCGGCGCAGATCCGCTCCGCAGCGCCGCTAGCTCCGCCTCGGCGTCAAGATTGAAGAGCCAGGCGACCCTCACCGCTCCGAGGGGCTGCTCGTGGTGCCCGAGGCCTCCAGCCGGTCGAGGAACGTCTCCGAGAGTCCTGCCTTCCCGCGCCGGACGCGGTCCAGGGGATGGCCCCGGAGCACCGCCGGCGTGAGGGGTGCGGGCAGCTCGGCAGCCCACCGCTCAAAGTCAGGACCGGCCTCGGGCGCCGCCCCGGACCACTCCGTGAACCAGCGCGCGGCGAAGTGCACATGGGAGACCTCCTCCCGACCGACACGCGCCACCAGCTCGGCGCTGACGGTGTCCCCCGCGTCCCTCAGAAGTCGGTCGAACCGGTGGGCATGCTCCAAATTCCCGCCCTCGAAGCCCAGCCCCATGAGCGCGACGTACTGGAGCGGGGACTCGCAGGCGAGCGTCCGCTCCCAGAACCAATCCCTGACCGCGTGCTGCCCGTAGCCCGAGCCCAGGGCCTCAACCCGCGAGGCGTACGCTGCCGCGTGACGCACCTCGTCAAGCATCACCGAGAAGAGCCCTTCCCGGAACTCGAGGGGCGTCTCGGGGAAGGCAAGGATGGCCCATCCGCACAGCTCCGCAGCCTGGATCTCGTGGTGGATGAAGACGTGGAGGAGGCGGGCCACCGCCGAGGTCTCCCGCAGAGCCCCCGGCCTTGGGATTCGGTCGGCCCGCGGACTGACTCGCAAGCCGGGGTCCCGTCCCGGGCCGCCCAGTCGCAGGGGCCGCGCCGCGGAGTCCGCGGTGAAGGAGTCCGGCGGGGCCGGAGGGCGCAGCTTGAGGGTCGAGCTCTCGGCGGCGACGTAGGCTCGAATCCAATCCTCCCTTGCGGGTCCCCACCTGAGCGCCTCGCCTTCCGACACCCCCGAGCGAACTGGCCCGGGTACGTCATCCAGCCCGTCCACCTCTTGCTCAGGAGCCAACGGTCACCCTCGCGCCATCCGCCTCCAGCAAGGCCCGCACTCGACCTGAGAGCTCGCCCTGCACCACGATCTCACCGCCCTTGGCACGCGCTCCCGTCCCCAGTCGCTGCCCGAGGCTCCTCGCCACCTCAGCGAGCCGCGCCTCGCTCTCCCCCGCACGGGGCGAGACGATCGTCACCACCTTCCCCCCGCGGCCCTTGCGCTCCTTTCGAACCAGCCAATCGGAACCCGCGAGCTCAGCGGCGGCCTCCCCCTCGCCCTCCACGGACTTGGGGGGGGCCGTGAGGTCCGCCCCATGACCCTGGGCGTCGGGCTGCGGGGATCCACCGCGTAACGCCGCGAAGGGGTTATGGGTGAGTCCATCCCCCGCGTCGCCGCTCAAGTCCAACCTGCGCTTGCTCATGCTCCGATCTTCCTCCGGCCCCGAATTTGACCGTAAGGACGGCTCAGCGCCAGGCTTGGATCACTTTGAGATGAATCCTGCCACCAGGGGTAGATTCCCCGATCCTCCACAGCCGCGTAGGGGTAATCATGAGGTGGACGCTTTGTGCCCCCAGAAGGGCGCGGAGTTCGCCATCAATCCGCCACAGGACAGCGGCCGCACCGCGCCCTGTGCTTTTCTGACCTCTCTTCGCAGACCCACGGCATGACTCTCCTTCAGCCCAAAGGGACGACCTTCAAGCTCGCGAGCTTCGCATCGCTTGCCCTCCTTGCCTCCGCCCAGCGCGCCGACGCGCAGGGCGTCTTCTTGCAGCAGTCCAACGACGTGGTCGCCATCCAGATGGAGTCCGCCACCCCGCCCGGTGGCTGGAACCTCAGCACCGCGACCCCGGGCTACACCGGGGACGGCTACTTCGAGTGGACGGGGCCGAACTACTTCTTCAACTCGGGGAACGGGCTGTTCGGCTTCGACTTCGAGATCTCCACCTCCGGCACGCACAAGATCTCGATCTACAACCGTCACGAGGACCCCGATCCCACCGAGGACAACGACACCTGGATCCGCATCGATGGCGGCACCTGGAAGAAGGCCTTCTCGAACATGCCCAGCAGCGTCGGGAACTGGACCTGGGAGACCCGCCTCTCGCCCGGCGGCGGACAGTTGACCTACACCCTCTCACCGGGCCTGCACCGCGTGGAATTCTCAGGCCGGTCCAACGGATTCAAGATGGACCGGGTGCACATCTATCCCTCGTCCGTCGGTGGCACGAGCATCAACATCCCCGAGTCCCCTCAGCGCTTCGGTACCTCCTACTGCACGACCGTCGCCAACAGCACCGGCGTGGTCTCCACGCTCGAGGCCATCGGCTCCCCCATCGCCTCCCGCAACGACCTGACGCTCCACGGCATGGACCTCCCGGCAAACTCGGTCGGGTACTTCGCGGTCGCGAGAACCCAGTTCTTCTTCCCGAACCCCGGGGGGAGCACGGGCAACGTCTGCCTCGGGGCCAACATCGGCCGCTACCTCGGGACCGTGCTCACCACCGATTCCGCGGGCCGCATCTCCATGCCCGTGAACCTCGCCGCGGTGCCACAGCCCACCGGATCGCAGCCGACGCTCGCCGGAGAGACCTGGAATTTCCAGTACTGGCACCGTGACGTGAACTCGGGCGGCGGAACCACCTCCAACTTCAGCCGCGGATTGGAAATCAATTTCGAGTGACCCGGACTCGTGGGGGCCACATCCCCTGCCCGGAAACAAGCGGAGCCCGGCCCCCTCAGGGCCGGGCTCTGTCGTTTAAGCTCAGCCGGGTCACCCTCAGTCCCGGGGGTGCACGGCAATGGCAGAGGTCACGCAGCTACTCCAGGCGCTCAAGGCGGGCGACGACGCCAGCGATGAGCTGATCGAGGCCGTCTACGGCGAGCTACGCAGGCTCGCCGCCACCAAGCTCGCGAGGGAGAGGGGGCAGACCCTGCAGGCCACCGCCCTGGTGCACGAGGCATGGATGCGCATCGCCGGGCCGCCAGAGCAAACGGGCGCCACGCAGCTTCGCTTCGAGAACCGCGCCCACTTCCTCGGCGCGGCCGCCGAGGCCATGAGACGGATCCTGATCGAACGGGCTCGGCGCAGGCACAGCCTCCGCCATGGCGGCGCCCACGGCCGGGTGGAGCTCGAGCCTGACGCGCTCGTGGAGCTCCCACCGACGACGGACCTGCTCGAGCTCGACGAGGCCCTCCAGCGGCTCGCCGCCATGGATCCCGCCTACGGGAAGTTGGTGGAGCTCCGCTTCTTCGCGGGGCTGTCGATCGTCGAGGCCGCCGAGGTCCTCGGTGTCTCGCGGGCCACTGCCGATCGCAGCTGGGCATTCGCGCGGGCCTGGCTCTTCAAGGAGCTCAACGACTCCCGCGTTGGCGAAGCTGACGGGGATGGGGCCGAGTGACCGGACAGCCGAGAACGGGCGCCCCCCGCCCATCCACGCCCGAGCCGAGCCTCCCCGCCCTCGAGCGGCTCTTCGCTGGCGCGCTGAATCGGCCCGCAGGGCCGGCCAGGGGGCGATGGCTTAAGAACGCCGCCGGGCATGATCCCGACCTCATCGCGGAGGTCACCTCCCTCATCGAGGCCCACGAGGCATCCACCGGCTTCCTCGAGTCCGGCGCCGTCGTGGAGTCCCCTGGGCCCGCGGCCGCCGAGGAGGTCAAGGTCGGCTCCACCGTCGGCCCGTATCGCCTCGAGGAGGAGCTCGGCGAGGGGGGCTTCGGGGTGGTCTTCCGCGCCGTGCAGGAGGTGCCCCTGCGCCGGGAGGTGGCCCTGAAGGTCATCAAGCTCGGAATGGACACGCGCCAGGTGATCGCTCGCTTCGAGGCCGAGCGGCAAGCCCTCGCGCTCCTCGATCATCCGTCCATCGCGCGGGTGCTCGACGCAGGGGCGACGGATCGGGGCCGGCCCTACTTCGTCATGGACCTCGCGCCGGGGCAGCCCATCACGGCCTACTGCGATGCCCACCGGCTCTCGATCCGCGAGCGGATCGAGGTCTTCTTGGACCTGTGCGCGGCGATCCAACACGCGCACCAACGCGGCGTCATCCACCGCGACATCAAGCCCAGCAATGTGCTCGTGGTTCCGCTGGAGGGGCGCGCAGTTCCCAAGGTGATCGACTTCGGCATTGCCAAGGCCACAAGCTCAGACTTCGGTGGCGGGACGCTCTTCACGGAGATGGGCCAGGTCATCGGGACCCCCGTGTACATGAGCCCTGAGCAGGCCTCGGGGAGTTCGGACATCGACACCCGGACCGACGTTTACAGCCTCGGCGTCCTCCTGCACGAGCTGCTGACAGGTGAGACGCCCTTCTCCACGGAGGAGCTCCGGGAACACGTGAGCGGTGGAGACATCGCCACCTTCCTCGCCGAGAGCATCCCGTCGCCGATGGCCTCGCGGATCGACCCCAATGCCGCGGCCACGGCGGAGCTCGGGCAGCGCCGGCGCTGCACCCCAACAGAGCTCCGCCGGAGCCTGCGCGGGGACCTGGAGAACATCGTCCACTGCGCCCTCGCCCCCGAACGGGACCGCCGCTACGAGTCCGCCGCAGCCTTCGCACGGGACCTGGCACGACTGCTCGGCAACCGCCCCATCGAGGCGGCGCCGCCCTCCGCGTTCTACCGCACGGTGAAGTTCCTCCGCCGCCATCGGGTCGCTGCCATCGCGAGCACTGCGGTCTTCGCCGCGCTCGTCACGGGCCTCGCGGTGGCCTTCCAATCCCTGAGCGCCCGCCGCGACCAGGCCGCGGTGCTCCGGGAGATCTTCTCCGCCACGCGTTACGCCGACGCCCCGGACGAGGGCGCAGGCGAGGTACGCGACATGCAGACAGCCGAGCTCGACCGGATGGTGACCCGCGCCTTCGGAGCCGGCGACGCCATCCGCGTCGATGCGCTGGGGACCCTCGCCGACCGCCTCATCAGCGCTGGGCAGCTCGAGGCGGCTCTCGAGGCCCAGAACGCTGCGCTCATCGCGGCGCGGTCCATTCACGGTGACGCCTCCATCCAAGCGGTCAGGCAGCAGGCCGCCCTGGGCCTGCTCCACGCGCGTCGGGGAGATCGGATGCAGGCACGCGAGGAACTACTCGCCGCCCTGAGCATCGATCGCGCCCTCACAAGCCAGCCCTCCAATGTGCTCCACCAGGCGCGGCTCGAGCTGGCCGAGATCCTCGAGGACTCAGGGGACCGCGAGGGGGCGATCACGCTCCTGGAGGAGGCCGACCTGATCGCCGCAACGGTCGAGGCCGGCGATGGCAGCCTACGCATCGAGGCGCTCGAGAAGCTCGTCGCCCTCGCCCGTCGAACCGGGGACGTGGGCCGGACCAAGGTCATCTTCGACCGGCTCATCGAGCAGTACGGACGCCGCTACGCCGAGGACAGCGCCTTCCTCGTGAGCCGCTATGTCGAGTACGCCACATGGCTCGCCAGCGTGGGGCTCGCGGAGGAGGCTTCCCTGCCCCTGGATGTCGCCCTGGACTCCCTGGACCGCACGGCGGCGCCGCCCATCGGCCTCCTCTTCGACACGGTCTCCACCCTGAACCGCGTCTACGCCCAGGACCCCTCACTCGCCACCGACAGCGCCGCGCGCGCGAGCCTCAACCGCGAGGTGGAGGTCGCACGAGAGCGCTTCTCCCCCGAGGCCACCGAGTACCTCGACACCCTGGCCCGCTGCGCGGCGGACTTCCAGCGTCGGGGCGACATTGGAAGATCCACCGAGCTGCTCAACGAGCGCTTCGAGCGCTTCGAGGCGTTGACGGGCGGGAACGAACTCGCGGAGGCGACGCAGCGAGCCCGCACCGACCTGGCCGAGGAGCTGTTGAAGCGAGCTGACGCCGTCCGCCGACAGACCGGCCTCCCCCTCAACACCTACCGCGCCGCCCGGCAGGCCGCGGAGCTCGTGGCGCCCTACTTTCCGGGTAATCGCAATCACCTCGAGACTCGGCTGGTCCTCGCCACCCGCACGGGGGAGTTCTCCCAGATGCTCTCCCTGCTCGAGGAGTTCGAACGCGCGAGCGGCGTCACCGGCGTGCATCCGCTCACCCTGGCCATGCAAGCCATCGCCTTCCACCAGACCCCTGCCACCCAGCGCCTGGCGCGCCAGACCCTGAGCCGGGCTCAGGAGCTGGCGAGGCGGCCCGAGTTCGTCTCTCTCCCCGGCCTCCAGGAGGCCCTCGAGTGGGCCGCGGAGACGATCTACGGCGGCGGCTAGCGCGGGCCGGCTTCCGGCGAGGCCACCGAGAAGCCGGCGGCCTCGAAGCGCCCTGCGAGGTCCCGCCGCACGAGCAGGTTCACATGGCCCCCGAGGACGGGATAGCTCGCCCCGAGATAGGCCCTGTCGAGAGCTTCAGCTAGCTCCCTCGAGAGGAAGGGGGCACCGGCGAACTGGTCCGCGATCCGGGGATCGGAGAGCGCGGGGATGAGGGGGACGGTGGCAAGGGCCGCGGGGCGGACGCCCACAGGATCGAGGTGCATGGCCCCGACGCGCCGCTCCACGGCCAGCCCCACCGCGTCCCTCCCGAACTTCACCTGGCCCCGAGCCGGCGTCGCAGCCACCTCGGCATCGGTGAGACCCGTGAGGTCCAACACGCGCACCTCGGGGCGGAACCACCTCACCCGCTGCAGATGCCGATGGGCCAGCACCTCCCCACCCAGCGCCTCCGCAGCCGCCTCAAGCGCGCGCTGCTCCGGCTGGAACACCTCGAGGCCCGCGGGGCCACCCAGGGCCCCCTCGAGCCGCTCGATCGCCGGGGGACCGCCCTGGCCAGGGCCCACCAAGGCCACGACCTGGAGCAGCACGGCCACCCATCCCAAGCCGACCGCCTGCCCCAAGGCCCCCTTGAAGCTGGAGAGTCCGAGCCAGAGGGGGATCCCCACAGGCAGGGCCAGCCGCGCGCCGGCGTAGCTGTCGCCGCCCGAGGCCACCAGAACCGCCACTGCGAGCCCGGCGAGGCCAACGGCCGTCCTGCAGGGCGCCGAGCCTTCCGCTCCCCCGGCCGCCCGCTCCGCGCCTGCGCCTCGGCCGACGATCACCGCCAAGAGGGCCAGTGCCAGCCCACCCGGGCTCAGGAGCAGGTCCATCACATAGGCGCTGCCATCCATCCACTCCTGGAGCAGGTCGTCCGAGCGCTTGGCCCGATACGTGTTGGGGAGCCAGTCCCCGAACCGGAGCCACCGATAGGCGGTGACGGGCAAGACCATGAGCGCCGCGGCAACGGCGTGCCCACGGAGGCCCCTCTGCCGGGGCGGGCCAAGGGCCAGCCAGCTGGCCCCCAGCCCGAGGAGCATCCCCTCCGGCCGGATCCAGGCCAGCGCGGCACCCCAGACGATCGCCCGCCGCGGGGCCCGCTCCATTGCCGCGGCGACCGTCAGCAGCCAGACGAGGGCAAAGACCGGGCCCTCGAGCCGATAGGCGGCGCTCTCCAACAAGCCCGGCGTCCCCATGAGCCCGAAGGCACAGACCACCCACAGGCGCGCATTCTCTACGGTGGCAGAGAGCCACCGGACGCTCACGACCACAAACAGCAGGACCTCCACGAGCGCGAGCCATCCGGCCGACCGGAGCGGGTCCTGACCGCCTGCGACCACCAGGAGGGCCATCTTGAGCAAGACATCCGCCGGGCTCGTGCAGGAGTCCACAGGCACGGGTGTCCAGGCACCCTCGTCCACGTCCCCGAGGGAGCGCCGCGCCTCGGTGAGCACCACGAAGACGTCGTCGAGGCTCCCCGCGGGGGGTGCCACGGCCAACAGACCCATGCCAGCCACCGCCACGCCGAGGGCGAGGAGCACGGTGGTCAGGGCCTGCCGAGGCCGATGGGATGGACGCTCCATGGGCCCCATTCTGCGCTCCGGGGGGTACGACACGAAGGGCCGCCCCGGGAACAGGCCCCTCCCCGGCCGCGCCCCGAGCGTCTGGATGTGCGAATCCGCACGACCAGGCGCTCCATGGTGCCCCGGACCGTGCTTTCCCGGCGGGAGTCCACGCCCTCGGCGTTGCCTCTGCTGGGCCCTGCACCTACCCTTTAGGCGCACGCCCGTCGCGCAGTGGCCCCCGTTCCTGTCGGTACGGGGATTGCTGATGTGTGGCACCTGCGTTTGAAGCCGAATCAGCCCTCCCACCCGGGGGATCTGGCCCCCAGGGGCCCTGGTGAGGCCTCGATCGCCACCCTCAATCCGATCTCGATCTTCGATGACTGCACGGACCCCCCTCCCCCGATTCCAGCCTGCGACCCCTCTCCGCCTGACTCAGGCGGTGGCCTCTGTCGCCGTCCTGGCCTTCGCGGGCTGCAACTCGACGACCTCGCCCGACCAGCAGACCACCCCCGCTGGAACGCTTGACACCAAGCCCGACGGCGACTTCTACCTGGTCGACGACAACTTCAACGGCGAGGCGGTGCAGGTCCGGATCGCGCGCCAGTACTACGGGCGCATGGTCGACATCGTCGCCTTCGAGGACGCAGGACTGACCCAGAGGACGACGGTCTTCGAGGAGTTCGTGGTGAACCCGAAGTCCGAGAGCGGCTGGCCGCTGCCGGACTTCCAGCTCGAGACCAACCCGGTCACGGGCAAGCAGTCGCTGGTGATCTACCGCAACTTCGCGGACGAGACCCCCGGCGGTGGCCGCGAAGAGTTCCTCTCCCTCCTGAGCCTCGCCGAGTCCGGCGTGCGCCCGATCGCCGACAACGGATTCGTGGGCGCTGGCACGTACTCCATGGTCCCGCGCAACGCGGCGATCGTGGTGGTTTTCGATGACCTGGTGGACCCCTCCACCATCAACACCCAGTCGGTGCGGCTGCTGGTGGGCGAGCCGACCATCATCCCCTTCGAGGCGCGCATCTTCCCCGACCCGAACTACGGGGGACTCGCCGAGCACGACGGTCAGCCGGGGCTCGAGTTCTACTCCACCCGCCTGATCGTGGACCCGGCGGTCAGTGAGATCGAGTCGTTCAACAGTGACCCCACGGTCGCCGTGAACACGATCGGCTTCCCCGCGAGCAACGAGGCCAACCTCGCAAACGTCGAGCTCCGGTTTCCGACCCTCGAGCTCCCCGGCCAGCAGCAGCCGCTGCTCCAGAACCCCACGGCGCACCCGATCACGAGCGTCTCGAACGGCACCTTCGACTTCGGTTCGCCGGGGCGCGAGGTCGTCCGGGCCTTCCGGTCCGGTGGCGAGTCCGCGATCACCAACGACCCCTCCAACGGCTTCCTGCCCGACGAGACCGACCCGACCCTGATCGGCAGCCTGTCCGCAGTGCTTCTGGACACGCCGACGACGGTGCCCGGCCCCGACCCGCTGGTCTTCAACCTCTCGCGGGTGCAGTTCATCTCGACCACCTGCGCCCAGGCGCCGTCCGTGGGCGACCTGATCAGCCAGGGGCCGTACTTCGCCGAGGTCCTGAACAACACGTCCGTCTCCTCCGGCGGCCTCGCCCAGAACGTCCAGGTCCGCCTGATCGCGTTCCCGCAGGCCTTCGATCCCATCCAGTTCGAGACGATCCTCGGGCCGATCCAGTACATCGTGCCCTTCATCCCGGCCGAGGACGGCTCTCGCTCCGAGTGCTTTGTGAGCGTCTCCCCCGCCGCCCCGGACCCCAACTCGCCGGTCACCAACGTGGCCCCGGGGGCGACCTTCAGGTTCCGCTTCAGCGAGGCGATCGACCCCAACCTGTTCGAGCCCTACGAGTCCTTCCGACTCCTCCGGAACGATCCGAACGACCCCCTCGCCCAGACGCCGACGCCGGCCGGCGACTTCATTCCTGGCGTGGTGCGCAACAGCACCTCGTTGCAGGAGTTCCGCTTCGAGCCCGAGCTGCCCCTCTCCCACGAACAGGGCGACGCCGAGTCCTACTTCCTGGACTTCCCCGGCGGCGACCGCACGCCCAAGGACCTCGCCGGCAACGCGGTGACCGGACTCCTCTCGCCCATCGAGATTGAGCTCGACGCCGCAGCCCCCGACGCCCCCACCGGTGGCCGCGTCGTTCGGTTCGAGTCCACCGACGAAGAGATCCCCTTCGGGGACCCCCTCTCGGCCAACGTCATCGACACCTTCGAGAAGCCGGAGTGGTTCGGCCAGATCGTCTTCGATCTTGAGCGCGGTCGTGTCCGCGGCCGCCCGGTGGTTCGCACCCAGGTGGTCTGCAGCCAGAACAACGAGGTGGTCGCCGCCATGCAGCCCGGCGTCGGCACCACCCTGCCGCTCAGCCCGTACGGCGCGCGGACCCAGATCCTCTGGCGCTACATCGACTTCGGAGACGACCTCCCGTTCACCCGGGACAACGACGTCGCCCAGGACCTCAACTTCGCCCAGCTCAACCTGGACGTGGAGGGGGTCTCCCTGAGCCCCCTCGGAGGCAACCCGGTCTTCGAGAGCTACCCCGAGTTCCAGATGTCGATGGCCCACGCCCAGAACCTCCCCGATGAGGTGATCGACCCGCTCTCTGGCGCGCTCATCCTGCCCAACTCGGGCATCGGCAACACGTTCGACGCCAACGTGGTGGATGGCTCCACGGACCCGCTGCGGGAGGTCCACCCCCGAGCGAACGGATACACCATCAACCCCGGTGACCAGAGCATCGCGCCCGACGGCACGTCGCTCATCCCGACGCCCATGAACCAGGGCATCCCGGATAGCCAGAAGAAGTACTACACCTGGCGCGACACCGGCATCCGCGCCCGCGGTGGCTTCAACGGGGGCGGCGCTCCGCTCTTCCGCCAGGCGCAGATCACCGGCGTCCAGCCCCTCGCCGAGCTCGAGACCATGATGGGCCCCGACTGCAACCAGCCGGGCGACGCCAACCCGTTCTACCTCGTCGAGGAGATCCGCACGGTCGGCCTCCCGCTGCTGGTCGAGTTCCGCTGCTACCCGACCGGGAACGCCACCACGAGCAACATCTTCTCCCACCAGCTCGCTCACACCTCGACCCTTCCCGGCTTCCGCGCCTATTCGGCGGGCGGTCGTGACGAGAGCGGTCAGCTGTTCACGGTGAACCCGGACTCCGAGAGCCTCGCCAACGGCGGCTTCGACCCGACCTCGATGCCCGCGGGGGCGCCGCTCCCCGGCGTGGACAACGCCCTCTACTTCGGCGCCCTCGACCTGGTCGTCAGGGTCAGCCGCGCGCACTCGCTCTTCTACGAGGCCCTTGACCCGCTGGGCATCGGTGCTTTCTCCGCGCCGAGCTTCGCCCAGCCGGTGATCTTCCCAGAGATCCAGCCCCAGGGAACGAGCGTCGACTTCGCCTTCCGCGGCGCCATCACGATCATCGCCATCGCCGGCGAGGACGCCAGCCGCCAGGACGCCTACGGCGACTTCTACCAGACGAAGCCGATCAACTACACGCCGAGCACCGCGGAGGACCCCACCATCGAGCTGCGGGGCAACGCGTCCTGCTGGGACGGCTCCTTCAGCTACGAGGTCGCCGACCAGAACGGGCTGACCGGCTTCCTCAACAACGACGACAGCTGGAAGACCGACGTCAGCGACATCTCGGGAGCCCGCTTCGTGCAGGTTCGGATGTCCTTCATCAGCAACGCGGCCACCGGGCTCGTCCCCGAGGTCGCCGCCCTGGGGCTCTCCTGGCAGGAGTGAGCCCTGTCCCGCCCTGGGGCGGGATCCAGGAACGAGGCCCCGCGGCGCACCCTCAGGTGCACCGCGGGGCCTCGTTCATTGGAGCCGTTTGAATCTGCTGCCCCAGGGGCCCATCATGCATCTAACAGGCCCCGGGACGCCCGGGCCATCACTGGAGCCCCACCCCCGCATCGTCACAGCGGGGCCGGGATGGTTTTGCAACTGGAGGTGATCAGAATGATGAGTGACGTTACCAAGGGAGCGCGCCGCTAGGCGTATGCCCGACGGGTGCGTACCCGCGTGCGTGTTCCCGAAATCAACAAAGAGCCCGGCCGTCTAGACGGCCGGGCTCACTTCATTGGGGTGTGGATCGCGGGTCGAGCCGCGCGGGTCGGGGAGGGCCCCGACCCGACGGCGCAGCTCAGCGGTTGGTGTAGCCAGCCGGAGCCAGCTCGTAGGACACGGGGCCGTCAGACGCCTCCGCCCGGAACTCCTCGACGAGCGGCTGGTCTCGGCCCTCGCTACGGATCTGCGACGCGGCGATCTCGACGTAGTCGAGGGCCCGTGCGCCGGCAGCGAGCTGGTCGAGCTCCGCTTCCTGCTCCGCACGCTTCCGCTCGAGGGTGCCGGTGATGTGGTCGAAGCTCACAGCGTCGTAGCGACCCGCCTCGTCCAAGGTCTGCTGGCGGTCGGCGAGCATCTCGATCAGGCGCTCGTTGCGGGCGATGGACTCGACCTCGTTGTTGAGCTGAACAAGCTGCGCCTGGAACTGGGCGTGCTCGCCCTCGAGCTGATCGAGCAGCTCCACAAAGCGCTCCTCCTGGGTTCGAAGGTACTTCAGGTTGTGGGCCGCATCTGCCGCGCGCGCCTCGTGGGCGCTCCGGGTCCGCTCGATCTCGCGGACCTTCACGGTCGCGCGGCGAAGGCTGATGACCTCGTTGCCAACCTGCACGGCGGCGAGCTGGGCCCGCGGGCCGTCGGCCTGGCTGACCTCCTGGAGCGCCGGAACCAGCGCCGCGAGGTCCCGGTCCACGAGGGCGACCACCCGCTTCGAAACCGCCTGCTCGCGCTCGAGCCGCGCCACCTCCTCCTGGAGGGTGCGGAGATCTCCCCGCACGGCCCGGATGCGCTGGGGATACTCCTTGGCCACCTCAGCGATCTGGCGGCGCATGGCGACGGGGTCGTCGATGTTGTGGTCGAAGTGCAGCTGGAGCTGGCCCTGGACCTGGTCGGCCATGGCGCCGACGCGCTCGGGGCCCACGAGCATGGCGGTTCCGCCGACGACGGCCGCAGCGAGCGCGGTGCCGATGACGGCGGTGCGGAAGAGGGTCTTGAACAGGAATCGCATGGGAGGCATCCGGTGATGTGGGTCAATGCGCCGCCTGGCGCAGGAGGTCAGGCGGCACGGAAGCGGCGCCTGCACAGCCTTCTTGGCCATTCGGTGGCCGCGCTTTCACGATTCCGGGCCCCCGAGCCCATTTCCTGGCCCCGGGCGCTCTGATGGAATGAAATGGCCTTGGGAGCGTAGAACCGCATGCCTCCGCCCCTTCCTGGCCGCCCAGCCCCAAAGCACAGCCCACGCCTTGCACGACCTCACCACCGGCTTCATCGGCCGCCTCCGCTCCCGGGATGGGGACGCCTGGTTCGAACTCTGGGAGATCTTCGGTCCCGTCCTTCGGGCCCAGCTGGCCCGCTGGGGTCGCGGCAGGATCGGCTTCGAGACGGTCCAGGACCTCTCACAGGACACCATGGTGGCCCTCTCCAAGGCCATCGACCAGCACGACCCCACCCGCGGGGCCCGCTTCTCCACCTGGCTCCTCGCCATCGCCAAGTACACCCTGAGCGACGAGATGGACCGGCGGGGCGCCCTGAAGCGCGGGTCAGGGGTGCGTCCGCTTCCGCTGGACGCGGAGGGGATGCGCGAGCCCGACTCCGGCGACGTCCAACCGGACGCCGCCTACGAGCTCGAGGTGTTCGACGCGAAGGTGGAGGCGGCCCTCCGGCGCCTCGAGCGCGACTGTGACCTGATGGACTTCGAGACCTTCCGGATGCGCACCCTGGAGGGGCGCAGCGGTAAGGACGTGGCCGTGGCGCTCGGCACCAGCGAACCGACGGTCAGCCGCAGGCTGGCGCGCGCCAGAACCCGGCTCCAGGAGCTCATGGCCGAGGTCTTCGCCACCTTCTCGTTCACCGAGGAGGAGATCGCCGAGCTTGAGCGAAATGGCATCGAGCGCTCACCCAACAAGACGGAGGACGCGTCCTTCGACGAGTCTATCGCCGAGATCTACGCCCGCATCATGGCCCGCCGGTCGGCCCAGGACGTCCACGGGGAGGATCGCTGAGGCGAGCCCGCAGCCCTCCGACGTAGCCTCCCATGAGCTTTTCCGCCATCGTCCTCTTCGCCCTCGCCATCGGGGCCGCGCTGGTGCTCCCCGTCGCGGGAGTCTGGCTGGCGATCAACCTGGTTCGCGGATTGACCTGGATGCTCGCCGGCATCGCCAGCGCCCTCGACTGGGTCTTCCGGTCCATCTTCCGCTTCATCGGTGGGATGGTCAGCGACTCCGCGCAGGCCGTGGGTCACGTCGTGACGGCGGTGTTCACGCTGCCCCTGATGGTGGCCAACGTCTTCCTCCTTCGGTTCAAGGCCGTCGGCCACTACGGAAGGGCCCTCGAGGACGCCTCCTACGGGCTCGTGATTTGCCTCTATCGCGTGGTGATCGGGCACCCCCTCCGGCTCGTCGGCCTCGGCGCCCTCACCGAGAGCATCGAGGTCGGGACCCCCAACCTCTTCGCCGATGAGCCCCGCACCGCCCCGGCGGTCCCCCGACACCACGTCCCGCAGGATGGGGGTCGCACCCCTCGCTTCGAGGGGTACAAGATTCAGGAGGAGCTCCGCGCCGGAGGCTCGGGGGCCCGGCTGTTCCTCGCGCGCCCCACCAGCTCGAAGTCCCGAGACCTCACGGCTCGCGGCCTGGAGGTCCCCGACCAGGTGGTGATCAAGGCCTTCGACCGGCGCTTCGGATCCACCGTGCCGCAGATCGTCCGGGAGAGCCGAGCCCTCGAGGCGGCCCGCGGGCTCGGGCTCGTGGTCGAACACGTCACCACCGAGGACGCGTTCCACTACGTCATGCCGTTCGTTCCGGGCCATGACCTTGATGTCGAGACGGCGCGCCTCCACCGGCGCTCAGGGGCCGACGGACTTGGCCGGGAAGAGCTCACCCTCGTGCTCGGCTACGCCAGAGACCTCTGCCGTCACCTGACCCGCTTCCACGAGGGAGGCCTCTGGCACAAGGACGTCAAGCCATCCAATCTGCTGGTCTCCGACGGGCAGCTTCGCGTGGTCGACTTCGGCCTGGTCACGCCGCTGGAGTCCGCCCTGACGCTCACGACCCACGGCACCGAGTTCTTCCGGGACCCTGAGCTGGTCCGTCTGGCCCTCGCTGGGAAGCGCGTCCAGGACGTCGACGGCGTCAAGTTCGACCTCTACAGCGCTGGGGCGGTCCTCTACTCCATGGTCGAGAACAGCTTCCCCGCCCACGGCTCCCTGTCCTCCATCAACAAGGACGCCCCCGAGGGCCTGCGCTGGATCGTGCGCCGCTCCATGGCCGACGTGGACAAGCGCTACGCCTCTGCCCGCGAGATGCTCTCCGACGTCGAGACGCTCCTCGCCGCCACAGATCCCTATGCCCTGCCCCTGGCCGCCCTCCCGTCCGTCTCAGGAGAGACCCCGTCACCTGGGAGGGAGACCGTCGACGAGGGCGCGGGGATGGAGCAGCCCAGCGGCGATGGGCCCGATGTGCGTCGCTTCCGCGCCTTCGGACTCACCGCCGAGATCACCGGGCTCGGCGCCGCAAGAAAGAGCTTCAGCGGCGCCCGCGAGACGCTCGCCGCGAAGCGCGCGGCCCTAGCGGCCCAGCGCGAGGTGGGTCGCGAGAGAAGGCAAGAGGAGGCCCAAGCACGGTCCGCTGCCAGGGCCGAGGCAAAGGTCGCGAGACGACTTCGACGACGGGGCGCGCTCCGCGGTTTCGCCACGGTCGCCATCGTGGCCGTGATCGCCATCGGCGGCTACGAGCAGTGGAGCCATCAGGCCAGCGGCGGGATGGTGCCGGACCATTCGCTCGCCACGCCGTTGCCTCCGATCCCTGTCGAGCTCCGGATGCCCGAGGACTCGCGCGTCCTGCTCCTCACCGACCCCGATGACCTGTCGCTCACCGAAGCCTCCCAGGCCTACGCGGCTCGCCTGGAGGCCGAGGGCGTCGTGGCCATGGGAACTCGACTTGAGGACACCGAGGGGATCGGCATCCTCTCCAACGCGAGATACGCGATGGAGACCGCCGGTTCCAGCCGCAAGGTCCAGCGTCGGGCCCTCCAGAATCTGATCCGGGAGACCGGGGGCCTGGACGGCATTCACTGGCTGGAGCGGAATGCGAGCGGGGAGCTCACCGTCCTGTGGCTGGACGGCGACCTCGAGGTCAACGCCATGCTCCATGGAGCATTGGACGACGGGGCACCAGCGCCGGCCGCCGACGAAGGGGCGCCCGCGGGGGTCATCGAAGCTCCCCGTGCTCCAGAGGCTCCCGCGGCACCCTCCGGAAACGGATCAAAGCAGCGCCCCTGAGAGCGACGAACGGCCGGTGGACCGGCGACGAGGTCGCGGCCTTCGCATCCCCGAACCAGCCCTGGCCTCCAGTGAACCTCCCCCTCCACGCGGGGGGGGGCCGGGCTGGGACCCGGCGGAGCCCCGCCGAAACGGCTCCAGGGGCGCTGAGTGCGGAAAAAAGAAGGGGCCCCGCGCAGGCGCGCGGAGCCCACAGGCTGTCCAGCTCACCGGTGGTGAGAGCAGTCCCTGCTGAAGACCGCGACCCCCTTTCGACCAGCGGCTCTCTCCAGCCTTGGGCGACGGGTCCTGGGGCAACCGTGGAGCCGCTGACGCTACGCGCAGAGGCTCCTAGCTTCCTTCCACGCTCGGCATCGGGAGCACCCCGCCGGTTCTGGACCCTGAGCTGCAAAAAAAATGGTCCGGAGGCCCGGACGGCCCCGTGGGGGCCCGGCCCCGCTACCGAGCCCCTCGCGCTCCGGGGATCGGAGCGATCCGCGGAGCCCCCTCGGCCCCGGTCGTCAGGAGCAGCCCCACCAGGGAACCGTCGACCCGAGAGAAGACCTGGCCACCGTGCCACCCAAGGGGCACGGAAGGCCCCCCCGACACGACCAGCGCGCCGCCCTCCCCCAAGGTGAGCCTGGACGAGGCGATGGGGAGCGGCGAGGCCCCGGGGGCACCGAACACCAGGACATCCTCTGGCTCCCCGAGCGGCCGGGTGGAGCCGACCGTACGGACGGCGAGGAGCCCCCAGTTGTCGCCGAAGGCCGCGGGCGCGATCCGGCGCAAACCAGGCCCGAGGTCCTCGAGGAGGCCCTGCCCCGCGAGCTCGGCCAGCCCGAAGCGCTGTCCGGCCACCTCGAGAACAGCGCTCTCCGGCGCGGCCCCTTCGGGAACGGTCATGAGATCCTGCGGGCCGACCAGGCCAGCCTGGGTCGCGCAGCACCACCCCTCGATCACCTCCGTGGATCGGAGGATGCGGCCCTCCTTCCACCGGAGAACAGCGCCGAAGGACTCGCCTACGGCCGCATCGCCGGGAAGTAGATCGTCGCCGATCGGCAGGGGCGTGGTCCACTCCAGCCATTCGGGCTTGGCGTCCTCATGGAGCTTGAAGCGCGACCCCCCCGGCGCAGGCTCACCGGCGTCCGGTGGAGTGGCCACCGCGATCGCACCCACCAGCGCGGAACGGAGGGAGTCGAGACCGACCTCCACGCCACGGGTCAGGGTCAGGTCGACCTCCACGCCGCCCAGCTCCCAGAACAGGCTCTGCTCGCGGATCAGGCGCGCAAAGCCGCTCCGCACGGTGACATGAATCTCGACGGCAGTGGCGTCGCTGGAGAGCTGCACGGCGGTCACCGCGCCGATGGACACCCCCCGGAAGGTCACGGCAGCCCCCGGCTGGATCCCGTTCCGCTGGGGCGATTCCAGGACGAAGTCCAGGCCGGGCAAGCCTCCGTCCAACGCATCCACCGGCGGGGCCGGCAGGGCCGTGAAGCGGCTCCGTCGCTCCGCGCCCTCGGGTCCCGGGTCGAGGCTCACGTATCGGGACCCTAGCAACGTGTCGAGCCCGGTGACCGCATCCAGTGAGAGCAGCGGCCGCACGATCCAGAGGCGCGTCCCCGCCCGCGCGAGATCCTGAGCCTCCGCTCGGAAGCGCAGCTCGAGCTCCACACCGCTTCCCTCGGCGAGCCGAACATCAACGACCTCACCCACGTCGAGGCCCTGGAAGCGGATGGGGTCGCCCCGCCCGATCCCGTGCCCGTGGGTCGCCACAAGGGTCACCGTGGGGCCTGCCCCCTGAAGGAGCAGGAAGAGTGAGATCAGGGCGCCCATGAGGCCGCCCAGCATCCACCAGCGTCCGATCCCGCCGTGCCCCGTGGGCACGGCGGCCACCGCCTCGGGGAGGGTGACTTCGTTGGGCCGTTCGTCAGGGTTCATCATGGCGATTCCGGGTCCTCCCACAGCGCGTGGGGATCGTACTGGGCCGAGGCGGTCAGGCTGAGAAGGACGACCGCGGCGAAGACCCAGAGGCCCGGGCCAACGGTGAACTCCACGAGGTCCCCCATCTTCATCCAGGCCACGAGCACGGCGACGAGCAACACATCGAGCATCCCCCAGCGCCCGGTCCACTCCACCAGCCGCCAGCCCAGCCGCCGGTGGTGCGCGGCCAGCCAGCCCCGCCCAGCCGTGACCAGCAGGAGGGCGGAGAGCTTGAGGACCGGCAGGCACAGGGAGCAGACGAGGACCAGCAGGCCGATGAAGATCTCTCCGCGTCCGAGGAGACCGAGGCTGCCGGACCAGAGGCTGGCCTCCACCACCCGGCCGAATTGCTCCACCTCGAACACCGGAAGAAGCACGGCTGCGGGAAACAGGGTCAGCGCCGTGGCGCTGAGGGTGGCCACCCGGGAGGAGACCCGCTGGCCCAGCCGCCCGCCGCTGGCCTGCGGCAGAGGCTCTCCGCAGCGGCCGCAGGACCACGTCACCCCATCGTCGGTGTGGGGAAGCCTAGACACCAGCCCGCAGCACGGGCAGGCCGCCAGGCGCGGCGTCGGGATCCGACTCATCACGGGCCCAGTCTAGGCGAACCTGAGGCCAGCTCGGAGGGTCACGCTTCGACCGCTCGCCCGGCGGGCCTACGGAGCACCAGGGCGCACCCCACCAGGACAAACGCCAGCCCACCGAGGGTCCAGCCGGTCACCCGTTCCTCACCCAGCCCCGCGCCCACCACGAGGGCGATGGCCGGTGTCACGTAGGCGATCAGGGAGAGGGCCACCGTGCTGGCCTGACGAAGCACCCAGAAGTAGAGCGTGAACGTCAGCACGGTCCCAAAGAGCGCCAGGTACACCACGCCCAACACGCCCGCCGTGGTCCGCGGCGGGTCCACTCCGCCCTCCACGAGCAGCGCTGCCGCCAGCAGCATGAGGCTCCCCACGAGGAGCGCCGAACGGTTCAGGAGCGCAGCGCTGACGTGAGCTCCGTGGCGCTTGATGTAGGCGGTCGATAAGGCGGAGACGAGCGGGCTCAGGAGGAGCACCAGGCCGCGCTCGATCGCGTCGCCGCCCACGGAACGGACATCCGTCAGGAAGAGCAGCACGACACCCACGAAGCCCACCACCAGGCCCCACCACTGGGCCCCTCGCAGACGCGCCTCCGTCCCCTGGAGCTGAGATACGCCTGCGGTCATGAGGGGGAACACCGCCCAGAGGACCGCGGTCAATCCTGACGGGAGGGTCTGCTCTGCCCAGTAGACGATCCCGTAGCTGATGGCGAAGTTGCCCGTCGCCATGGCCAGCACCAGCTGCCAGGTCGGACGCTCCCCCCCCTCCCTGGCCGCGATCCCTGGCGCGACCACCAGCATCAGGACCCACGCCAGGAAGAAGCGCATGCCACCGCTGCCGAAGGGCTGCATCTCACCCAGGCCCTCGCGCACCACGAACCACGTGGAGCCCCAGACCAGACACATGATCGTGACTGCGACCTTGACGCCCGTTGAGGTACTACCCGCTTTCATCATCCTGGTCTTCGCGCCGCGGCGGGGAGACGATGCTCCCGCGACGCTGAGCCCGGGCTTGCGTCGCTTCGATCCGGCGAGGTGTTCGGCTCAGTCGCTGGACGGATCAGTACCCGCCTCACCGTCCATGAAGTCGCCGCCCAGGGCCACATGGAGGTCCACACGGTTCTGATACAGCTCCCGGCGAGTCACCAGGAAGGTGGACTCTGCCTGGAGCTCACGCCGCTGCGCCTCAAGGACGAGGTCGATGCTCACCAGCCCCTGTTCGTACTGATCCTCGGCGAGGGCGGTGGCCTCCCGAGAGCGGAGGGCCGCCTCCTCCAGGTGACCGAGGCGCTCCATCAGCAATTCCTCTGCTGAGAGCGCGTTCTCGACCTCGAAGAAGGCCCGCAAGGCCGCGGAGGCGAAGAGCGCGCGGACCTCGCGGAGCGCCGCGAGGGACTCGTCGATGCGTGCCTCCCGTCGCCCCCCGTCGAAGATCGGCGCAGTGACCCGCCCTGCGAGGGACCAGACCCCGAAGTCGCCGTCCAAGAGGTCCCTGAAGTCGTCGCTCGTGAGCCCTCCGCTGGAGGTCAGTGCGATGGAGGGCCAGCGGTCGAGGCGGGCCTGCCGCGCCGTGGCCTCGGCCGCAGTCATCCGACGCTCGATCGCCACCATGTCCGGGCGCCGAGAGAGGACCTCCGCAGGGACTCCAGCCGGCACCCTCGGAGGGAGCTTCAGGAACGCACCTTCCGAACTGAGCTCTGCATCGGGAAAGCGCCCGAGCAGCACCTCGATCTGCCTGGCCACGACGTCCCGAGCTCGCGTGGCCGCGGCCAGCTGGGCTCGGCTCCCGGCCACGTTGGCCTGGGAGAGCCGGAGGTCCAGGGTTCCGGTCAGCCCGGCCGCGTGACGATCCGCGATAGCCTTCAGGCTCCGCTCATAGGTCGCCAGGGTGGCCTCCGCCAGGGCCACCTGCTCGGTGGCCTCACGAAGCCCGAACCACGCGATGGTCACCTGCGCTGCCACGCTCAGGCGGGCCGCCTCAAGGTCGGCGAGGACCCCCTGGACCTCGGCCTCCGCGGCGTCCACGCCTGCCGCGAGCTTGCCCCAAAGGTCCAGCTCCCAGGAGAGGTCGATGGCGGCGGACCACTGGTCGTACTCCGACTCCAGCGGCCCCCCGGGGATCGGCAAGCCCACGAAGACCTGCTCCTGCCGCGAGCCATCCAGGCGCCCCTGCACCTGGGGCCGCCGGGCAGAGCGCGCCACCATCGACCGCGCTGCCGCGCCGCGCAGGCGCTCCGCGCTGGCAAGCAGGTCGCGGTTGTGGACCAGAGCCTCCTCCACGAGCCCCGTGAGAATGGGGTCGTCGAAGGACTCCCAGAAGGGGCCCTGGGGCTCCTCGCCGGACGCGACGGCGACGCCCGCTGGCCCGTCCGAGCTCCATTGAGCCGGCATCTCTCCGCGCAAGAGAGCCCCGAGGTCGGGGCGTTCCTCCACCGGGTCTGGGCCCACGCAACCAGCGATGGCAGGGAGGAGCACGAGCGGGAGTCCTAGGCGTGTATCCATGATCGTCTGCAGAGCGAGGGGCGCGCGGGACGCCGCTCGCTTCGGGAGTTTAGGATCGCAGCCCCGCCGCCTCCCCGTACGGAGAGCCTTAAATCGCCCCACCGCCCCATGTCCATCCCCTGCTTCCTCCCCCTGCTGTGCCTCGGGTTCTTCCCCCTGCCCCAGGGCGCAACCTCCGAGCGGGCTGGCGACCTCACCAACAGCCCGGCGCCTCAAGAGTCCGGCCCGCTCCCGCAGGAACCGTCTGCCCTTGACCCCGTCCAGGAGCCCGAGGCGAAGGGGCCCGCCGAGCTGGCGGGAATCTCCGAGTCCCGCGCGGCGAGGACCGTTCGGGAGCTCGTGGCCCTCGGGCCACGGATGGGCGGGACCCGCTCAGGGGAGGCCGCCGCGAAGTACCTGGAGCAGCGCTTCGATGGGATGGGCCTCGACACCACCCGGCACCTGGGCCGCGAGCAGTGGTGCCATCAGGAGCTCAACTGGGAGGTCACCGTACGCACGGACGGGGAGGACCCTTATCGCCTGGAACGCGCCTGGCCCTGGGGCTTCTCCCCAGGGGGCAGCGGGGTCAAGGTGCCCCTCTCGGTGGGCGACACTCGATCGGAGCCCGGTTCGGACCACGCGCTCCTCACGGGTTCGTACATGGGCGTCCGGCGCAAGGGCACCCCCTCCAACGTCGTCCTCGTCGACGACGCCACCACGATCGACGGCGAGTGGCCCGTGTGCCGCTCCCTCCGGCGCCGGGGCACGCAGGCGCCCACCTTCGGGATCTCCAGCGCCGAGGGCGCGAGGATCCGAGCCGCCGTGGTGGCTGGAAGGGCGGTCCACATCGACTGGTCGCTCGAGACCGAGATCCGTCAGGCTCGACCGGTGACGGTCGTGGCCACCCTGCCTGGCGCGGCGGGCGCGCCCGCCGGCCACTTCCTCGTCTGCGCCCACGGCGACTCCGACAGCGGCGGTCCAGGAGCCAACGACAACGCGAGCGGCGTCGCGATCGTCCTAGAGATCGCTGCTGCATGGACCGCTGCGGTCCGTGCGGGGACGCTCCCCCCACCGCCCCTCGAGGTGCGCTTCGCCATCTGGGGTTCCGAGATCGCCTCCACCCGCGCTTATCTCGAGTCCGAGCTGGGCCTCGGCGTACTGGGCGTCATGAACTTCGACCAGGCTGGCTACGGGAGCACGGGCCAGCGACTCCACCTTGAACCCGACGACCTCAAGGCCAACGCGGCGTTCATCGGCGTCGCTGCGGGGGTCCTCCGGAACCACTCGGGCAAGGAGGGGTTCCCGGAGCGCTGGGCCACGAACAAGAGCCTCGGAGGGACCGACAGCTACGTCTTTAGTGGCTCACGGCGCTTCCGGGACGAGGGACTCCCCGCCGTGACCCTCTACACCAGCGCGTGGGGTCAACCCGATGAGCACCCCGCCACCCCTGGTATGCCTGGGGAGTCCTGGTCCGATCGAGATCGGGTCGCCATCGACTACGACCGCTTCTATCACTCGGCGGGGGACACCCCCGAGAACACCACGGACCAGGAGCCAGAGAACATGGGCTGGTGCGCGAGAGTCGGCCTCCTCACCACCCTGAACTACCTGGCCGATCTCGAGGGCGGCCGGTCGAGCAAGTAGGCGTACAGGAGGGTCATGGAGCTCCCGACGGGGACGTACCAGGGCCAAGCGATGGACCTCCCGTCGTCGAAGTCTCCCACCTCGGCGAGGCGCGTGAGGAGGAAGAGCGTGAAGGCAAGCCAGATGGTCTGGATCGAGCCGTGGGGCTGACGGCGGCGCGGGAGCCCGAGCAGGAACCACAGTCCAATGAAGGCCCCGGCGACCCACCAGCTCGCTGCGTAGGCCGCCTCGCCGTGCCAGATGCCGAAGAGCACCGTGAGCAGGCCGAGGGGCGCGGACCAGAGGTAGCCGGACGAACCCCGTTCTCCCGGGAGCCACGAGAGCACGAACCCGGCGAGAAGCGGCCCACCGACGAGTCCCGACATGCCGAGCGCGAGGCCGAGCAGGTCGTCGTACTGGGCTTCGATCGCAGGCATCACGATCGCCAGCCCCGCGAGGGCCGCCGCCCAGAAGATGACGAAGGCCCGCCCCGCGCGGATCGAGCCGGCGTCGTCTGGCGACGCCGACCGGCCGACCATGCGCCGAAGCAGCGGCCAGAAGGTCGCCTGCGACGCCTGCCCGAGCGCCGCGAGGATTGAGTCCAGGCTGGAGATGGCCGCGGCGAAGGCCGCCGCGAGGACCAGCCCGCGAACCCCGACCGGGAGCTCCTCGCGTACGAAGACGGGGAGGATCCGCTCGGGCTTGTCGCCCACGAGGGCGAGGGCCCCGTCGGACATCGAGTGCTCCAGGTAGTAGCCGTGGAGTCCGATCCCGACGAGGAAGGCGAGGGCGATCACGATCACCGCCGCGTAGCTCCCGATCATGGCGAGCTGCGCGTCCCGCTTGGACCGGCAGCAGAGCAGTCG
The DNA here is from genome assembly GCA_938075305.1 of uncultured bacterium. Taxonomy (GTDB): domain Bacteria; phylum Planctomycetota; class UBA1135; order UBA1135; genus Saltatorellus. The sequence continues at coordinate 86,634 of CALJGV010000004.1, forward strand.
CTGCACGATGAGCTGGTCCGTCCCGTAGGGTCCGATCAGGCCCCAGCTCGCCGCGAACAACACCGCCCACAGTGTGTAGGGTTGAGTGAAGGCGAACTCCGTCTCCACCAGCTGGAGGCGGCCGGATTCCAGCGCGAGCTGCCACGACTCTCCGAGGCCGCCGCTCACGCCAAGGTGAAGCGCGATCAGCATCCCGACCAACCCGCCCACGAACAGGAGGAAGAGCAAGGCGTCGGTCCAGACCACGGTGGCAACACCGCCAATCCAGGTCCAGAGGAGAGCGACCAGCGCGATGGCCACGATGGCGCAGGCCAGGGGAGAGAGGCCTGTCAGGTGCGCGGCAGCCGCGAGCTCCTCCTGGGCCAGCACCTCGATCACCACGGCGGTGATGTAGACCCGGGCGGCCTGGGCGAGCGCTCCGCCGACCATGAAGAGCCCGGTGGTCATGCGGCGAACCGCAGGCCCCAGACGATTGCCCATGAACTCGTACGGGCTGTAGACCTCCCGCTCGTAGTAGGCGGGGACCAGGACCGTCGCCACGACGAGCCGCGCCACGAGGGCGCTGAACAGGCCGATCTGCAGGTACAGGAGCGACCCCCCCTCGCGCCACACCATCGACGGCACGGCAAAGAACGTCACCGCAGAGATCTCGGTGGCGATGATCGAGGCGGAGACCGCGAACCACGGCAAGCTGCGGCCCCCGAGGTAGAAGTCACGCAGGGACTCCTGCTTCCCGGTGAGCCGCTCGCCGATGACGGTGATCGCCACCAGCGCCAGCCCGACGATGACCCAGTCCAGTCCGGTGAAGCCGCCGCCCAGCTCCGGGCCTTGCGAGCCGGCGAGGAGCCCGAGCCCGGCGACGCTCGAAGGGGCCACGCCCATCAGCTCCCCTCCCGGCCGCTGGCCTTGCGGACGTCCGCGGGCAGGCGACCCTCGAGGCTCGCCGCCGCCGCCCCCACCGAGAGGCCACGGTCGCCCTGGCCCGGGCGCACGAGGCCCTGGCAGGGGAGCGATCTCCCGCCCTCCCGTTCGATCCACCCGGCTGACATGGAGGCATCCTCCCGCTCAGAGAGGCGCAGGGCCAGCCCCTCCTCCAGGGAACGTAGGACGGCCGCCCGTCGCAGGCAGGGGCCGAGGCACCCGGTGACCACCAGCCCATCGGACCCGGAGGCCGTCCCCCTCGCCGGCGGCTGATCGGTCGCCCGGTGCAGGCGCTCCAGGAGTCGTCGTCCCGAGGCCTGCCCGATCCTCCCTGCGGCTTCCACGAGCCAGCTCTCGACCGCCGCGCCGCCGCGACCCAGGCTCCGCTCCAGCTCGACCGCTGAGCCACCGGAAGCACGCCAGTGCTCCCGCAGCGCCGCGGCCCCCCGGTCCACAGGCCCGCCCGGGAGTTCGCGCCCCTCCCGGAGGACCTGCCCCTCAGCGAGTTCAGCCCAGGAGAGGTCCACGTCCCAGCAGGTCACGAGGCCGCCCACCCCACCGGCCATGCTCCCTAGGGGTGACCAGACCTCACCGAGCGCTGCGGCCCGCGCGATGGACGACACGGCTCGGATCGGCTCCGTCAGCTGGACGCCCCGGGCCCTGAGGGTATTGGTGAGGCGAGCTGGCCAATCCTTCGTCCTCGGGCCACCGCGCGCGGCGATCACGCTCTGGCCTCGACCATCCAGCCAGGCATCCAGCGCCACCCCAACCCGTACGCCCGGTGCGCGCAGGCCGAAGAGCAGCTGCTCGATCGCGCCAGCCACCGATTGCACCCAGGACTCACCGGCCTGCTCCTCGCCCGGCCCGAGGTTGACCTGGGCCAGCTGACGCTGAACTGGAGCCGGGATGAAGGCCGGGGGCGACATGACGTCCTCGACCAGGCGGCGCTGGGACGCTCGAAGCCGCCCGAACGGCGTCCACTCCACGAGCCGCGCCTCGACTCGCTCCGGGGAGCTGACCACCCCCACCAGAAGCTCACCCAGCGGGGAGCTCAACCTGCGGCCAGCCTCGATGCGGCGGCGGCATCCACGTGAAGCTGCACGTCGGGATGGCCCGCCAGATAGCAGGCCGGAAGCCGCGCCCCGTCCTCCCCTCGGACGAGCCGGGCGACGATCTCGGCCTTGTGCCCGCCGAGCGCCACGATCCGGATACGCCTCGCCTCCAGGATGGTCCCCACCCCCATGGTCACGGCCCGCCGCGGCACTCCGTCCAGGCCCCCAAAGGTCCGGACCGCATCCTCGCGAGTCCTTGCGGCGAGCTCGACCTCGCGGGTGCGCGAGTCCGGTCGAGAGCCCGGCTCGTTGAAGGCGATGTGCCCGTTCCCCCCGAGCCCGAGCAGCTGTAGATCCAGGCCCCCGGCCGTCTCGATCGCAGCCTCGAAGGCTCGGGCGCTCCGGACGCTCTCGACGCCAGGCTGCGAGTCGGGGGACGCTGGAAACGACACCTGGGCATTCGAGACACCGGCGGGGCCGAAGAGGTGACGGTCCATGAAGGCGCGGAAGCTCTCCTTGCTTCCCGGGGCCAGGCCCAGGTACTCGTCGAGATTGAAGGTCCGCACCTGATCCAACCGCAGGGACCTCGCCTCAAGCGCACCAACCAGCGCTCGGTAGACGCCGACCATCGTCGACCCCGTGGCGAGCCCGAGCGCCGCGGTCGGCTTGGCGGCGACCAGCTCCAGGACCTCCTCCGCCACGGCGGCGCAGGCCACCTCCGCCGTGGGGTGGACGGTCACCTGGATCGGCTCGCGGTGCCCCTGCGGCGCTCCGCTTGCGCAGAGCTCGTCTGGCTCGGCTCGCTGCTGCCCCTCCTTCATGGAGGTCGAGTCTAGCGAGCCCCGGGCCGGTCACGAAGGACCGCCCCGAGCGGCCGCGATGAATCGGCCGGCGCTCCCACGCTCCAAGGTCAGGCGCCTGTCCTCGGGGCCCGCCCCGGCCTTACCCAGGGGAAAGGCTCGCCCCTCGCCCCCTGCCTTGACCGCCACGCTGTGACTGCAGGAGCCATGGATCGCCGGGACCCCGGTGGCCTCGAGCAGCCTCGCCGCGGACTCGCCGGTCACCCCTCCCGCCGCGACCACCTCGAGCGCACCCCCGACGTGCTCCACGAGGCCCCGCAGCTCCTCCCGGCCCTCCCACGCCGACCGGGCGCCGCCCGAGGTCAGGAGGCGGTCCACGCCGAGCCCAAGCAGCGCGTCGAGCCCGGCGCCAGGGTCCGCGAGATGGTCGAAGGCCCTGTGGAACGTCACCTTCAGGGAACCTGAGTCCTCGACCAGCCGCGCGGTTCGAGCGACATCCACCTCGCCAGAGGCCGTCAATACCCCGAGGGCAACGCCATCCGCCCCGAGGTCGCGGGCCGCCACGACGTCGGCCTGGAGCGCGGCGAAGTCGCCGTCATCGAGGACAAAGTCCCCGCGCCGTGGCCGCGTCAGGACCACGATCTCGGCCTCGCCCCCGCGCGCTCGCGCCCGATCCCGGGCCAGCAACGCCCCGCGCAGCAGCCCCGGCCCCGGGCTCACGCCCCCCACCTCCAGGGCTGCGCACAGCTCGATGCGGTCCGCCCCGAGCTGGAGCGCCAGCTCGACGGAGGCGAGGTCGGTGCAGAGCAGTTCTGCGATGGCCATGGGAGGTCGGCCGCCTCTCGGCGGGTGAGGTGAGGTCGGGGGCCATCCGCCCCCGCCACGGCCCGAAATGGACGAGGACTGAGGGCCCGGCTTCCGTAGCATGCGACACGGAACCTCCACCGTGCACCGCTTTCCTCGCCCGCTCCTGATCGCCGCGGCCCTGTATGTCCTCTTCAGGGCCTGGGTCCTCACGACCTCCTTCGACGCGGTCGCGATCCCGGTGTACGAGGTGCCCAACATGGGCAACCAGGCATGGCTTCTCCAGGATGGCTTCCGGGGCGTTCCGTGGAGTTACTACTACGACAACGCCGGCGGCCAGCTCCTGACGGCGCTCCTCGCGGCCCCCCTCTACTGGCTCTTCGGGGCCAGCTACCTGACCCTGAAGCTGGTGCCCTTCCTCATGGGGCTCGCCATCATGGGGCTCATCTGGCGCTTCCTCGAGGGGAACTTCAACCGCACCGCGGCAGTGATCGGCGTGCTCCTCTTCGCCCTCGCGCCGCCCACCCTCACCAAGTACTCGCTCCTCGCCAAGGGCAACCACTTCGAGGGGCTCCTCTTCCTGTTCCTGCCGGTGGTGCTCATCTTCGAGGCCAACCGCCGCGAGCGCCGCGCACCGTGGCTGATCGGCGCCGGGCTCTCAGCCGGCTTCGCCGTGGTCGTCTACTACGGCTCGCTCCTCGCCCTCTCCCTCCTCGCGCCCGTGCAGCTTCGCCTGCGCGGCGTTGGCGGCGCCCTCTCCGATCTCCGCTGGCTGCTCCCCGCCGCGGCGCTGGGGATCTCCCCGCTCCTCGCGCTCCACTCCATGACCGACGGCCGCGCAGGCCGATTCGCAGACAAGTTCACCTCCGTCGACCCCCGACTCGACGCCGGCGGCCTCTGGTCCGAAACGCGCTCCCTGCTCGTGGACACCCTCCCCGGCGGCGCCTGCTACGAGGCCATTGGCCCGGTCTCGGGCATGGTCGGGGAGTGGCTCCTGCTCCTCGCCCTGGGGGCCGCCTGGCTCGGGCTGATTCGCCAGGCGGCGAGGCCATCGCAGGGCGGCTCCCCCCAGGAGCGTGCACGCCGCGGCGCCGCGCTCCTGCTCGCCGCCTACCTCCCCCTCGTCCTCGGCGTCATCGCCGTCGGGGTCCTCAAGATCCGCAGCATGCCCCCGCCCGTGGAGATCGGAGGCGTCCGCTACCTGGTCTCCTTCTACTTCTTCGGGGTCCTGGGGATCGCCGCGGCGAGCGGCCAGCTCCTCGAATCCGCACGGCTCGGCCGGCGCAGGATGGGCATGGCCCTTGTCGGCTGCGCCGCGGCCACGACGCTCTTCGTCCTGCCCATCGGGAGCACCCACTTCGAACGGACCGCGGACGGGGTCCGCTACCCTGGGACCTTCTTCCGCAACTACGGGAGCCTGATCCAGCGCGGAGCCGTCAAGGACCCCGTCACGGGCAAGCTCCGTCTGCTCCCCGAGGAGGTGCTGCGGATTGCCGACTGCTTCGATGGGGAGCGCCGGGAGGACGTGCTGCTGAGCACGGGTAACAGCCTCGCCTACGGGACCCTCGCCCAGGAAGGCGGGATCGACCTCGACGTGCTCGTGGCCGGATATCCAGAGGAGGCCGCCGCTCACCTGCTCCGCGGCGTGGGGAGCTTCCTGCGAGAGTCCCTCCCCCGAAGCGGACCGGCCCCGCCGCGCCTTCAGGCCGTCCTGACCAACGCCCTCCGTCACCCCCATTATCGCGAGCGGGTCGCCGAGGGCATGGGCATGTCCCTGACCTATCCCCTGCGGCGCAGCCTGCCCGACCATGTCCTCCGCACGGAGCGCGCCCTCGTGGAGGTCCCGGGCGACCTACGGCGCGCGGTGCGCAGGGGGCAGGGCATCGACCTCGGCGTCCGAGCGCGCCTCGGCATCGCAGGGACCCACCGCCGCCTGGAGGAGGTCCTCGGAAACGTCGATGACCCCGCCGAGCGCGAGGCGCTCCGCGGGGCCATCGAGGCCTCGGCGTCAAGGTGACTCAGCGCTCGGACATGGGCGCGTAGCTGCGCTCGCGCTGGCCCACGTAGATCTGGGCCGGGCGGAACAGCTTGTTGTCCTCGTGCTGCTCCAACCAGTGGGCGCAGTAGCCTGCGACCCGCGCCATGGCGAAGATCGGGGTGAAGACGTCGGTGTTCAGGCCGAGCTTCTCGTAGACCAGGCCGCTGAAGAAGTCGACGTTCGGGTAGATCCCACGCCCGCCAAGCTTGGCCGTGACGACCTCCTCGAGCTTCAGGGCAACGTCGTACTTGGGCGTCGAGCCGAGCTCGTCGAACAGCTTCACCGCGAGGACCTGGAGGTTCTTCGCGCGAGGGTCCTTGGTCTTGTAGACCCGGTGCCCGAAGCCCATCACCTTGGACTTGGACTCCGCCTTGGCCTCATACCAGCCCTCCACGGCGTCCACCCCATCGATGGTCGAGAGCTGGTTCAGGACGCGCTCGTTCGCGCCGCCGTGGAGCGGCCCGAAGAGGGCCCCAACCGCGCCGCTGCACGAGGTGTAGGGGTCGTTCTCGGTGGACGCCACCACACGGCACGCGAAGGTGGACGCGTTCATGGTGTGCTCAGCGTGAAGAATGAGCGCGCAGTCGAGGGTCTTCGACGCGATCTCCGCGGGCTCCTCGCCGTCGAGGCACCACAGGAAGTTAGCCGCGGTCGACAGGTCCGCCCGGGGCGCCACGTACTCCTTACCGGCCCGGACACGCTCGAAGAGCGCCACGAGCACAGGCGTCACCGCGATGACCCGCCGCGCAGCCTCGTCCTTCGAGGCGGCGTCACGGAGGTCCACCTTCGGGCTCACCATACCGAGGGCCGCCAGGGACGCCTGCAGCGCCTGCATGGGGTGCCCCGTAACGGGGAACGCCTGGACCATCTTCACGAGCGTGGGCGAGGGCACGCGCAGGCGAGCGAGGTCGGCCTCGAAGGCCTCGAGCTCAGCGCTGGAGGGGAGCTCACCGTACAGGAGGAGCCAGGCGACCTCCTCGAAGGTGCTGTGAGCGGAGAGGTCCTCGATGGGGTAGCCGCGGTACTCCAGAACGCCCGCCTGGCCGTCGATGAAGCTCACCGAGGACTCTGCGGCCGGAATACCTGCCAGACCGGGGACTAGCTCAGGGGATGACACTAAAGGGCTCCGTGGGTGTGGGTTCAGAGAGATGGAGGCGCGGCGAGATCAGGCCCGCTGCTTGAGGAATTCGATGAGGAGCCTAGCTCCGACGCCAGTTCCCGTGGAACCGCCGACCCAATCCCGGTCGCGCGTGTTCCAGGCCGTCCCGGCGATGTCCAGGTGGGCCCATTCGCGGTCCGCCGAGACGAAGTGCGAGAGGAACGCGGCCCCCTGGCTGGGCCCAGCGCCCATGGCCGGGGAGCCGATGTTGGCGAGGTCGGCGGACTTGCCCTTCATGCCGTCCTTGTGGGCGTCCAGCAGGGGCAGCGGCCAGACCTCCTCACCGGTCACGCCGCCGGCGGCGAGCAGGTCGTCGCGCAGGGCATCCGTCGTCGCGAACATGCCCGTCAGCTCGTGACCGAGCCCGACGATGACAGCCCCGGTGAGCGTGGCGAGGTCGATGATCGTGTCCGGCTTGACCTTCGATTCCACGTAGGAGAGGGCGTCCGCAAGGATCAAGCGACCCTCGGCGTCCGTGTTGAGGATCTCGACGGTCGTCCCGTTCATGCCCCGATGCACGTCGCCGGGCTTGGTGGCGTTGCCGTCGATGAGGTTCTCGGACGACGGCACGATGCCGTGGACCTCGAAGGGCACCTCGAGCCCGCCAGCGAGCGCGTGCATGGCCCCGAGGACGGCGGCGCCGCCGGACATGTCGAAGCGCATCTCGTCCATCTTGGCGGGCGGCTTGAGCGAGTAGCCCCCGGCGTCGAAGGTCAGGCCCTTGCCCACGAACGCGATCCGCCCGCGGGACTTGCCCTTCGGCTTGTAGGTGAGGTGGATCAACCGGGCGGGCTCCACAGAACCAGCTGAGACGCCGAGCAGGAGCCCCATCCCCGCCTTCTTCATCGCCGCCTCATCCATGATCTTGGCCGTCATGCGCGGATGACGGCGGGCGATCCCACGGGCCTCCTTCGCGAGGGCGACCGGGGTCACGATGTTGCCCGCTCCGTTCTGAAGGTCGCGGGTGAACGCGCTCGCCGCGGCGAGGATCTCCCCCTCACGCGCGCCCTTCTTGAATGCGGCGCCCGGCCCGCCGACCGTGATGCCCTTCAGGGCGCAGGCCTTGGCCTTGCTCTTGGCGTTGTCATAGGAGTAGGTCGCGAGCACCGCTCCCTCCGCGGCAGCACGCCCCGCGGCCTGGGCTCCGATGGCCTCGCACGCGCCTGAGCTCACCTCAATGTGCATCGAGCGGCACTCGCGCTTGAGCGCGGCCTTGGCCGCCACAGCGGCCGCCCGCCGAAGGGCTTCCCCGTCGATGGCGTCGACTGCCCCGAGGCCCACCAGGAGAACCTCACCTGTGCCGCCGCCGCTGGCGTAGGTGCTACGGGTGGCAAGAGCCTTGCCGCCGAAGCCCGAGAGGAAACCCGCGGGAACGTCGACACCACTCGGCAGAGGAGCATCGCCGCCCTCGGGCACGAGGAGCGCGAGGAGGTCGGAGCGGGTGGCCTTGCCAGAGTCCTTGATGGAAAGCTTCATGGGGAGAGCGGGTCGAGATGGGTTCGAATTGGGGTCGGAGCGCCGACGGGATCACATGCCCAGGTACTTCGGGCCGCCGCCGCCCTCGGGCACGACCCACTCGATGTTCTCGTAGGGGTCCATGATGTCGCAGGTCTTGCAGTGGACGCAGTTGGACGCGTTGATCACGACCGCCTCGGAGCCCTTGGGCCACTCGTACACGGCCGCCGGGCAGAAGTGCTTGCAAGGGTTGCCGTACTCCTCGGTGCAGCGGTCCACGCAGATGCTCGGATCGTTCACGAGGAGGTGGGCGGGCTGGTCCTCCTCGTGCATCGTCCCCGACAGGTAGACGTCGGTGAGCTTGTCCATGGAGTCCGAATCGTTGTAGCTCGGCGCCTCCGTGGTCGACCGAGAGTCCGGCGTCATGGTCTCGTGATCGCTGTGCCCTGGGCGGCGCGCCACCAGGCCGCGCCCCTTCGTGACCATCTGGATCCCGAAGTCGAGCATCCCGGCGAACAGGCCGCCCGAGAACGCCTGCCGGTAGTTCCGGTAGCCGTAGAGCTCATCCCGGGCCCAGGAGGCCTCATAGGCATCCTGGTACCCCTTCAGTCCCGCCTGGGAGGTGTCCCCGGCGGCGAGCGCCTTGGCGATGCCCTCGGCGGCCAACATCCCGGACTTGATCGCGAGGTGAATGCCCTTGAGGGTCGCCGCGTTGAGGAAGCCGCCCGTGTCCCCCACGAACACGAAACCGTCGCCGTGGAGCCGCGGCTGCGAGAAGTAACCGCCCTCGGGAACACACTTGGCGCCGTAGTTGATCGGCTTGCCGCCCTCGAGCAGGCGCTGGATCTTCGGGTGCTGCTTCCACTTGACGAACAGCCCGTGCGGGTCGAGGCGGGCGTCGGGGTGGTCGAGGCCGACCACGAAGCCGATGGAGATCTTGTTCTCGGCGATGCCATACACCCATGAGCCGCCGTAGCTCTTGGTGTCCAGGGGGTAGCCCCCGGTGTGCATGACCTTGCCGTGCATCTCCTTGCCGATCTCCGGCGAGACCTCCCAGATCTCCTTGATGCCGGTGCCGTACGTCTGCGGGTTGCGGCCGTCCATCACGTCCAGCCGGCGGAAGAGGTCCTTGGCGAGGTTGCCCCGGACCCCCTCGGCGAAGACGGTGACGTCCGCGGAGACGTCCATGCCCGGCTCGAAGGTGGCCTTCTGAGAGCCATCCTTGGCAACGCCGCTGTCCCGGGTCTGAACGCCGACCACCCGGTCCGTGTCGCCATCGAAGCGAGCCTCCGCGACCGGGAAGCCGGCGTAGATCTCAACGCCCATCTCCTCGGCCTCATTCGACATCCACTTGGTGATCTCGTTCAGGGAGACCATGTAGTTGCCGTGGTTCTTGAGGGGCGGCGGGCAGAGCGGCCCCTTGAGCTTCAGGCTCCCGCCGCCGGGGCGGAGCATCTCCGCCCAGTCGTCCTTGACCTCGGACAGCACGGGGAAGCCGCGCTCCTTCCAGTCAGGGAACAGTTCCGCGATCCCCTTGGGATCCATGACCGCCCCTGAGAGGCTGTGGTGACCAATCTCCTCCGCCTTATCGAGCACCAGAATCGTCCGGTCCTCGTCCCCCGCCTCCTTCAGCAAGCGCGAGAGGTGGATCGCGCAAGACAGACCAGCGGGGCCGGCGCCGACAATGCAGACATCAACCGGGAGTTCTTCCCGCTCCACGTCTCTGACGTTCAGGGAGGTGATCCTGGGCTTCATCGGGGTGCTGGATGGGGACCGCACGCAGGCGCGCAGCGGACGGGGCGAGGGCTCGTGGACGGGAGCCAGCCTGTCGGCTCCCATCGAGGGGATGGGGCGAAGAGTATACGCCCTAGCGCCTCAGGACCGATCCCCGATCCAGTGGTGTCCTGTGCTGTAGACCTCCTTCTTCCAGACCGGGAGGCGCTCCTTCAGCGTGTCAATGAGGTATCTGGCTGCGAGGAAGGCCGCGTCACGGTGGGGGCTGGCCACCGCGATCACCACGCTGGGCTCCCCCACGCCGACCACACCGGTCCGGTGAACACACAGCATCCTGAGGGTTCGGTCCACCCCGTCCCCCTGGGCCTCCCTGGTCGACGGACCGTGAGCCGCCAGGCAGCCATCGAAGATCCGACGCATCTCGGGCCCCGCCATGGCCTCGAAGGCCTCGTAGTCCAGCCTGGAGACCTCTTGGCCCCGATTGACCTCCCGGGTCGTCCCGGTGAAGAGCACGATCGCCCCACAGCGTGGGCTCCCGACCCTGGCCTGAAGTGCCCCTGGGTCGATGGGCTCCGAGGAGAGCTCGAAGACGCCATCCTCCAGCGTTGACCCGGGCGCCCCGCCGCTCACCGGCGGCAGGATGGCCACCACGTCCGTCGGCTCAACCACCCGGTCCACAGTCGCGTACTCGTCTCCGACCACCACGGAGGCGAAGGCCAGATCGCCCAGCGACGGGACCTGCTCCTGCACCATGGCCTTGAGGGCCGCGGTGCTGGTCCCCAAAGGGACCCCGACCACCGTGACGGAGTCGGCACCCGCGCGCTCACGCAGGACCGCGAAGAGGCGGACCTCCAGGTCGAACGCAGCCGGTGCCTCCCCCACGGAATCAGAAGGGGGTGTCGTCGTCGCCCAGGAAGGCCGCGCCGGGGTCCCCGCCCTGGGCCTGCCCGCCGCCGCCACCGCCGCCGCCGTAGCCGCCGCCGCCATAGCCGCCCCCGGCCGCCGCCGACTGCTGCTGGGGCTGCTGCCCGCCGTAGCCACCGTCGAAGCCACCGTCGCGGCCGCCGCCACCGCCACCGCCGGCCTCACGACCGCCGCCGACGAACTCCCAGTTGTTGGCGACCACGTAGAGCTTCGAGCGCTTCTGGCCGGACTCCTTGTCCTCCCACTGGTCGAACCGCAGCTCGCCGTCGATGAACGCTGAGGCTCCCTTCTTGTGGAACTTGTCGAAGGCCTCGCCCCGCTTGCCGAAGATCGTCACGTCGACGAACGTCGGCTCCTCGCGCCACTGGTCCGTCTGCTGATCCTTGACCCTGCGGTTGACCGCCATCCCCACCTTGCAGATGGCCATGTTGCTGGCGGTGTAGCGGAGCTCGGGGTCACGGGTCAGGTTGCCCATGAGAATGACCTTGTTGAAGGACGCCATTTCAGCCTCTTGTAGACGGTGCTCGGCGCGGGGCGCCGACGGGTGGGGGTCGCGCGCGAGAAAGCGGTCGCGTGCGGCCCAGAGCGGGTTCGGATCGGTCCGGGCGTGAGCCCGAATGAGAAAAGAGAGTGTAGCGGAGGAGCAGCCGTGATCCGACGCCTTCACCTCCCTACCATGGGGGAAGTCGCCGAAGGCGACGCCTGCTATGACCCAGCCCTCACCCAACGCGCCCCAGCCGCAACCCGGTGGCGGCCGCGAGCGTCGGAAATTCCGCCGCGCAAGGCTCGACCTCCCGATCACCATCTCCCTCGATGACGGGGACCACGAGGCAAAGATCAGGGACGTGAGCCGCGGAGGCGTGTGCTTCTTCCTGGACCGACCGGTCCCCGAGATGACCGCCCTCAGGGTCGAGTTCGAGCTCCCCACCGAGCACGGTCGTCGGAAGATCACCGGCGACGGGGCCGTCGTCCGCTGCGAGAAGATCAGCCGAACCCTCGAGCACTACGAGATCGCTGTCTTCGTCCAGAACATGGCTGCCCCTGATCGGGAGACGATCGAGCGGTACGTGGCTTCGATCCGCGACTGATCCGCGAGCTTCGGCCCCGGCTCAGCGGCCCAGGGCCAGCACCCGAGGCACCCCGGCGAGGTCGTCCATGATCTCCGCGGAGCGTGCGCCGCTCGCCCCCGCCAGCGCGTGCACCCGAGCGCCTTGCAGGTGACCGAGCTCTACCAGCAGGAGGCCGCCGGGCTTGAGCGCCTGTGCCGCCAGCTCGATCAGCCCCCTTGCCCAATGATCGGGGTCGTCGGCCGGAGCGTAGAGCGCCAGGGGCGGCTCGTGCTCACGGACCTCTGGAGCCAGAAGTTCTCGTTCCGTCGGCTCGACGTAGGGCGGGTTGCTGACGATGAGGTCGAACGGGCCGCCCGCGCGGGCGAGCTCCCCGAGCTTCTCAAGGCCATCTCCGCTGTGCAGCCTGACATTCGCCCCGAGCGCCTCGGCGTTACGGCTCGCCCAGCCCAGGGCCTCCTCCGAGAGGTCGATCGCGTCGACCACAGCTCCCTTGAGCTCCAGGGCGAGCGTCACGGCCAGGCACCCGGACCCCGTCCCAACGTCAACCACGCGGAGCCCTTCCCGCTCCGCAACCGGGATCCGCTCCCGGGCGAGGTCCACGATCAGCTCGGTCTCCGGTCGGGGCACGAGGGCTCCGGGGCCCACGGCAAAGTCACGGCCGAAGAACTCACGGTGACCCACGATGTACGCCGTGGGCTCCCGGCGACCGCGGCGGACGAGCAAGTCCCGAGCCCGGTCGAGCTCGGCGCCCTGGATCGGGGCGTCGAGCCGCATGAAGAGGCCGAGCCGGTCGACCTCGAGCGCGTGGGCCACCAGCAGCTCAGCCTCCAGCCGGGCCTCCCCGAGCCCCTTCCGCTCGAGGAACCCCCGGGCCAGGGAGAGCATCTCCCTCGCGGTCCGGGGCACGGGCGGGCTCCCGCCCTGCCCGGAGGATCCGGACGGACCGGTGGTGGATCGGCCGGCCTGACTCAAGGGGCGCTCCTCAGCCTAGGGGGTCAGCTACTGCGGCGAGCCTCGCGCTCGGCCCGCTTGCGTTCACGGGCGGCTTCCTTCTTCAGGTCACCCTGGACCTTGGCCTCCTTCATGGTGACGTACATCGTGTAGATGGCCATGATCCCGCCGGCGCCGACCGCAGCCGCGCCGAGGACGCCCACGAGCACGAGGGGGTAATCCCCCAGCATGGAGCCGGCCTCCATCACCTTGAAGACGCCCGCCACAGCCGGACCGACGAACATGAGCGGGAAGATCGGGTTGAACTTCCCCCCGTACTCATAGGCCGTGATGTGCGCAAACGTCGCGAGGGCGAGGAAGAGCGTTCCGAACTCCAGAATCGCGTTGATGGGGTATTTGTTGTCGAGCTCAAGCTCGGTGTTCTCGGGGAGAACGAAGCCCGCAAAATCCGCGCCGTTGAAGTACACGGCGGTGGTCAGGCTGATGATGACCGCCCCGAGGAACACGGCCACGGCCGCCCCCGCAGGGCCCATGGGGTGAGCCCCGGCGAGGGCCTTGCTGATCCCGCTGGCCTTGGCGCCGTAGCGGGCCTTGGTCCCGTCCAGGAGCAGCCAGCCCGCGATGAAGGTGAGCGCCCAAGCCCCGAGCCACGACTGCCAGGGCATGTGACCGGCCGTCTCGACCGACGTCATCCACGGCAGGGCCGCGCCACACATGAGCACAACGCTGGCCTTCCGCAGCATGAGGGGCGCCTGCTCGAGTTCACGCTTGGGGGGCTCGCCCCCGCTCTGGCTGGCACCGCTGGCGCGGGAGGGAGTCTTGGCGTCGGAGGCGTCGGTCATGGGTCTGGGGATGGGGACAGCCCGGGTGTCCGAGGCCATCGCAGGGGTCAAGGGGTCGTGGAAGGGTGCAACAGGATGCGTAGCCGGTCAGAGATTCGCCAGCCGAGTTCTGCGGTCCTTGTCCTCGAGCGCCTCCAGCAGGGGTGCCAGGCGGCCCTCGATGATGCCGTCCAGGTTGAAGTTCTTCCTGTCACTGTCCTCCAGGCGGTGGTCGGTCACCCGATTCTGGGGGAAGTTGTAGGTGCGGACGCGAGCGTTACGGTCCCCGGTGCCCACCAGGGCCCTGCGGGCGTCCGACCGCTCGGAGGCGATTCGTTCCTCCTCGGCCTCCAGCAGCCGGCTGCGGAGGATCCGCATGGCGCGCGCCTTGTTCTTTGACTGGCTGCGCTCGTCCTGGCAGACCACCACGATCCCCGAGGGCTCGTGGGTGATCCGAACAGCGGATTCCACCTTGTTCACGTGCTGGCCCCCGGCGCCCCCTGCCCGCATCGTGTCGATGCGGAGGTCCGTGTCCGCGATGTCCACCTCCACATCCTCGGCCTCGGGGAGCACCGCGACCGTGGCCGCCGACGTGTGGATCCGCCCCTGGGTCTCCGTGGTGGGGACGCGCTGCACCCGGTGCCCACCGGATTCGAAGCGCAGTCGGCGCCAGGCGTTCTCGCCCGAGACCCCGAAGGTGACCTCCTTGTATCCGCCCACCTCGCTCTCGCTGGCGCCGAGCAGCTCGACCTTGAGCCGCTCCCCGTCGCAGAAGCGTTTGTACATGCGGAAGAGGTCAGCGGCGAAGAGGGTCGCCTCGTCTCCGCCGGTCCCCGCACGGATCTCGACGATCACCTTTCGGCGCTCATCTGTGGGGTCGGCGATGAGGGCGAGCTTCACCTGCTCGTCCAGCCGCCCCTCGGCCTCGACGAGGCCCGCGAGCTCGTCGCGCGCGAGGTCCACGAGCTCGTCATCTCCGCCCTCGGCGAGGATGGACTCGGCCTCCGACCTCGCCAGCCGGAGCCCGTTGAGCTCGCCGAACATCTGATGGGCGCGCTCCAGCGCGCCGCGCTCGCGAAGCAGCCCCGCCAGCTGCTTTCCATCCGCGGCCACCTCAGGGTCGCCGAGCAGACCTGTGATCTCCTCGTAGCGGTCGGCGCGCTGCTTGAGCTGCGCCACGAGGGCGGCGTCGAACTCCAAGGTGACCCTGGTGGACCAAGGTGAACATCAGGCGGCGCGCTCGCGCCGCCCCACGCTCACTTCTGGCCCTTCTTGGCGAACTTGCGCTTGAAGCGGTCCACGCGGCCGGCCGCGTCGACGAACTTCTGGTTGCCCGTGTAGAAGGGGTGGCAGACGCTGCAGATCTCGATCTTCAGCTCCTTCACGGTGGCGCGGGTCTGGAACTCGTTTCCGCAACCGCACCGGACGGAGCAGTCGACGTAATTGGGGTGGATGCTGGCTTTCATGATTCTGGGATCCGTCTCGGCGCGCCGTGGTGGCGGCGCGGCCCGGATTCGGGCCAGAAGAATAGTCTCCGGAGCACGGCGGCGCACCCCTCAGGCACCGGAACCGACCTCGAAACCAGGATCCATCCGGCGCAGGAGGCCCAGGGTCAGGGCGACGGGGAGGCCCACGACGTTGTCGAAGCCACCCCCCTCGAGCCCCGTGATGAAGCGATCGGCCGTCTCCTGAATGGCATATGCCCCCGCCTTCCCCTCCCATTCACCGCTCGCCACGTAGGCCTCAAGCTCCCGGTCCGTCAGCTCGCGCATCCGAACGTGGGTCACCTCGTGCCCAAGGAGCTGAACCCCGGTCCGCGCGTCTACCAGCGCCACCCCGGTGATCACCCGGTGACGGCTTCCCGACAGGGCCCCAAGCATGGCCCGGGCCTCCTCGGGCCCGGCGGCCTTCTCCAGAAAGCGGCGGTCCGCTGCCCGGTCCTCGCCGAGGACCACCACGGTGTCGGATCCGAGGACGATCGCATCGCCGCAGCCGTCACGCGCTGCCACGGCCTGGGCCTTTCGGAGGGCGAGTTCCTCCGCGACTCGACCGGCATCGAGCGCCAGGTCCATGGTCTCGTCCACGTCCGCAGGGACGATCCGGAAGTCGAGGCCAGCCTCAGCGAGCAGGCGATGGCGGCGCGGGGACGCCGAAGCGAGCACGAGCTCTCTCCCACGGGGGGCCATGGAGCCACCGGAGGGCACGGCTCAGCGTCGCCGCGTGGCTGCCTTCTTCTTCGCGGCAGGCTTCTTTGAAGCCTTCTTCTTGGCGGCGGGCTTCTTCGAGGCCTTCTTCTTCGCGACGGGTTTCTTCTTGGTCGCGGGCTTCTTCTTCGCCGCCGGCTTCTTCTTCGTCGCCGGCTTCTTCTTCGAAGCCTTCTTCTTGGAGGCGGCGGGCTTCTTGGACGCCTTCTTCTTCGAGGCGGCGGGCTTCTTCTTGGCGGTCGCCTTCTTCGCGGAGGCCTTCTTCGCGGCAGCCTTCTTGGCGGCGGCCTTCTTGGCGCTCGCTGCCTTCTTCGCGGCCGCCTTCTTGGCGGCGGCCTTCTTCTCCGCGGCCTTCTTGGCCGCGAGCTTCTTGGCGGCGGCCTCCTTCTTGGCGGCATCCTTCTTGCGGGCGGCCTCGGCGCGCTTCGCCTCTGCTTCCTTGCGCTTGGCATCCGCGGCGGCGGCCTTGGCGCGCGCTGCGGCCAGCTTCTTCTCCTCGGCCGCGCGCTTGCGCTCGAGCTCGCGGGCGCGCTTCTTGGCCTCGGCCTCGGCTCGCTTACGCTCTCGCTCCTCTTCCTTGCGGATTCGCTCCTCCTCCCGCTTGCGGGCAGCCTCGGCCTTCGCGATGGCCGTGGAGCGGTCCTTGAAGGACTTCTTGCCGTAGTCGGTCGCCTGGAGGCACGGGACCGTCATGTAGATCGGCGCCTCCTCATCGTCCCAGAGCTCGAGGACCTCGTGGATAGCCAGGGTGAAGTCCAGCTCCTGGCCCTTGCCCACGAGATTGTCCACGGACCCTCGGGCCTTCTTGAGCGAGGTCGTCTTCGGGATGAGCCCGAGGCGGTCGAGGAGTTTGATCAGGGGCAGGTGGACGGGCACCTGGCCGTCTGAGGCGAGGAACATGAGGTACGAGGCCCCCGCATGGCCCAGCACCGAGAGACTCATCCCCGCCTTGCCCGCAACCTGGGGCTCCTCCCGGAGCTCCTCGAGGTCCAGGGCATCCGTCTCCTGGAAGACGTCTTGGAGGTAGTCCTTGAGCGCCATGGCCGCCTCCCGGCGGTCGTGGAGCAGCGCCACGCCCTTCTTGCGGCCGCCGTGCTTGAGGTTCTCCGAGATCTCCTGGGCCTGGCACACGCGGACCTCGTTCCAGTCCTCGTAGGCCCCCTTCAGCGCCTTGACCGACTGCTCGGCCTGCTTCTGCGTCATGTGCCGCATCAGCACGATCACGGCTCCCTGCTCCAGCAGGTTGAGGCCGTCGGTCGGCCCGCTCGGCATGGGGTGCCGAAGCTTCACTTCCTTGATCAGCGCGGCGACGAGGTCGGACTTCTTGCTCACGGCGGTGGTCGGTTGGAGGGAGCGCGGCCGCGCTCGCAGAATGGAGACCCTGTTCAGCGGATCCCCGGGGACAGAGACGGACCGCGCCGGGGGAGGCCGGGCGGTCCGCAGTGGAGGGTAGGGGGGAGGGCAGGCAGCCCTGAACGTGGCTCAGCGCCGCTCCCTGACGATCACTCGTCGCCCGACTCGGCGGCGGCGGCGGCAGCGGCCTCCGCCTTCTTGGCGGCAACTCGGCCGCCTCGACGCGCCGTCTTGCGCTCGCCCCGGGCGGCCTTCGCGGCCGCGCGACGCGCGCCCGTCGACGTGGACTTCTTGCGGCCCGGACGCTTGCGGGGCTTGTGCTTGCCCGCGAGCGCGAACTCGCCCGTGAAGACACCCTGGCGCTTGAAGATCGACGTGACCGTCTCGCTCGGGGTCGCCCCTTCGCTGATCCAGTGCTGGGCGCGCTCCACGTTGAGGGTCACCTGGCGGTCCTTGTCACCGGCGATCGGGTCGTAGAGCCCGATGGTCTCGAGGACGCGGCCGTCCCGCGGGAATCGCGAGTCCGCGACGGAGATGCGGTAGCAGGGTCGGTTACGGCGACCCGTGCGCTTCATTCTGATGACGACGGCCATGTTCTGGACTCTGGACAGCGACTCTCGCCGCTGCGCTGGGTGGAACTCGGTTTCCGTTGAGGAGAGTGAGGTGGCCTCGCAGGCGAGGCGCGATCGGAATTCGCGACCCGCGGTGAGGGCGAGGCGCGATGGAAAAAAGGACCGGGAGGAGCACTCCTAAAGGGCGGGAGATGCCGGGATCAGCGGGGGCGGGGTGCCGATCGACCAGCACGGAGCGCTCCTCCCAGGATCCAGGGGGAAGAGGACACCCGAGTGGCGGTCCCCTGTCCAGCATCCTGGCCGGCTTTTTTTGCCCGGGTCCCCCACGGGAGCCCCATCCGGGCATCCGGAGGTCATCGCTTCTTGCGATTCTTACGCTTCTGCTTGGTCTTCGCCTTGTCCTTCTTGCGGTCCCGACTCTTGGGGTTCGCCCGCGTCGAAGAGCTCCCCATGGGCCTCGGACCGGCCAGGGGATTGCCCGCGCCGAGCATCTCAGACATGTCAGGCATGCCCCCGCCGCCACCGCCCAGGAGGCTGCCGAGCCCGCCGAGCATGCCGCCGCCCTTGCCCGCGGCGGGGTCTGCCATGGCACCTGAGGGGGAGAGGCTCGCGAGGCTCTCCCGCTTGGCCTTGCCGCCGAGCATGGAGCCGAGCCCCATCTTGTTGAGCTGCTTCATCATGCGCCGCATGTCCTTGAAGCGCTTCAGGAGCTCGTTGACGGCCCCGATGTCCTGCCCCGCGCCCCGTGCGACCCTGCGCCGCCGGCTCATGTCGAGGACCTCCGGTTCGAGGCGCTCCCGGCGCGTCATGGAGGTGAAGAGCGCCTCCAGCCGGTTGAGCTGGCTGTCATCGATGTCGAGGTCCTTCGCCGCCTGCCCCATCCCCGGCATCATCCCGAGGACCTTCTTCATGGGGCCCATCTTCCGCACCATCCGGAACATGCCGAGCATGTCCTCGAGGGTGAAGGAGCCCATGACCATCTTCTCGTAGCTGGCCTGGGCCTCCTCCTCGTCGATGTTCTGCTGGGCCGTCTCGACGAGCCCGACCACGTCCCCCATGCCGAGGATGCGCCCGGCCATGCGCTCGGCGACGAAGGGGTCGAGGTCATCGACCTTCTCACCCGCCCCCAGGAAGAGGATGGGCGCCCCGGTGATCTCCTTGAGGCTGACGGCGGCACCGCCGCGGGCGTCGCCGTCCATCTTGGTCAGGATGACGCCGGTGAGGGCGAGGCGGTCGTGGAAGGCCTTGGCCGACTGCACCGCGTCCTGGCCGGTCATGGCGTCCACCACCAGGACCTGGTTGTGCGGCTTGGTGGTGGCCGCGATCTCGGCCACCTCGTCCATGAGCAGCTCATCCACGTGCAGGCGACCCGCCGTGTCGAGAATCACCACGTCGCAACCATTGGCGGCAGCCTCAGCCACGCCCGCTTCACAGACCTTGGGCGGCGCCGCTCCCTCCAGGTGGAAGACCGGGATGTCGAGGGAGCGCCCGAGAACGCGCAGCTGCTCCACGGCAGCGGGGCGCTTCACGTCGGCCGCCACCATCATCGGACGCTTGCCGTGCCGATCCCGCAGGTGCTTGGCGAGCTTCGCGCAGGTGGTCGTCTTGCCCGCGCCCTGCAGGCCCGCCATCAGGATGACCGTGGGTCCGGACTTGGCGACCTCCAGGGTCGCATCCTCCGGGCCCATCAGCTCCACGAGCTCCGCGTGGACCGCGTGGACGAACTGGTCCGAGGCCTCGACCCCCTTCAGGCGCCCCTCCCCCAGGGCCCGGACCTTCACTCGATCGGTGAAGTCCCGCGCCAGCTTGAAGTGAACGTCAGCTTCCAGGAGCGCCTGCCGCACCGCGGTCAGGCCCTCCTCGATGTTCGTCTCGGTCAGCTCCTTCTTGCTCTTGAAGAACGAGAAGGAGCTCCCGAGACGCTCGGTCAGGGTCTCGAACATTCCGGGGTTCTAGCACATGCCGGGCCCAGCGGGGCGCGCTGGGGCCCCGGCAACCGTCATTCTGACACGCGGCGGATCGCGGCGCCGATCGAGGCGAGCCTGTCCTCGATGCGCTCGTAGCCACGGTCGATGTGGTAGACGCGGTGGACCTCCGTGGTCCCGCGAGCCACGAGCCCGGCCATCACCAGCGCCGCGGAGGCTCGGAGGTCGGAGGCCATGACCGGCGCTCCGGAGAGCTCGGGGGTGCCGCGCACCACCACCGCCGTGTTCTGACGTCGCACGTTGGCGCCGAGGCGACCGAGCTCGGGGACGTGCATGTACCGGTCCGGGAAGATCCGCTCCGTGATGATGCTCAGCCCGTCCGCCTTGGTCATCAGGGCCATCCACTGGGCCTGGAGATCCGTGGGAAACCCCGGGTAGGCGTGCGTGGTGACGTCCGTGGAGCGCGGCGGGGTGTCGGCCACGTCGTAGGCCTGGACCTCGATCCAGTCCTCGCCGACCTCGAAAGGCACGCGGGCCTCGTTCATGTGGTCGAGGAGCGCGCCCAGGTGCGCAGGCTGGCAGTCGGCCACCTTCACTTGCGCTCCAGCGAGGGCCCCCGCGAGCACGTAGGTGCCGGCCTCGATCCTGTCCGGGATCACGTCGTGGGTGGCCCCGTGGAGCTCGTCCACACCTTCGATGGTCAGCATGGGCGACCCCTGTCCGGAGATCTTCGCGCCCATGGCCACCAGTGCGTCACAGAGGTCGATCACCTCCGGCTCGCAGGCCGCGCTCTCGATGACCGTGGTTCCCCTCGCCAGGGTGGCTGCCATCACCACGTTGGCCGTCCCAAGCACGCTCGGTCCGTTGGCGGACCCGAGGAACACCCGGGCGCCCCGCAGGCCGCCGGGAGGCGCCTCCGCCACCACGAAGCCGTGCTCGATCCGGACCTTGGCTCCGAGGGCGCACAGGCCCTTGAGGTGAATATCGATGGGCCGAACGCCGAAGTTGCAGCCCCCGGGCAGGCTCACCTCCGCCCGTCCAAGCCGCGCCAGGAGCGGGCCCAGGACGCAGACCGAGGCCCGCATCTTGCGGACCGCCTCCCAGGTGGCGCGCCCCGTGATGTCCCCCTCGGCGCAGATGTGGACGGTGCCGTTCTCGTCCTGCTCGGCCTCGGCCCCAAGGTCCCGGATGATCCCCAGCATCGTCGACACGTCGGCCAGACGCGGCGCCCGGGTCAGCGTCACCGGCTCCCGCGAGAGCAGGGAAGCGGCGAGGATGGGAAGCACGGCGTTCTTCGAGCCGGCGGTGCGAATCGTCCCCTCGAGCGTGTGGCCGCCCTCGATGATCAGTTTGTCCATGGTCCCCCTGAGGTCGCCTGGGCCGGCGGGGCCGGTGGCGTGGTACCCGGTTTAGCCCGCCTGGCGGGCCCCCGGAGGCCGATCAGGGCCTTCTGGCCCCGCGGTTGCGAGCGTCCACGGGACGCCCTCGGCTTGTGGTGCGGTGGTGTCCAGAACCCCCTCGGACCCGGACGTTCCAGAGCCTAGCCATCTGGTGGGGTCGGATCCAAGGGCCACCCGGGCGGAGTCCGCCCATCAGGGAAACCGCCTGACCCCCCCCGAGCGCCCCTCGGAGCTCCACGAGACCAACCGGGCTCTGCCCGCAGGTCGAGGCCCGCGATAGTTGACGTCGCGGCCCCCCTGCACCTATCCTCTTGCGCTTGCTCGCGGCGATTCAGAGTCCCTGGACCCATCAGGAACCGTCACCGCAGCCCCGCCGGGAGCCGCCCCGGCCTCCCCTGAATCGACACCAACGCCTCGCCGCGCATCCAGCGGCGATGACAAGGATCAAATGGACAACCAAGACGTGAGCCCCGAGCAGCCCGGCGCGAACGAGCCGCAGCCCGCCGAGCAGCCGACCGCCGTGCCGACCAGCGCGGTGCCGCAGCAGCCCGCAGAGGCTCAGCCCGAGGCGAGCCACACGGCCACGGAGACCATCCCGGCGCCCATGGAGGCATACCACTCCCCCGAGCCGGAAGAGGAGGAGTACGTCGAGCCCGTCTCCGCCCACGCGCCCTTCGACATCCTCGACGACGAGATCCCGAGCTTCGGCGCGCTCCTCGCCGCGCGCCCGTCGGTGTTCGAGAACCCGAAGACCTTTGATAACTTCAACCGCAAGGTCGACGGGCTGGACTCCACCGGCGAGACCGGTCGTCGCCGCGGCCTCGGCCTGTGGATGCTCGGGCGCTACGACGAGGCCGCTGAGGCCCTCGCCGCCTTCGGGGACGATGACGTCGCCTGCTACACCCGCGGCCGAGCCCTCGTCTCCGCGGGTCGGTCTGCAGAGGCCGTGGCCATCTTCCAGACCCTGAGCAGCAAGTACCCCGAGGAGTCGCGCCCCCTCGGCGACATGCTGGACGCCCAGCTCGACGCCAACCTCGCCGGCGGTGATGTGGAGTCCGCCATCGCGGCCACCGAGCAGGCGGTCTCCGACCAGTCGGAGGCGTTCCGTTCCAGCGCCGAAGGGCTCCACCTGCTGGGGCGCCTCGCCGAGCTCTCGGGAGACTACGCCCAGGCCATCGAGCACTTCGTCGCCTCGCGCGGCGCGGACCCCACCCACCGTCGGAACCTCTTCCGGCTCGCCTATCTCTCCGAGCGCGTCGGTCAGGAGCAGCTGGCCCTGGATGCCTACGAGACCCTCGCCACCATGCTGCCGGTCGACCGCGCCGTCATGGTCAACCTGGGCGTGCTCTACGAGGACCTGGGGCAGGACCAAGACGCAGCCGCGTGCTACGACACCATCGTCCGTACCGACCGCACCGATCGCTTCGCGCGCCTCTACTTGAAGGACGCCAAGGCCGGGATGTCGATGTTCTACGACGAGGACCTCGAGAAGAAGGAGGACCGCCTCAACCAGATCCTCCGCATCCCGATCACCGACTTCGAGCTGTCCGTCCGGGCCCGTAACTGCCTGAACAAGATGGACATCATGACCCTGGGCGACCTGGTCAAGAAGACCGAGTCGGAGCTCCTGAGCTACAAGAACTTCGGCGAGACCTCGCTGACAGAGATCAAGGAGATCCTCGCCAGCAAGGGGCTCCGCCTCGGCATGGCCCGCGAGGAGGCGGTGGCCAGCATCGCCAAGGCGCGCACGGCCCAGGAGGGCCGCGACCTCGACCCGAACGACCCCCGCAACAAGCCGATCAGCGAGCTCAAGCTCTCGATCCGGGCGCGACGGACGGTCGAGAACATCGGGTGCCTCACCCTCGGCGACGTGACCGCGCACTCCGAGGAAGAGCTGCTCGGCATGCCGAACTTCGGGGTCACCTCCTTGCTCGAGCTGCGCAACCGGCTGGCCGAGTACGGCCTCTCCCTCAAGGGCGACGACTGATCAGGAGCTGACTGACGCGTGTACGAGTTCATCTCAGGCACCGTCTCGGACCGAACGCCGGCGAGTGTCGTGATCGACGCCGCCGGCGTTGGTTTTGAGCTGCTGGCTCCCATCGGCGCCGCCTTTCCCGAGGTCGGCCAGCAGGCCACCGTCTTCGCACACCTCGTGGTGCGGGAGGACGCTCAGACCCTGTACGGCTTCGCGAGGCGGCAGGACCGGAATCTCTTCAGGGTCCTCCTCCGGGTGCGCGGCGTCGGCCCGGGCATGGCGCTCGGGATCCTCTCCGGGCTCGGGCCCAGTGACCTCGTGGCCGCCGTGCAGCGCGAGGATCTGTCCGCCTTCACCGCCATCAAGGGAGTGGGAAAGAAGACCGCCGAGCAGCTCATGCTGGACCTGCGGGACAAGACCCCTCTCCTGGCCAGCCTGGCCGGGAGCGCGGTCACCGCCCCGGCACCCTCGCCGGAGCAGCCCGCCACGGCGTCGGTCGAGGCGGACGCGATCTCTGCCCTGGTCTCCATCGGCTACTCGGAGAAGGAGGCCGCCAAGGCGGTGGACAAGGCGCTCAAGCAGGTCGAAGGCGCGGACCTCGAGGCCCTGGTCAAGGCCGCCATGCGCGGCTGAGCGCTGGCCTCAGCGCACGAGGCCCTCGGCCCGGGCCTCCCGCAGCGCCAGCGACCTCAACTCGTCCGCCTCCATCAGGTGGAGTCGGTCGATCCAGCGCGCCCCGGCCCCCGGAACTGACGCCCAGCCCCCCGCCTCCGCCTCCCGCTGCAGGCGGGAGATGAGTCGCCCGAGCAGCCGCCGATACGCGGCCCCGTGGGGCGCGCCGCCGCCCCCCAAGTTGCGGTCCGCCGCGTCCAGCAGGTCCACCCAGAGCGGCCGCGGGTCGTCGAGCACCGCGAGCGCGACCAGTTGCGCGCGCTCCTCGAGGGCCTCCGAGATCCGGCCCCCTGAGAAGCCATGGCGCGCGGCGAAGCCCACCAGGGACAGCACCCGCATCGTGGACAGCGGGTACCAATCCCTCCGATCGCACAGGTGAGCCTCCTCGTGAATGGCCACCCCCTCGCAGAGCGCCGCCAGAGAGGGGACGCTCGCGATCCCCACGGCGGTGTCGCACATGATGGCCAGTCGCATGCGATCCGCCGCACCCAGCGCCGGCTCCAGCCCCGTGGCCGGCGCCGGCGAGGGCGCAGGGACCGCGAGGGCCATCGCCACAGCGTCGTCGTCCAGGGAGCCATCCGGGAGGCGGAAGGTCTCGAGCAGGGCGCGCCAGTGTTCCCGCTCCCCGGCCACCACCTCGAGATCGACGTAGTAGCCCTCGTGGAGGGCCGCGCCGGAGATCGCGCCGCCGCGGCGCGTGATCCTGCCGGGCACATCGGCGCCCTGGCACCAGACCGCGGTGCCCTTGAAGGGACGGCCGAGGAGCTCGCCCTCGCGCGACCGCACGGCGACCCGGCGCAGGACCGTGGCGTCGGGCCCGCCCTGCCCCGCTCCTCTCCCCACCAGGGCGAACCGGCCCATGGCCTCGAAGGCCGCCGCGAGCCCCGGCACCTCGGAGCCACGCTCCCCACGGCCCAGCTCGCTGTCCTCCTGACTGAACCTCGGGCCTGGATGGACGAGGCTGCCGGCGGGGCCGTAGCCGATCACCGGCGACCCGAGCCCGCCGTCCGGGATCTCCAGCCACCCGCAGCGCGCCAGGATCCTCGCCACCTCGTCGTGGAGCTCGGACGCGCTCGTGATCTTCCCCGGGCTCGAGCCCGCCGAGGCGAACGCAGCCTGGGCGTCGAGGCGCAGTCCGAGGTTCAAGAGCGCGCCCATGGCCGCCCGACCCCGTAGCGCCTCCACCTCGAGCTCACGGGCCCCCTCCCCGTCGCGCTCCGCCATTCGCGCCGACCACGCCAGGGCCTCGCCGAACCACCCGGCCTCGAGCAGCCGTTCTCCAACGTCCCTGGATCCCTCCAGGGTCGCGCCGGACTCCGCGAGGCCCCGCAGCGCACGAACGAGGGACGCGAGCTCGGGCCGGAGCGGCGCCCCCTGTGGACCGAGCAGGTCCGGCGGCAGGTCCGCACACCAGGCCTCCAGCACCGCGAGGGTCGCCGCCAGGCTCGGACCCTCACCGAACGCCTCCACGAGCCGCGGCCGCCAGCCGGGAGCCCCCCGGCGCTCCGCCTCACCCCGGCGCAGGGACCCCAAGAGGCCCTGCGCGGCGGCGCGATCCTCGCCCTCGCGAAGCGCGATCCCCTGGGCGAGCGCCAGTTCCACCTCTTCCTTGGAGACCAGGCCCCGCTCGACGCCCGTGAGGTCCTCGACGAGGTCGAGCTGCTCGCGGAAGGTGAGCCACGGCCCAGAGAGCAGCGCAATGGCCTGTCGCACCCCGGCCGCCTGCCCCCTCGGGTCCTTGTCCTTGAGGAGCAAGCGAGTCGCCAACGCCTCCACCATCGCCCGTTCGGGCCTGCGCAGGGCCAACGCGCCGGACACCGCCAGCGAGGACCGTGCGACCTTCAAGGCCTCGTCGCGGTCCTCCCGCGCCTCGAGGTAGGTCATCAGCGCCCAGGTGAACAGGGCCAGCTCGGAGGGGTCTCGAGCCAGGCCGAGGGCGACGCGCCCGTCCGCCACCGCATCGTCCAGCCGCCGATCGGTGCGCGCGTTCCACGCGAGCCCATGCCACGCCCATGCGAGCGAGGGGTCCAGGGTCGCGGCCTGGCGCAGGCCCTCGCTCGCGCCGGTCTGCTCGAGCCGGGCCGCGAGGTAGGCGGCCCTGGCGTCGCCAGCCTCCGCGGCGCCCAGGTGCGCCGCGTACCGATCGGGCAGCGTGAGGCTCGCCCGGTGGAGCCAGCGATCCAGGAATCGCTCGGGGGCGGCCCAGTCGGGCGCGAGCTGGGCGGCGAGCCGAGCGCTCTCCACCGCCCGGCAGAAGTCCTCCGCGCCCCGCTCGAAGCCCTCGGTCCGCGAGAGAGTCCACGCCTCGAGCATCGCCTCCGAGGCGGCCGGCGCGACCGGAGCGGGTCGCGGGATCGGCCTCGGACCCTGGCAGCCAACCAGCGCCGTGAGGCTCAGCGCCCCGACGACCCGGAGCGCTCGCGCTCGCACCCCTCGACGAGGGCCCGGATCATGTCCAGCCTCACCGCCCCCTGGTTGGCCCCCTTCGCCTTCCTGCGCAGCGACCACGCCTCAGCCGTGGAAGGCCTCGAGGACCGCATCGCTTCCCGACTCACGGTGCAGGCGCTCCTCCAGGGGGGCCTCCACCAACCAGCCAGCCAGGGATTCACCTTCCCCGCCGCGGACACTCCCGGTGTACACCCGGACCTGATCCACGAAGCCCGCCTCGAGGGCGTTCCTGAGCAGGGTCGGCCCGCTCTCCAGCATCACCCGCCGGAAGCCCTGCTCCCAGAGCCATGCCCAGGCCGACCGCAGGTCCAGGGACTGCCGCTTGGCACCCCTTACCGAGTGAATCTTGGCGCCCGCGGCCTCTAGGGCGCGTCGACGGATGGGGTCCGCCCCGGGGAGCGTGACCACGTGGACCTCACCGCCGCGCTCGCCGCCCTCCAGCGCAGCGAAGACCCGGGCCTCCGGTGGGGTCCGAAGCCAGGAGTCCAGAATGACCCGCGCCGGGGCCACGGTCGCGCTGGGCCCCTCGACCGAGTCGCCGAGGGGGAGCGTCCGCAGCCCGTCCGCCGTCATGGGCGACGACGAGCGCCGCAGGGTGAGCCGCGGATCGTCCGCGAGGATCGTCCCGACGCCGGTGATGATGGCGTCCACATGCCCTCGGAGGAACTGCACCTCCTCCAGGGAGGCGCCGCAGGAGATCCAGCGGCCGTCGCCCACGTTCGTAGGGGGCGAGAGCTGCCCGGTGAGCGTCTGGGCCCACTTCGCCACCGTCCACGGCCGCGGACGGCGAATCCTGTCCCGGTCGCTCCAGCGCAGGAAGTGAGGCGCCACTCGCTCGAGCGGAGCGGGCACCGGGTCCACCATGACCTCGACACCGGCGGCTCGGAGCTGCTCCAACCCCTCGCCTCGGTGCCTCGGGTCCGGGTCCGTCGCGCCGACCACGACGTAGGGGATCCCAGCGTCGAGGATGGCCTGCACGCAGGGTCCCGTCTTGCCCGTCGAGCTGCACGGCTCGAGGGTGACCACGAGGGTGTCCCAGCGCTCCCTGGGCACGCCGCTCCCATCCGCCTGGGCGATGGCCTCGACCTCCGCGTGGGGCCCGCCCCAGACCCGATGGAAGCCGCGCCCGATCACTTGCCCCCCGGACAGGACCGCCGCACCGACGCAGGGGTTGGGGGCGACCTCGTACCGGAAGCGCCGGGCCTCCTCCCCGAGCCCCTCGAGCAGCTCGCGGACCTGGGCCGGGTCGATGGAAGGGGTCACTCCGTTCATGGCGTCGAGCGCGCGTCGCTCACTCCTGATCGTAGAACACCGAACGCGACATCCGAGGGGATCTCCCCCGATCCGTCGCCCCCGATGGCGGAGCACCTGGCGTCTTTCCGGGATCGCGCTGCCCATGGGGCCGGCTGGTCGGCAGAATTCTTGCCCTCGAAACCTCCCCTGGGGCCACGAGACCGGCCACGCGCTGCTCCCCCAGGGTGTCCCCAATTGACGCGCTCGACCCCAGCCCCACATCGATCCATGTCCAAGAAGCCCATCCACGTCGCCGTCACCGGAGCGGCCGGTCAGATTGGTTACGCCCTGCTCCCCCGCATCGCCAGCGGACAGATGTTCGGGCCCGACCAGCCGGTCGTGCTCCGGATGATCGAGATCCCGCACGAGAAGGCGATGTCGGCGCTCTCGGGGGTCGCCATGGAGCTCGAGGACTGCGCCTTCCCGCTGCTCCAGGACATGGTGCTGACGAGCGACCTCGACGAGGGCTTCAAGGACGCCAACTGGGCGCTGCTCGTGGGCGCCAAGCCGCGCGGCGCTGGCATGGAGCGTGGCGATCTCATCAAGGAGAACGGCCCGATCTTCGTCGGGCAGGGCAAGGCCATCAACGACCACTCCTCGGACGACGTCCGCGTGGCCGTCGTTGGGAACCCCTGCAACACGAACGCGCTGATCGCCATGCACGCCGCGGCCGACGTGCCCAACGAGCGCTTCACCGCCATGACGCGCCTCGACCAGAACCGCGCGCAGAACCAGCTGGCCCGCAAGGCCGGGGTCGCCATCGACCAGGTCGAGAACATGCTCATCTGGGGCAACCACTCGGCCACCCAGGTCCCCGACTTCCGCAACACGACCATCGGCGGCAAGCCCGCCCACGAGGTCATCACTGACCACGAGTGGCTCAAGGGCGACTTCTTCACCACCGTCCAGAAGCGCGGCGCGGCGATCATCGCCGCCCGCGGCCTCTCCAGCGCCGCCTCGGCGGCGAACGGCCTTATCGACCACGTCCGAGACCTAGTCGAGGCCACGCCCGACGGGCACTGGAACTCGGTGTGTGTCCCCTCGGACGGCAGCTACGGCGTGGCCGAGGGACTGATCTCGTCCTTCCCCGTCCGCAGCGACGGCGCGGGCGGCTACGAGATCGTTCAGGGCCTTGACCTCGACGCCTTCCTGACCGAGAAGATCACGGCCAGCGTGGCCGAGCTCCAGGGCGAGCGCGAGACGGTCGCGGATCTCCTGGGCTGAGCTAATCAGCGGCGGTGCCCGGCACGCTGGCCACCCCTCCCGCCCTTGACCACCACATGACTCCCCAGCCGCAGACTGCCGAGGGCCCCGCGAGCCTCAACCCCCGCTCCGCCGGCTGCATCCTGACGGCGGTGGCCATCCTCGGCGCCGTCGTCGCGGCGTGGCTGGGGATGAGGCTGCTGAAGGCCTCCTCCGGCGACATGGCCCTCGCGGCGGCCAGGAACGGCGTCGCGACCTCCGGCCTCGAGGCGGAGACACGCCAACTCATCGAGAAGCAGCTCCTCCGGGTCGAGGCGGCTCACCATGGCGGAGAGCTCACGCCGGCTCAGGTCATCTCTTCGGTCAACGGGCTCCTGCAGACCCCGTGCCTGACCTCCCTCCGCCTGCTGCAGATCCTGGAGCGCGACCTCCCCGCCTCGACCCTGCCCGAGGACCAGCAAGGCGAGGTGGCTGATGCCCTCGCGGGCCTCTGGCGGCAACTGCTCCGGGAAGAGGTCACGGTGGGACAGGTGAGCGAGGCCCTCGGGCTCTCCCCCGGGGCCGACGGGGCGGCCGCGCCGCTCCTCCGCGACCAGGAGTTGCTCGCCATCAGGGCCCGTGCGATGGAGATCCGAGCCGCCATCCCTGAGGGGAGCACCGAGGGTTCCCCGCCGCTGCCAGACCCTCTGGACGACTTCCGCCTCCACGTGGACGCCGTCCTCGGCGAGGCCCCCTGAGTCAGGACAGGGCGCTTCGGGATGGAGAGACCTGGAGCTATCCTCTGAACCCATGCGAGCTCCGCTCTCCATCCTGGCCTTCGGCGTCGGCCTCGTCGCCGTCAACCAGGCCATGGTGACCCTGGCGCCGCTGCCGGCCGCCGCCGGGCTGCGCGCCAAGGTGGAGTTCGCCCTGGAGCACGCGGACGACTACGACGTGCTCTTCGTCGGGTCCAGCGCCACAATGTACGGGCTCCGCCCGGAGGTCTTCTCCGACGAGCTCGAACGCCTGGGGCACCCCGGAGTCCGCGCGCTCAACCTCGGCGTCGGAGGGATGGGCAGCTTCGAGGCGGCCCACGTGCTCCGCAGGGTGCTCGACGAGGAGCCCGCGCGGCTCGCCTGGGTGCTCTACGAGGAGCCGCTCTTCGACCCGCTCCTCTGGTACCCGGACGTTCGGAACCCTCGCTACGTTCACTGGCACGATGCGCGCTCCACCCTCGATGCCATTGATGGGCTCCCGCTCGTGGAGGCCCCCCCCGCCTACAAGCAAGAGGAGTATGACGAGGACTGGCTGGGACGATACGACTGGCGGCTCGCCTTGGCGAAGGAGCACCTCGACCTCTGGCTCTGGCGCGCCAGCGCCCTGGGACGGGGGCCGGAGATCGTGAACGAGCTCCTGGGACGGGCCGAGGAAGCCCGTCCGTCCAAAGAGGACCTCGCCCGCCACGACGGCTGGGTGGACATCGGGCTCGACGCCCAGCCGGGCGTTCGCCGCGCTCACGAGGACTTCCTGGAGAAGGGCGGCGAGTGGGCCGACCGACTGGCCGGCATCACCGCAGCCGAAGCCGAAGCGGGCCCCCTCGCCGGTGGATACGACCTGGCTGCGCTGGAGTCCCTGCTCGGGGACGTCCGCGCCGCTGGCGCCCAGCCGCTCCTCTACGTGGCCCCCCGCGGCCTCTCCAGCCCGCAGATGGCCGCCCTCGATGCCCAGGGCTCGGCGGGCGAGGTGCTGCGCTTCCACCTGCCCGACCGCTACCCCGAGCTGAACCCGATCGAGCTCCGCTGGGACTTCAGCCACCTCAACGCCGAGGGGGCCGAGGTCTGGTCACGGCTCTTCGCGCGGGAGTTCGCGCGCCTCCTCGACGCCCAAGGAGCCTCCGCGCGCAAGCGCTGACCCACCGTGCTCTTCGTCGAATTCCGCTTCCTGGCCTTCTTCGGGCTCGTCCTGGCCGTGAGCTGGGCCCTGCGCCGCAACGGCGCGAGGAAGGCCTTCCTGCTCCTCGCGAGCTACGGGTTCTATGCCGCCTGGGATTGGCGCTTCCTCGGGCTCATCCTCCTCTCCACCCTCGTGGACGGCCTCGCCGGGCAGCAGATCCACGCGGCGGGAGACAGCCAACCCCGACGGCGTGCGTGGCTGATCCTGAGCCTCGTGGTGAACCTGGGGATCCTCGTCACCTTCAAGTACTACGACTTCTTCGCAGGGTCCCTCAACGAACTCCTGACCTGGCTGGGGATCGGCTCCAGCCTGCCGGTGCTGAACCTCGTGCTCCCGGTGGGGATCAGCTTCTACACCTTCCAGACGCTCTCCTACTCCCTCGACATCTATCGCCGGCAGCTCGCGCCTGCGAGGAGCCCCCTGGACCTGGCGCTGTTCGTCGCCTTCTTTCCCCAGCTGGTGGCGGGCCCCATCGTGCTCGCCAAGGAGTTCCTCCCCCAGCTCGCCGCGCGACCGCGCTGGGGCTCGGTGGATGTCCGCGCGGCCCTGGTGCTCTTCTTCGTGGGCTTCGTGAAGAAGTCCTGCCTCTCCGACACCCTGAGCCCCTACGTGGACGCGGTCCACCAGGCGCCGGACGCGGTGGGCGCCGCCGGGGCCTGGCTCAGCGCCGCGGCCTTCGCGGCCCAGATCTACTGCGACTTCTCTGGCTACACGGACATGGCCATCGCCTGCGCCGCCCTGCTCGGATACACGCTCCCCACCAACTTCCGGGCGCCCTACCTCACGCGCAGCGTGGGGAGCTTCTGGACCCACTGGCACATCACCCTCGGCCGCTGGTTCAGGGAGTACCTCTACTTCCCCCTCGGCGGGAACCGTCGCGGGCCCGGCCGCAGCGCCCTCAACCTCTTCATCGTGTTCCTGGTCTCCGGCCTCTGGCACGGAGCGGCGTGGACATTCGTCCTCTGGGGCTGCATCCACGGAGCCTTCGTGGCCCTGGAGCGGACGCGCCTCGGCGGGGCCCTGGCGCGCCTGCCGATGATCCCCGCCCTGATCTACGTCAACCTGGTCTGGATGGTCAGCATGGTCATCTTCCGCTCTCCGGACCTGGAGGGCGCGGCGTCGCTGCTGGGAGCCATGTTCTCCACCGCGCTGCCGCCCTCAACCGGCGCCGTCCCCATCCCCCCGTGGATCGCGCCGGTGCTGGTGGGAGCCTTCGCGGTCCACGTGGCCTGGCAGCGCGCGGAGCTCTCTCGGCGATGGGCGGCGCTCCCCGGGCCCCTCTTCGGTCTGACCCTCGGCGCAGCGGTGGGCCTGGCGCTCCCCTGGATCACCGCGGACCCCGCCCCCTATATCTACTTCGCCTTCTGATCCCGGCGGCGGGTGCCCCCGGCAGGCAGCCCGGACTCAGACGAGCCTCGCCGACATCCCGTAGGACGTCGTCTCGTCCACGGTGGCGTGCACGTGGGTGCCGACGAGGCTGCTCGCCCCCTTGAAGGAGACGGGCATCCCCCAGGGCGTCTTCCCGAGGAGCATTCGTTCGTCTCGCTCGGACGCGGACTCGACGAAGACAGGCACGGACTGCCCCACGTAGCGCTGGAGGCGGAGGCGTTGGGTCCGCTCCGCGACCCGCAAGAGCCGCTGGTTGCGCTCTTTCTTCACCGCCTCAGCCACATCATCCACGAGGCGCTCGTCCGCGCGGGTGGTCGGCCGCGGGTCGTACTTGAAGACGTAGTTCACGAGGAAGCCCTGCTCCTCGAGGAAGCGCTCGGAGCCGTCGAAGTCCTCGTCCGTCTCACCGCAGAAGCCGACGATCCAGTCGCTCCCCAGCTCGATGTCCGGGACAATCTCCCGCAGGAGATCTGCACGGCGCCGGTACAGGTCCAGCGTATACCCGCGCTTCATGCGCTTGAGGACCTCGTCCGAACCCGCCTGCGCGGGGAGGGGCAGGAAGCGCTCGACCTTGTCGTAATCGCGGATGGCCTCGGCGAAGGGTCGGGTCACGTAGCTCGGGTGGAGGGTGATGAGCCGGATTCGCTCCAGCCCCTCGACGCCCTGCAGGCGCTCGAGCAGGTCCGCGAGGCTCGGCCGGCCCTGGCGGCCACGCATCGCCGGGGCTCCGGGCTCCGGCCGCCCCATGTCCTCGCCATAGCTGTTGATCGTCTGCCCCAGCAGGGTCAGCACCTGGACCCCCTGACTCGCGTACCACTCGGCCTCTCGGACCAGCTCGTCGATGGGCCTGGAGCGCACGCGCCCTCGCGTCGTCGGCACGATGCAGTAGGTGCAGTTGAGGTCGCAGCCCCGCATGACCGCGAGGTAGGCGTGACGCCCGCCGGCATACTCCTCACCAGCGCGGTCCACGACCACGTCCTCGGACATGTCGGTGGCGAGCAGCTGGCGCTCCCGGCGGGCGAACCGGTCCGGCGCCTGCCGGCGCTCCTGGAGCTCCTGGACCATCTTCGGCAGCAGGTGAAACTGGCGCGTCCCCGCCACGAGATCCACGTGGCCCGCCCGCTTGAAGACCTCCTCCTCGACGCGCTGGGCCATGCAGCCCATGACGCCCACGACGAGGTCAGGGCGCTGCTCCTTTGCGCGCTTGAGCTCGCCCACCCAGGACCACGTCCGCTCCTCGGCGTGATCGCGGACCGAGCAGGTGTTGAAGAGCACAACGTCCGCCTCCTCCATCTCCCCGGTGGTCTGGTAGCCCTCCTTGAGGAAGCGGCCCTCCACCAGCTCCGAGTCGTACTTGTTCATCTGGCACCCGAAGGTGACGACGTGGAGCTTGGGGGCCTCCGGATCAGCCCCGTCGGGGCCATCCTCGGCGCTGGGTCGTGACTGGTGGCGGGTGATGGACATGGGCGCGGCGCATGATGCCAGCAACGGCCTCCGAGCGCATGGTCCCAGCCCCCATCCAGCGACACGGATCGGTGACCTGAATCGAAGACAGCTGTCCCTCCCCGGGGACCCTCCCCCCCTCGGGCGTGCCCACGGGGCCTGCTCCCCGCCCCCAGGCGCGCGCCCCTGGCCCCTGGCACGGCCCTTGCCCTCGGAGTCCTACCGCGGGCCCCTCCCCGCGGCGACCCAACCCTGGAGGTGACCCCATGCAAGCGACCCTATCCCCGTTCCGCCTGATTCTCGCCGGTCTCGTGGCCGCCCTCGCACCCGCCTGCGATCAGGTCCATATCGGCCCGTACCTCCCGAGCCCCGACTCCTTCGTCGAGCTGGAGCCGAACGACACCCCCAGCCTGGCAGACTTCGTCGCAATCACCGACTCGACGACCTTCCTCACCGTCGAGGGCCATGTCCAGGCCATCGGATTCGACGTCGTGGATCACCTGGAGTTCGAGGCCTGTGAGCCCATGGAGCTGCGCTTCTACCTCGAGGCACACGCCCCCTTTGGCGACGTGGACGTCTCGATCTACGACCCCATCGACCAGGTCATCCTCGGCACCTACGCCTCCGGCGGGCCGTCCGAGATGGGCACCCTCCTCATCCACGAGCCCGGACGCCCGTTCCAATTCGTCATCGACGCGTTCGTGGAGGACACCCCCTGGTGCCTGCAGCTTGAGGGATTCCCGGCCCCCCTGGGGCTCCAGGCCCCAGACCGCCCGTCAGACCTCCAGGGGGAGCGAGCCCGCGGCGCCGCCGAGGCCGCGCCACGGCCCCCGATCGAGACGGACGCGCCTTCCGCGGCCGAGGCGTAGACCCCGAGGCCAGCCCCGATTCGAGTCAGGGGCCACACGATGCGCCCCGCATCACCGCCCCTGGCGGCGGATGCGGGGCGCTCCTGTCCTGATCCGGCGCACCTCGCCATTGCGGCCCCGCAGGCCCCCAGGTGAGCGGGGTACTTTTTGGGGTGAAGACCGCACACCTCACGAGACACCTCGCCTTTCCCGCCGCCGGCGTCGCCGGAGTCCTGCTCCTCTCCTGCATGGCGGCGCCGCCCTCCTCGGTACTCGCCTTCGATGGCGGCCGCGTCCTCGCGGCGGACCCCACGGAGGCCCAGCGCGTCGAGGGCCTGCTGGCCAGACTCCAGCCTGAGCTGCTCGGGCTGCTCCCTGACACCTCCTTCGACGACCTCGACGTCTGGATCCAGGACACCCCCAGCCTGTACATGAACGCGACCGAGGCCAGCACCGACGCGGAGGGCCTCTGGTCCCCGACCCACCAGCGGATCATGCTGTCCCGCCACGCGGACCACATCGAGCGCACCCTGGCCCACGAGCTCACCCACGCCGCCCTCGGCGAGAGCTGGGGCCTCCTCCCTGGCTCCATGGAAGAGGGCCTCGCCGATCACGTCTCCGGCTCCCTCTGCGAGAGCGGCGCGTCGCGCCTCCGCGCCGGTCGGCTCTCGAGCGCCTGCCTGGCCACTGGCGGGGTCTCGCTCCAGGTCGACGTGATGCCGAGCGCTCGGTCATGCCCCGTCGGCGCGCCCCGCACCGGCTGGTCCGCCTGCATCCGGCTCAAGGGTGAGGCCGACGGCACCGACCCCATGGACGTCTTCCGCCTCGCGGCGGGCCTCTCCTCCACGAAGCTCGAGAGCGGCGCGAAGCGCGGCTTCTACGGCCTCGCCTACCTCGCCGTGGCTCGGATCGTCGACCGACAGGGATACGAAGGGCTTCAGGAGCTCTGCCTCCGCGCGGAGCAGCAGGACCTCTCTCGTGTTCCCTCGAGCTGGATCCTCGACGCCGCAGGCCTGGACGCCGCCCCCGCCAGCTGGCGCGGCGCCGCCGCGGCCTCCATGGGCGAGGCGGAACTGATCGAGCTCGTCCGCATGTACCCCGACTTCGTCTCCGACGCCGTGCATGGCTACCTGACATCCACCGGCGCCAGCATCGACGACCCGGCCCAGCTCGAGGTGGAGATCAGCCTGCGTGAGGGCAGCGCCAAGGTCCTGCTCAGCCAGATCCCGGACCTCGAGGCGACCATCGCCATGGACCTCAAGCAGCCGCAGCCCCACGGGGTCCAGGTGGCGTCAGCCCATCGCTGATTCGTAGCGGCGCAGCCCTCGTCGGAAGATGCGCAGCACGACCACGGCGAAGCCCAGCAGGAGGAACGGGTAGGCGAGGGCGAAGCCCGCGTCGAGCCGGCCGAGTACCAGCGAGGCGGGGAACCACGCCATCCCGGCAACGGGCAACACGAACTTAAGCAGCCGCCCGATGGCCGAGGGGTAGACCTCCAGGGGACGCTCACCGAAGTTCGAGAGCAGCATGGAGACGAGGTGCCCCACGTCCGAGTTCAGCAGCCAGAACTCCACCACGTTGTAGGAGAGCATCAGGAACACCTGGGACCACGCGATGACCGCGACGGCGCAGGGGAGGGACCAGAGCAACGTCAGCGCCGCCGTCTGCTCCGGCACAACCCCCACGAGGGCGTAGGCCAGCCAGCCCAAGCCGAAGAGCAGGTTCGTCAGCCCCTCGGGGCTGAAGCGCTGGAAGAAGTACAGGAACGCGGTGGAACCCGGACGCACCCGGATGGAGTCCAGGTTGCCGTTCTTCAGGTCCTGTCCGAAGTGCCACTGCTGACCGAGGAAGGTCATGAAGAGCCCGTCCGCGACGAAGACCATGCCCAGGTACACGCGCATCTCCTCGTGGGTCCAGCCCCCGAGGTTGAGGCGCCCCTCGCCACCCAGCCCGTACAGGATGTCGAAGGTCAGGATGAACGACGCGTAGAAGCACAGGTCCATCAGCACCTGGTTCACGAACTCCACCCGGAACTGGCTCTTTCGAACGAAGCCGATCCGCACGTACTGCCGCTCGACGCCGAGACCCCAGCGGAGCCTCCCGAGGAGCCCGGCGCCTGAGCTTTGGGGGGGTGAGGTGCTCACATTCCCGCTCCCACGTAACGCGCAAGCCCGCGGCGCCAGACCCAGCGACGGAGGAGGTCCAGCGCGAGGAGCTGCCCCCCCACGAGTGCCGCACCGTGGAGAAAGTCACCCGCCCCCAGGCGCCCCATGAGCAGCTCGATGGGCGCCGTGATCATCCAGTACGGGAAGCCGTAGGAGAGGACCTCGTACATGCCCTCGGGCATCTGGGAGACCGGGACGAGGGCGCCGCCAGTGAAGCCGATCACGAACCACGCCATCACGAGCAGGCTCCAGATCACGTCCAGCCAGAAGGCCATGGCGTTCAGGATGAAGAACACCAGGAAGCAACAGTAGCTCCCCATGAGCACCAGCGTGACCGCCTGGAGGGTCGCCGCGGCGCTCACGGGTACGAGCCAGTACTCAGGCGCCAGCGCATACCCGATGCACCACGCCAGCGTCGCGACGGCCAGCTGCATGAGGGTGAACTGCAGGAAGCGCCCCTGGAGCAGAACGAAGAAGCGGAAGGGCATCACGAGGTACTTCGTCACACGCCCCTCGAAGATCTCCGGCGCCAGGTCCAACGCGCGGTTGTGGAACACGAGCTTGCGGACCACCACGAGCCCTGCGACGTACTGGATGATCTCGCGATAGGTCCACCCTCCCAGGGCCACCTCGTCGCCCTCCGTGGCCCCGCCCGCCAACGACGCCGCGCTGCCGTAGAGCGCCGTGTAGACGAAGAGCATGACCAGGGGCTCGACCGTGCCGTTGAGCACCTCCCGCACCACGAAGCCCGCGCGGAACTGGATCCGCTTGCGGAACTCGTAGGCCACCATCCGCAGCAGCAGGAGCGGCCCGCGCGCCGCGGCGGCGCTCATCCCGCCCCCCCGGACGGCCCGTCGACCCCCCTTCGGTAGATCTCACGGATCAGATGCTCCAGGGGCTGCCGCTCCACGGAGAGGTCCTTCACGTCGAGCAGGGTGAAGAGCCTGGGCACGAGCGCTGCCAGCCGGTCGGCGGAGACGAGCACCGTCAGCGACCCCGCGCTGCGACCCGAGACCTCCGCGCCCAGCCCCGACAGCTCCGCGGCCAGGGCCCCCTCGTCGATGCGCGCGCCGGGGTGCACGTGCACCTCCACCGCCCGCTTCCCGGTCACCCGGCGGGAGAGATCCGTGAGGCCGCCGTCGAAGGCGACCTTGCCCTGATCGAGCACGACGATCCGCCGGCACGTCTCCTCGATGTCCTCGAGGTCATGGCTGGTCAGCACGAAGGTGGCGGCCCGATCCTCGGAGAGCCCGATCAGAAACCTTCGGATCGTCTCCCTGGAGATGAGGTCGAGGCCGATCGTGGGCTCGTCGAGGAACACCACCTCCGGCGAGTGAAGGAAGGCTCCGATGATCTCCATCTTCATCCGCTGTCCGAGGGACAGCTGGCGGAGCTGGATCTTGAGCCTGTCCTCCACCTCGAGCATCGACGCGAACCGGTTCAGGCGCTCGCCGAAGTCGGCGTCACTCACCCCGTAGATCTCCTTCAGCAGGCGGAACGAGTCGATCGGGGGGAGGTCCCACCACAGCTGGCTCTTCTGGCCCATCACCAGGGCCAGGCGCCGCTTCTCCGCGTCCCGCAGATCGAAGGAGTCCCTGCCGAGCAGCCGCGCCTCCCCCGAGGACGCCGGCACGATGCCCGCGAGGATCTTGACCAGCGTGGTCTTGCCCGCGCCGTTGGCGCCGATCAACCCGACGCTCTCGCCGCGCTCCACCCGCAGATCCACCCCGTCCAGCGCCGCGATGTCCACGTGATCACGGGCCACGAAGTTCTTGATGAGCCCCCTCAGTCCGGGCGCCCTCTCGAAGGTCCGGAAGATCTTGCGGACCGCGCGCGCCTCGAGGACCGGCCCCGCGTCCGAGGATCGCGGGTCGACCCCCGCCCGCGCGCTCATTCCTTCAGCGCCCAGTCTGCGTGACAGTTGGGCGTCTCGAACACCCGCAGGCCCACCAGCCTCACCCCCCGGCCGGCGGTCTCCGGGAGCCGGTCGAACTCCTCCTGAAAGCGGCCGGCCAACCACCCGCACAGGTTCTCGACGGTGGTCGGGAAGCTCACCTCACAGCGCTTGTCCCCCTGGGCCACGAGGAACTCCAGCAGCGCCGCGTCCCCCCGATCGACCACGCAGGCGTGGTCCAGGTGGCCGTCCACGAAGCCCTTCATCGCCCTGAAGGCGTCCCCGAAGTCGAGGACCATGCCGAGCTCGTCGGTGGTCTCGGCGCTCAGGGTCGCGATGGCCACATAGCGGTGTCCGTGCAGGTTCTTGCACTTGGTGGTGCAGCGCGGGCCGAGCCGGTGCGCCATGTCCCACTCGATTCGCCTGGAGATCGTGACCGTGCCGTTCATGGGGAGGAGCTTATAGCCTCGCGCCGCGCAGGTAGGGCCCGCTCCCGGTATCATCCGCGAGCCATGCTCCACGCCTCTCCCCTGGACACCTCGCCCCCCTCCGCCGGGGCGGCAGCGGGTCCCGCTCCGGACATCGTCAAGATCCGTAATCTCCGGGCCTGGTCGCTCATCGGGGTCCATCCCCACGAGCGGGTCCAGCGGCAGGAGATCCGGATCGACGTCTGGCTGGAAACGAGCCACAGGGCAGCCGCCGCCTCGGACGACATCGCGGACGCCCTCGACTACTCGGCGGTGGCCCGGGCCTTCCGCGAGCACGCCGGCCGGTCGACCCACCAGCTCATCGAGACCCTGGGCGAGGAGCTCGCGACCATCGCCCTCGACCAGTTCGGCGCCCGCGCCGTACGCCTCTCCGTGGAGAAGCCCGGGGCCGTCCCTGGCACCGACGCCGTCGGCATCGAGATCGAGCGACGGCGCACCGACCATCACACCGACGAGGGAAGATGAGCGAGCCGGGCCGGAAGCGATTTCCTCGCGGGCGCGACACCAGCCCCGACGCCCGCCTTGTGGTGATCGGGCTCGGGTCCAACACGGACGGACCGGGCAAGATCAACGAGGCCATCGAGGAGATCTCCTTCCGCTACGACCTGCTCGCGCGTTCCACGCGGTACGTCAGCCCACCGGCGACCGAAGGCCGCGGGGACGAGTGCCCCGGCGAGACCACGGCCTCGCCTTCTGCGACCGAGGCGGAGCCGCGGCCCTACTCCAACGCCGCCGTCCTCGTGCGGACCTCCGAGCCCCATGCCGCCATCAAGGCCGCACTCGGAGAGATCGAGCGGCACCTCGGTCGGGACCGCTCGACGCCGGAGGCGGTCGCCATCGACCTCGACATCCTCTTGATCCAGGACCAGATCGTGCGGGAGGGCGCCCGCATCGTGGTACCCCACCCCGACCTGGAGACCCGGCGCTACGCCGCGATTCCGAGCGCCGAGGTCGCCCCCTTCCTCAGGCACTCGGTCACCGAGACGAGGCTCTCCGACCTGGCCGCGTCCCTGGCCTGAGCACGCGCCCGCGAGAGCGGGTCTCAGAGCATCCAGCCGCCAGAGACCTCGAGGTTCTGGCCGATCATGTGGCCTGACTCCTCGGAGATGAGCCAGCGCGCGGTCCCCGCCACCTCCGCCATCCTTGCGGGGCGCCCCTGGGGGATCTTCGCCTGCAGCTCCGGGGACAGCGTGTCGGGCGCCGCGCCATCATGGGGAACGAAGCCGGGCGAGATCATGTTGGCGCGGACCCCATGGGGGGCCTCCTGCAGCGCCAGCCCCCGCATGAAAACGAGCAGCGCAGCCTTGGCGCTGATGTAAGCCGTGGTCACCGTGCGGGCGCGCCAGCGCTCCAGCCCCGAGCAACCGAAGAATACGTAGGCCCCGGCGCTCGCCCGGATGTGCTCCCGGGCGGCATCGGCCACGTGCACCGCCGTCATGAGGTTCCCCTGGAACATGGACTCGAACATGGCCGGGGTGGTCTCCGTGAGCGGCGCGGTGAGGTAGGGGCCCACCGAGTGCACCACCGCGTCGAGCCGGCCCTCTGCGTCCACAACCTCCTGCACGATCCGCCCGGCGTCCTCCGCCGAGGTCAGGTCCCCGACCCGCACGGCTCCCGCCCCAAGCTCGATCTCCAGCTCGGCTCGCTTGCCCTCCTGTCGGGAGGTCACGTGAACACGCCACCCCTCCGCGTGAAGCAGTCGAGCCACGCCGAACCCGATACCCTGGTTCCCGCCGGTGATGAGGGCGACCTTTTGTCGCGACGCTGTCTCCGATTCGCTCATGATCCGTGGATTCGTCCCGTGCGCGCCGACGAAGCGGGGCGCGTTTGCTGAAGGGGGCGGTCCTTGACCTACGATGTCGGCAGCGGCCCGCCAGCGGCGGCGACATCCTAATGACCGACCAACCGATCACAGACTTCCACGCGCACTTCTTCGCGCGCCCCTTCTTCGACGCGCTCGCCCAGCAGAGCCCCCTCCCCGGCACCCCCGAGGAGAAGCTCGCTGCGGCCGCCGCGAAGGCCGGCCTCGAGCTGCCCGAGGGACCCGTGGCGGCACATCGGGACCGATGGCTGGCGGAGATGGACCGGTACGGGGTCCAGCGCCTGGCCGCCTTCGCGAGCGCTCCCGAGGAGATCCCGGCGGTCGCCGAGGCCGCCGCGGGCTCGGGCGGGCGGCTCGTGCCGATCGCCGTGTGTAACCCGGTGGCCCCCGGCGCTGCGGACCGACTGCGCCCGCTGCTGGAGCAGAAGGGGTTCCGCGGCGTGCTCCTGTTCCCGGCCATGCACCACTACCACGTGGCGGACGAGGCCGCCCGCCCCGTGCTCGAGCTCCTCGAGCAGCACCGCGCCGTGGCTTACGTTCACTGCGGGATCCTGGTGGTGAAGCTGCGTGACCTGCTCGGCCTGCCGCGCCCCTACGACCTCAACTACGCCAACCCCCTCGACGTCATCCCCGCGGCGAACCGCCACCCGGGCCTGACGTTCTGTGTCCCGCACTTCGGGGCCGGCTTCCTGCGGGAGACCCTGATCGCGGGGGCCCAGTGCCCCAACGTCATCACCGATACCTCGTCCACCAACAGCTGGACCAAGACCCAGCCGGACTTCCCTTCCCTGACTGACGTGCTGGCGCGGGCGCTGGATGTCTTCGGCCCCGAGCGGGTCCTCTTCGGCACCGACTCGAACGTCTTCCCGGCCGGCTGGAGGAACGAGCGCCACGAACGCTGGCGCGCCATCGCCCAGGAGCTCGGCCTCTCGGCCGACGACCAGCGATCCCTGTTCGCGGGGAATGCTGAGCGGCTGCTGGCGCCGTCCACGGCACACGTAGCGACCTGAGGGCGGGCTGCCGCCCAGCGGGGGCCCAGCGAGGGGTCAGCGGCCGCCCGTGACGCTCCCGACCCCGGCGACCGGGTCCACCAGCTCCTCGAGGGGCACCGACTGGAAGACCACGCTGCCCGAGCTGGAGCGGTACACCACGCCCACCGAGTCGGCGTCGGCCATGGCGAGCCCGGGCCCCCCCACGGCCTTGCCATCGTCCAGGAGCACCTCCCGATCGGCCGGCCACCGCTGGCCGCCGTCGTTCGAGCCCCGCACCGACATCCGCATGGGCGGCTTGCGGCGCACGGCGGCGTTGGCGGAGACGAGGCGCCCGTCCATGGAACCGGTGAGCTCCCGGCCCACGTGCATCAGGGCCGCCGCCCCGTCCGCGCAGGGCAGTGAGGGTTCGGGCGGTCGCAGGGGAGCCCTCCATGCCCCGTCGATCTCGCGCCAGAGCCGCAGCTCCCGGGAGGCCTGACGGAGGGTGGCCGCGGAGGCCAGGATCGCTCCGTCCCCGAGCTCCACGAAGGACGCCGCCGAGTGACCCCGAGGGCCGAGGGTGGTGAGCGAGCTCCCGCCGCGGCGGGCCTCCCGCAGCATGACGTAGCGCTGCTGGGCCGCGGCGGGACCCGCGACCTCCAGGGGCCAGAGCCACTCGCCGGTGCTGGCCGCGAGTCCGCGACCGCCCGAGGAGCGCACGATCAGCCCGGAGAGACCATGCTCCTTCCCGGCCGCGTCGACTCCGACCCGCGGCACGGCCAGGGGGACCGGCGCCGCCCACGTGCGGCCACCATCCGCGCTACTGAGCACCACGAGTCCGGGCTCCTCCGTCCCTGATGCCCCATGGGCCTTCGATGCTCCGGGGCCCTTGGCCGTCCTGCAGAGCAGTCGGAAGGTGGCCGTGGGCCCGTCGAAGAGGAGCGCAGGCCCCTCGATCGGGACCGGCCACGGCTCCTCCCGTTCCGCGATCCGAAGCGCCCCGATGGCCCAGCTGCGCCCGCCGTCCTCGCTCCGTGCCACCCTGGCCGGCCCAGGAGCTCCCGGCTCGGCGTCCGGACCGGTGAGCGGGAGCACGGCGAGCATCACGAAATCGTCCCCGGTGCGTCCGCCCGCGAATGCGGCGGCCCGGAGCTTCCCACCACCGCGCGGCGCCGGGCCCACCGGCGCGTGGAGCGGGACCGCCAGGCGGGAGACCACGTCGCTGAGCATGTCGAGCCGCCCCGTCTCCTCCGAGCCCAGCTCTAGCCGCCACTGGATCGGCCCCTCCAGGTCGAGCTCCGCGGCGTCCTGCACGGCCTCGAGCCGGGCGTGGAGGACCATGTTGATCCGCGACGGAGCCGGATCCACGGCCCCGGCCGGGAGCACCAGCGTCGAAGCCCCGAGCGCACTGCTGCCGCCCAGGCCTCCGCCCGGCCAGGACAAGGTCGCGCTGAGGGCGGCCACCTCGACGCCCTCGGGGAGCGCCACCGCGCTCAACCGCAGGCCTTGGAGGACCCTGGACTGGAGCTCGCCCCCGTCCGTGGTGTTCACGGTGGCGATGGGGACCGAGCGGCCGAGCTCCAGCGGTCGCACCAGCCACTCCACGCCCTCGACGCCCTCGACGGAGACCTGACTCGCTCTGGAGAACGAGAACACGGAGAAGGGCTCAGGCCCTTCGGCCCCGGCTCCCGCCTGCCGGCCGAAGCCGGCAGAGGAGAGCGCGAGCCAGAGCGCCGGGACCAACGCCCAACCGGCGGCGCGCAGCCCGCGGCCGAGGGGCATCAGTTCGGCACCTCGCCGTCCACGCGGGCCGGCTGGCCACGGAGGACCGAGTTGTCGCTGAACAGCTCACGCTGATCC
The DNA here is from genome assembly GCA_938075305.1 of uncultured bacterium. GTDB lineage: Bacteria > Planctomycetota > UBA1135 > UBA1135 > Saltatorellus. The sequence continues at coordinate 130,220 of CALJGV010000004.1, forward strand.
ACGACGGCGGCCTCGCCGAGGGCCTCCATGTCGATCTGCCCGGAGTAGCCATAGGCCTTGGCCGCGTTGCCCCAGGTGGCCTGCTCCACCGCCTCGGGAGAGACCCCCTGGTCGAGCATCATCTTCGCGGTCTTGGGGACCGAGAGCGGGTCGCTGACGCCCCAATCGCAGGAGCTGTCGACGATGAAGCGCTCGGCGCCGTACTTCTTGGTGAGGTCCACCATCCGCTGGGAGCCCATCTTGGTGTGCGGATAGATCGTGAACGCCGCCCACGCCCCCGCGTCGAGGACGTCCTCGACGGTCTCCTCGTTGTTGTGGTCGATGACCAGCTTCTCCATGTCGATGCCGATCTCCTTCGCCACGTCGAGGGACCGGATGATCCCGCGCTTCTTGTCCCGGTGCGGGGAGTGGACCATCACGACCATGTCGTGGTCCTTGGCGAACTGGAGCTGCCATTGGTAGGCCTTCTCCTCCGCCTCGGTGATCTCGTCGTAGCCGATCTCGCCGATGGCGACCACGCCCTCCTTCAGGGCGAAGCGCGGGAGGATCTCCAGCACCTCGCGAGCGAGCCCCTCGTCGTTGGCTTCCTTGGAGTTGAGGCCGATGGCGCAGTAGTGCGTGATGCCGAACTGGGAGGCCCGGAAGCGCTCCCAGCCCACCAGGCTCGAGTAGTAGTCGATGAACGACCCCACGTTGGTGCGCGGCTGGCCCAGCCAGAAGGCGGGCTCGATCAGCGCTCTCACGCCAGCGGCGGCCATGCGCTCGTAGTCGTCGGTGGTCCGCGACGTCATGTGCGCGTGCGGATCGAAGAAGCGTGCCTTGTCCATGGGTCGAGGTGCGCGCGGGAAGCGGCGGGTCAGTCGGCCGTGGCCGTGGGGGTTGTGGGCGTGGCGCCCTCGGGAATGGAGACCGCGCCGAAGGCGGCCTGCTCGTGGCGCCCATCGAGAGCGAGCTGAACGGTCTTCAGGAGGGCGCCCTCGGTCGAGCCCTCGAGCTCCTTGAGTCGATCCTGGCAGCCCAGCCGGCCCAGCGCCAATGCGGCGCCTCGGCTCGAAAGCTCATCGCTACCGGCGAGCTCGGCGTTCAGGGCGGCCAGCGCCCGCTCGGTCGGCGCTCCGCTGAGGCACAGCCACAGCTCGGGGCTGATGCTCCGCCCCGCGGCCCGACGCTCGTCCACCAGGTCCAGCGCCATCCGTCCGAGCTCCGCATCCACCCGGCCGTCGAAGCCCGATACACGCCAGAGGGGAGCCCCGATGAAGAGGGCCTTCACGCACAGCTGACGCCATGCGATGTCGTCAAGGCTGGCAGCGGGGAAGGCGGTGTCGCAGCCGTTCGCCTCGAAGACGCTCATCATGTTGGTCCGGCACCCCTCGCCGGAGCGCCAGGCGAAGCGCTCGGGCCCAGGCAGGAACTGCAGGCTCCGGTAGAGAGCGCAGAGCTCCCCCTCGTCGGCGTAGCGGAAGGCCTCCTCGATGGCCGCCGGGAGGCCCTCGTCGTCGGCCATGGCCCGGGCGAGGATCAACCGGACCCGAACCGCCTCGAGCCCAGTCCAGCGCTCCGGGTTCCACCCAGGCACGATGGCGCCGGCTGCGGCGCGGGCCTCGGGCGAAGGCGTGAGCGCTGCCCGGGGAGCGAAGCGGCTCGCCAGGGAGAGCGTCTGGGCGAACTGTGGGTCGCTCGAACCGCCGCCAGCGAGCTTCGCCGTCTCCACGTCGGACCACTCGACGGCCTTCCCATGGCCGCCGGCGACGAGGGCCTCGCGGATCCATCGGTCCGCGCCCGCGAGAATGTCAGTCATCGGAGAGGCTAGGGTTGGTCGCCGCCTTGGCCGGGACCCCCTCGAGGAGGGAGAGCGCCATGAAGGCCGTGGAGGCGTTGATCAAGTACTGGGTGTCGAGGAAGTCGCTGGTGGACCCGTTCTCTCGCTGGGTCTTGATGAGGTGCGGCCGCAGGAGCCCATGCAGGGGCTCCTGCTCCTCCTCCGGGAGCAGCGCGATCACCTTCGCGGCGTAGTAGTGAGCGAAGAAGTAGAAGTATCCGGCGTTCGCGTGGAAGCCCTCGTGGGGAATGGGTCGGAGCCGCGCGTGATCGAGGTAGCGGTGCTCGCGGAAGAACGCGCCGAGGCCCTCCCGGAGCACCTCGTCGGTCACCCGCTTGTCGCCCATCAGGCGGCGACACCAGTTCCCTACCTGGGTTCGCCCGAGGCTGCCCTCGATGCGGTTGATGTGCTCCACGCCGCCCATGCGCGTGACCGGGTCGAGGTCGTAGCTGTACACGCCCCCCGGGACCACGCACATGTCGAGATAGCGCTGCGCGCGGCGGATCACCTCGGCGGGCACGTCGACCCCGACGGCGCCGGCCCGGGAGAGGGTCGGGAGCACCAGCGCGGTGCAGAAGCTCGTGGCCCAGGTGGGCTGCTTCGTGAAGGGCGGATCGTCGTAGTACGCCCACCCCCCGGAGGTCGCTTGGTGGGAAAGCAGCACCCCGACGAAGAAGCGGGCGCGCTCCAGCAGGGCCGCGTCGTCCTTGAACCGCGGATCCTCCAGCAGCTCGATCGTGGCGACCGTTCCATAGAGCGCCGTCCAGACGTAGTCGATGTCCCAGTCGCTGTCGCGCGCCGGGAACGGCGTCTCGATGAGCCAACCCACCGCGGCGTCCAGCGCCGCCCGACGTTCAGGGGTCTCCTCGGCCGCCCGCAGGGCCATACAGGCCAGGGCCTGGCTCGCCATGCGCCATGACTTGAAGGAGTTGAGCGCGTAGCCCTCCTCGAAGAGCTGAGGGGCGTTGTCGCCCCAGGAGCCGTCGGGGTGCTGCTCCGCGACGAGGTACCCGATGGCGCGCTCGGCCGAGGCGATGGCCAGCTCGCGGGACATGGTCCGCGGAACGGGCGGGCGCTCCTGCGCCGCCACGGCCCCAGCCCCATCGTCGGAGCCCTGCTGAGCCGCCGCTGGCACCATGGGGGTGGTCGCGGCCAAGAGGGCCAACGCCGCGATCATTCGGTGACCCCGCTGTCCTCCGAGGCGGCGGCCTCGGCTTTGGCCTCGGCCTCGGCCTTGCGGGCCGCGCGACGGTCGCGCTCCGCCTTCATTCGCTCGCGGGCCTGGGCGCGCGCCTTCTCGGTCTTCCGCGCGGCCTCCCTGGCCTCACGCTCTGCGGCCTTGGCCTTCCCGACCTCGATCTCCCCGCGGAGCGCAACCCGGGCAGCCTTCGCCTCGGCCGACTCCACCTTGGCCTCGGCCACCCGCACCGCCTCGGAGAGTTTCTCCATCCGGGCGGGGAGCTCGCTCTCGACGACCATCACCTGCTGCAGCTCCGCCTGCTCCAGCCTGGCCTTGGCGGTGGCCACCGCCACCTCGTTGCGGCGAATGATCTCGTCCTTGGCCCGGGCCTCGGACTCCTCCTCGAAGATCTCCAGGATTCCCAGCAAGTCCGTCTCCGCCTTGCGCAGCCCCTCCTGAGCCCGCGCCACGCTGAGCTCCGACTCGCCGATCTCCACCTTCCGCTCCATGTCATCGAAGCGTCGCCGCATGGACTTGGCCGTCCCCAGGGCCACCCGGGCGGACCGGATGGCCTCGGCGGCGTCCGCCGAGTTGGCGGCCGCCTCCATCTCGGCCAGCTCCCGCTCGGAGACCTTCATCCTGAATTCCAGGGAGGCCATCGCGTGGGCCTCATCCGCCTCGCTCACTCGCTTGCGGAGTTTCTCGATGGAGACCCTCTTCGGCGCGGCCTCGGCGTCGACCGCGAGCGTTGATTCCTCGGCCCCACCGGACGTCTGACAGGCGGTGAGGGCGAGCAGGAGGGAGGGCAACCAAAGTTTCATGGGGGTCTCCAGGCGTGGATTCGGCGGAGTACGGCGGGGGCGATCCCCTCCGTCGGGAATCATGATGGCCCTACGCATCGACACTGCAACGCGCATTTGGGAGACTCCTTGCCGCTTTCGGCCCTCTCCCGTCGCGATCCCCAACGCCGGCCTCCCTCTCCCGCCGGCCCTCCCCCGCGAGCCCACCATGACACACGGCGTCTTCCGAGTCCCCACCCCCGAGAACGAGCCCGTCCGCGCCTACGCCCCGGGGAGCCCGGAGCGAGCCAGCCTGGCCGCGGCCGTGGACTCCATGTCCAAGGAGACCCTCGAGATCCCCCTGATCATCGGCGGTGAGGAGGTCCGTACGGGCAACACGGTCGACGTGGTCATGCCCCACAAGCACGGGCAGGTGATCGCGAAGGCCCACATGGGTGGCGCCGCCGAGGCCCAGCGGGCCATCGACGCGGCCGAGGACGCCCGCGGCGCCTGGGCCGGGCTCCCCTGGGAAGAGCGCGCCGCCGTCCTGCTGCGGGCCGCCGACCTGCTCGCAGGCCCCTGGCGCGACAGGATCAACGCCTCGACCATGATCGGGCAGTCCAAGACCAGCCATCAGGCCGAGATCGACGCCGCCTGCGAGATGGCGGACTTCTTCCGCTTCAACGCCCAGTACGCCACCCAGCTCTACGAGGAGCAGCCGGGCTCGGCTCCGGGCCTTTGGAACCGGCTGGAGCACCGCCCCCTGGACGGCTTCGTGCTGGCGATCACGCCGTTCAACTTCACGTCGATTGCGGGCAACCTGCCCACGGCGCCGGCCCTCATGGGGAACACGGCGCTGTGGAAGCCCTCCACCACCGCGCTCCTGAGCAACTGGTACACCATGAAGCTGCTGGAGGCCGCGGGGATGCCCCCGGGCGTCATCAACTTCGTCCCCGGGAGCGGCCCGGCCATCGGCGGCGTGGCGCTCCCCGACCGTCGCCTGGGCGGGGTGCACTTCACCGGCTCCACCGCCACCTTCCAGCACATCTGGAAGACCGTGGGCGACAACGTCCAGGGCTACGGCCAGTACCCCCGCCTGGTGGGAGAGACCGGCGGCAAGGACTTCGTCTTCGTCCATCCCTCCGCCTGCGGTGCCCGCGAGGTCGCGGTGGCGCTCGCCCGCGGCGCCTTCGAGTACCAGGGGCAGAAGTGCTCGGCCGCGAGCCGCGCCTACGTACCCAAGAGCCTCTGGCCGGCGGTCTCCGAGGAGCTCGCGGCGATCGTGGGTGAGATGAAGATGGGCGACGTCGCCGACTTCTCCAACTTCCTCGGCGCCGTCATCGACGCGCGCTCGTTCGCGAAGCTGAAGGAGGTCATCGACCGCGCGAACGCCGAGGCCAACGTCGACGTGCTGATCGGCGGCACCTGCGACGACTCCGAGGGTTACTTCGTGAGCCCGACGGTGGCCGTGGTGCAGGACCCCAAGCACGACCTCATGCGCACCGAGTTCTTCGGGCCGCTCCTCGCCATCTACGTCTACGACGACGCCCGCGTGGAGGAGACCCTGGAGCTGTGCGCCACCACCTCCCCCTACGCCCTGACCGGCGCCATCTTCGCCGATGACCGCTACGCGGTGCGCCAGGCCGTCGACGCCCTCCGGTTCGCCGCGGGCAACTTCTACATCAACGACAAGCCCACCGGCGCGGTGGTCGGACAGCAGCCGTTCGGCGGCTCCAGGGCCTCGGGCACCAACGACAAGGCCGGCTCGATCCTCAACCTCCTGCGGTGGGTGAGCCCGCGCACCATCAAGGAGACCTTCGCGCCCCCCACCGACTGGCGCTACCCCTTCCTCGGGGAGTAGAGGTCACCTGGGGCTCCTCGCCCCACCCGGCGCCCAAGGACGCGCCCGCCCCGCCAACGGGGCGGGCGCGCTCTCGTTCAGGAGGGTCGGCGCGCGATGACGTCGACGATCATCGGCGAGAACAGGAGTGCGTCGGGATCCCGGGACAGGGCCGCCCACTCCTCGTCGAACCGAGCCACCTCGGCGTCGCTCATCAATCCGTGCTCGGCGTAGGTCCGGACGAAGGTCGGGAAGAAGGCGTCCAGCCAGCGGAAGACCGCCGAGTCTCCGTTCCCCGCGCGGACGGTGGGCGTGACCTCCTCGAGCTCGAACCCCGCGCGCCGGAGGGGGCCGGGAAGCCGAGCGGCCACCCAGGGGTCCCCGCCCGCGCCACGGTAGAAGGCCCGTGTGGCCCGAATGGCCGCCTCGAACCCCTTGCTCTCGGGGAAGACGGAAACGCCCTCGTGGTTGTAGTCCTGGATCACCAGGACGCCGCCTGGACGGAGCGCCCGGTGGAGCTTGCGGAGCACTGCGTCCACGTCCCCCAGGAAGCTGAACACCCAGCGGCTGAAGATGCAGTCGAAGCGAGCCTCTCCGAGGTCAGCGTCCTCGATGCTGGACTCGATGAACTCCACCGGGGCCCCGTACTCGCGGGCCTCGAAGGCCGCTCTCCAGACCGGCGACTCGTCCAGCCCGACGACGGCCCCCCCGGGGCCCACCCGCTCGGCCAGGTCCCGGGTGACGAATCCAGGGCCGGCGCCCAGGTCCAGCACCGCGTCCCCTGGCCCCACCCCGGCGCGATCCAGGGCGGCGACCGCGAGATCGCGCCAGACCTCGTGCTGGGCCTCCAGGCGCTGAAGCTCGCGGTCATTGGTGCCCAGCAGATACTCGGGGGTTTCCGACATGGGCGAAGCGTACTATCGCTCCCCCGTGGAAGGGCAACCTCGACCCAACCAGCCGGCGAATCCTCGCCAGGGCTCGAAGCTCACCGTCGACGATCACTCGAGGGATGCGGCGGGCCTCGTGTACGTGTACCCCGTGGTCTCGCGGCGCTCGGGGGGCGTCTCCGTCGGGGTCAACCTGAACCCCAACAACGCCTGCAACTGGGCCTGCGCCTATTGCCAGGTGGAAGGGCTGGTACGGGGGGCCGCGCCGAGGATCGACCTCGAGCTCCTGAGCCAGGAGCTCGAAGACTTCCTTCGCCTGGCCACGACCCCCGCCTGGATGGAGGAGCACGCCCCGGACGGCGCCCGGCGCATCACCGACATCGCCCTCTCGGGGAACGGGGAGCCGACCACCTCGACCCAGTTCGATGAGGTGGTCGAAAGGGTTATCGCCGCCCGCGACCGACTTGAGCTCGACGTCCCCATCGTCCTGATCACCAACGGGTCCCGGGTCCACGTGGAGGAGGTCAGCAAGGGACTGCGCGCCATGGGCAGCGCCGGGGGCCAGGTCTGGTTCAAGCTGGACCGAGCGACGGCCGCCGGGCGGGAGGCGGTCAACCGGATCCAGGGGGGCGCGGAGCGTATCGCCGAACAGCTGGCCGTCGCGGCGAGCTGCTGTCCGACCCGGGTCCAGACCTGCATGTTCACGGTCGATGGGGAGCCTCCGTCCAGGGCGGAGCTTGACGCCTACGTGGCGCTCCTCCGGCGCCAGGTGGAGGCCGGCACCCGGCTCGACGGCGTCACCCTCTACGGGCTCGCGCGACCCTCCATGCAACCCGGCTCCGAGCGGCTCGGGAGGGTCAGCCAGGAGTGGCTGGAGGCGCTCGCCGAGAGAGTCCGCGCGGTCACCGGACTCTCCGTGGCGGTACACCCGTGAGCGAAGGCGACACCCCGCCGACCGGGGAACCCCGCCCCGGGCTCTCCTTCGACGATCACCGCCGAGATGGCGCCGAACGCACCATGGTCTACCCGGTCATGTCACGGCGCGCCGGGGGCCTGAGCATTGGCGTCAACCTCAACCTCGGCCAGGAGTGCAACTGGGCGTGCGTCTACTGCGAGGTGGAGGGCCTCGTCCGAGGGGCGCCTGGCCCGGTGGACCTCGCGCGGCTGGAACACGAGCTGGACGCGGTCCTCACGGAGGCGTCGTCGGGGCGCTGGTCCACGGGAACGACCGGCGAGGGCCCCCGCGCCGAGATCAAGGACATCTCCATCGCCGGGGACGGGGAGCCCACCCTCTCCCCGCAGTTCGACGGCGCGGTGGATATCTGCGCGAGGCTCCGGCAGCAGCACGGTCTCGAGGGCAGCGCGAGGCTGGTGGTCATCACCAACGGGAGCCGCCTTCACGTCCCCGAGGTCGAGGCGGGGGTCCGCCGGCTGGGCGAAGCCGGCGGTTCGCTGTGGTTCAAGCTCGATGGCGGCACCCCGGCCGCCCGTGAAGAGGTCAACGCCGTGGCCATCCCTGACGAGCGCGTGGAGGCCAACCTCGTGCTGGCCACCGCCGCCTGCGAGACATGGGTCCAGTGCATGGTGCTCTCGATCGACGGGCAGGGCCCCACCGAGTACGAGCTGGACCGCCGGGTCCGCTTGCTCGAGCGCGCGTGCGAGGCCGGCGCTCGCCCCGCGGGGGTCGTGATCTACGGCCTCGCCAGGCCCTCCCAGCAGCCTGGCGCCCATCGACTCTCGCCGCTCGCCGGCGACCGGCTCAAGGCCATCGCGGCACGCTTCGAGGGTCTGCACCTGCCGCTCCAGGTCGTCGAGTGATTAGACTGTGGGGGTATGTCTGGCCCCACCGACGGCACCCCCACCCAGGCCACCCAGGCCTCCCCGGCCTCCCTCGATGAGCTCCGACGCGCCGTCCGGCGCGGGGACGTCGAGGTGGCCAGGACCCTCCTGGAGGTCGACCCTTCCCTCGGGCGCGCGAGCTCAGCCAGCGGCGGCTCGCTCCTGCTCGAGGCCGTGGAGCGCGAGCACGACGAGGTGGCCTCGCTCTTCCTCTCGACCCGCGAGCGCACCGGAGGCGAGGACCTCGACCTCCACGAGTCCTGCGCCCTGGGCCGCCCAGGCGCGGTGCGGCGTGCCATCACCGACGACCCGCTCGCCGCGGAGACCGTCGGGCCCGCCGGCTTCCTCCCCCTGCACCGCGCCGCCTTCCGAGGCGACGCGGACAGCGTCCTGCTCCTCCTGGAGACCGGCGCCGACGCCGGGGCGGCGTCCGAGAACGCGGCGCGCCTCACGCCCCTGCACAGCGCGGTGGCCGGGCATGGACGCGCCCGATCGGACAGCGACCACGCCGCGGTGATCCGCGCCCTGCTCGCGGGCGGCGCGGACCCGACGGCGGAAATGGATGGCGGGTGGACGCCGCTCGCCGCAGCCACCCGGGACGACGCCCTCGAGTTGATCGGGGCCCTCGGCGGTCCGACCGGCGCCTGAGGCGCTGGGGCGGGGGCGTTGGTGGACGGGCCCGACGAGCATCCCCTGGACGGGGTCTGGGTCCCGCTCGACCCCGCGCGCGACGACCTCGCGCACGCGCTCACCGCGGCGGCTCACATGGGCGCAACGGGCGCGATCCTGCCCCTGGGGAGGCTCTCGCCGAACGCCCCCCAAGGCCACTGGCCACTCCCGCTCCGCCTCGACCTCGATGGCCCCACCCTGCGCGCGTCCGGGTCCACGGCCCTCGATCGTGCACGGGCCCTCCAGGCGGACCTCGTGGGGCTGCCGGTCCAGGAAGGCGACGACGCGCTGCTGAGGGACGGCCTCATCACAGCCGGACGTCAGGACCTCGAGGTCGTGCTGTGCGTGACCGATCCCGCCGAGGCCCCCTACGCCGTGGCGCTCGCTGAGGGCTCCGATCAGGTCGTCGGGATCAGCCTCGCGCGCTATGACGAGGAAGCCCTCGACCTCCTGTCCTCCCGCGTCGACCTCGGGCTCCTCAGCGGCGCGCCCGAGTTCGCGAGCGCCTACCGACGTGGCGCCGGGGGCATGGAGGGCTTCCCCGCGACCCTCTCCCCGGCAGCCGGAAGCTGGCTGCTGGGCCTTTGCCGTCGGGATGTGGAGGTCGCGCTGGGCCTGGAGCGGCGACTCCTCCGCTTCCTCGAGGGGCACCTGCGTCCCTCGGTTCGCCGCCTCACGGGCCCTGGGGAAGACGCCCGGCCCGCCGAGCTCGCCCTCCACGGCGCCGTGGGCGGGTGGCTCGACGGCGACCAGGGCCGCGGCGAGGGCGCGCTTGGCCCGGAGCGGCTCCGCGCCCGCCTCCTCGAGGAGATCCCGGAGCTGGCCCATCTCCTCACCTGAGCGGGTGGAGCTTGTCGGCCCGATCAGCCGATGGGAAGGCTGCAGGACCCGTCGCGGGGGCTCGACCCCGTACCGCCCTGCCGTCAGACTCTTGCACGGCCCCGCGCCCCCATGCTCGCCCCGCTCCGCCTCATCCTCCTCGTCGTCGCCACGGCCCCGCTGATCGCGTGCTGGCTCCTCGCGGTCCCGCTGATGCTGCTGGCGCCCGCGACCGAGAGCGTCCTACAGCCCCTGCTGGTGGGGACCTGGGCCAAGGTCGTGCTGTGGATCATGGGGATCCGGGTGACCGTCGAAGGGGAGCCGCCAAGGGGAGGGTTCTTCCTCGTGGCCAATCACCTCTCTTACCTCGACATCCCCGTCCTCCTCGCCCAGCTGAACGGACGCTTCCTCGCGAAGTCGGAGATCGCCAGGTGGCCGGTGCTGGGATTCCTCGCCCGCGCGACGGGCACGCTGTTCGTCGATCGCAGCCGCAAGCGCGACCTCACCCGCGTCATCGCGGAGGTGACCGCGCTCATCCAGCGGGGCCCGGGGGTGATCGTGTTTCCCGAGGCCACGAGCACGGATGGGGCGGGGCTACACGGCTTCAAGCCCTCCCTCTTCGAGGTCCCCTCGCGGCTCGGACTCCCGGTCTCCTGCGCCGCGCTCCACTACGCCAATCCGCCCGGCGTGCGCCCCGCCTGGGAGTCCGTCTGCTGGTGGGGAGACGCCGAGTTCGCCCCGCATTTCTGGGAGTTCTTGAAGCTCCGCCGCACAGACGCCACCGTAACGTTCGCCCCCGAGACCGTGCTGGCGGCCGGTCCGGACGGGCCCCTGGACCGCAAGGCGCTCTCTGACGGGGCCAAGGCGGTGATCGAGGGAATCTTCACCCCGTCACGGCCCAGCGCGGACCGCCCCTGACCCACCCCCGATGAACGCGACGGCCGACCAGCCCATCGAGGACCACCTCGCGATCCCTCGCCGGGCGCGCGGCGTGGTGTCCAGGATCATGGTCAGGTTCCTCAGCCTCGCCCCGGACGCTGCAGTAGCGCCGCTCGGAATCCCCGACGTCACCCCGTTTCCCCTGCGGCACCGGGAAGAGCAGAACGCCGCGGAGCCTTCCGCTGTGGCCGCGTGTGCACGCTGACCTGGACTCGCGACCGGGGTGAGGCCACCGGCCCGGGTGGCTACCGGCTCTGGTTCAACCGTGACGAGCTCCGCTCCCGCGGGCCAGAGGTGCCACCCCAGGTGGAGGAGACCGCGAGCGGCTTGCGCTACATCGCCCCCGCGGACTCCGACGCGGGCGGCACGTGGATCGCCACCAACGAGCTGGGCATCACCGTCGCGCTCCTGAACGGCTACCGGAGCAGCCGCGGCGAGCGCCGTGACGAGTGGACCAGCCGAGGGCACCTCGTGCGCGAGCTGGCGGGGATCCGGAGCCTCACCGAAGCGTGGCGTCGACTCACCCCGGAGAGGCTTCGGCCCTTTCGGCCCCTGGTTCTGGCCGTCCTGACCCCGGCCCGGCCCGCCCTGATCGCGCGCTGGGACGGCCAGGACGTGACCCTCGATCCGCGCGGTCAGCGGCAGCTCCCCGTCACGTCATCGAGCTACGAACAGTCGGAGGTGCGGGTCCGCCGCCGGGCCCTCTTTGCCGAGATGGTCCGCACCGACCCCGGGACCGGCGAGCCCGTGGACGCCAGCGAGCTCGAGGCGTTCCAGCGTTGGATCCCTGAGGGAGGCGCGGACGCCTTCAGCCCCTCCATGTCGCGGGCAGACTCCGCCACCCGGAGCCAGTGCCAGGTGGAGGTGACCCCGAGCGTCGTGACCTTCGGCTACACGCCCGGGCCCCCGCACGAGGCCGACCCGATCGCCCCGCTCCAGCTCCCCCGCCGCCCGGCCTCCCCCGCTTGAAGCTGGCCTCGGAGACCGAAGAGCCCCACGTCGGTGCTCCGGCGCCGCGATCGCGGCGGCGCTGGCTCTGGATCCTGTCGGCGCTCTACGGGATCCTGCTGCTGGCCTCGTGGGCGACGACGGTGCGCCCCTCCTACCCGGCGCCACCGGAGGCCGCGGGTCGGCGCGCCCTCTCCCTCCCGGCCTTCGACGGCGACGGGCATCCACTGGCGGGCACCGTCGACGTTGCCTTCGTCGACCGAGGAACGGGCCACGGGCCACCCCTACTCCTGCTGCACGGGAGCCCGGGAAGCGCCGACGACTTCCGCGAGGTCGCCCCTCTCCTCGTCGATGGGCGGCGCCTCATCGCGCCGGATCTACCGGGCTTCGGCGTCTCCCAGCGGAGGGTTCCCAACTACTCCGCCAGGGCCCACGCGGCCTACGTGGGCGCCCTCCTTGAGGAGCTGGAGATCCAGGCTGTCCACGCAGTGGGCTTCAGCATGGGCGGCGCGGTGGCCTTGGAGCTGGCCGATCTCGACCCAGCAAGAACCCTGTCGGTGACGCTCCTCGCGTCCATCGGCGTCGAGGAGCTCGAGCTCCTCGGGGACCACACCCTGAACCACGGGCTCCACAGCCTCCAGCTATACGCCATCGAGGCGGCTCGCTGGCTGATTCCCCACTTCGGGTCCCTTGACCAGGGGATGGTCACCCGGGAGTACGCGAGGAACTTCCACGACACCGACCAGCGCCGACTGCGCCCGATCCTGGAGTCGCTCAGGCCCCCCACTCTCGTCATTCACGGCGCGGACGACTTCCTCGTGCCGGTGGCCGCGGCGCGGGAGCACGGACGGATCGTCCCCCAGGCAGAGCTCACGGTCCTCCCCTCGCCACGCGGGCACTTCATCCCCTGGACCGAGCCCGACAGGGTCGCGACGCTGGTGCAGACCTTCACGGACCGCGTGGACCGGGGGGAGGCGCTCTCGAGGGCCGAGGCACCCGCCGAGCGGCTCACCCTGGCCGAGGCGCCCTTCGATCCGGGGCAGGTTCCACCCTTCGAGGGCCCGGCCTGGCTCACCGTCGTCCTGCTCCTGGCCCTGGGCACCCTGGTCTCCGAGGACCTCTCCTGCATCGCCGCCGGGCTCCTGGTCGCCGACGGGCGACTGGGGTTCGCGGCGGCCACCGGGGCCTGCTTCGTGGGGATCCTCGTGGGTGACCTCGCCCTCTTCGCCCTCGGTCGCCTCGTAGGCCGCCCAGCCCTGGCGGCGCGCCCCCTCCGCTGGGTCGTGAGCGAGGCCGCCGTGGAGCGGGCCAGCCGCTGGTTCCTGCGAAAGGGCGTCGCGGTGATCTTCCTCTCGCGCTTCACCCCTGGGTTGCGGCTTCCCACCTATGTGGCCGCGGGCCTCCTGCGGACCCCGCTGCTCACCTTCGCGGGCTTCTTCGCCCTGGCGGGCATGCTCTGGACGCCCCTGCTGGTGGGCGTCGCCGCCTTCGCGGGCGAGGCGCTCGCGGAGCGGCTCGGGTCCCTCGGCGCGGCCCAGCTGCCCTGGATCCTCGGCCTGGCCCTGCTCCTGCTGCAGGTCTACCGAACGCTGCCGCTGACCCTGACACACACCGGGCGCCGGCGGCTCAAGGGCCGATGGCTCCGCCTCAAGGGCTGGGAGTTCTGGCCGCCCTACCTCACCTATCCGCCGGTCCTCCTCTGGATCGGCTGGCTGGCCCTCCGTCATCGCTCCCTCGCGGTCGTGACCGCCGCCAACCCCGGCATCCCGGCGAGCGGCGTGGTCGGTGAGTCCAAGTCCCTGATCCTCGACTCCCTCGACCCCGACGCGCCAGAGATCGCAGGGCACACCTTGCTCTCCGCCGCCCAGACCCCCGAGGAGCGCGAGGGCGCCGCGGGACAGTTCCTCGAGCGATTCGGGGCCGACTTCCCGGTGGTGCTGAAGCCTGACGCCGGTCAACGGGGCTCGGGGGTGCGGCTGGTTCCGGACGAGGCCACGCTCATGCGCTGGGCCCGTGAGGTCCGGCATGACGCCATCGTGCAGCAGCGGGTCGATGGGCCCGAGTTCGGCGTCTTCTATGCGCGCCCACCGGGCAGCGCGGTGGGCCAGGTGCTCGGCGTCACGATCAAGGAGTTCCCCGCCGTGACCGGCGACGGGGAGCGAACGGTGGAGGCGCTGCTCCTCGATGACCCGCGAGCCTGCGCTCTTCACCGCGTATACCTCGAAGAGCTGGGTCCGCGGGCCGATGAGGTCCCGGCGCAGGGGGTCAAGGTCCCGCTGGTAAAGGTGGGCACCCACGCGCGCGGGGCCGTCTTCCTGAACGGAGAGCACCTGATCACCCCCGCGCTCACCGAGGCGATGAATCGCATCGCCAGCCGCTTCGAGGGCTTCCACCTCGGCCGCTTCGACCTGCGCGCGCCGTCCGCCGAGATGCTCTCCCGTGGCGAGGGGCTCGGCGTCATCGAGCTCAACGGGCTGACCTCGGAGCCGACCGAGATCTACGACCCCGCCATGCCGCTCCGCGCGGCCTACGGGCGGCTCTTCCGCCAGTGGCGTCTCGCCTTCGAGTTCGGCGAGGCGAACGCCGCCCGGGGAGCGAGGCCAACGGGAGTCGCGGACGTCCTTCGCGAGTGGCTCCGCTACCTGCGGGCCCAGCGCACGCACGAGCGTTGACCGGAGGAGATCGAAGGTGCATTTGAGCCCGCATCGAATCTGCACCACCCCTTGATACGCCGCGCCGCCCACCTTCGAGTATGAACAGGCCCCACGGCGCCTCCAAGCGAGGCGCAGGATCCCTTCCCACCGACATGCACCCGCGAGGGTCGCCTCCAGTGCCCGACCAAGACCAACGCCAGCTCAGGTCCACGGCCAGCCCGAGCAGCTCACCGCTGCTCGACGACCAGCACCTGATTCCTCCGACGGACGTGACCCTGGGGCCGTACCGACTCCGGTTCGCGCGCACGGACGATGATCTCGCCATGGTCCGTCGGCTGCGCTATGCCGTCTTCAACGTCGAGCTCGGCAAAGGCCTCGCGGGCTCCCACGAGACCGGAGTGGACGCCGACGCCTTCGACCGGCAGTGCCAGCACCTGATGGTCCTCGAGCGGGAGACCGGCGCGGCGGTGGGCACCTATCGGATGCAGACCTCCGCCGCTGCGCGCGCGGGCCACGGCTGGTACACCGCCGGCGAGTTCGAGCTGGGCGACCTGCCGGAGGAGGTGCTGAAGAGCGCCGGCGAGCTGGGCCGCGCCTGCGTCGCCGGGGCGCACCGGGACAAGACCGTGCTGTTCCTTCTGTGGCACGGGCTCATCCAGTACGCCGCTCATACCGGCGTGAAGGCCTTCTTCGGGTGCAGCTCACTCACGGGCACCGACCCGCGTCCCGCCGTCGCCCTGTACGCCCAGCTGCTCCGTGACCGCCAGGTTCACCCCGAACTCAAGGCGCCGCCGCGGCTCGCCATGGCCTGCCCGCTGGTCTCCTGGCCGACCGAGGAGGAGCTCGCCCAGGTGGAGGTCCCCAAGCTCTTCGCCACCTACCTGCGGCACGGCGGCCTCGTCCTCGGGCCCCCGGCGGTGGACCACGAATTCGGGACCATCGACTTCCTCACCTGGGTCGAGATCAAGCCGCGGCACATCCGGCTGTTCGGACGCGTCCGCTGACGCCCCCCGCGACCAAGGCGCCAGGACATCACCCGTGGACCGCCGCGGCCCTGAGGATCAGCGCTCCTCGTCCTCGTCGTCCTCGGGGTCCCGCACGACCTCCGGCAGGGGCCGGTCCGGCTGGCCGTGGTCCCGGAAGACCGTGAGCCAGTGGTCGATGATCGGGTTGTCGAGGGCCACCGCGCCGATCCAGGGCTGGGCCTCACGGATGATGTCCGAGGCGTCCAGGAACAGGATCCAGCGACGACCCTGGTCGATGCCCGCGGCGGCGTCGGCGGGGTCCTCCACCGTGACCCGGTGGTAGAGGATGCGCGGCGCCTGGAGGTCTCCGGCGGCATCCGCGAGGGTCTCCTCCAGGCCCGCCTTGGCCGCCGCAAGCGCCAGCCGTTCCGGGAGGAGCACCACCAAGGGCTGCACGATGTCCCGCTTGAGCATTCGCCCGATGAGGGAGGTGGCGGCGTTCGCGATCCGATGGACGGTCGCGGTATCCCCGCTCGCGCCCGACCTCTGCTGGCGAATCCCCTCCGCCTTGGAGTGAGAGGGGAACCAGAGGGCCAGGGTGCCGTTGCTCGAAGGCACGCGCTGCCCCTGGAACAGCACCCGCTGGTTGTCGATCTTCTCGAAGGAGGGTCCCGTGCCCCGGGTCAGGTCGAGCGCGGCCAGGTCCGAGGCCTCGCCCGCCGCGCGGGCAGGCTCCCCGTCGGTGCGGCGGGCGAGCGGCGGCGAGAGCGCCACCGCCCCCGCGCTGGTGCCGAAGCCCACGTAGCCCTCGATGGGCGCGCCGTCGATGGTGTGGTAGGTGCCCGCGTACTGACCGGCGATCCACGCTGACACCGCGGACCCCTCCACGAGCAATTCTAGCTGCACGGAGGTCTGGGAGTTGTTGATGGAGACCGCCCCCGACTTGGCGCTCCCCGGCAGCCCGCCGTCCCGGGTACGCAGTCCGTTGAAGGACCAGTTGACGCTCTTGAACTCCGCGCTGGTCTCCTTGTCCCCCTTGGCATAGTCCCAGTCGATCGCCGTCAGCCGCAGGCGGACGTTCCGCTCCCGGCTCGTCCACCCCAGGACCGCGAGGAAGGCGTTGGACCCCGTGGTGAAGGAGACCCGGGTGGAGATCGAGTACGACCCGGGGAGCATCCACCGGTCCGCTCGCAGGAACGACTTGCCTCCGCCCCGCCGGTCCATGTCACCTGTCCCGGCCTGGCGCTCGCGGCGCCCCAGCAGGAGGCTCCCGTCCGGCTCGATGCGGTAGAGGTCCTTGGGCCGGTTCTTGTCGAGGCTGGTGAGCTCCTCGTCCTCCCAACCCCCGAGCTCCGCGGCGAGCCCCGGCAGGGGGAGCGCCGCCCCGTCCGCCGGACCCGGCTCCGCCTTGGACCGGATGCCGGCCCACGCGGCAACACGGCGCGCCTCCAGGGCGAGGCGCGCGCTGCTCCCCTCTAGCCCGGCGCCGCCGAGCTCCGCCGACGCCGCGAGCAGCCGCTCGTGGTGCTCCCAGACCGCCGGCAAGGCGGAGGGGAACGACGGCCCGGGGTCATTGGAGAGGACCCCTTGGAACGGCTCCCCGCGGCGTTCGTGGGCGGTGACCCAGAGGGCCTCGCGCTCGCTGCCATTGGGGCGGGAGGGAGCACCGAGGGCCTGCTCCAGCCCCATGGCGATCCGCCGGTCGTACCCGTCCACCGCGCGCGCCCAGACAAGGGCCCGAATCGCAGCATCCCGGTCCCCATGCTCGGCGAGCAGCAGGCCGGCCACCCGCGCCTGGTTCTGCCCGAAGACGGGCTCCGCACGATTCCAATCCCAGGTCCAGGTGGGCTCGTCGTAGACCCAGTCCCCCTTCTCGGTCTTCGCGAACCCAGAGCGGTAACGCTTGGTCCAGGGCTCGGGCCGCTCGGGGTCAAAGCCGGCGAGGAACTCGGCGAAGATCTCTTGGAAGCCGTCGAAGGAAGACGGGCGGCCATCCTCGCCGTCGCAGAAGTAGTCCTCAAAGTCATCGAGGCGGCCCTTCGGGCTCGACGAGTGGTCCCCCGAGTCCTCGAACTCAGCGAGGCGCTCGGCGAAGATCGGTGCGCCCTGGGACAGCTTCGCGGCGTCGCCCTCGAACCAGGTGCGCAGGAACACGTAGAGCGCGTTCCCCACGGAGTAATTCCGCCGGTAGTCCTCGGGCTCACCGCGAACCACCGACTCGAGCTCTCCAAGGCTCGCGTGCCCGCTGCCGAGCACGCCCCGGAGGGTCCCCGGGCTGCAGTGGTCGTAGGCGAAGTCAGGGTCGTCCGTGAACGCGTAGGCCGCGCCGGTCCAGGTGGCGCGACCCTCGGCCAGCCAAGCGGGGATGCCGGGGTGCAGCGCGCCGTCGAAGCGATGGGTGAGCTCGTGGGTCAGCCCGCGGCCGAGGCCGGGAATGGTGCCGACGCTGAACTGTAGGACGGTGGTGTCCCCACCCTGAAAGCCGCCCACCCAGAAGAAGGGCGCGCCCTCCGCCTCGAGGCCGCTGGGGTCCGGCACGATGCGGACCACCCCCTGCCTCGGGTCCCTCCCATTGAAGGGGTCGGAGCCGAAGTAAGCCGCGAGGCGCTCGTGGTGCTTCTCGACGGTGCTCGCCACCCCCAGCAGCGTCTCGTACCCGCAGTCCGACTCCACGCGGTACCAGCCACGAGGGCTGATGGCGACGCCCGGCTCGGAGAAGTCCCTGTGCTTGCGGGTGAAGGCCTCGCCCTCGTCCGACGCCAGCCACTCCAGCTCCTCAACCGTCCAGGGCTTCTCGCTCCCGTCCACCATCCGCTGGCGCGCGCGGGCGGCGAGCTCCGCACCCTTGGAGCGCCAGCGAGGCATCCCGCTGGGCCGGGGGCCTCGCAGGTCCTTGAAGTCCGCCTGTGCGCCGAGCCCGCGCATGATTCGCGCCGCGCGCAGCGCGAGCCCCGGTTGGGCCCTGGAGAGGGCGTCCTCCGCCACCCGCTGGAGCGCCTTGAGCACGGGAACATGGGCGCCCCGGGGCGCGTGAACCTCGGGGGCGAGCTGCCCCCTGGCCTCCCGGTAGACCGCCGGCGACTGCAGCGCCAGGTCGAGGCCGAAGCGGCGCGCCCACGCCGCCGTCAGGAGCAGCTCGGGCCTGCGCGAGCCCTTGGACTCTCGATCCCCGGCGAAGCGGACGAGCTCCTCCACGGCGCGCGCCCTGGCGCGGGCCACCTCCGCGCCCAGGCGGACGAGGTTCAGCTCTCCGTTGCGCGCGTCGAAGGCCCCCCGGGGCGCCCGAGTCGCGGCCCGGCCATCGGGGCCGACCACCAGGTCCGCCCAGGCGAGCGCCGCGCGCGCGAGCGCGTCGTCGTCCCGATTCCCGCGGGCCACCTCCGCAAGCCCCACCAGGGCCGCGCGTCGAACCCTGGCCTCCCCCGCCGCTGCACGCTCGAAGTGCACCGCGGCCTCGTCCCGGTCACCCCGCTCGAGGGCGCCTCTCCCCGCCTCGAGCGCCTTCTCGGCCTGCGCCTTGCGGTCCAACGCCACGGTGCTCCCGGACTCCGTCACCATGACCCCTGCGAGGCCTGGCGCGGGGGCTTCGGCGAGGCCTGCCGAGATATGGAGACCAGAGACGGGGCAGAGCGCGGTGATGAGCAGTGCGAGCATGGTGCCGAGCGCTGGGGAAAATGGTGGGCTAGTCGACGGGCAACCTGGAGCCCTAGCGGAGATCTTTGACAGGATAACCGCATGGCCAGCCATCAATCCTCTCCGTCCGCTCCTGCCGTCCTCCTCGCCCTCAGCCTCGCCTCGTGCGCCTCCATCTCTGCCGGGTCAGGCTCGCTGAAGGTGGACCAGGAGAGCTGGGAGGCCACGGGCGCCGAGCTCCCGGTCGCCCT
Source organism: uncultured bacterium (assembly GCA_938075305.1). Taxonomy (GTDB): domain Bacteria; phylum Planctomycetota; class UBA1135; order UBA1135; genus Saltatorellus. The sequence goes on from CALJGV010000004.1 coordinate 149,442, forward strand.
GGTGCGGACCCCGGGGCAGGAGCGCGTGACCATCGATGAGGCCGCGGACGCCCTGGCGGAGGCCGACGTGATCTTCCTCGGCGAGCAGCACGACTCCGCCGAGGGGCACGCCGTCCAGCTCGCGCTGACCAAGGCCGTGGCCGAGCGCAGGGGGCAGATCGTGCTCTCCATGGAGATGCTGGAGCGGGACAGCCAGCGCCTGGTGGACATGTACCTCGACGGAGAGATCGACCAGGAGGCCTTCCGCTCCACGGCCCGCCTGTGGCCGAACTACCAGGCGCACTACGAGCCGGCGGTGGAGTTCGCGCGCGAGGGCGGCCATGACGTCCTGGCCGCCAACGTCTATCGCCCGGTGGCCTCCAGGGTCGCCCGCGAGGGGCTCGACTCGGTCATGGGCGAGGTATGGGCAGCGGCCGCGGTGGACGCCTCCCCCGGGGAGTACCGGGACCGCTTCGACGCCGTGATGTCGGGGCACGGTGGCGTGGACGAGGAGGTGATGGACCGCTTCTTCGCCGCACAGTGCATCAAGGACGACACCATGGCCGAGAGCATCGCCCGCCGCATCGCCTGCGACCCAGGCGAGCCCCCGGTGGTCATCCACTGGAACGGCCGGTTCCACAGCGACTTCGGCCTCGGAACCGTGGAGCGACTCCGCTCCCGCCAGCCGGACCTCAACATCGCGGTGGTCTCCATGCTGACCGACGTCCAGCTCTCCAGACCCCTCGCCGAGGAGGTCATGAACCAGGGGCACTACATCATCCTCGTCCAGGCCCCGCGGCAAGGGGCAGAGACGGACTAGGCGCCGCCTGCCAGCCAGCCCTCGAGCTGCGTCGCGAGGACGTCGGGCTCCAGGTCGCTGGTGCCCTGGTGCCGCTCCGCCATGGCGTAGCGCTCCTCCCGACGGGCGAGGATCTCCCGAAGCTCGTCGAGCGCCCTGGGGTGGCCCTCCATGGGCCGGTGGTCACCCTGGTCCAGGACGCGCTGGAGGTGCTCCTCCGGTCGCGCGGAGAGCCAGACCGTCCGGCACGTGGAGCGCAGCCTGGCGTAGGTGTCGGCGCTGGCCACGATCGACCCCCCCGTCGCGATCACGATGCGTTGGCCCTCGCCGAGCACCTCCTCGAGGGCCTCGCGCTCGAAGGCTCGGTATCCCTCCGCGCCCTGGAGGTCGAAGATGGCCGCCAGGGAAAGGCCGGCCAGGCGCTCGATCCGCTCGTCGAGCTCCACGAAGGGCACCTCGAGCCGACGTGCGAGCGCCGCGCCCACCGTGGACTTACCAGCCCCCCGGAGCCCGATGAGCGCCACCCGCTCCGACGGAGCGCCCGCGATGGGAAGATCGCAGAGCTCGCGGAGGGGCAGGCCCAGCGCCCCGGCGACCTGGGCGAGCTTGAGGACCGTCAGGTTGGCCCGCCCGGCCTCGGCCTCCGTGACGTAGCGGCGCGACAGATCCGCGCACTCCGCCAGCTCCGTGACGGTGAAGCCGCGCCGTTCGCGCTCCTGGCGCAGGCGCTGCCCGAGGGCGCGAAGCAACGATTTATCGTCTTGTCCAACCATGCCGGGGAAACTATAGTTCACGGCTGAGCGCCGCGTGAGAATTATACCTCTCATATCAAGGCGCGCTTCACCCTCCGCTCAGCAGCCCCTGATCCACCCGACCGTGACGATGACCGAAGCCACCACTGCCGCCCCCGACGTCCTCGAGGGCGCGGCCATCGACTTCGAGGTTCAGCCCTCCGAGTACCGTCACTGGTCTCTCGCCGTGGACGGCGACGTGGCCACGCTCCGCATGGCGGTCGAGCCCTTCGGCGGGCTCGGCGGCAAGAACTACGAGCTCAAGCTGAACAGCTACGACCTGCGGGTCGACATCGAGCTGGCAGACGCCATTCAGCGACTGCGCTTCGAGCACCCCCAGGTGCGCGCGGTGGTGGTCACCGGTGACCTGGACCGCGTCTTCTGCGCCGGCGCGAACATCGTGATGCTCCGCAGCAGCGCGCATTCCTTCAAGGTCAACTTCTGCAAGTACACCAACGAGACGCGCCTTGGCATCGAGGACGCCTCGGAGAACTCCAACCTCAAGTTCCTCGCCGCGCTGAACGGCACAGCATCGGGCGGCGGCTACGAGCTGGCGCTCGCCTGCGACCGCATCCTCCTCGTGGACGACCGCAACAGCGCGGTCTCCTTCCCCGAGGTGCCGCTGCTGGGCGTCCTGCCGGGTACCGGCGGGCTGACCCGAATCACGGACAAGCGCAAGATCCGTCGGGACCGCTGCGATGTCTTCTCCAGCGTGGCCGAGGGCATCAAGGGCAAGCGCGCCGTGGAGTGGGACCTGGTGGACCGGGTCGCTCCCCTTTCGAAGTGGGACGAGACCGTCGCCGAGGAGGCCCGGGCCCTCGCGGAACAGTGCGAGGACCGCTCCGGCGCCACCGGGGTGGCGCTGCCGAAGCTCGACGTGGAGATCGAGGGCCTCGACCGCAAGTACAAGTACGTCAGCCTGGAGCTCCAGGAGGCCGACCGGACGGCCTCGCTGACGATCCACGCCCCCGACGGGTGCCCGTCCTCCGAGGACGAGGCCTTCGCTGCGGGCTCAGGCTGGTGGCTCCTGCAGGCCTTCCGCGAGTTGGACGACGCTCTGCTCCACCTCCGCATGAACCTGCGTGACGTGGCCCTTGTGCTCATTCGCGCCACCGGGAGCGCCGACACCGTGCGGACCACCGACGAGCTGATCGCAGGCGCCGACCACTGGTTCGTCCGTGAGACCCGCCAGTTCGTCAAGCGCGTCCTCAAGCGCCTCGACGTCTCCGCGAAGAGCTTCTACGCCGTCGCCGACGGGGGGACCAACTTCACGGGGACCTTCCTCGAGATGGCCCTCGCCAGCGACCGCATCTACCTGCTCGACGACCCCGACACCGAGGTCGAGATGGGCGTGACCGTTGCCAACGCGGGCATGTTCCCCATGTCCAATGGCATCTCCCGCCTCGAGACGCGCTTCCTCGGCGACCCCGAGCAGGTACCCGCCGTCCTCGCCGAGATGCGCCAGCTCCCCGCGGAGGAGGCCAACAAGCTCGGGCTCGCCACCTTCGCACCGGACGATATCGACTGGGAGGACGAGCTGCGACTCGCCATCGAGGAGCGCGCCAGCTTTTCCCCTGACGCTTTGACCGGCATGGAGGCGAACCTGCGCTTCGCCGGCCCCGAGACCATGGAGACCAAGATCTTCGGGCGGCTGACCGCCTGGCAGAACTGGATCTTCCAGCGGCCCAACGCGGTGGGCGAGCGCGGCGCCCTCAGCTGCTATGGCACGCCCATGCGCCCCGAGTTCAACGTCGAGCGCACCTGACCCACATCCACACCAACAACCAGCGCAGCGCCAGCGCGACGCGCCCGAGGGGGCGCGTGAATCGCAGCGGCACCGCGCATCGACACATCAACCAAAACGGAGACCAACATGGCCGGAATTGACTACTCACAGAAGATCCCGAACAACGTGGATCTGAAGTCGGACAAGCGCCTGCAGCGGGCGCTCGAGCGCTGGCAGCCCGACTACCTCGACTGGTGGCGCGACATGGGACCCACCGACTTCAACGAGAACGACGTCTATCTCCGCACCGCGGTCAGCGTCGACCGCGACGGCTGGGCCAACTTCGACTACGTCAAGATGCCCGACTACCGCTGGGGCATCTTCCTCACCCCCACGGAGCCGGGCGGCAAGATCGGCTTCGGCGACCACCAGGGCGAGGACGTCTGGGACCAGGTCCCCGGCGAGTACCGCAACTGGCTGCGGCGCCTGATCGTCACGCAGGCGGACACCGAGCCCGCCTCGGTCGAGCAGCAGCGGCTCCTGGGCCTCACCGCGCCCTCCCTGTACGACCTCCGGAACCTCTTCCAGGTCAACGTCGAGGAAGGCCGCCACCTGTGGGCCATGGTCTACCTGCTCCACAGCTACTTCGGCAAGGACGGCCGCGAGGAGGCCTCCGAGCTCCTCGAGCGCCGCTCCGGCAACGCCGACCACCCGCGAATCCTCTCGACGTTCAACGAGCCCTGCCACGACTGGCTGAGCTTCTTCTGCTTCACGATGTTCACGGACCGTGACGGCAAGTTCCAGCTGCTCTCCCTCGCGGAGTCTGGCTTCGAGCCCCTGGCGCGGACCACGCAGTTCATGCTCACCGAGGAGGCCCACCACATGTTCGTGGGCCAGACGGGTATCGCCCGGATCATCCGCCGGACCTGCGAGGTCCTCAAGGAGAACCCCGACGCCGACCTCCACGCCGAGGGCGTGATCCCGCTCGAGACCATCCAGCGCTACATCAACTACTGGGCCGCGTCGTCCCTCGACCTGTTCGGGGCCGAGATCTCGAGCAACTCCGCGAACTTCTTCGGCGCCGGCATCAAGGGTCGCGCCTACGAGAAGAAGAACTACGAGGAGCACTCCGCGCTCGACCAGGGCTACTCCATGGACCGTTGGGTGGAGGGCGAGGTCAAGGCCGATGAGGTCCCCCTCCGCAACGCCATGAACGAGGTCCTGCGCGACGCCTACGTGAAGGACAACCTGAAGGGCATCGCCTACTGGAACAAGGAGACCGCCAAGGCTGGCGTCAACTTCGAGTTCACCTACCCCCACCGGCGCTTCAACCGGACGGTCGGCGAGTGGGCCGGCGGCTGCTTCCATCTCCACACCGGCGAGGTGATGAGCAAGGACGCTTTCGAGGCTGCCTGCCAGGACTGGCTCCCGAGCCAGGCCGAGGCCGACTACGTGCGGAGCCTCATGAAGGCCTGCACCGAGCCCGGCAAGTTCGCCAACTGGATCGCCCCGCCCCTGCGCGGCATCAACAGCCAGGCCGTGGACTTCGAGTACGTGAAGCTCTGAGCCTACTCCGGGCAACGGCAGCGCCCCGCGGGTCCCCCTGGACCGGCGGGGCGCCGCCGTGTGGGGAGGCTACACTGCGCCCCATGTCTGCCCGCACCTCGCGCTGGGTCCGCCGGGCGTCCCTTGCGGTCGCGCTGGCGGGGTCCTACGTGGCCCTCGCCCTGCACGGGGCCGTCCCCGGCGGGTGGCGGCTGCGTACCCTCGTTCAATCCCCCGCGGAGATCGCCGAGGCCGCGCGCTCTGCCCACCGCGCCGCTCGCCTGGAGCGCTTCGCCGAGGAACGCGTGGAGCCGGGTGGCGTGCTCTTCATCGGCTCCTCCACCATCGAGTTCTTCGACCTCGCCGCCGCGTTCCCGGGGGCCAACGCCATCAACCGCGGCGTCGGAGACGAGGACCTCGCGAACCTGCGCGGGCGCTTCGCGGGGACCCTCGACGCCACCGCCTGCGCCGCCATCGTGCTCTACGCCGGGGGCGTGGACTTCCACCGGCTCGGGCGGCCCCCCGCGAAGATCGCCGAGGACATCGCCGGGCTCCTGGAGATGGCCTCCTCATCGGCCCCTTCGGCCAGGGTCTTGCTCCTGGGCATCCTCCCGGAGCGGGGCCACTCCGCCGCCGTGGCCGCGCGGCTCGCCCGCACCAACGGCGCCCTGCAGGCGCTCGCCGCCGCCCGCCCCATGGTCTCGTTCGTGAACATCTCGCGTCCGCCGGTCACGGAAGAGGCTTCCGGCGCCCTTGAGCCGCGCATGTCCCGGGACCGGATCCACCTCAACCAGGGAGGCTATAAAGAGGCAGCCTCCTGGATCCTGAATGCCGATGAGACGGTCCGGCGCCTCCTGGGCGCATGATGTGCCCTGCCACGCCGCCCGATCTTCCCTCCCTCGCCCCAAGGCCCCGTGCTCCGCAGCGTCTTCTCCAACTGGACCCTGAACGCGATCCAGATCGCGGTCTTCATGTTCCTGACCCCGTTCACCTTCGGTGCCCTCGGCACCGAGGCGTTCGGGATCTGGGAGGTCATCGTGTCCACCGCAGCGCCCCTGCAGCTCCTGGCCCTCGGCCTCCCCATGGCCACGGTCCGTGCGGTGAGCGGCTCCCTGGACGGCGATGATCCCGACGCCGCGGGGAGAGCCGCCGGCACCGCCTTCAGCATGACGCTGATCCTCGGGCTCGTGGCGGCGGCCATCGGCGCCGCCCTCTACGGGGGATTCTCGGCGCTCCTGCTCACGCGCGAGGGCTGGAGCGGGCTCTCCACCGACACGATCCGAGATGCGCGCATGGCCATCCTCGTGATCCTCGCCAACGCGTCCGCCGGGTTCGCCCTCGCCCTGCCCTACGCGCTCTTCGACGCCCATCACGACTTCGTGGCGCGCAACGTCATCAAGGCCCTCGGGCTCTTCGCGAGGCTCGGCGTCACGGTCGTGGCGCTCACCTGGCGGGCCGACCTGGTGGTCCTCGCCGGTGTCCAGGTGGCGCTCGCCGTGGCCGAGTTCGGCGTCGCCATGGTGGTGTCGAGGCGCAGGCACCCCAGGGTCCGCCTGAGGCCCCGGGCCATCCGCTGGAAGGAGGCCCACGGCCTCTTGTCCTTCAGCGTGTTCGCCTTCCTGATGAACATGGGCGCCATGCTCGCGTTTCGGATCGACGCGGTCGTCATCGGGCTCAACGCCCAGCCCGAGGCCGCCGCCGTCTACGGGATCGGCAACAAGATCTTCGACCCCTTCATCAACATCCTTCTGGCCATCGGGATGGTCCTCATGCCCCTCGCCGCCGCGGCGAAGAGCAAGGGAGATCTCGCGCCGGTTAAGGACGCCTTCCTCAAGTGGTCGAAGGTCGCCGCCACCATCGTCCTTCTGATCGGGGGCTACCTGATGGTCCTCGGGCCGGCCTTCCTGTCGGTTTGGATCGGCGAGGGCTACGACGAGGAGTCCGGACGACTGATGCAGATCCTGATGCTGTCGTTCTTCTGCTTCCTCCCGATCCGAGGCGTGGCGCTGCCCGCCCTCATGGGCATGGGGCAGGCGAGGCTCCCGGGTTTCGGACTCCTGGCCATGGGCATCGGGAACCTCCTCCTGAGCCTCGCCCTCGTGGGGCCTTACGGTCTCACGGGCGTCGCCCTGGGCACCGCGATCCCGAACGTCCTCTTCGCTGCGGTGATCGGTCGCATCGCGTGCCGCTCCCTCGGTATCCCCACCCTCCGCTGGATGGGATACTCCTTCGGGAAGCCCGCGGTCGCCTTCGGAGTGGCCGTCGGCGCCCTCTACGGCGCCACTCGCTTCGTGGACGTGCGGTCATTCCCCGAGCTGATCCTCGCCGGGTTGGCCTACACGGGCCTCTTCGGAGCCCTCAGCCTCGCGTATGCTTTCGCCCGCGACCCCTATCTCGACACGGGGCCCCTCCTTCGACGCCTCCCCCTGGTCTCCAAGCGGCAATGATCCTCGACCTCCTGCTCATCGCGGGTGCCACAGGCGCGTGTCTCATCGGAGCTGAGCTCGCCGCGCGGATCTACCTCAAGACGCGCGACGACTGGTTCGTCCATGCTCCCCATTCCCGGTCCGAGTACGTCGTCGACCCGGTCGCCTTCCCCCAGCTCCCGCCAACGGTGCGGGTGGCGGCCAACCCAGACGGGGAGCGCGGGAGCAAGCTCCCCAGGCGGCCGGACGACCTGTACCGGGTCCTCGTCGCCGGGGGCAGCGCCGCCGAGTGCTACATGCTGGACCAGCCGCACTCGTGGCCCGCGGTGACCCAGGAGATCCTCAACGGCACGGCGGGTCGGCGCTCCCTCGCCCACGTTGGCAACATCGCATGCTCGCTGATCCCGTGCCGGACCATCGACCGCCTCCTCAAGCGCGTCCTGCCCCGGGTCAAGTCCCTCGACGTCATCGTCCTCATGGTCGGCGCGAGTGACCTTGTGGACTGGTTCGAGAAGAAGGCCCCGCCCGAGATCGACGAGAGCCCGGCGGCCCTGCACCTGTTCTGCACGGAGCACCCCGCCGGCGGCTTCTCCTGGAAGCCCACGGGAACCGCCCTCTACCGCCTCTTCCGGAGGGCCTACACCCGCGTCGCTCGCCCCGTACACCGACGGACGAACGTCGGCGCCGCGCGGGTGAAGCACCGGGAGATGCGAGCCCGGTGCCAGAACATCCTCACGGAGGCCCCCGACGCCAGTCCGATGCTCGACAGGTTCCGCCACCACCTGACGGCCCTGATCCGCACCTGCCGGGAGCACTCCCGAGAGGTGCTCATCGCGCGCCAGCCGTGGCTCGACGCGGACCTCTCACCTGAGCAGGAGCGCCAGCTCTGGAACTTCGGCCAAGGCCGACCGTACCAGAGCGAGCCCGAGGCCTACTACTCGATCAAGCTGGTGCGCTCTCTCATGGAGCGGGTCGACCAGGTGGCCGCGGAGGTCGCCGAGGCCGAGGCCGTCCCCGACCTCGACCTCCGGGCGCGCGTCCCCTCGACCCTGAATCACTACTACGACTTCCTCCACCACACACCCCTCGGAGCCCGGTGCGTGGGCGTCGCCATCGCCACCAAGCTCGTCGAGATCGAGAGGGCTCAGCCGAACTGAATGCCCTGGGCGAGGGGCAGGTCGTCGGAGTAGTTGACCGTGTTGGTCTGGCGCCTCATGTAGGCCTTCCACGCGTCGCTGCCCGACTCGCGGCCGCCGCCGGTGTCCTTCTCGCCCCCGAAGGCGCCGCCGATCTCAGCCCCGGAGGTGCCGATGTTGACGTTGGCGATCCCGCAGTCGGAGCCGGCCGCCGCGAGGAAGCGCTCGGCGGCCTTCACGTCCGAGGTGAAGATCGCGCTGGAGAGGCCCTGGGGCACGCCGTTGTGCAGGTCGATCGCGTGCTCGAGGTCCTTGATGGGGATCAGGTAGAGGATGGGCGCGAAGGTCTCGTCCTGCACCGTCTGGTAGTCGTTCCGGGCCGTCATGATGGCGGGCACCACGTAGTGGCCCCCGGCCAGGTCGCCCTCCATCGGGGCGCGGCCACCCCCGCGGAGCAGCGTGCCGCCCTCGGCCTGGCAGGACTCGATCGCGGCCTCCATGTTGGCCACCGCCTGCTCGTCGATGAGCGGACCGCAGAGCGTGCCCTCATCCATCGGGTCACCGATGACGATGTCGTCGTAGGCTCGCACCAGCCGCTCGGTCACCTCCTCCATCAGGCTCTCGTGAACGAGGAGCCGGCGGGTCGACGTGCAGCGCTGACCTGCGGTCCCCACGGCGCCGAACAGCGTGGCGGGGAGCACCATTGACAGGTCCGCGTCGTCCATGACCACGAGGCCGTTGTTGCCGCCGCACTCGAGGATGAGCCGGCCCATTCGGCTCGCGACGCGGCCCGCCACCAGCTTGCCGATGGCGGTGGAGCCCGTGAAGGAGACCAGCGGCAGGCGACTGTCGTCGATCATCGTCTGGGCCACGTCCTCGTTCCCGCCGATGGCGAGGCCGCAGAGCGCACCGAAGCCCTCCTCCTCCAGGATCGGGCGCACGACGTTCGTGAGGCCAATGGCGGTGAGCGGCGTCTTCGGGCTAGGCTTCCAGACGCACGCGTCCCCGCAGGTGAAGGCCAGCATGGAGTTCCAGGCCCAGACGGCCATGGGGAAGTTGAAGGCGGTCAGGATGCCGACGGTGCCCAGGGGGTGCCACTGCTCGCGCATGGTGTGGCCCGGCCGCTCGGAGGGCATGGTGAGCCCGTACATCTGGCGCGACAGGCCGACGGCGAAGTCGGCGATGTCGATGCACTCCTGCACCTCGCCCCAGCCCTCCTGCACGATCTTGCCCATCTCGAGGGTGATCAGCCGGCCGAGGGCGTCCTTGTGCTCGCGCATGGCGTTGCCCATGCGTCGGACAATCTCCCCGCGCTTGGGCCCCGGGACCGTCCGCCAGCGCTTGAAGGCCTCCTCGGCTGCCGCGACGACCTTCTCGTACTCGTCCGCGGTGGCCATCTGGACTCGCCCGATCACCTCGCCAGTGCCCGGGGAGCGGGACTCCAGGACCTCCCCCGTGCACGTCAGCCACTCACCCGCGTAGGCGCCCTGGTTGAGGTCGGTGATGCCCAGGGAGGAGAGGAAGCTCGTGTCGGTGCTCGAGTTGGACATGGCGAGTGGCGGGGGATCGGGTCGAGGGGAGGTGCAGGGTGGCGTCGGCCGCGGAAGGGGCGCTGATGGCTGGGGCGGCCGCCGGGTGAATTCGGGCGGAAGAGGATAACGCCCGGGCACGGAAACGGCCCCTCCACCGCTCACGATCCGGGCGACTCGCCGCTATTCTATTCGCCCTCAGAGCCCCAGATGGGCGTCAGGAGACAGCCATGAGCGAAGCGAAGATCATCTACCAGCTCCAGGACCTCAAGAAGTTCTACGACCAGAGGGAGGTGCTCTCGGGCATCACCATTTCCTTCCTTGAGGGCGCCAACATCGGGCTCATTGGCCCGAACGGCGCGGGCAAGAGCACCCTGCTCCGGATCCTCGCCGGCGAGGACGAGGACATCGAAGGGATGGCTCGCCCCATCCAGGGCCTCACCATCGGCTACCTCCAGCAGGAGCCGCCCCTCAACGAGGAGAAGACCGTCGGCGAGAACATCGACGAGGCGGTCTCCGGTCTGCGCGCCATCGAAGCTCGCTACTACGAGGTCATGACGATCATGGGCGATGCCGAGGGCGAGGAGGCAGAGAAGCTCTCGCTCGAGTACGACCGCCTGCAGACCGACATGGACACCAAGGGCATCTGGGACCTGGACAGCCGCCTCGAGCAGGCCGCCCACGCCCTCCAAGTGCCGCCGATGGAATCGGGCGTCACCAAGCTCTCCGGCGGGGAGCGCCGCCGCGTGGCGCTCTGCAAGCTCCTCCTCGAGCACCCCGACCTGCTGCTGCTCGACGAGCCCACCAACCACCTCGACTCTGAGTCCATCGCGTGGCTAGAGACGCACCTGCAGGAGTACGAGGGCACGGTGATCCTCATCACCCACGACCGCTACTTCCTCGACAACGTCGTCGGTTGGATGCTCGAGATCGAGCGCGGTGGAGCCCGGCCGTACAAGGGCAACTACAGCGCGTACCTCGACCAGAAGTCCAAGCTCCTGGACGTCAAGCGCAAGAACGACGCCTCCCGAGCCAAGGTCCTCGAGCGCGAGAAGGAGTGGCTCTCCCGCACCCCCGCGGCCCGGACCAAGCAGTCCAAGTCGCGCCTCAAGCGCTATCAGGACCTGGCCAGCGAGGCGCGCGCCGACGAGATGGCCCAGAACGTGGAGCTGCGGATCCCGCCCGGCCCGCGCCTGGGCGACAAGGTGCTCGAGGTGGAGAACCTCGCCAAGGGCTACGGCGACCGGACCCTCTTCCGCGGCCTGACCTTCTCGATCCCGCCCCAGGCCAAGCTGGGCGTGATCGGCGCCAACGGCATGGGCAAGTCGACGCTGATGAAGATCATCATCGGCGACGAAACAGCCGACGAGGGCTCCATGGAGCTCGGGTCCACGGTGCAGCTGCGCTTCCTCGACCAGAGCCGGACCGTGCTCGATGACGACATCTCGGTATTCGACAACATCACCGACGGCAACGAGCAGCTGCCCTTCGGCTCCACCGTGATCGACAGCCGCGCCTACGTGGCTCGCTTCAACTTCCGCGGAGAGGACCAGCAGCGCAAGGTCGGAGAGTGCTCCGGCGGGATGAGGAACCGGGTCATGCTCGCGAAGATGCTCCGCGAGCCGGCCAACCTCATCATCATGGACGAGCCGACCAACGACCTCGACCTCGACACCCTGCGGGTGCTCGAGGAGGCAATCGAGCACTACCCTGGCTGCATGATCATCGTGACCCACGACCGGTACTTCCTGAACCGCGTGGCCACCCACATCCTTGCCTTCGAGGGCCTCGACGACGACGGCGTCGCCATCGTCCGCTTCCACCACGGGGACTACGAGTCCTACAAGGAGTGGAAGAAGAACCGCGGCGAGGACATCGAGGAGCGTAAGGGCGCCCACCGGCGCTTCAACCGAACGTGAATGGCTCGGGGGCAGGGGAGCCCACCTACTCCAGGGACGCCAATGCGGTCGCCTCGATGGAACTCGACCGCGCGCGCGCTTGCCTGCGCGGCGCCGCGGACGAGGCTCTAACCGACCTCCAACGCGGCTTCCGCGATCAGATTGACGGGTTCCTCGCCGAGCACGGGCCCCTGGCCCTGACCCGGCGCTGCCTCCCAGGCCACCTGACGGCCTCGTGTCTGCTCTGGAGCCACGATGGCGCTCGCGTCCTGCTCCACCACCACCGCAAGCTCGGGCTCTGGCTCCAGTTCGGCGGCCACTGTGACGGCGAGGGCGACACTCGAGAGGTGGCGCTGCGGGAGACCGTGGAGGAGAGCGGTATCACGCCAAGCTCGCTCACGGAGGCGCCCGTGGACTTCGACGTCCACACCATCCCCGCTCGCCCGGGAGAACCGGAGCACCTGCATCTGGATGTGCGGTACCTGGCGGTCGCCCCCGACGGAGCCCGTGAGGCCATCTCCGAGGAGTCCTTGGCTCTCGCCTGGCTGACGCCGGCCGAGGCCCTGGAGCGCGGCCTGGACGTCTCGCTGGCGAGGCTGATCCTCCTCGGCCCGCCGGACTGAGGGTGCTGCCCGTCGTGGATTCGACCCATCCCTCCCCGAGCACGACCCGCTCCATCGACCGCGTGAGGGCGTCCGGGAAAACGTTTCCTCTGCCAAAACGGGCTCCCGGTTTGCCCGGAGACGATTCATGCATAGCCTGTGTCCAAGGCCATCGCACCCGGGCGGGATGCGACGGCACGGGGCCCACACCCCGTCGCACCTCAAGGGACGCCGCCGAAGGGCGCCGCGTCCAGCACGGAAGTCAGCAACCCACGAGAATGCATGCGCAGCAACCAAGGCGCCATCAGGCTCTCACCTCTCTTTCTCCTCGCCACCGCGCTCGCCGTCGTGGCCTTCATGGTCATTCAGGGCTCCGGGAGGCCCGCCGCGGCCGCCGCAAGCTACGAGGCGAATGCCTCCCATTCCATCTCTGGCCTCACGGACGTGAGCCAACTCTCCAATCCCATGGCCGTGCGCTATGACGAGGTGATGGAGGCGACCGAGGAGCGCGTCCGCATGCGCAAGGAGAAGATCGACCCCTCCTCACCCCTGGGCGAGATCCTCGAGAGCGCGGCCCACCGCCGGGTCAGCGCAGCGGCCCGCGCTGTGATGCGCAGGGACGGACATTGCAGCGCGTGGAAGAAGATCAAGCGCAAGGACGGCCGCGCCGTCCCCGATCTGACCAGCGACGTGATCGCCCAGCTCCCGGTGGTCACCCCCGACCCCGAGTGATCGCGGCCGCTTGGCGCAGGACTTTCAGCGGCTTCGCGAGCGCCTCCAGCCCTGAAACCGGGGCCGCGATTACGCCTGCCCCCCCCAGGTGCATCGGGGGCGGGGAGAGGCTCGCCCGGCGACCGACGAATGCGTCAGATCGAAACCATGAGGGCGCGACTTCGATCCCGCCTGGAGGCCCGGGCGCTAGTAACACTCCCCACCGGCACTAGGAGCGCAATTGGTCCAGAGGGCACTTCGGGCCGGGTAAACGGCCAGAGACCCGCTGCCTTTCCTTACGGAACCCTCCCAGCCTCCTAGCCCAGTGAGGAAGAACGCGGGCCTGCAGCCTCCGGGGAGGCGGGTACGGTGAGTTCGGTCGCCTGCCAAGGTTCGATCGCTGCGGAGGACACAAAGAGGACGCAGTCCCTTCGGTCCCTGCAGCGAGCGCATGATCACCCGGAACGCCCGGCGTGAAGGCACGTGGCCTCTCCTCCATCGCCTTCCAACAGCTCAAGGTGGCCTCATGCGCCAACTCCTCTCCGCCGGTCTCGGCGTCGTCCTCGTCACCGCGCTCACTCTTACTGGCAGCGCCATCGCCCAGGAGCCGGCCAAGCTCCACCGTGTGCCGGACACGTTCCGCGCGCCCATCCACGCGGGGACGTTCCATGTGGCCACCGGCCAGTTCCAGCGCGCCGCCTCGTTCAGCGGCGGCACCGATGGGCCGTCCGGGGTCGAGGCGATCTACCGCAGCAACTTTTACACGGCGGTGTTCCTGGACATCAACGGGAGCCACCTCGTCGTGGACGAGGGGCGGCTCCCCAGCACCAGCTCTCCGTCACAGGCGTTGCCGTACCCGAGCGTCGAAGGGTTGGCGGACAGTTACCAGGTCAACAACATCCAGCTCGCCTAGGCCACCGACTCCGTCGGGGACGGGACCGCCCAGCTCACCTTCTACGAGCAGTACCGCCCCTGCATCAACCCGGTCGGGACGCTGACTCCCATCCTGGACCTCACCATCGTCGGGCTCCCGGGCACGCTCACCCCGGGCACCACCACCCCCTACACCTTCGACATCGACATGTCGGGCTTCGAGTTCTGCATGCGGGCCGATGGGGACGGGAGGTTCGACGGGGACGCCTTCGACTTCTTCGGGTGGGGCCTCGAGATGAGCGCCGACCCGGGGTCCATGATCGGCCCCATCGTCGGCGCCCGGCCCGGGCCGCTCGCGCCCACCGGCGAGGGGACCTGCTTCAGCAACCCGTCCGCCACGGTGGCCTCTGGCCTCTACTCCATCGACCAGGCGTACGAGATCGAGCTGGCGAGCGGGAACGGTCGCTGCTTCAACGAGGGCGGCTACGACGAGGTCGACAACGATCCCTGCTTCGTGTCGTTCTGGCTGGTGCTCGGCGCCAACCTTGGCTTCTCGTGCATCAGCTGCGTCGAGGGCATTGACGACGAGTACGAGGACAACGACACCTGCGCCACGGCCGTGCCCGTGCCCTCGAACCTCACCACGGGCAACCTGGTGGTACGCAAGCCAGGCGTCGACGAGGACTTCTACCGGGTCACGATTGCCCCGAACTCGACGCTCACCGCCACCATCTTCTTCAATCAGTTCCAGGCTGACATCGACCTGTGGCTGATCGACGACACGTGCACCTTCCTGCTCGACGCGTCCGAGACCACCGCAGGCGTCGAGACGGTCCAATTCAACAACACGAGCGGCAACCCCGTGGATGTCATCGTGAACCCATTCGTGTACGGACAGAGCGTTGGTGAGTGCGGTGACTACACGATGGTCCTCGACAACACGCCGCCGAGCAACATCATCGAGGTGGCCCAGGCCGAGTCCCTCGTGCAAGGCTTCGTGACCGCGAACACCTACCTCCAGACCCACGCGGACGACAACCTCTACGAGGTGCTCACGGAGGACGAGAGCGGCGGCAAGCCGGCAAACCGGCGGAGCCGGGCCGAGCTCCGTTGGCTCTTCCAGCTCCCCGCCGGCAACGGCCTCAACTTCACGGGGCGGGCCTACCAGAGCCCGTCGGCCGACGGGGACAACTGGCGGCTGGAGTACTCCCTCGACCAGCTGAGCTGGACGACCCTGTTCACCGTGAGCAGCACCCTCTCGGACGCCGTCCCCGTGACGGTCCCCCTCCCCGCCTCGATCGTGGGGCAGGTCTTCGTCAGGATCCGCGATACGGATCGAACCCAGGGCAACCGTGACCTGGACTCGGTGTTCATCGACTACCTGGCCTTCGAGGTCACGGGCACGGGCGGAGGCAACCCGCCCGGCGCTCCGACCAACCTCGTGGCCGTGGCGACCTCCAGCACGGAGATCGACCTCGCCTGGATCGATGGGGCCAACGATGAGGACCAATTCGAACTGGAGCGAAGCCTGGACGGGCTCGCGTGGTCCAGCGTGAACAACTCCATCCCCGCCAACTCCACTTCGTTCTCTGACACCGGGCTGGCCCCCGACACGGAACACTTCTACCGCGTCCGCGCCTCCAATGCCTTCGGGGACTCCGACTGGTCCAACGTGGCCAGCGCCACAACCCTGGGTCTGGGCGGCAGCGACGTCGTCCCGTTCGGCGAGATCCAGGGCGAAGGCACCCTCGGTGGTACCTTCGTCAACGTCACCTCGGCCGACGGCGTCGTGCAGTCCCTCACCGAACGCCAGAGCGGAGGGAAGCCGGCCAACCGGTTCAGCTTCGCGGCCCACACCTGGCGCATCAACGCCCCCGCGGGCTCGGTGGAGCTCCACCTGAAGGCCTCCATGATCGACGCGGGCGACGGCGAGTCGTTTGAGTTCGACGTGAGCCTCGATGGCGGAGCCACCTGGCTCCCGCCGGCGCTGACGGTCTCCCCGAGCACCAGCGGCGCCACCTATCAGGTCGCGCCGGTCACCGGCGGCTTCGGCGGCGGAGAGAT
The DNA here is from genome assembly GCA_938075305.1 of uncultured bacterium. Lineage (GTDB taxonomy): Bacteria > Planctomycetota > UBA1135 > UBA1135 > Saltatorellus. The sequence goes on from CALJGV010000004.1 coordinate 165,521, forward strand.
CCGGGTGCGGGTGCGCGACACGGACCAAACCCCGGGAAACCGTGCCCTCGAGGAGGTCCGGGTGGACCACCTCTTCCTACGGGTCTCCTGAGTCGGAGCCGATCCGCCCCCTGAATACGGGGCTGGACGCCTCGCCGCCCCTGGCCAAGGGGACGGCGAGGCGTCCTCGCATATCACCCCTTCGCTCCATCCGCATCGCCGGGACGGCGCCACGAATCACAACTCTCCCCAAGATGAGGCCCTGCCGCGTCGTTGTTCCGGCGTACTCCCCGCCACGCCTCTTCCCGAAGACCATGCAGCCGCTCAGTCACCGCCCGCTCTTCGTCTCCCTTCTCGCCCTTGCCGCCCTGATAGGAGGCTGCCAGGCCGCCCCCGACGCAGGCCCGAACGCTCCGAGCGAGCCCTCGCCAGGCTCCGCGTCGGCCGGGCTCATCGGCACCGCCCCCACCGGAGCCCTCGACCTCACCGATGGCGAGGTGGCCGAGGTCGCGGCCGCCTTCCTCGCGGCCATGCCCGGGCTGACCGAACGCCCGCTCCATGCGAGGGCCTCCGGCACCACCGGCCGCCTCCCCGCCGAGGTCGCGGGCGTGGCGTTCGCCCCCTGGGAGTCACGGGGACAGCAGCCCAGCCTCGACCTGCGCTTCCTGAGCCGCGACGGCGATCAGCTCATCGTCCAGGCCCACGTCTATACCGGGCTAGGCGGTCCCGACGTCCACGACATCCGATTCAGCCGAACCGAGGGCCCCTTCGAGGCGCCCTTCGAGGCTGCGGGCGGCTCTTGGGCCGTCGCGGAGTTCCTCGGGAGCGTGGGGTACCTCTAGCTCACACTGGTAGGGCCAGAGCCACCCCTCGGCCGCCCTACTCGCCCAGGACCAGGTCGAGCTGAACTGGCCGGTGGTCGGAGATCACAGGCTCGTCCAACACCAGCACCTCGGCCCCGGGGAAGGCCCCCACCGGAGCGATCAGGAAGTGGTCGATGGTCCGATTCGGGGCGTCAGACGGGAAGGTCGGAGCGTCGGGGCCTACGCGGCCGAAGGCGCTCCAGCCCTGGAGGAGCGCGAGGGTGGCGCTCCCCGGAACGTCGTTCAGGTCGCCGCCAAGGATCACGGGGCTGGGCGTCCCGGGGCCCTCCCCGGCGTCGAGGACCAGCGCCTCCAGCAACGCTCGCGCCTGGGCCACACGGCGTTCGTCATCCGCCAGCCAGTCCAGGTGGGCGTTGGCCACGCGCAAGGGCGCTCCGTCCACATCGAGGGTGACCACCATGGCCGACCGCGGCTCCCGGGTGCCGGCGGGGAGAGCGACCACCTCGGCGGCCACCACGGGCGGAGCCGCGAGGATCGCGAGGCCGTAGCGTCCCCCCTGGAAGTCCATGAAGGGCGCGAAGTGGGCCGTCATTCCCAGGCGTGCGCCGAGGGCCGCCGCCTGGTCTACGCCCCCCGACCGCGAGGCCAGCTCGTCCACTTCCTGGAGCAGAACCACGTCCGCGCCGGTGGCCGCCAGGAAGTCTCCCACTCGCTCGAGGTCCAGGACCCCGTCCATGCCGAGGCCGTGCTTGATGTTGTAGGACACCAGGCGCAGGGAGGCGGGCGGCGCCGGCGTTCCGTCAGGGGCCACCGCGCAGCTCACAAGGAGGAGCAGGAGAAAGAGAGCTCTCATGGCCTGATCCTGCCCCGAGGCGCGGGCCAGAATCCAGCGCCTCCACCTTCTTCAGCCCCCGCCCCCGTCATTTCTATGCCGCGAGGTGCTCCGAGCCTGAGGGAGCGGTCGTCGATGTGAACCGTGAGGCCTGCGCGCGGCAGGGCGAGGTCAGACACGAGGAGGGTCCGCGAGCAGGGCGTCCACGAGCTCCGGGACGGCCTCGCTGGCGCGGCCTCCGAAGAAGGCGTCCCGGGGGTCGAGGTTGTCGGGCTCCGCGAGCCCTTGGCAGGCGGTCCAGGCGCCGCTCGCCCGGGCGTAGCTGAGGTAGCCCGCGGCGGGGTAGACGGCGCCGCTGGTGCCGATGGCGATGAAGTGGGTGGCCCGGGCCACCGCGGCCTCGATCTCGGGGAGGTGGTAAGGCATCTCCCCGAACCAGACCACGTCGGGGCGCAAGGGGACCGCGCCACAGTCGGGGCAGGGGACGAGGTCCTCCTCGTCGAGGTGCTCCCGGTCCGCGGGGCGGCTGCCGCACGCCTCGCAGCGCAGCCGGGAGAGCTCCCCGTGCATGGGCAGGACGGTGGAGCCCGCCCGCTGGTGCAGGTCGTCCACGTTCTGCGTCACCAGGGTGAAGCCCTCCCCGCGGGCGGCGAGCTCCCGCTCGAGCCGCACCAGCGCGAGGTGCGCGGCGTTGGGCTCCACCGCCGCGAGTTTCTGGCGGCGGAGCTGGTAGAAGCGCCACACCAGCTCTCGGTTCGCGGCCCACGCCTCCGGGGTCGCCACCTCCTCGAAGCGGTGGCCCTCCCACAGGCCCCCGGCGTCCCGGTAGGTGTCCACGCCTGAGTCCGCCGAGATCCCCGCGCCCGTCAGGACGACCACGTGGCGCTGCGCTCCCTCGCTCCCCATCACGCCCCGGTCACGCTCCCGGCGCACCCAGGACGCGTCGCAGGTCACCGATGTCCAGGTTGCCGCCGCAGACCACCACGCAGTCCTTGCGGCCGTTCGCCGGGCGCGGGTCCCGGGCCCACACCGCGAGCGCCACCGCCGCCGCGCCCTCGGCGAGGATCCGCTCCTCGCCCAGGAGGCGCACCAAGCCCGCCTCGATCTCGTGCTCGTCCACCAGCTCCCAGCGGTCCACGAAGTCCCGGCAGGGCGGGTAGGTGACCGAGCCCTCCTCCAGGCCACCGGCCGTCGCGAGGGAGAGGGTCGGGAGGTGCTCGGTCTCGACGATCTCACCGGCCGCCACCGAGGCGTGCATCGGGTGGCTGGCCCGGGGCGAGCAGCCGATGATCTCGACGTCGGGGGCCACGTGCTTCAGCACCGCGGACACCCCACCGATCAGGCCGCCGCCGCCCACGGCGACGTAAACGCGGCCGAGCGTCGGCAGGTGCTCGAGGAGCTCGACGCCGAGCGAGCCCTGGCCGGCCATCACCACCGAGTCGTTGTAAGGCGAGACGAAGGTCTCCCCCGTGGTCTCGGCGCGGCGCCGGGCCGCCGCCTCGGCCTCGCCGCACTCGGCCCCGGAGCGGACGACGCTCGCACCCCGGGAGGTGATCGCCTGGGCGCGCCCCTCGGGCGTGGGCTCGGGAATCAGCACCGTCGCGGCGACGCCGGTGAGCGACGCCGCGTGGGCCACCGCCGCGCCGTGATTCCCCGTTGAGGCCGCCACCACACCCCGGCTGCGCTCCTCGTCGGAGAGGTGCTGCAGGCGGTGCATGGCGCCACGGATCTTGAAAGAGCCCGTGGGCAAGGCCGACTCCATCTTCAGGAGCAGACCGCCGCTCGGGTCGAGGCCCAGGGCCTCGCGCATGGGCGAGGCCTCGAAGTGGCGTCGCAGGCCCGCGGCGGCCTGGACGCTCTCCTCGTACATGGTGCGGGCGAGGTCTCCCCTGGTCGGTGCGGCGCTCATATGAGCCGCATCATGCCCGATCCAGGGCGGCCGCGCCCACGGAGGCATCCCCGGCCACAGGAGCGGTCAGCGCCTCCGAGAGGCCTTCGGCCTCCGGGGGCGCTCCGCGCAGGAACATGCGCCGGGCCACGGCGATCAGGTCCTCAAGCACCACGTAGGCCGCGGGCACGAGGATCAGGATCAGCACCGTCGCGACGGCCAGCCCGAAGAAGATGCTGATGGCCATGGGCTGGAGGAAGCGCGCCTGGCCCGACACGAAGAAGGTCAGGGGCAGGAGGCCGAGCATGGTGGTCACCGACGTCAGCACGATTGGCCGGAAGCGCAGGCGTCCGGAGTCCTGGACCGCCTGCAGCATGGGCGTCCCACGGCGGCGGCGCTGGCCGATGAAGTCCACCAGGATGAGGCTGTCATTCACCACGACGCCCGCGAGGGCGAGGAGGCCGATCAACGACATGAGCGTGATGGAACGGTCCATGATCGCGTGGCCGAGCACCATGCCCACCCCCGCGAAGGGGATGATGAACATGATCACCATGGGCTGCAGGAAGCTCTGAAACAGCGTCCCGAGGATCAGGTAGATGAGCAGGCCGGAGAGCAGGGCTGCGGACCACAGCCCCGCCATGGACTTGGCGGTCTCGTCCGCCTGCCCGCGGAGCTTGAAGGACTCCCCTGGCCCCATGGACTCATCCGCCGCGAGCTCGCCCGCGAGGGTGCGCAGGATCTGGGCCGAGTTTCCCTCTGTCTCTTCCACGTCGGCGCTGACCACCACCGCACGGACGCGGTCCTCGTGGCCCACCGAGGAAGGGCCCCGCCCGACCTCGGCGTCGGCCACCGTACGAAGGGGGACGCGCTGGGCGGGCCCGCTCCCCCGGACGGGGAGCGTCACCTCCATGCGCTCCAGGGCCCCCGCGATGCTGCGCTCGGACTCGGGGTACTTCAGCACCACCTCGACCTCGTCCGGCCCCCGGCGGAGGGACGCGACCTCGCGCCCCTCGAAGGCCGCGCGCAGCTCCATGGCGAGCCCCGCCTCGGTCAGCCCCGCGAGGCGGCCCTGATCGTTCGGCACCAGCTCCACCCGGCCCTTGCCGCTGTCCAGGTCGGTGCGCACATCGCGCACCCCGGCGAAGCGGCCCAGCCGCACGGCCAGCGCGTCGGCGCGGACCCGCAGGCGGTCCAGGTCAGGGCCGCTCAGGGCCACCTCCACGGCGCGCCCCGCTGGCCCGGTCTGGGGCTGGCCGATCTCGTAGCTCTCCACCAGGGCAGGTAGCGCCGCGAGCTCGACCCGGAGGGCCTCGATGATCTCCGCGGTGGTCCGGGTGCGGCCCACCCCCTCACGGAGCTCCACCCAGACCTGGCCCAGGTGCGGGCCGATCTCGAACTCGGAGACCTTCGACGCGGCGACGCCGAGCAGCGTGTGCTTGGAGAGCACCTCCCCGGCGCCGCTCCCGTCGACCATCCCCTCCACCGCCTCGCAGACCTCCTCCGTGTCATCCAGGCTGGCGCTCGGGTCCAGGCGCAGGGACACGAAGAAGAGCTGGCTCTCGAACTGGTCGAAGAGCACGAAGGGGATACGCGTCACCCCCACGGCGCCGACCACGGCGCCGACCGCCAGCGCGAGGCTCAGGGTCGCGTAGCGCCACCGCAGGGCGCCGGCCAGGAGGCGGGTGTAGGCATCCTGCAGCGGGCTGTACCAGCGGCGGACCGTGCCGCCCCCGCTCCGGATCTGGGCCTGCATGCGCGCCACCGCCCGCTTGGAGGTCCAGTGGGCCAGGTGGGAGGGGAGGATGGTGAAGGCCTCCACCAGGGACACCACCAAGCAGGCGGTCACCACGATGGGGAGCGGCCGCAGGAACATGCCTGTGGAGCCGGGGAGCAGCAGGATGGGAAGGAACGCCGCGATGCTGGTCATGATGGTCGCGACCACGGCGCGCCCCACCTCGGCGGTCCCCTCCACCGCCGCCACCTCGGGGGCGTCCCCCTCTTCCATGCGGCGGTAGACGTTCTCGCCCACCACGATGGCGTCGTCGACGATCATCCCGAGCACGACGATCAGGGCGAACATGGTGATCATGTTCATGGTCACCCCCACCGCGCCCGAGACGAGGATGCCGCCGAGGAAGGCCAGCGGGATCCCGAGCGCGGTGACCAGCGCCACCCTCGGACTCAGGAAGAGCAGCAGCGCGAGCAGCACGAGACCAGCGCCCACCATCCCGGACTCGAACATGGTCCGAAGGCGGTTGCGGACGTAGATCGAGAGGTCGCTGTTGGTGCCGATGGCGACCCCGGGCTCCATGGAGTCCGAACGGCCGCCCACGTGGTCGAGGACGATGCGCGCCACGTCGATGGCGTCGGCCCCCTCGTCCTTGTTGACCTGCATGTGCACGCAGGGGTGTCCGTTGAATCGGCCCCGTGACGACCCGCGGGAGGACGCTTCACTGAGGCGGGCGATGCGCCCGAGGGTGACGGTGGCGCCCCCGGGAGACGAGAGGACCGGGAGCTCCTCCAGATCCCGAGCCCACTGGACGTCGCCGCCCACACGCAGGAGCTGCTGCCGCTCATCCACCTCCAGGCTTCCCAGGGGGGCCTCCGCAAGGCGGGCGCGGATGGCCGCCTCCACGGCGTCCAGGGTGAGCCCGTGACGGTCCAGCTCCTCCGGCTCCACCTCGACCCAGATCTGGGGCTCGATCAGCCCCGTGGAGACCACGGAGGAGACCCCCGGAAGGGCCTCCAGCGCGCGGGCCTCGTCCTCGGCCACGCGCTTGAGCACGAGGTCGTCCGCCGAGCCATAGATGAAGACCGCGATGACGGGGAAGCGGTTCTCCACCTCGAAGAGCAGCGGGTCCTCCACGTCGTCCGGCAGGGTCACGTCCCCGCCCCGGACCCGATCCCGCGCGTCCGAGAGCACCTTCGAGATGCTCGCACCGTCCGCGAGGGTCAGGTTGACCCGTGAGACGCCCTCCCTGCTGACCGAGCGCATCTCGTCCACGCCCTCCAGCCCGTCGAGGGCGTCCTCGATGGGTGCGGTCACCAGCCGCTCCACGTCCACCGGCGAGGCGCCGGGATACACGGAGAAGACCTCCACGGCGTCCAGGGAGAAGTCCGGGAAGACCTCCCGCGGCATGCCGCGGTACACCACAAAGCCGCTGACGATCAGCGCCACCATGGCGAGGTTGGCGCCCACCGGCCCCCGCACCGCGAGGCTGGCCAGCCAGCGAATCATCGACCGTCCCCCGGGGCTTCCGCGTCGGGCTGCGTGCGCAGCACCTCCACGAGGGCGCCGTCCCCCACCAGCTGAATGGAGGAGGCCACGACCCGCTCACCAGCCTCGAGGCCCGCGCGGACCACGCGTCCTCCGTCGTAGGAGCCCGGCGCAAGGACGAGAGGGCGCTCCTCCACCCTCGAGATGCCCTCGGGGTAACCCTCCGTCAGGACGTAGGCCACGGGGCCGCCGCCTCGGGAGGCGATGCAGCGCTCATCGAGCCAGATGGCGCCCGGGAGGGGCGCGCCCCGCAGGGTGACGCTGGCCGCGGATCCGGAGGGCAGCCCGTCCGCTCCCTCGAAGACCGCCTCCACCACCACCGAGCGCGTGATGGGCTGCACCTCGGCGCCCACCGCGGTGACCACGCCCTCGAGGACGAGCCCGGGCCTAGAGAGCGGCGCGGCCGTTGCGGCAGCCCCCAAGGTCAAGGCCGCCACGTCGTCCTCGTGCACCTCCGCCACGAGCCGGAGCTGCGCCACGTCCACGAGCGCCCCCACGGGCGCCCCCGGCGCGAGCACCTGCCCCACCTCCGGCGGGGTCCCGCCCGAGACCGCAGGGACGAAGCGCCCCTCGAACGGGGCCATGACGGCACAGCGCTCCAGCCGGGACTCGAGCAGGGAGAGCTGTTCGGTGCCGAGCCGCGCTTCAAGATCGGCCGCCGTGACGGCGGCGCCCGCCGCCTCGAGTCGGGCGAGGGCCTCCTCCACCGACCCCGCCGCCGCGAGGGTCTGCTTCCTGGCCAGGTCGTAGCGGGCGCGCTCCACCCCGCTCTGCTCCACCAGCTCCTTCCACCGCTCCTCCTCGGACCGGAGCAGCCCCAGGGTCTCCTCCGCGAGGGCGAGGCCCGCTTGGGCCCGGGCGACGTCCTTACGGGCCGCCTGGGCTCCGGCCTGGGCCAGCTCGATGGCAGTGCCCTGGGCGGCGATCTGCAGCTCCAGATCCTCGCTCGCGACCCGCAGGAGCAGCGCCCCCTCGGCGAGAACCTGCCCGGGCCGCAACGCGGGGTGGAGCGCGGCAATTCGTCCTCCCAGCTCGCTCGAGACCATGAACCGGCGGGAGGCCGCCAGGGTCCCCTGGAGCTCAACCGTGCGCGGAACAGGGCCCCGGACCACCTCCACGGCCTCCACGGGAACGGGCCGCGGGCCCGGGAGGGACCGCTCGGGGGCCATGGGCCGGCCCTCGACAATCTTGAGCGCCGCCCAACCACCCGCCGCCAGCAGGGAGACGGCGATGAGGATCTGCGTGAGAGTTCTAAGCATGGCTCGTGTTACGGGTTCCTTCGGCGCTACTGGACTCAGCGACGCGCGACGGTTCCAATCCTTCCCCGATCTTCTCTCCTCGGGCCTCCCTCGGCCCGGTCTCACCCGGCGGCCCCCGGCCGCCATCAACTCCAGACGACGCCCCTGACGGGCCCCCGACTGTCTTGCAGCTCGAAGTCGATACCTCCACCGCGGCCACGGCCAAGGTCGCCATCACCGTCCCCTCCGACGAGTTCCAGAAGGAGGTCCAAAGCGGGCTTCGCAACGCTTCCCAGCACGTGAACATGAAGGGCTTCCGCCCGGGGAAGGTCCCCATGGCGGTGCTCGAAAAGAAGTTCGGCGACGGCATCCGACGTGAGGTGAAAGAGTCCTTCGTCCAGCGTGGCTACGGCCAGGCCATGGAGGAGCACGGCCTCAAGCCCATGGCGCACCCCCGGCTCAACCCGGCCGAGCTCGACCTCGCCGACGACGGCTCCTTCGTGGTGGAGTTCGAGGTGCCGCTGCGCCCCAACTTCGACCTCCCCGACTACAAGGGCCTGTCGATCACCAGCGAGCTAGAGCCCGTCATGGACGAGCAGATCGACACCACCATCGGCGAGATCAGGGAGCAGCAGTCCACCCCTGAGGCCGCCGGCGAGGACGGCATCGGCGAGAAGGGCTTCGTGATCGCCAACCTCTCGTTCATGGAGGGCGAGGAGAAGGTCTTCGACCGCGAGGGCATGCGCCTCAACGCCATGAGCGTACCCCCCGGCGTGGACGGAGACGCGTTCGCCGAGGGCCTCAAGGGCGCCAAGGAAGGCGATCAGCTCACCTTCCCCATGACCATCCCGGACTTCGTCGAGAACGAGGAGGCCCGGGGAAAGGACGGCACCTGCCTGCTGGACGTCCAGCAGGCCATGAACCTGACGCCGCCGTCCGATGAGGACCTCTTCGCCATCCTCGGGGACGAGGTCAGCGACATGGACGGGCTGCGGGCGTTCGTCGCCGCGCGCCTCGGCGAGGCCGCCGAGGAGCGGGAGAGCAACCGGCAGGAGTCCGCGCTCCTGGACCAGGTCCTGGAGCAGTGCACGTTCGACCTGCCCGAGGCCATGCTGGAGCAGCAGACCCAGGCCCGCCTCACCCAACTCGGCCAGGAGCTCGCCAGCAGCGGCGCCTCCGAGGAGGACGTCCAGAAGGCCCAGGACGAGCAGCGCCCCACCGCTGAGGCCGAGGCGGCCAAGGGCATGCGGGCCCTCCTGGTGGTCGAGGCCATCGGGGAGAAGGAGGAGCTCCTGGTGACCAACCCCGACCTCGAGACCGAATTGATGGCCATCGCCGCCCGGAACCAGACCACCGTCGAGGAGGTCAAGGAGTACTACGAGCAGAACAACCTGGGCCAGCAGCTCGCGATCGAGATCCTGGAGAAGAAGGTGCGCAGGTTCCTGCGTGAGAGCGCCGATATTCAGAGTCCGGCCTGAGCCATCGGGGCGCCATCCCCGGCGCCCCAGCCCAGCCCGGCCATCTTCGCTTGAATCTGCGCTCCCCAACCTCTAGAGAAGGCGTCATGCAGAACTACTACCCGGTCCCGTTTGTCATCGAGAAGACCGGCCGAGGCGAGCGGCAGTACGACATCTACTCCCGCCTCCTCGAGGATCGAATCATCTTCCTCGGCACCGCGATTGACGACAACGTCGCCAACGCGGTCATGGCCCAGCTGCTCTTCCTCGACAAGACCGGCCGGAACCAAGACATCAAGATGTACATCAACTCGCCCGGCGGCTCCGTCACCGCGGGCCTGGCGATCTACGACACGATGCAGCTGGTCGAACCGAACATTCAGACCTACTGCCTCGGGCAGGCGGCCTCCATGGGCGCGGTGCTCCTCTCGGGGGGCTCCAAGGGCAAGCGCTTCGCGCTGCCCCACAGTCGCGTGATGATCCACCAGCCCCATGGCGGCATGGGCGGCACGGCGCTCGACATGGAGATCCAGGTCCAGGAGATCCTCAAAATGAAGAAGCAGCTCGAGGGGATCATGGCCCAGCACGCTGGCCGGACCGCCGAGGAGCTCTCCGAGGCCTGTGAAAGGGACAACTTCATGTCCCCCGAAGAGGCAAAGGAGTTCGGGCTCATCGATCACATCGTTGCCCGAGTTGATGACGGCCCCGAGGCCACCTCCACGGAGGAGTGACCCGCCGGGGAGGGCGGGGACGCTGCTTCAAAACGGCGCCCCGTCTCCTCTCAATTTGTTCCTCGCCAGATTCAACTGACTCGCGCAGGGCAGGGATCACCTGAAACGCCGATCTAACCGGGAGCGCGCGGCACTCGCCGCCGCTCCCTTTCTCATGTTGGTTCTGTTCGCTTTCACGCAGAGCCATAAACTTCGCCCATGAGCTCTTCACGACGTACTGGCCGACAGGTCGAACGCTGCACCTTCTGTGAGAAGCCCCGACACCAGGTCACCTCGCTGATCGCGGGTCCGCCGGGCGTCTACATCTGCAATGAGTGCATCGAGATCTGCAACTCCATCCTCCAGGAGGAGCAGCGCCGCAACCCGGTGACGAGCGAGGGCGTCGAAGCGCCGAGCGCTCCGGTGGTGACAACTCAGTCGGGCGCCATCGATCGAGACCGCCTCCCGACGCCCATCGAAATCGCCCGCAGCCTGGACGAGTACGTCGTCGGCCAGCACCGCGCGAAGAAGGTGCTCTCTGTGGCGGTCTACAACCACTACAACCGCCTCCGCAGGCAGGCCACCCTCGAGGGGTCCGATTCGGCAGAGGTGGAGATCGAGAAGTCCAACGTCCTGCTCGTGGGTCCCACCGGCTCCGGCAAGACGCTCCTTGCGCGGACGATGGCACGGATGCTCGACGTGCCCTTCGCCATGGCTGATGCCACGACGCTCACCGAGGCGGGCTACGTCGGCGAGGACGTCGAGAACATCCTGCTGAAGCTGCTGCAATCCGCTGACTTCGACGTGGAGCGCGCCCAGCAAGGCATCATCTACATCGACGAGATCGACAAGATCGGGCGGACCACGGGGAACGTGTCCATCACCCGCGACGTGTCGGGCGAGGGCGTCCAGCAGGCGCTCCTCAAGATACTGGAGGGCACCGTCGCCAGCGTGCCGCCCCAGGGCGGGCGCAAGCACCCCGAGCAGTCCTACATCCAGCTCGACACCGCGAACATCCTGTTCGTTGTCGGGGGCACCTTCTCCGGGGTCGAGGAGATCATCGGTCGCCGCGTGGGCCAGTCGGTGATTGGCTTCGGGCGCGAGCAGCTCTCCGACACCGCGCTCGAGGACGCCCGCAAGAAGTCGGTCGCCCCGGTGGCGCCGACCAACCTCCCCGCCTTCGACGAGTACGGGGCCCGGGACGAATACGTACGTTTCCTCCTCCCGAAGGACCTGATGGAATTCGGGCTCATCCCTGAGTTCATCGGCCGCCTCCCCATCATCGCGACCCTGGACACCCTCCGACGCGAGGAGCTGGTGCGAATCCTGGTCGAGCCCAAGAATGCCCTGGTCCGCCAGTACCAGAAGCACTTCGAGATCAACGGCAAGGAGCTCCTCTTCGACGAGTCCGGCCTCAAGGCCATCGCGGACCTCGCCATCGAGCGGGAGACCGGGGTGCGGGCGCTCCGCTCGATCCTGGAGTCACTCCTCCTGGACCTTCAGTACGAGCTCCCCTGCCGCAAGGACACCGATACCTTCACCGTCAACGAGGGCGTCGTCCGAGGCGAGATCCAGCTCGCCAGGGGCCTGACATCGGCGGACATCGAGGCCGATGAGGCCGCCGAGAAGGCGACCGAGGAAGGAAAGGGCGACGAAGGCGGCCGCGACGACGCGGCCCCCGAGCGCGAGAGCGCCTGAGGGGACGTGCGCCCCGCCGCAACGCGGGGGCACCGAACCGCGTCCGCCGGAAGGTGAGCGCTGACAGTCCCCTTGGGGCCCAGCGTTACGGCTATGATCCCCGCCATGAATAGCGGCGGGACACGAGAAGAGCTTCGGATCCGGTATCACCGGGACTTCGACGGAATGGTGTCGGGCGCGGTCCTCGCGCACATCCTCCAGGAGCAGGGAGAGCGCACCCTCCTGAAGAGCGTCAACTACGACGAGCGCGCCGGCTGGGAGACCTTCGAGGAGGGCCGCCGCTTCGCCCTGGTGGACTTCCACTTCCACCCCCGCGCCGAGTACTGGTTCGATCACCACCCCACGACCTTCCTCACGGAGGAGCTCCGGGCCCAGTACCAGCCCTCCGACCGCTGGAGCTGGGATGAGAAGTCCCCCTCCTGCCCGCCGCTCATCATCCGGCACGCGCAGGAGCACTTCGACTACCAGCCGCCGGACCGCTTCATGGAGGCCGCCCACTGGTCGGACATCATCGACGCGGCGCGCTTCGAGAGCGTCGACCAGGCGATCTTCGGCGAGGACCCGGCGCTGCGCCTCATGCGAGCGCTCACCGCGTCCCCCAGCCCCGCGTGGGTGGACGAGCTCGCCACTGCCCTGATCACCGAGTCCCTCAGCGACGTCGCCTTGCGCGCGGACGTGGAGAAGGTCTACGGCCGCGCCGCGCGGAACCGCGACAAGGCCCTGGACCAGTTCCCCCCGACGGTCCTGTGGAACCGCGGCGGCGTCCTGTTCTATGACGCGGCCTCGTCCAAGATCCGCCGCGAGCGTTTCGCCCCGTTCTACCACCACCCAGAGGTCTCCTACGCGGTGGGCGTGATCCCGACCCGCGCCGGCTTCCACATCACCTGCGGCGAGAACCCCTGGAAGCAGCCGACCAACGGCGTGCACGTGGGCGAGATGATGGAGGAGTACGGAGGCGGCGGCCACCGCGCCGTGGGTGGGGCGAACCCGCCCTCCCTCGCCGAGGCCAAGCGCCTCGGCGAGGAGGTCGCGATCCGGATCAAGGACCACCTCGCCAGCGCCTGATCCCAAGTGGAAGCCGCCCCGTCGGAAGTCCCCCGGTCGCTCCTCGAGGCCGACCTCGCCACCCTGCGCTCCTTCGTGGTCGCCCGGGGAGGCAAGCCGTTCCACGCCAAGGTCCTGCGCCGCGCCGTGCTCGAGCGGGGCGTCCTCGAGTACGACCAGATCACCGACCTGCCCGCTCGCCTGCGGGCCATCCTGGAGGAAGAGCTCCCTATCTTCTCGGGCAGGCTCGTGGATGAGCGGACGGCCGCTGACGGGACCCGGAAGTTGCTGATCGAGTTCCCTGGCCGGAGCGAGGCCGAGGGCGCGATCTCGGTGGAGACCGTCCACATCCCCCCGGCGCGTCCCGAGCGAGACCCGAACAAGGGGGCGACCCTCTGCGTCTCCAGCCAGGCCGGCTGCCCCGTGGCGTGCCCCTTCTGCGCCTCCGGCCTGCTCGGCCTGGCCCGCAACCTGCGCGCCCACGAGATCGTCGAACAGTACGTCCGGGGCCGGGCGCTGGGGCCCCTGTCGCGGTCCGTGGTCATGGGCATCGGGGAGCCACTCCTGAACTACCCCCAGCTCTCCGCCGCCCTCGAGACGGTCCGTGGAGAGATGGGCCTCGGCGGACGCAAGCTCACGGTCTCCACCGTGGGCTTCCCGGACCGACTGCGCCGCCTCGCACCGGAGAAGCCGCGCTTCCAGCTCGCCATCTCGCTCCACACCCCCGACCAGGAGCAGCGGGACCGGCTCGTCCCGGCCATGGCCGGCGTCCCCATCGAGGAGGTCCTCGGCGCCGGGGACGACTGGTTCGAAAAGACCGGGCGCGAGGTCACCTACGAATACGTGCTCCTGGGCGGAGAGAACGACTCCGAGGGGCACGCATTGCGGCTCCTGGAGCGGCTGCGGGGTCGGCGCTGCAGCGTCAACCTGATCCCCTACAACCCCACCCCCGAGCTCCCGTTCGACCGCCCCGAGGGCGGCTCCCCGGAGCGCTTCCGCGACGTGCTCGTGGAAGGCGGGCTGACCGCCACGATCCGCTGGTCCCGCGGCCTCGAGGGCGCCGCCGCCTGCGGACAGCTACGCCTCGTTCGCTGAGCGAGCCCCGTCCAGCGCCCCCAGCGTCGCCCGGACCAGCGCCTCCGCGGAACCGGGCCGGGCCCGCAGGAAGAGCTCCGGCTCGATGAGCTCGAGCTCCATGAGGTAGGGCCGCCCGCTGGCAGCGGCCACCAGGTCCACCCGACCATAGACCGGAGGCAGCCCGCCAGGAACGGCGCGGAGGATCCCTTCAGCCTCGCGGAAGAGCTCCGGGGGAGGCTGGCGAAATTCGACGCTGCCCCCGTGCTCCTCCTGGACCCGGAAATCCCCGGGCGAGGAGCGCTTGAGGACCGCGTGGGAGTACTGGCCGCCGAAGTAGGTCAGCGACCACTCACCGGACACGTAGAGCTCCTCCACGAAGGCCTGCACGAGGAAGTCTCCCCCCGCCGCGGCCTCGATCTCGCCGGGGACCGGGCCTCCCCGCTCGACCACCGCGGTGCGCCACGCGCCCCCGGACACGGTGGGCTTGAGGACCCCCCGCGCCGCGCCGATCCGGTCGAGCAGAGGATCCGCTGCGACACCGATCTCCGTGGAGTCGAGGAGCACCGTCGGGGGTATCCGGGCCGCGCCACTGCTGGCGAGGTCGAGGAGGTACCGCTTGTCATGGTTCCACCGCAGGAGCTCTGGCGAGTTCAACACCGGAGCCTCGAGGCCCTCCACCCAGCGGAGAAAGCGCTCGGGGTCCATGAAGTACTCCCACGGCGTGCGGACCAGAGCCCCATCGCAGGGCGGCCCAGGGATGGGCTCGCCCCAGGGCGCGACCACCGTCTCCACGCCGTGCGCCGCGAAGGCCGCGGGGAGCCCGGCGTCATCCGGCTGCAAGGCCGGCATGGCGGGGTCAGTGATGAGCGCGAGGCGAAGCTCTCGAGGCGTACCCATCAGAACCTCAGGGTGTAGTTGAGCTTCACGGCCAGGGACTGGTCGGCGGTCACGAAGCTGGACTCGTGGAAGGCCTTGTCGAACCCCATGAGACCGACCACGAAGAGCTCCCTGCCCGGCTCGATGATCCACCGTAGCCGCGTCTGCGAGGACAGGTTCTTGCCCTCCGTGTCGTATTGGAGGAACGTGTTCCACGACGTCATCGGGTCGAAGCTCAGGTCCACTCGCCAGGTGTAGAGCTGGGTCCGGAAGTCCCCGCCCCCGTCCTGCAGCTCGATCTGGACGTCCTCGAACGACATGCCCAGGCGCACGTGGGCGTTCGGGATGTAGACCGGCTCCACGCTCATCCGCTGGATCGAGCCGCCGTAGTAGTCCCCGAACTCCACGGAGCTCTCGATCCCCGCGAGCCGCCGATCGTTGGACTCGAAGCGCAGCCGGAAGCGCGTCTCGTCGTAGTCACCGGGGGCCACCTGCGCGTCGCCGTCGCCCACCTCGAACGGCGAGTCGATGGTCTCCGCCTGCCGCGTCACCCTGAAGGAGACCTCGTCCTGGCTCCAGAACTGGAGCCGCGCCACGTCCAGCGGGACGCTCCATCGATCCTCCGTCCCCACCAGGTCCCGGGCCATGATCAGGTCCAGCCCACTTTCCACAGTCCGGAAGAGGCTCGACTCGTCCTCCGACCGCCAGGTGTGCTCGGCCCCCGCCTGGTAGCGGTCCACCCCCGCACGCCGCACGAAGCCCAGCGCAGGGTCGAAGCCCTCCTCGATCCGCTGGGCTCGGAAGTCCGTCTCCCAGCGGCTGGAGCGGCTCTGGGCCTGGAGCCCGTAGGCCATCCCGGACGCCTCATCGGCGCCCCCGCTCCCCATGACATAGGACCACAAGAAGCCGCTGTGGCCCTCTCCGAAGAGCCTGGCCGAGCCCAGGCGCAGGTCGATCCCGGCGGTGTAGCGACCGCCCTCGCCCCCGGGGTCCCCGCTCGTCCCGATGAGGCCCACGCTCCGCCCGTCGCCGAGGGCACGCTGCAGGCGGAGCACACCAAGGTTCTGGGCGTCGATGCCCGGGACCATGGGGTCCATCCCGGAGGCGGGGACCGGGTCCACCGAGTCCACGTAGGTGTCGAGGGCGCCGACTGTCCAGTCACCGAACCGCCCCGTCACCTTGACCCCGGCCAGGATGGGGACCGCCTCGCCGTCCGCGCTGCGGCCGACCTTGCGGGAGAAGAACGGGATGGTGCTGCGGCTGTTCCCGGGCAACCCGAACTCGAAGGCGCCGGCGTCCTCCAGGAAGAAGTCGCGGCGCTCCGGGAAGAAGAGCGGGAAGCGGCCGACGTTCACCTGGCGGGTGTCCACCTCGGTCTCGGCGAAGTCGGTGTTCGTGGTGACGAGCACCGTGGACGAGGGCGTGGGCCGCCAGCGGAGGTCGAGCCCCATGTCGAACTCGGAGCCGAACGAGCGGTCCGAGGACTCGCGGGTGGTGAGGCCCTTCACGTAGGGGATCACGTCCAGGCCCAGCCCCTGCTCCAAC
Organism: uncultured bacterium; assembly: GCA_938075305.1. Taxonomy (GTDB): domain Bacteria; phylum Planctomycetota; class UBA1135; order UBA1135; genus Saltatorellus. The sequence continues at coordinate 181,969 of CALJGV010000004.1, forward strand.
CCCTCGATCCCGGTGAGGCGGCCCCCGCCGGAGATCTGGAAGAAGCGGTACGCCACCCGGGGCGAGGCCCAGCGCCCGCGCTCCCCGTTCTCCACGCGCTTGCGGCGGACGTTGAAGCCCCAGTGGGGCGCCGATGGGTCAAAGGACAGCGTCTTCACGGGGATGGCCAGCTCCGCCACCCAGCCCTCATCGGTGACTCGCGAGGCCCCGTACCAGATCCCGTCCCAATCCTTGTTGAAGGACGATCCGTTGTCCGCGATCAGAGCGTCCCCCAGCGAACCTCCCGGGGTCACCTGGAACCAGTAGGCGAAGCGCTCGGAGGCAAAAGGGTCGAACCACACCTCCACCACATCGTCGAAGCGCACGAAGGCGTCCCGGTCCATCTGCCGAGCCCGGACGCTCCCGGGATCATCGTGGCAGAAGATCCCGACGTAGATGTTCTCCGCGTCGTAGGTGAGCAGCACATCGGTGTCCCGGGACATGGGCGCGCCCTCGATGGGCGCCGTCTGGGTCAGGTCCCCCACTCGGACCGCGCGACTCCATACCTCCTCGTCGAGGCGAGCGTCCACCTTGACCTGGTCCGGCACGTCGATCCTGGGGACCCTCACCGTGGGCCGCAGGTCCGCCGCCGACGGGTCCTGCTGCGGCGCCGCGACCGCGACCGCCGCGGCCCAGCCGAACGCCAACGCACCCAGTGCGAACCGCCGGAGGCCGGGCCCCGTGGCCTCAGCCAGCCGCCTGCCGACGGGGCCTCCGCGCGCCGTTGAGCGCCAGCGACGCCCCGGAGAGCGCGAAGTGAGGATGAGGGGCTGCAAGGACAGGCGCGTGGCTCGATCAGCGCTCGGCGAGGCCGAAGAACAGGATCGGACGCGGCGAGAGGCCCCGCAGCGTAGTCGGGCCGCCGGCCCCGGGACACTGCCCCACAGAATCCGAACGCGGACTCACTGTCCTCCGTCCGTATTGAACGCTCGCACCAGGAAGAGTGTCCCTGGAACAGACATCTCTCCCGCGAGCTTCATCCGGCGCTCCACGTTCGTGAGGACGAGGCCGCAGGTCTCCCCCGAGGGCAGCTCACGCTCGTGAATCAGGGTCGCGCCCTCATCCAGCACGCGGCGGCGACCTGCAGCCACGTCCCGCAGCGGGAGGGCCCGTGGGGCCCGCTGGACCCAGGGGGGCGGGGTGAACCAGGGGTCGCCCTTCGTCTCATCGAGGGTCTCCAGCAGGCACGCCGTGAACCTCGACAGCAGCTGCGGCCGCACGAGGACGCTGGTCACCGCATCGCTGGCGAAGCCCCCCAGGGCGCTGCGACCGAAGGCCCGATCCACCGCCTGCTCCGCCGACTCCGCCAGGTCGTGCTCCCCGAGGGCGCCCCCCGCCGCGGCGGAGTCGATCCCGAGGGTGAGCTGTCTCGCCAGCCGCGGGCGGGAGACGATCGGAGTGGTCGGGCGACCGATGGCGCCCAACCCGAACCAATCTCCATCGGGCAGATCCGGCCCGGCAGCCCCAGGCACGCCCCCGCCCTTCCCTGCGCCCTCCTCTGCGGCCCCCCTCGCGGCGAGGCCGCGTAGCCGGTGCAGCCGACCCAACGTCAGGCCCTCCACCGGGTCGAAGTCCACCAAGTCCACCGCCACCGTGGGATGGGATGCCGCCTCCCGGAGTACCGAGCCATCCGCGCCATCGAGCGCTGCGAGTCGGGTCCCTTCCACCCCAGCCGCCGCCAGCGCTGCGCGGAGATCGCGGTCGACTCCGGGGAGTTCGGGGTGACCGATCAACAGGACACGGGAGGCGACCTCCAACGCTCGGAGCACACGGGCCCCGAGGTACGCGAAGGGCTCGGAGGGCTGAAGCGCGACCGCCACCGCTGTCGCGCCGAAGGAGGAGTGCCCCGCGCTGACCGCCTCCGTGACGCGCCAGGCGGCCTCGACCTCCCTGGCGCCCGGCGAGAAGCGCGGGTCCCCCGCCGCGGGGCCCATGGCGTCATCGAGGCGCCCCTCGGCGGCAGCCGCGGAAAGGGCCTCGGCGAGCGGCGCCATCAGGGCACCCACCCGGCCCGGGTCGAGGGCAGGACCCCGCTCCCCGCCCAGGAAGGCCTCCAGCTGCCAGGCGCCTCGCCCCGCGGGCTGTGGCGCCCCGCTGACGTCGGGCGGCGTGCGGTCCCCGGAGACGGGAGGGGCGGGGCTCGTCGCTGCGCCCTCGGACCCGGAAACCCCCAGCCCCGCGCCGAAGGGGAGCGCGGAATCCGCCCCGCGGGCTCTTGCATGGGAACTCATCGATAGATCGCGGCGGAGGGCCCTCGCCGCCCGCTCTGCGGCGCTGATTCTGCCTCAGACCCCGGATCACCCATCCCCGCCCAGGGCAAAAACCCATGAGCTTCGGCCCTCCTCGCACTGGACGGGCAGAGGGCCGCCGGCGGAGCGGTTATGTTCCACCCGGCTGCCCCCGCCCACGATGAGTCCCCGCCTTCGCTTCCCCCGACACTTCCGCATCCGGTCCGGCGCCGACTTCGGTCGGGCTTACCGGAACGGACGCCGCGCCCGCGGCTCGATCCTCCTCGTGGTCGGCGCCGACAGCGGCCGTGATCACCCTCGACTCGGGCTCTCCGTCGGCAAGAAGGTCTGGAAGCACGCTGTCAAGCGCAACCGGGTGCGGCGGGTGTTCCGCGAGGCGTTTCGCCTGACGGCCCCCGAGCTCCCGAACCTGGACCTCGTCCTGATCCCAGCTGAACCGCGCCTCGTCCCAACGACCGCCGAGACCGCCCGAGAGCTGCGGAAGCTGGCCCAGAAGGTCGCGCGCAGGCTCGAGGAGGCCAGAGCGGCCGCCGCCCAAGACCCGGCGACCCATGAGCCGCCGGCGGGCCCGGGGAAGCCGACCCCATGACCACGGCCGAGCCTGGTCCTGGAAAGGGAGCTCCTTCGCTGCCCCGCTTTCAGCGGGCGCTCGCCGCGCCCTTCACTCTGCTGGTGGGCTTCTATCGGCGGTTCCTCTCGCCGCTCAAGCCTCCCATGTGCCGCTTCGAGCCCAGCTGCAGCGCCTACGCGCAGGAGGCGCTCCGGACCCACATCCTGCCCCGGGCGCTTCTCTTGACGATCTGGAGGCTCCTCCGCTGCCAACCCATGTGCCGTGGGGGGTACGATCCTGTGCCCCCCAGGCACGGTGCCCCACCTCCAGACGGCCCCTGAACCGAACCGTGCCCCGGCTCCACCCCACCTCCCCGCGCTCCGTCCCCATGATCTCGCCTGCTCGTCCCACTGCTCATCCCCTCGGGCTCGCCTGGGGCCTTCTCGCCGCGGGGGCGCTGGCCGCCTGCGCTTCGTCGGGTGGCGACTCCGACTCCCTCCAGCCTGGATCCCCGGGCGCGGCGAGCGCGGACGGGACCGACGGCCTTGCGCCCGAGCCCCCCGTGCCGGGCGCCGTCCTCGCCAACGACCTCATCCAGCCCGGCGAGACGCGCTTCAAGAACCTGTGGCGACTGACCTTCGGCGGGCAGAACGCCGAGGCCTACTGGAGCTTCTCCGACGATCGGCTCTCTCTCCAGCTGCGGGAGACGAACGAGAAGGACGACTGCGACCAGATCTACGTCACCTCGCCCAGCGGAGATCTCCGGCAGGTGTCCACGGGACGCGGCGTGACCACTTGTGCCTTCTTCATGCCTGGCGATGATCAGGTGCTCTACGCCTCCACCCAATCGGGCCACGTCGGCTGCCCGATCAAGCCCGACAGCGTGGGGTACACATGGATGCTCTGGCCGGACTATGAGATCTACGTCACCGACCTCAAGACCGGGGAGGAGACCACCCTCGTCAGCGAGTACGGTTACGACGCGGAGGCCACCGTCTCCCCCCTCGGAGACCGCATCGTCTTCACCTCGACCCGGAGCGGCGACCTTGAGCTGTGGACGTGCGACCTCGAGGGGAACGACCTGGTCCAGGTCACCGACACCCCCGGCTACGACGGCGGTGCCTTCTTCAGCCACGATGGGCAGCGGCTGGTCTTCCGCGCCACGGCCTGGACGCCTGGCAAGGAGGCCGAAGAGAGGCAGCGCTACCGCGAGGACCTCGACCGCTGGCAGGTGCGCCCCAACAGCATGGAGATCTTCACCGTCGCCGCCGACGGCAGCGACCGCCAGCAGGTCACGACCCTCGGCGGCGCCAACTTCGCGCCATACTTCACGCCGGACGACCAGCGCATCATCTTCGCCACGAACCACCACGACCCCGCGGAGCGGAAGTTCAACTTCGACATCTTCCTCTGCGACCTCGACGGCGGCGGGCTCGAGCAGGTCACCCACTTCGACGGCCCTCCGGGGAAGAAGTTCGACGGCTTCCCCATGTTCAGCAGGAACGGCAGGTACCTCGCCTTCGCGAGCAATCGCGGCGCAGGGGCTCCAGGCGATACGGACGTCTTCATCGCGGAATGGGCGGACTGAACCAGACCAGTAGCGACGATCCCGACGAGGTCAACGCCCATGATCGCGCCCTGACCTACGGGGCCGCGCTCGGCCTCCTGTTCGACGCCACCTGTGTCATCGACCCGAGCCTGACGGTCCTCGACTGCGATGAGGGATTTCTCCAGTCCCTCGGCCTCCCCAGGGATCAGGTCGTCGGGCATCCCATCCCGGAGCTCAACCTGACGGGGAGCGTCGACGGTGAGCCCGTCACGCTCCGCCACATCGCGCGCCTCGGCTCGTGGCGAGGGCACACCACCCTCGCACGCAAGGACAGCTTAGAGCTCCCCATGGATACGCTGCTCATCAAGAGCAGCAGCGACCTCCCCCGGCTGCACCTCTTCTTCCGCGACGAGCGCGGCCCCCTCTCGGCCCAGGTCGGAGAGGTCGACCATCAGCACGCCCTGGCCCAGGTCGGGCGGCTCTCCGCGCTCGCCGAGATGACCTCGGGGATCGCGCACGAGATGAACCAGCCCCTCGCGGCCATCGTCAACTACGCCAACGGCTGCGTGAGCCTGATCAACCAGGATCGGGCCGAGGACGAGGTCCTCGTCCGGGCGCTCACCGCCATCGCGGATCAGAGCCGGCGGGCCGCCGAGATCATCCGGCGCATGCGTGCCTTCGCCCGCCGCTCGGACGGCCAGCGCGAGCCCTTCCACCTCACCGAGCTCCTCAAGGACGCCCTGGACGTGTCGGCGCCCCACCGACGCCGGGTCGGAATCGAGGTGCAGTGCGAGTTCGGCGCGCCGAACGACGAGATCGTGGCTGACGGCATCCAGATCGAGCAGGTGATGCTGCACCTGATCCGAAATGCGTCTGACTCCCTGGCGGCGATCAACCGCGATCAGCCCCGCATCATCCGCGTCACCACTCGGGAGCTCGAGGGCAGCGGTATCGAGTCGTCGATGATCGAGACGACCGTCACCGATAGCGGTCCCCCGATGCCCGAAGAGGAGGAGGTGCGACTTTTTGCGCCATTCGAGACGACCCGCGAGAACGGCCTCGGGCTCGGGTTGGTGATCAGCCGCTCCATCGTCGAGGCCCACGGCGGCAAGCTGCGATATCTCGGCTGCTCGGAAAGCCCTCCGGGCGGTCCGTCTTTTTGCTTCACACTTCCGCTGAGAGCGGCTCCAATCTAGGCATGAACGATCAGCCCACGGTCTTCATCGTCGACGATGACCCCGCAATGCGAGACTCCCTCGGCTTCCTTATCGGAAGCGTTGGGCGCCGCGCCGAGACCTACGCCTCGGCAGAAGATTTCCTGGAGGCCTACAGCAACGAGCGCCCCGGCTGCATCGTGCTAGATGTCCGTATGCCTGGCCTCTCGGGACTCGAGCTCATGGAGAAGCTCAATGAGGACCGTTTTGCGCCGCCGGTCGTCCTCGTGACGGGTCACGGGGATATTCCCATGGCCGTCCGGGCGCTCAAGGCTGGCGCCTTCGACTTCATTGAAAAGCCTTTCAGTGACCAGGTGCTGCTCGAGCGCATCCAACAGGCGCTGCAGCAGGACACCGTGGAGCGCTCAGACGAGCGGGACCGCGCCGACATCGAGCGCAAGGCCGCCCGTCTCACGGCCCGGGAGACCCAGGTCTTCGAGCTGGTGGTCGCTGGCAAGCCCAACAAGGTCGTCGCGAGCGACCTCGGCCTCAGCCAGAAGACCGTCGAGGTCCACCGCGCACACGTCATGGAAAAGATGCGCGCCGAGAGCTTCGCGGACCTCGTCAAGATGGCCGTGACGCTCGAGGTCACTGGCCCGCCCCGCACGATTGAGTGACGGTCGTTTGACCCCCTGCTGCCCGTGAGGATCCGTGTCCTCGCGAGCGGCAGCCGCGGGAACGCGGCGCTCCTCTGGGCAGGGAGCCAGGTGCTCCTGCTCGACTCTGGTCTCCCGGTGAACGCCATGACCGAGCGGCTCACGGAGTCGCGGGTCGGGCTCAAGGCAATCGATCACGTCGTGGTGACCCATGGGCACCTCGACCACAGCCGCACTGCGGGGATCGTCGCCAAACGTCACGGCGCCACTCTCCACGCCCCTGCAGAGATCCTCGAGCACAGGGCCGTGAAGCGCGCTCCCAGCCGCCAGGCCCTCGGCGTAGGGGTGGAGAACGTCCTCGGAGAAGGGCTGGACGGCGTGTCGATCCACACCATGGCCGTCCCCCATGACTGCTTCCCCACCCTCGCCTTTCGTATCGAACACGGTGGCCGAGCCTTGGGCCTCCTGACCGACTGCGGCGAGCCCCGGGAGGACGTGGCCAGGGCCCTGGGTGACACGGACGTGTTGCTGCTCGAGGCCAACCATGACCTGGAGCTCCTGCAGGGTGGCCCCTATCCCCAGTCCCTCAAGGACCGGGTCATGGGCCCGGGCGGGCACCTGTCCAACGACCAGATGACGGTGATGCTTCGTCGCCTCGCTGGCCCCCGCCTCCATACCCTGGTGCTGCTCCACCTCTCGGCCCACAACAACCGCCCTGAGCTCGCGAGCGAGGCCGCCCGCCGAACCCTGGAGCAGATGGGACGCGCCGACGTGCGCGTCCTCTGCGCCGAACAGGACCGCCCCCTCGAGACCCTCGACGTGTGACCGCGATGAGCGATGCTGACCCCGTCCTCGGCGCCATGCGCCGCCACCGGTCGATCCGCGACTTCGGTCCCGAGCCGGTCCCCGACGAGCACACGGAGCGCGCCGTGGAGGCCGCGCAATGCGCCGCGACCTCGAGCTGGATCCAGGCCTATCAACTGCTCCAGGTCATCGACCCCACCGAGCGCTCCACGCTCGCGCAGCTCGCGGGGGGGCAGCCCCAGGTGGAGCGCGCCGGCGCGTTCTTCATCATCTCCGGGGACACACGCCGTCATCGCCTCCTTGCCCGACGTGAGGGCGCGCCATACGCCAACTCTGCGGAGCTCTTCGTCCTCGCCACCGTGGACGCCAGCCTGTTCGCCCAGAACCTCACCCTGGCCTTCGAGTCGATGGGGTACGGCACGTGCTACATCGGCGGAATCCGTAACCACCTCGCCGAGGTGGACCGCCTGCTCGAGCTCCCCGAGGGCGTGTACCCGCTCTTCGGCCTCTGCGTCGGCGTCCCGGCCAGCGACCCCGGCACTCGTCCCAGGCTCCCCGCGCGGACCATCTGGAGCCAAGGGCGCTATCCCTCCGATGAGGAGGTCATGGCCAGCGCGGACGCGTTCGACGAGCGCTCGGCCGCCTACTACGAGGAGCGTGGAGCGCCCGGCAGGAACTGGAGCGGCGGGGTCTGGCGCAAGTTCCGCCGCGCCCTCCGTCCCGACCTGCGCGAATTCTACGACTCGAAGGGCGCGTCCTTCGACTGAGCCCCGAGGCTCAGCTCCGCCCCGACGGGTCCTCTCGCGTGGACGGGTTCCCCGGGTTGAAGCCGGAGTAGTTCCACCGGACGATGGCCCAGAGCGCGATGAAGGCGTCCTTCAGGCCGATCTTCTTCCCCTCGTGATAGTTCCGGCCGTGATAGCTGATGGGCACCTCGTAGATGGTCACCCCCATCTTCGCGATCTTGGCCGTCACCTCGGGCTCCACCGCGAAGGTGCGAGACTGGATGTCGAGGGCCTGGGCGACCTCAGAGCGGTAGACCTTGTAGCAGGTCTCCATGTCCGACAGATGGAGGTCGGTGAAGATGTTGCTCAGCAGAGTGAGCAGCCGGTTGCCGTGGGTGTGCCAGAAGGCGTGGACCCGCCCGACGGGGACCTTTCGAAAGCGGCTCCCGTACACCACGTCGGCCACGTTGGCCTCGATCGGCTCCAGCAGCTTGGCGTAGTCGTCGGGGTCGTACTCGAGGTCGGCATCTTGGACCAGCACCACGTCCCCCGAGACGTTCTGGAAGCCCGTCTGAAGCGCCCCGCCCTTGCCGCGGTTCACCTCGTGGAAGATCGTCTGGATCTTCCCTGGGTGGGCCTCCTTGAGCTCACCCATGATCTCCCGCGACCGGTCCTTGGACCCGTCATCCACGAGGACCACCTCGATCTCGAACGGCTGCGCGAGCACCCGACCGACGATCTCGGCCAGGGTCCGCTCCTCGTTGTAGACCGGGATCACCACTGAGAGCTTCATCGTCATGCTCCGGGCTCGTCGTCCATGGTAGTGAGCCCTGAGAAGAGCTCGTTCAGGCCCAGGAAGTCAGCGAAGCCCTCGTGTAGTTCCTGGTATGCAGGCTCGCCCTCGATGCACCACATGGGGCGCAAGAACAGCGGGAGAATTTCAGAGTCCGGGCGGCGCCGGGCGTCCTGGATCGTCTTCCGGCGCGCCATCCAGTGGTCCCAGCGGCCGAGGAGGTCATTGACGCCCACGAGGTCGGCGATCCCCACGCGGCCGATGCTGTCGTGGGTATGCACGTTCTTCCTCAGCTTGCGGAAGAGCTTCGGTCCGAGCCCGTCGTTGCCCAGGGTCTCCATGGACTCGATGCGGTAACGGTCGGCGTCACCGAGGTCGCTGTGGATGAACGCGCGCCGCACGGCGAGCCCCAGCATGGCCGGGAGCACCCGGCGGAGGTTGTCGTCGTCGTAGTTCTTCACGCACGCCAGCTGCGGGTTTCGGATCTGCAGCAGCCGCAGGCGCTCAAGGGGCACCCGGCCGCTGGTGCTGCTGTGGTGGTGGTAGCACACCGCGGAGGGCGCGTAACGGACTTCGTGCCCATGGACCCAGGTCCGCCAGCCGAGGTCGACGTCCTCGTAGTAGGCGAAGAACTCCTCGTCGAAGCCGCCCACCTCGAAGTAGGCATCCCGATCCATCGCCATGGCGCCGCCACAGGCGAAGAGCGTCTTGCGAGGCTGGTCGTACTTCTCGTGAGGATCGGCCAGGTAGCCGCGCTGGATCCCGATGCCGTGGAAGTTCATTCCGCCCGCCGCGGAGTTCAGGACCTTCCCGTCCCAGGACATCATCTTCGCGCTGCTGGCCACCGCCTCCTTGCGCACAATGGGCGCCACCAGCTCCCGGAGGAATCCCTCATCCACATGGATGTCGTTGTTGAGGAACACCAGCACCTCGGGGTCGAGGTCTCCCTCGCAGGCCACGCGCGCGCCCTGGTTGCAGCCGGCGGAGAAGCCGACGTTGCGGTCGTTCTCCACGAGCTTGACCCAGGAGTGCTTCCTCTTCACCTCCTGCTGGCTGCCATCGTCGGAGCCGTTGTCCACCAGCACGACCTCGAAGCGGTCCTCCGGGTAATCGAGCCGGCGCAGGGTCGAGAAGCACGGCTCCAGGTGATGGCGCCCGTTCCAGTTGAGGATGATGATCGAGACGCGCGGAAGCTCCGTCGCGGTAAGCGGCTCAGTCCGCTCCACGAACAACTGCCGCTCCACTTCTTCGGGGTCAGGCCTCGACATCAACATTTCTCTTCGCCTCGCGAACTCTGGCCGGTCTCTTCTGTTCGGGTCAGGGTGAGTCGGCTCAAGCGCAAGTAGACGTCACCCAGGCCCTCGGTGGACGCTCGGAGAGACAAGAACTTCGCGCCGTGTTCCACCGGCAGATTCAGGGACAGCCCCCGGGCCTCGGTGCGCCCCTCGGAGCGCGTCGGGGCAATCTCCCCGGCCTTGCCTCCATCCACGAGAACCTCGCCTGCGAGCACGATGGTGTCCTCCGGGGCGAAATACTCCAAGTCGAGCGTGAGGGTGTACTCCCCCTCCGGGACCCCCCCTAGGTCCCAATCCGCTGCGGCCCCTGGCCGCATCAACAGCATGTCGGCGGCCTGCTGCTCACAGGCGCCGCGCCGCGCCGCGGTATCGAGTGCTCCGCGGATCATCGCCGGCCCTTCGGTACTTCCCCGCGCATCGCGCTCCACCGTGCAGAGCGACCGGTAACGCGCTTCCGTCTCCTCCCCGTTCTCGACGATGGTCTTGATCGGGATCCAATCCGCCGTCGCGAGCCGCTCGCGAAGCTCGGCGTCCTCGACCATCATCGCCATCTTGTCCGCGAGGTCCGCAGCTGAGCCCAGCTCGAAGAGCAGACCATCCACGCCGTCCCTGACGAACTCCGCCATCCCTCCTCGGTCGCTGGCGAGGACCGGCGTCCCCGTGAGGAAGGCCTCGTGGATGGTGATCGGCGAGTTCTCGTACCAGAGGCTCGGCACGACGAGCGCGTCGAGGTCAGCGTAGACCTCGGACAACCGCCCATTGTCGAAGCGACCATGGAAGGTCACCGGAGCGCCGTCTGCGAGATCGGCCAGGTGTCGGTGGTGCTCGTCGGCCTCGGGGTCGAAGCCGCCGTGGACGTCCAGGTGGACGCGGTCGCCGAGCCCGCGCTCCTGCAGGAGGCGCATGGCTTGTACGAGCGTCTCCCCGCCCTTGTACCAGACAAGCGTCCCGACGAAGCCGAAGCGCACCCTCCCCTCGGGGCACCGGGTCTTCTCGAGCGCCTCCACGTGGTCCGTCCGCATCCCGTTGTCCGAGAACAGGAAGGTGTGCGGGTCGAAGCCGCCATGCGCGAGGTACATGTCCCGCAGGAACCGGCTCGGGCTGATGCGGAGGTCCGCGGCGGCGTAGGCCGCAGGGACGAGCTCCTCACGGCTGCGGAGCTCGGAGTACTCCGACGCGCGCCGCTGGGCGAGCTCGGGGGACACCTTCAGCTCCTTGATCGTCCCCGCCAGGGAGGAGAGCACCTTCCCCGCCCCGAGGGTCCCGTCCAAGCGGTGCGCCCGCTCCACCTGGTCGAGCCCACGCTCCTTGATGCAGAGGAAGCAGCCGCTCCCCATGTTGCTCGGGCAGATGGAGCCATCGGGGCGGATCATCTGCACCCGCGGGCAGAGGCCCCAGTAGTCATGACAGGTCACCACCGTGGCGAGCCCGCGTCCCCGCGCGATCTCCACGAGCCGAGCCGAGAGGTGGATCAGGTGCTGGAAGTGAACCAGGTCCGGCTCGACCCGGTCGAGGACCTGGCGGAAGGCGGCCTCCGGCCCCTCCTTGATGAAGCTCTCCCTGAGGCTGCCGTGGTCCAGGCGGTGGGTCATCCGGAGGACCCTGAGCCCCTCGAACTCGTCCTCCCTCAGGCTGAACTCCGGCTCGTCGCCGCTCGCAGGCGCCCGCGTGAGGATCGTCACCTCGTGTCCGCGACGCTTCATCTCCTGGGCGAGGTTGAGGGTGTAGACCTCGGTGCCCGCCCAGGTATCGGGGGGGAAGCCGTGCACCACGTAGAGCAGCCGGAGCTTCCCACTCTCGCGCATCCTCGTGGTCGGGCGCCGCCGGGTCGTCTTGCCGCCGTCGTAGAGCCCACGGAAGGCCGCCTCGCGCAGCGCCCGCCCGCGCGCCCTGAGCGCCTCCGACTCGTCCGCCGGCAGCTCAAGGGCCTCGATCGCCGTGGCGTCCTCCGAGCTGAGCCGCACCGCGAGCACCGCCACGTCCTTGGGGGAGCCCACGCAGATCCGGTCGAGCCACTCGGCGTTGAACTCCGCGTCGACCCTGGCGCGCGCATACGTCTCCGCCTCGTCGTAGTCGTGGCTGTGCTCGACCACGGCCACGTCGTCGTAGACCACCTTGAATCCAGCCTCGAGGAAGGCCCGGGCCATGAGGATGTCCTCCCCGAAGGGCGTCCTCGGGAAGGGGTGCCGCTCCCAGAGCTCGCGCCGGAACGCCGACGCGACGTCGTTGAAGTTGTAGAGCAGTCGGCGCTCGTGGGGCCCCATGGCGGCGTACTCCGCCTCGGGGGGGAGGATCGTCTCCTTCCGTTCCGCCGCGTACCCGGGATCACCGGCGCTGAAGATCTTCGTCAGGGCGTCCGCGTCCGGGCGGGGGATGTTCCGGCAGTAGGCGGCGCCCACCTCGGGGTCCTCGAAGTTCCGGATCAGGTCCGCCAGCCAGGTGGGACCTCCGGGGATGGCGTCCTGGGTCAGAAAGACCATCAGGTCTCCCCGGGATCGGGCCGCGAGGAGGTTCCGGGTGTCCCCGTGATCGAACTCGACCCCGTGGATCCGCTCTCGACGGAGGGGCACCGGGAAGGTCGCGGCGCGCTCTCCCAGAAGCTCCCAGGTCCCATCGGTCGAGCCGGAGTCGATGGCCAGGAAGTCCCAGCCGAGGTCGATCTCCTGCGCACCGAGGGCGTCCAGGACGCGCTCCAGGAACTCCATCCCCTGCCAGGTAGGCATGAGCACGGAGACGCGGGGGCTGGCCTGAGGGGCTGAGAAACTCACGGAATCAGGAGGTCAGGAGAGGCCGGCGGATGCGGTGCCCGGGAGGTCGAGGTCCAGCGCGCCGCTCCGGCGCACCTCGGACCAGTCTTCGCCGCCGCCGCGGCTGCCCACGTACTGGCCGAACACCTGAGCGGTGCGCAGGACCGGAGCGCGGAGGAGGTCCACCGCACGGGCGCCATGGCGGACCATGTAGGCGAGGTCACGGGAGAGCTCGAACGCGATCCCCTTGAGGGCCGAGGCCACCCCCGGTCGCACGGCGAAGCCGTGGAACTCGCGGTGGAACACCGCGTCGATGCGGTAGCGCTCGAAGGCCGCCCGCGGGCCGTAGCGGTGTGCGTGCTGCACCGTCGCGTCCCCGGCGTGGTGGATCGCGTGACCGCTCGCCATGGCACGCGCCGCCCAGGCGAAGTCCTCGCCGAAGGGGACCTCGGGGAAGGGCACCTCCGCCAGCACGCTGGCGCGGATGCAGCTCGCCACGTTGTTGAAGCGGAGCAACGCGATGCGCTCCGGGCCCGTCATCCCCTGGTAGTCCGAGGGTGAGTGCCAGCGCCGAGTCTCTGACCGGTCCGAGGCCTCAGGCGAATCCTCGACCGTGCGCGCGGTCAAGGCGTCGTCACCGTCGTTGGGCAGCACCCGGGCCGTCACCCCAGCCACGGTCGGGTCCTCGAAGGGCGCGACCATGCGGGCGACGAAGTCTTCGCCCAGGGGGAGCGCGTCCTGGGAGAGGAAGATCAAGTACTCGCCGCGGGCGCGCTCTGCGAGCGCGTTGCGGGTGCGCCCGTGTCCGAACTCCGAACCGGGGATCACGGTCACCGAGAACCCGGCGTCCTCGAGGAGCGGCACGGTCCCGTCCCCGCTGGAGGAGTCGATGGCGATGCACTCCAGGTCTCCCTCGAACCGCTGCTCGGCGAGCGCAGGCAGCAGCCGGCGCAGATCCCCTTCACCGTTGAAGGTGGGGATCAGGATCGAGACCTTGGGGAGCGACATCGGGTGGAATGGGGAGAAGTCCCCCTTCGGAGACATTATCGAGCACGAGGGGGCCCTCACCCCAACCCAATCCGCCGATCAGGCGCCGCCTGGACCTTCGGCGATCGACTGTGACTCAGCCCCGATCACAGAGCTCACGGAAGTTGCATCCGGAGCACTCGAAGCCAGCCCGATCCTCGGCGACCATCGGGAAATCCCCAGGATCTCCCTTGGAGTCGTCGGCGTCGAAGTGGACCGCTCGCATCTCGCCGATGGAGCTCTCGATGCGACCCAGCGCGGACTCCAGGGCCTCGTCTGTGACCTGCACCTCGGCCACCTCGCCGCTGAGCAGATACACGTCCGCGGCCGTGGTGCTACGGGGATCCACGCCCCAGTGCTCGCGGGCGTAGAAGGCGTAGATCTCGAGCTGGAAGCGGTCTCCCTCCGCGGGGCGCCCTGTCTTCCAGTCCAGGATCCGGACCGTCCCTCGTTCTCCCGAGCCGCGTTCCGAATCCCAGTACGCGAAGTCAGGGACCGCAAACACCTTGGTGCCGAAGAGCTCGAAGGTGCTCATGTCCTCGCACGCGAGCCAGTCCCCCGGCTGGGATTCCCTGGCCGATTCCAGCTTGGGGTCCTCGAAGAACGCCCCAAGACAGCCCGTGATGCGCTCCACGAACCGCTTGCCGTAGTCGCCCGCGGCGCCGGAGCCCTCGTCGATTCGATCCTCTTCGTAGTGATGCTCCGCGAGCCTGACCAATTTGGCTGGGCTCGCCTTCCAGGCCCCGTCGCGGGACTCCCTGTAGCCTGAGCGGAGCTGCTCCACGGCCCACTTGGTGGCCTCCTCCTGCGACCAGGGGAGCCCCTGGTCGCGCCGCGCGAAGTACTCGGCGATGGCTCGGTGGACGATGTCGCCCGCCAGCATCGGCATGCGCGTCATCTTCTTCAGCAGGTAGGCCTTCCGCCGCTCCGGGTCGGCGTTGCGACCCCAGCCCTGCCAGGAGAGGTAGTAGAGGTAGTAGTAGCGCCGCGGGCAGGCGGTGAACGACCGCGCCCTCGACGCGGACCAGGAGAGCTCGTGGACGAGTGCCATTGCGGGTTCCAGAAGAGCCCTTCGAAGCCGCCGAATCAAGGGCCCTGCCCTATCCCCGCGGGCCGGGGCTCACCAGCGACCTCGGAGCGCCCAAGCGAGCGCTGCGCCGCCCCATCAGCCGGCCCGTGAGGGGAGCGCGGAGGGCGGAGCCTCGGCCTCACGCACCTCGACCTCCCCGCCGTTGGCCGTGAGCCTGCGCGCCTGATCCCCCTCGAAGGTCAGCAGCTGGACGGGCGCCCGCCAGAGCCCCTCGATGGTCCTGAGGACCGCCGCCGCCTCATCAAGCTTGAGGTCCCGCCCATCGTGATGGTGCTGGAGGACCAGGTCCCGCCGGCCGCCGCCGGCCACCTCCACGAGCTCGATCCGCGGCTGACCAGCCCACGCCAGCGACCGCAAGAGCTCCTGCTTCACGCGGCGGTGGTCTCGACTCCCGATCCGCGCCCCCTCGCCGCCCCGGCCCTGCTCGGATACGAACAGCGCCGAGCGCTCGATGAACGCCTCGTCCATCACCTCGTCCACGAAGGACACGTCGTTGTGGACCGCCCGCAAGCGGAAGAGGTCGAGCCCCTGGCGCTCCGCGTGGCGGAACAGCTCGATACCCAGCTTGTAGGGGTTGAGCTGCCCAGGCGCCGCCTGGGTCGCCGAGGAATGGCAGTCCGCGAACTCGATGAGCTCGGACGGTTCCAGGAGGCCTCCTGTCAGCAGCCGACTGTGCCAGAACGAGGCCCAGCCCTCGTTGATGATCTTGGTCAGGCGCTGGGGCATGAAGTACTCCGCCTCCGCGGCCACGATCCCCAGCACGTCCCGCTCCCAGTCTTCGAGGTGGGCGTGCTCGGCGATGAAGGTCAAGAGGTCGAAGGTGGGTCGCTGCCGCTGACCGGGGTCAGGCGCCGGCGGCTCATCCCCCATGACCAACCTCAGGCTTCTCCGGCTGCGCTCCACTTGAGTCGTGCCAGGGGGGCCGCCCCCGCGGCGTGCTCGGCTCTCCGCGGCCCGGAACCTGCGCTGCGGGCCGTGGGGATCCATCAGCGGCTCGAGGCCCAGCGCCACATCGAGGAAGCGCTCGACCCGGTCCTGTCCGTATCGGCCCACGTACTCGTGAATCCGTCGCGCGTGCTCCTCGAAGCGCTCGAGCATCGAGCGCTCGGTCGGCGCGAACCAGGCGTTATTACGGAAGAAGTCAGCGTGGCCGAAGACGTGGGCCATCACGAGCTTCTGCTCCATGAGGCTGTTCGAACGGACGAGGTAGGCGATGGTCGGGTCGTGGTTGACGACCAGCTCGTAGATCTTCGACAGGCCCCACTGGTGTCCCTTGGCCAGCCGCTCGTACTCCATGCCGAAGCGCCACGAGGGGTAGCGAGTGGGGAAGCCTCCGTAAGCCGCCACGGCGTTCACGTCGGCGGCGTCCAGCATCTCGAAGACCACCTCGAAGAAGCTCAACCCGGCGTCCGAGGCGGCGGCCTCGGCGCGCTGGGCCTCCCGGAGGAGGCGCGGAGTGAGGGAGGGTCCAGAGACCATCGCTCAGCGCCCCTGCCCGAGAAAGGCCTTGATGGCACCGGGGATCCCCGCCCGGTCGTCCACCCCGGCGGTCACCAGCGCGGGCTCCTCCTGGAAGGCCGTGTCGAGGTCCTTCTTGAATTGCCCCGAGCCGTACGCGCTCTTCACCTGCCCGTAGCAGAACTGATTGACCCTGGAGAGCAGCTCGTCCCTCACGAGGGCGACGCAGCGCTCCGTGTCCCGCGCGCTCCAGTTGTCACCGTCGGAGTAGTGGAACGGGTAGATGTTGTAGTCCTCCGGGTGATAGCGCTCCTTGATCAGATCGAGGCAGAGCTCGTAGGCCGAGGAGATCTTGGTCCCGCCGGACTCCCGCAGGTGGAAGAACGTCTCCTTGTCCACGACCTTCGCGGTCGCGTCGTGGACGATGTAGACCACCTCGAGGTTGCGATACTGACTGCGCAGCCAGGTGTCGATCCAGAAGGCCTCGATGCGCACGATGTCCTTCTGCTCCCGCCCCATGGAGCCAGAGACGTCCATCATGTGCATGATGACCGCCGAGGACTCGGGGCGAGGCTTGGGCTTGAGTGCGCGGTAGACCTGGTCATCGCGGATCGGTGTCACCACGGGCCTTTGGTGGTCGAAGTCCCCCGCCGCGATGGTCCGCACGAGGGCCCGCCGGAACGTGCGCCGGAAGTGCCGCAGCGACTCGGGGCCCTGCCCTCGGATCCCACTCCACTGTCCGCCGCAGGCGTCCAGTTCGTCCCGCCCCCGGGGCAGGATGTTCGGGAGGCCGAGCTCCTCCCCCAGCATCGAGGCGAGCTCTTCCAGTTCCACCTCCGCCTCGAGGATGTGGCTGCCCTCCTGCTCCCCGGCGCCGCCAGCGCCCCCGTCTGCGTCCCCGTCGCGGCCATCCGCGGCGTCGCCCACCTCCCCCGGGCCCTGCCCTACCCCAGCTTCGTTGGAGCCGAAGCGAAAGCGGGGGAGCTCGACGGCGGGAACCGGCACCGAGACGACCCGGTCACCGCGCTTGCCGATCAACTCCGACGAGGCGAGGTACCGCTGCAGGTCCTCACGAATCCGGCCGCGCACGACCTCCTTGAAGCGCGCGCGGTCACGGTCGATGCGGTGGATCTGACCAGCCATCGGGGAGGGTCAGGCGGCCCGCTCACCGGCGGGGGTAGCACCCTCGCCGTCGGGCTGCTGATCCGCAGCCTCCTGGCGCGCGAACAGGCCCGCCACGTCGAGCAGCACGGCGCCCGCGGAGGCGTGGTCGTAGCCGAAGCGCTCGCACAGCCGATCACGGATGGTGGCGATCTTCTCCTCTGCCAGCGGATCGACCACCTGTGAGATCAGGGTGGTGAGCTGGATGGAGTCCCGCTGGTCCTCGAAGAGCTTCAGCTCGAGGGCCCGACGCAGGCGTCGGTTCTCCCGGTAGTCGAACTGTCCGCCCTCCAGATGCACCGCGGCGATGAAGTTCATCAGCTCGTGGCGGAAGTCGTCCTTCCTGGACTCGGGGATGTCGGTGCGCTCCTCGACGCTCCGCATGAGGCGCTCGTCCGGGTCCCGGGGGGCGCCGTCGGCGCCCTGCACCTGCTCGCGCGTGGTGTATGCGCGCACGTTGTCCAGGTAGTTCGCGCAGAGGCGGTCCAGGGCCTCGTCGTCCGCCGCGATCGCCACCTCCACCTCCTCTCGGATGATCTGGTCATACTCCTCGCGAACGAGCGACACCAGCTCCCGATAGCGACGTCGCACCGGCTCGCTCGCCACCATCGAGTGGGCCCCCAGGCCGGCCTCGATCGAGTCGAGCACGTCGCGCGGGCCGATGGTCTCCACGGGCTCGACGAGCAGGGTGGCGATTCGGTCCTGGAGGTAACGCGGCGAGATCCCGTCGAGGCCCTCGCGCTCCGCCAGCTCGCGGAACTCGGCGACCTGGAGCGCGGTGAAGCCCGTGACCTCGTCTCCGTCATAGAGGCGAGCCTTCTGAACCATGGAGAGGGTGGGGTGCTGGGGCTCCTCCAGGCGGGTCAGGACCGCCCAGAGGGACGCCACCTCGAGGCAATGGGGCGCCAGCCGCCGCCCCTCCTCGCCGCGCTCCCCGAAGCGGCGGCGGTGGATACTCGCCTCGCTGGAGACCTCGAGGTTGTAAGGCACGTCGATCCGGATGGTGCGGTCCCGGAAGGCCTCCATGAGCTCGTTGCTCTGGAGCTTTCGGAACTCGGGCTCGTTGGTGTGCCCGAGGATCACCTCGTCGATGTGGGTGGCCTGGAACTTCTTGGGCTTGATCGAGTGCTCCTGGGTCGCGCCGAGGAGGTCATAGAGGAAGGCCACGTCGAGCTTGAGGACCTCGATGAACTCCACCAGCCCGCGGTTCGCCACGTTGAATTCGCCGTCGAAGTTGAAGGCTCGCGGGTCACTGTCGGAGCCGAACTCCGCGATCTTCCGATAGTTGAGGTCGCCGGTGAGCTCGGTGCTGTCCTGGTTCTTCTCATCCTTCGGCTGGTAGGTCCCGATCCCCACCCGCCCGGACTCCGAGAACGTGAAGCGGCGGACCCGCACGTGCTCCATGACCCGGTCCCAGTCACCGTCGTGACGCTCCAAGAGCGTCTTCAACCAGAAGGCCGAGACGGGGTCCAGCTCCCCCTCCACCACGAGTCGGTCCCCGCGGTCGCGCCCGGCGTTCAGGCGCTCCTCCACCTCGGCGCGGGCGCCGGCGGGCAGGAGCAGCAGCGGGTCCTGATTCATGGGCGAGGGGATCACCTCGCCGTCCACGTGCCAGTCGAAGGTGAAGATGGCCCCCGCGTCGGTTCGCGTGTAGGCCTCGAGGCCACGCTTGAGGACCCGCGCGATCGTGCTCTTGGCCGACCCCACGGGGCCGTGGAGGAGGACGATACGCCGCTCGGGCCCGAGCCGCCGCGCGCCGGCCCGGAGAGTCATGACCAGGCGGTGGAGGGACTCGTCGATGCCAAAGATGGCGTCGGGCCCCGCCGGCCCGCCCTCCCACTGGCGGTCATCGAAGAGGTGCCAGCGCGTGGGCTCGCCAGCGGCCCCCTGCGTGCAACCGTGGGACTCGATCATGTCGGCCATCCGCTGCCACGCGTTGCGCGCGTGCACCGGGTGCTGCTCGACGAGGTCCAGGTACTCGGGGAGGGTGCCCTCCCAGCGGACGCTGCAGGCGGCTTCCTCTCGGGCCGCGCGCGCGGCGATTTCGCGCAGCGACGTGCCCTCGACGGCGCTCGACGGACCAGGCTCGCCCGCTCGCGGGGAGTCGACGGGGCGCGGGGTGAACTCCGCTCGGGAAGGTTCGTGCATGGTTGGGGTGCCTCCGGGAACGGGCGACGGGGCGCCGCCCAGTCACCAGATCGGAGCACCGGCGCGACCAGCATGAACGGATCTGTGATCCCCCCTGCCCGGGTCGCCGGGGTCCTCGCACGCGTCAAACCATCGCAGGGAGCCTCTCAGCCTGAGACCCACGCCCACCCTCTGTGGGGACATGGGGCCGCCGGAGAACCGGGGATGGAGCCGCGCGGCCCCCCCCGGCTGACTCAGACCTCGTCCGCCACGGGCTCCACGGCCGACTCGTCCGTGGGGGCGTCTTCAGCGGGAACATCGGGGCGGTGGACCGCGAGCTCCTTCACCGGCTCCCCGGACTCGTCCACAGGGGCGCCTGCTCCTGGAAGCGGGTCGGCCTGGGCCTCGCGGTCCCTGGCCTTCCCGATGGACTCGGGCGCAAACTCATCGACCTCGTCCAGCTCCACGGCCACGAAGCGCGAAACGCCCTTGACCTGCATCGTGACCCCGTAGAGCGCCTGCGATGCCGCCATGGTCCCCTTGTTGTGGGTGACGACAATGAACTGGGTCGACTTGCGGAAGCGGTCGAGCATGCCGAGGAATCGGTCGATGTTCGCGTCGTCGAGTGCCGCGTCCACCTCGTCCAGCACACAGAAGGGACTGGGGCGGGCCTCGAAGACGGCGAAGAGCAGCGCGAGGGCCGTCATGGTCCGCTGCCCGCCAGAGAGAAGTCCGATCGCGAGCAGCTCGCGGCCCGGGGGCCGGGCCACGATCTCGACGCCGGCCTCCAGGACGTCCACCCCTTCCTCGAGGCGGATGTCGGCCTTGCCGCCCCCGAAGAGCAGACGGAAGATCTGCTGGAAGTTGCCGCGGACCTCCTCGAAGGTCTCCACGAACAGCCGCCGGCTCTCCTCGTCGATGGTGCTGATGGTCTCCCGCAGGGCCCGCCGGGCCTCCGCCAGGTCCGAGGACTGGGACTCCAGATGCTCCAGCCGGGCGCCGACCTCCTCGAGCTCATGGACCGCGTCCACGTTGACCGGACCGAGACGATCCAGCTGCGCGCGGACCGCCGCAACCTGCTTCTCGAACGCCTCGAGCTCGTCCAGCGGCATCAGCTCGGCGCCCTCGTTGTCGAAGGCCTCGCGCAGCGCCGCCTCATCGATCCCGAGCTCCTCATCCGCGCGCCCGACGACCTCGCGCTGCCCGATCTCGGCCGCCTGGGCCTCCATGCGTTGGCTCGCGAGGGCCTCCGAGCTCTGATCGAGCTCACCCTGGACCGCCTCTGCCTCCCGGCGAATCTCCGTGATTCGCTGCGCTCCACTGCGCTCCTCCTCCCGGAGGTGCTCCAGCCGGGCGTCCAGCTCTCCCTGCTGCTCGCTGAGAGCCGAGGAGTCAGCGTTGATCTTCTCGATGTCCGAGCGCCCCTCGTCGGCGCTGGCGCTGTAGGTCGTGACGCGCGCCTTGCTCCGATCGATCTCGGCGGCCGTCTCGATGATGAGCCGATCCAGGTCGCTGATCCGCTGCTCAAGGCTGGAGGATTCGGCGGTCGCCGAGGTCAGCTCCACCTGTGCTCGGCCCTCCTCGCGCTGGAGGTCCTCTCGCTCGGCCTCCAGCTGCCGCCGGCCCTTCTCCATCTGCTCGAGGCGGGCGTTCTCGGTCTCGAAGGTCTCCGCCGCGCGCTCCCTGTGGGCGCCCGCTTCCTGCAGGTCGGCCTCCACACGGGCCAGCTCACTCTGGGCCTTGGCTTGCTCCTCACGGTGACTCTCGAGGGACGCCTCGAGATCGGCGAGCCGGGCCGAGCTGGACACCACGAGGGACTCCGCCTCGCCGTGGGCCTCCACCGCCGCATCCCGGGCCGCGGTCGAGTCTGCGACCCGCTGCTGAAGCCCGGCCACCGCGGCCTCGGAGCTCTGAATGTGGGCGTCCTTGCGGTCGATCTCGGCGGACAGCTTGGAGATGGACTGCTCGATCTCGGCGGCGCTAGAGCGCCGGCCAACGAAGCCCTGGCTCAGCTCCCGGTGACCGCCCACGAGCCCCGCAGCGTCCACGAACTCGCCCCGCGGGGTCACAAAGCGCCAGCCAGGTTCGCGGCCCACGAGGTCGAGGGCCAGGTCGAGGCTGGAGACGACGACCACGTCACAGAAGAGGGCGTGGACCAGCGGTCGCATGGCCTCGTCACACTGAACGAGGTCCCCCAACCGGCCCTCTACGCCAGCGCCGAAGCGGGCAAAGAGGGCGAAGTCGGACGGAGGCGGACAGTCTGGAGCCCCGACGCCGGGAGGCACGACGACGCCGATCTGCCCCACCTCCTCGGTCTCGCACCAGTCGACGATCCGCCGGGCCACGTGGGCGTCCCGGGCCACGAGGGCGTGGGCTCGCTCTCCGAGCACGGCGTCGATGGCGCGGGCCAAGCGGGTGTCGGCCCGCAGCTGGTCCGCCACAAGCCCCAGGAGGTCGTCCTGGTGACAGGGCCCGCCAGCCTCGCCGGAGGCCTCGAGGACCCGGCGGGCGCCGCCGGAGAGGTCCTCCAACTCCCGATCGCGGTCCATCAGGGCCTCGACCTTGCTCTCAAGCCCCGCCCGCTCCACCTGGAGACGGGATCGCTCGGACCGGGCCAGCTCGAGCTGCTCACGTTCTGCGCCGAGGTCACCGCGGACCGAAGCGAGGGAGCGGTCCGCGGACTCCAGCACCGATACCGCGGACTCCAGGGAGCCACGGGCACCCGCGAGCTGCTCCCGGACGTCACCGACCTGGCCCTCCGAGCGCTGGAAGCGCTCGGTGACCCGCCCGAGACGCTCGGTCATCGGCGGGATGGCCTCCCGGAGGTGAACGATCTTGTTCTCGCTCGCGGTGCGCTGGTGCAAGGAGTCCAGCACCCGCTCGTTCTGCGCCTCCACCTCGGCCCGCAGCTGACGGTACGTCTTGCCGAGCTCCCGGCTCTGGGTGGTCAGGCTCGCCGCGCGCTCCTCTGCGGCGCGCGTGCGCTCGCGCAGGTCATCGATCTCGCCGGTGATCCGCGCGAGCTCGCCCTCGCGCTCCTCGAGCTGCACACCGAGCGCGGCGGCGCGCTCGGTCTCCTCCTCGGTGCTCGCGGTCCAGGAGGCGATCCGCATGGCGAGCTGGCTCTTGCGCTCCTCGAGGGCGCGCAGGTCTCCGGAGATCTGTCCAACCTCCGAGCTCACCGTGCCCAGCTCGGCCACGACCGTACTCCGCTCGGCCTCGCGTGCCTCGATCCCGGCCTCGCACTCCGACCGGCGCTGCCGCAACCCCTCGACGCCCCCCTCGAGCTCCTCGATGGCGGGCCTGAGCACCTCGAGGGAGCCCTCGGCGGCGAGCAAGCGATGGGAGAGCAGCCGGGTCCGACCGGTCGTCCACTCCGCCTTCGCGGTCACGTACTTCTCGGCCTTGGTGGCCTGGATCTTCAGGGAGCGCACCCGGCTGCGCAGCTCGCCCATGAGGTCGTCCAGGCGCTCCACGTCCTGCTCGCAGCGCTTGAGGCGCAGCTCGGTCTCGTGCCGGCGCTGCCTGTAGCGGCTGATCCCGGCCGCCTCCTCGAAGATCGCCCGGCGCTGGGCCGGGTTGGCGGAGAGGACCGCGTCGATCCGCCCCTGCTCCAGGACGGAGTAGCCACGGCTGCCGAGCCCCGTGTCGAAGAGGAGATCCTTGACGTCCTTGAGCCGCACCCGCTGCCCGTCGATGAGGTACTCGCCCTCACCGCTGGCATAGAGCCGCCGGCTGATGGCGATCTCTGGCCCGCGCTCCTCGAGGACCCCCTGGTCGTTGTCGAGGACCATGGTGACCTCGGCGGTCCCCATGGCCGGGCGGCTGGCCGACCCCTTGAAGATGACGTCGGTCATCCCCGAGCCCCGCATGGACGTGGGACGGGTCTCCCCGAGCACCCAGCGGACGGCATCCACCACGTTGCTCTTGCCGCAGCCGTTCGGGCCGACGATCCCGGTGAGGGTCGTCTGCCCGAAGTCGATGACGGTCCGGTCGGCGAACGACTTGAAGCCGAAGAGCTCGAGGCGTTTG
Source organism: uncultured bacterium (assembly GCA_938075305.1). Taxonomy (GTDB): domain Bacteria; phylum Planctomycetota; class UBA1135; order UBA1135; genus Saltatorellus. The sequence continues at coordinate 205,424 of CALJGV010000004.1, forward strand.
AGACGCATGCAGAAGGGTCGTGTGGAGCAGAAGCGGGGGTGCGCGGAGAGAGACTGTCAAATCCGCCCCTCGGTCAAAAGAGAGACTTCCCGGCCTCCCCGGATCCCGGTGACGGCCCTGCCCCACGATGGGCATGAAACTGCCTCCAGAGCTCGAATCGAGGCGTTTCGTGGAAATCCGCGCCGGCCCGCCCCTCGCCCCCGAGGCGGGTGAATTCCGGTGCACCGCGGCCCCCTGCGTCCCTCAGGTCGGGGAACAGCGCGCCCGTCGGCGAGGTCCCGAAGAGCATCGCGAGCTCGCGCGCCCGGCGGGGCGCCCCTTCCCCGTGCTCCGGGAGCGCGCCGTCGAGGCCCCTCACCACTCCCCCGTAGGCTTCCACAAGCTCCGCCTCAGGCAGGGGCAGGTCCTCGAAGAGGCGGGGCTGGGTGGGTCCGTCACCTGGGGCATCAGCCCCAGCAAAACGGACCGCAGCGGGGCACTGGAAGGCCCCGGAGACCTCCACCTGCACGTCGGCCATTCGCCCCAAGCGGGCCCCCGCGTCCCGCAGCACACCCAGTACCTGGGCGCCTTGATCGGGCTTGGCGACCCCGTCTCCCAGGATCCGTAGCGCCTCGTGGAGCCCTACCGGAATCAGGAGATGCACCTTCCTCGAGGCCACGGCCTCCCCCTGGCGCTGAGCGGCCTCGGCCTGAAACCGGGCGATGGACCCGCAGGCCTCCACCGCCGCCGCCACACGCTCCAGCGAGAGCTGCAGGAATCGCTCCTCCCTCCAGGGGCCCGCCACTCGGGCCAGCCGCGGCAGATTGATCGCGACCGCAGAGGCCGCCGAGAGGATCCCCCGCTCGCGCCGACCACGGGTGCACCCCGGGCCCACCCAGCGGGAGCCCTCGGGGGCCCATACCGGCACGAGGTGCCCCGACGCCAGAAGGCGCTCGATCCCGGCGCGGGTCTGCTCCCGAAGGTCCCCCCTGGGCGCCGCCGTGATCGCGTCCTCCACCTCGTCAAGGGTCGCGTGGAGTTGCACCGACGCGCCTCCCTCCAAGGTCGCTCGGGCGAGCCCCCGGATCAGCCGCCCCGAGGCGACCCCGCGCTTGCCGCCGAAGCGGACCACACCAAGGGCGCGCCCTGAGGCCTCGGCCACCGCGCCGAGGCTCTGGAGCAGGCCCACCACCGGGGCCTCCCGCCGGTCGAAGGAGGCGCCCCCAGGTTCCACCACGGCGGCGAGGAGTCCGGCGACGTCCTCCACGAAGAGCCCCCGGGCGACGTCGCGCAGGGCGAGGCCCACGCGGCGCACGAACCGGAACGCAGCCGACCGGGACCACTCGGCGCCCCCGGCAAGCAGATCAGCCGAGATCGAGCGGGAGAGCACCCGATGTGGCGCGCGGGCAGCGAGCAGGTGCAGGTCGGCACGACGGTGCGCCTCTCCCGCCTTGGGGGGGAGCACATCCTGCAGCGCCCAGCGCTCCACGAGCGCGTCGGAGGCGACCTGATCGAACTCCTCGCGCGAGGCGTGATCGCCCCAGGCGCTGGGCCCCGGTGTTCGCTCTAGCTGGATCGGCCGGCTGCCGTGGAGCGCCGAGGTGAGGTCCCGCCGGGGGACGCCGACGGCCCCGTACCGGCCGAGCGCCCCCGCAAGCCCGGCCTCCAGGAGGGCGTGGTTGACCAGCTCCCGCACGAGGCCTCCCCCCACGGCGGGGAGCGCTGCGCCCCGCAGGAAGGACTCCACGCGCGCGGCCACCGCCGTCGCCTGCTCCCTCCCGAGCCCGGCTTCCTCCACGAGCCCCGCCGCGATTCGGCCCACCTCGAAGGGCCTGGATCCCCCCTGCCCCTCGACCGCCGGAAGGCGACCCGCCCCGATCGCGCCGCCACTCCTCCGGCCCTGACCGAGCACCTCCCGCGCGCGCGCGCTCCGGTCCCGCGCAAGGATGTACTCCCTCGCGACCTCGGCCTGGCCCAGCTCCACCAGGGTCCGCTCCACCCGACGCCCGAGCTCCTCTGGGGCCACCGCGGGGGGACGCGGCGCCTCGCCCGCTGGGAGTGAGAACGCGACGATGTCCACCACCTCATCCACGAGGGCGGCGTCGCCCACACCAGCTGCGGCTCGAGCCCGCTCGACGCTCGAGCGGAGCCGACCAGGGTCGAACGCACGGGTCACCGCCGACCCTGAGTCCCCAGCCTCACGCAGCGACGACGCGGCGCCGCGCAGCGGCGCCGACACACCCGACGCTTCCGGGGCCGGAGACTCCGCGCCCTCGGAGCCAAACAGCCCCCCTTCCCTCGACATCCAATGCCCCGATCAGGATCCGTCGCGAGAGTCCGGTGGGTACCCGGGATCCACCGGCCGGGCGGCCGGCTCCACGGACGAAGGATCCTCGTCCCCCGCCGCGGCGAGGCCCGAGGCGTCCAGGCCCTCCACGTCCTCGTCCAGGATCGTCTCCAGCTCGGACATGAACTGCCCGACGTCCTTGAACTCGCGGTACACGCTCGCGAAGCGGACGTAGGCGACCTGGTCCAGCTGGCGGAGCTCTTCCATGACGAGCGAGCCGATGACCGAGCTCGGCACCTCCCGGTCATACTCCCCCTGGCAGCGCCCCTCCACCCGCATGACGGCCTCCTCGATGTCCGCCATGGACACGGGCAGCTTCTCGCACGCGCGGAGCATCCCGTGGAGGATGCGGTCCCGGTCGAAGCGCACGCGCTCGCCGTTCTTCTTGATCACCCGGAGCGGGCTCTCCTCGATGCGCTCATAGGTCGTGAACCGCATGAAGCACTCGAGGCACTCCCTGCGCCGGCGGATCACGACGCCGTCCGCGGAGGTCCGGGAATCGACGACCCGGTCGTCATCGGAGGAGCAGCGGGGGCACTTCAAGGTAAGGAAGGGGCCGCAGCCCCGGGGCCGAGTGGAGCAAGCCCCAGGGGGCGTGTCAACGGGGACCGCTCACCCCCATGGTCGCCCTCACTTCCCGAGGCAAAACTGGGCGAAGATCCGGTCCAGGAGGTCCTCAGGCGTGGTCCGGCCCGCGATGCCGTCCAGGGCGTCCGTGGCCCCGCGCAGCTCCTCGGCCACCTGGTCGAGGGGCGCGCCGTCCACGGAGAGCCCCTCCAGCGCACGCTCGACCCCGGCGTGGGCCTCCTCGAGCGACCTCAGGTGCCTGGCGCCGAGGCCCACGATCCCCGCTCCGGTGGCCGATGCCTCCCGGGCGTCCATCAACTGGAGCGCCATCCGCTCGAGGTCCTCGACCCCGGCGCCGGTGGCCGCGCTGATTCCAACCCAGCCCCCGACGCCCTCGAGCAGCGAAGACGCCGGCTCCGGCCCTGCGCCCTCGAGGTCCACCTTGTTCCAGGCGAGCAGCACCGGGGCCCCGCCCGGATCCAGGGCGGGCAACTGAGGCGCCGCGGCGTCCACCACCGCCACCACCAGGTCCGCCGCGCCCACGAGCCGCGCCGCGCGGTCCTCGGCGAGCCGGTCCGGATCGTCCCCGGGCCGATCGTCCACCGCCCGCTCCATGACCCCGGCGGTATCCAACAGATCACAGGTGCGGGAGGGGCCGAGCCGCCACTCCGCACGCTTCGCGTCGCGGGTGGTCCCCGCGAGGTCGCTGACCAGCGCCTCGCCGCTGGCCTCCGACGCGCCGCCCGATGAGAGCCGGTTGAAGAGAGTGCTCTTGCCCGCGTTCGGGGCGCCGGCGAGCACGACCCGCGTGGCGCTCCCGGTGGCCATGCGCGCCCGCTCCCAGCCGAGCGCCTCAACGAGGCCTTCGCGCACCTCCGCGGCCATCCGCCTCAGCTCGGGGACCGGCACGTGCCCGGTATCCGCCTCGTCGAAGTCGAGGCTCGCCTCAGTCAGCGCGCGCACCGCCTCGAGGGAGGCGCGGAGTCCGGCAAGCCGCTGGTCGAGCCCACCCGCGAGCAGGGCCGCAGCGGCCCGGCGCTCGGCGGCGGTCCTGGAGTGGACCAACGCCAGGACGCCCTCGGCCCTGGTCAGATCGATGCGCCCGTTCTCGAAGGCGCGCCTCGTGAACTCCCCCGGCTCTGCCAACGTCGCCCCCGCCAGGAGGACTCGCTCCAGCGCGCCCTGGGCCAGCTGCGCGTGTCCCGGGAGATGGAGCTCGAGCACGTCCTCGGCCGTGAAGGAGCGAGGCCCCGGCATCCAGACCGCGAGGCAGGGCAGCGACCCGACCCCGTCGTCGAACTCGACCTCGTGCGCCCCCCGCACCCCAAGGGCGAGGCGCTCACCCACCGGGGTTCGGCAGCACTCGGCGCCCAGGGAGGCCGCCCGCGGGCCCGAGATCCGAAGGATGGCCCGCCGGCCTGCGCCGGCCGCCGAGGCGATCGCCGCGATGGTCGCGCTCACCGCTTCTTGCGGCCTCCGCCCCCACGGGCCTGCGCGGCCTTACGCTGCGACTCCTGCTGGGCCACGGCCTGCTTCTGGAGCTGCTCCAGCTTCTCCATCCAACGGCTCTTCTTGCGGGGCTGCTCGGAGTCGTCCAGGGGCCAGATCCGGCGGATGACCGTGTACTCCATGATCCCGAAGGCGCTGGTGGTGATCATGTAGAGGGAGAGGCCGGCGGCGTAGTTGTAGAGGAAGACCCCGAACATGATCGGCATCCACATCATCATCTTCTGCATCTGCCGCGCCTGCTCGTTGTCCGTGGCGGGCTTGGGCACCACCTTCTGCTGGCCGACCCAGAGCACGACCATCAGGATCGGCAGGAGGTTCAGGTACTCGATCGGCCCGATGATCGGGAAGGGAAGATCGATGCGCATCAGCTGGTCCGGCTGGGACAGATCTTTGATCCAGCCGAAGAAGGGCTCCTGGCGCAGGTCGAAGGACACGCGAAGGGCGCTGAAGAGCCCGAAGAAGATCGGGATCTGAAGGAAGACCGGGAGACAGCCTCCGATGGGCGGCATGGCGCCCTCCTCCTGGAAGATCCGCGCCTGCTCCTGGCGCAGCCGCTTGGGGTCGTTCTCGTACTTCTTCTTGATCGCGTCGATCTTCGGCTGAACACGCTTCATCTTCGTCGCGTGCCGCGCCATCGACGTCTGCATGCGCCGGTTGAGCGGGAAGAGGAGGCTCCGCACACAGAGCGTGAGGATGATGATCGCGACGCCCCAGTTCCCCACCACGCCGTGGAGGAAGTCGAGGAAGCCGAGGATCACCTTCGCGATGGTCGCGAAGAAGCCAAGGTCCTCCTGCTGGACCTGCTGCACGATGGGAACGAACGGGTCGCTCTGGTCGAGCCAGCGCTCCGACTTGGGCCCGTAGTAGCACTCGAACTCAACGGAGGAGGACGCGCCCTGACTGGGGGTGGTCAGCGCGAGGACGCCCTCCACCATGAAGTCGAGGAAGGAGCCCTTTGCCCCGTCGGACTCCAGGGCCGATTGGAGGTCGAACAGCGCCATCCACTTGGCCTCCGCGAGCGTCGCCCGTGCCAGGTCGTTGGACGGGCGCGAGAGCATCGTGAAGTACTTGTTGTGGGTCCCCAGGAACCCGATCTCGGACCGCTTGTTGGAGGCGAGCAGGCCGCGACGGGGGTCCCCGTCCGTGTCGAGCAGGTGCTCCACGAGGTCGTCGTCCCGGCTCGCCGAGACCGCCCGGGGCTCCTGATAGAAGCTGTCCTTCCCCTCGGCCCGCATCCCCGCCGAGGTGATCAGCCCCAGGGTCGCGCGCTTCGAGGCCACCGCCGCCGAGGTGCTCTGCAGCTCGACTTCCACGCGCAGCTGGAACTGATCCGGCACGTGGCGGATCCGCTTGATCAGCGTCAGCCCCCCCGCGTCCCGGTGGGTGAACTCCATCCCGTCGCCGAGGGCCTTGTGCTCCCAGTGGACGGTGCTCAGATCCGAGGTGAGGATCTCCTGGGCGGAGAGATCCGGCCGTAGCATGAACGACTGGAAGGTCTGCTCGGGGGTCACCGCGGGCCGCACGACCGGCACGCGGTTCGCCATGACCTGGCGTTCCTCGTCGCTGAGCCCCTCCCGGACGAAGAAGCCGCCCAGGCGGATCTCGGCCACGCTGCCGCCGAGGCTATCGAAGCGAACGAACGCGTGGCCCTCGGAGCCGGGCACGCCCAGCTCGACCCAGTCCGACCAAGGCTCCACCGTGGGGGCGGCGCCCGGCGTCGCGTCTGGTGTCGGCGTCGGAGCGGCAGGGGCAGTGCTCTCCTCCGCCCCAGGCGAGGCGGGCGCCACCTCGTCCACCGCGGCACCTTCGACTGCAGCCTCCTCGGTGGCAGCCCCTGCGCCCTCCTCGGGCGTGGGGGCGTTGAGGTAGCTCCATCCGAACAGGATGAGGAAGCACAGGACGAGTGCCAGGGGGAGACGCTTCTCCGGACCCATGGTGCGAATGACTAGGAGGTAAGCCCCGAGGGGCCGGGAGGGTGGACTGGCCGATCAGCGCCCGCTAGCGAGGCGTTCGGCAAGGAATTCGGGGAGCTCGTCGACGGCGTGGATCGCCGCAGCGGCGCTCGCGTGGTCGTAATCCGCGCGCACGAAGGTCACGTTACGACCGTCGAAGAGGACGTAGGAGAGCCGGGGGTCGCCGTCCCTCGGCTGCCCCACGGAGCCCACGTTGACGATGGCACGGTTCCCGTCCAGGTCTCCGAGGTCGTAGGGGCCACAGACGGGGTCCTCTCCCTTGGGAACGAAGTAAGCCCCATCTTCGAAGAGCACCACGGGCACGTGGCTGTGCCCGATGAAGCAGATCGAGCGGCTCATGGCGCTGAAGAGCGCAGCCATCTTGTCGCGGTCCCGGATGTCCCGGGGGATCACGTACTCGCGCACGGGGTCGCGCGGCGACCCGTGGGCGAACATGGCCACGTCATCGGTGCCGCTGGCCTCCAGATCACCGATGAAGTCCCAGTAGTCATCCGCGCGGGCAGGGTCGCGGCTGACCTCTTCGCGGGTCCACTCGATGGCCGCTCTGGCCTTGGGGTTGAAGTCGTCTGCGCTGAAGAGGAGCGCCTCCTCGTGGTTGCCCTTCAGGCAGAGGCCGGGCTCGAGGCCCTCGCCCTCCCCCGTGGGGGCGGGGACGCAACGCTGCATCACCGCATCGAGGCACGCGCGCGGTTCGGCGCCGTACCCCACCATGTCCCCGAGGCACACGAACCGCCTCACCCCCCGCCGGGCCGCGTCGGCGAGGCAGGCCTCGAGGGCCTGTCGGTTCCCGTGCAGGTCGCTGATGATGGCCGTGAGGTGATAAGTCATGGGACTCCTCGCCCAGCCCGCGGCTGAACCGAGGGAGAAGTATCGGGACCTGCCGCTCCCACGGCAACCTCGCGCCCCAGGACCTTCAGTCCGACTCGCCGATCGTCTCCGGCACGGAGCCCTGGCCCGCGGCGGGGGCCGCTAGCGGCCCGGTGAGCGGGTGTTGGTGCCGTGAACCGTCCGTGGACTTTGGCGGGGCCGGGATCTGATCTTGATGCTGGCCCTCAAGAGGGCGGGGAAGCCCCGGGTCCGCCCCCAGGCCAGCGCGGGGCTTTCCTTCGTCACCGCCCCGCGACGGTGTGAGCTCGTCCCAACGATCGCGCACCTGAACGCGCGGTTCCGCCGGCCCGGAATCTCCCTCCGGCTGGGGGCCCTCATCCGAGCCATCGTCCTCGCCTGGTAAGGGCATGGACGGGGGACGGTCAGCAGCCTCCCGCGTCTGCAGAGCCGGCGCCACATAGCCGCGGGTCGAGTGAACGGCGATGATGTAGAGCACGACGCTGATGACGAGCCCGACGGGGCGGCTATCGTCCGACCCGGTCACCATCTCCACGAGTATCGGTGGAGAGACCAGCAGGGCGACCACCAGCGAGGTACTGATGGGTCCGAAGCCGATCCCGGCGAGGCGATTCCCGAGGTGGGTTCGATCCCCCTCCCAGAAGGGCTGCCCCCGCAGGGCTCGGCTAATGATGACCCGGGCGGCGTCCAGCAGGGGGACCAAGAGCAACGTGGCGGCGCCCGGCGTCACCGCGATGGCGACTCCGAGCAGGTGCGTCCCGGAGTCCCCGAGCATCGCGAGAGGCACGGACTCCCGGAAGGTCTTCCGATTGCGCAAGAAGGTATTGAAGGGCAGGTAGCCCCCCACGGCGGCGGCGAACCCGGCGCTGCCCTGGCCGAGGGCGATGCCGCAGGCCGTCCCCGCCATCCCGTCTGCATGGTCGAAGAGGTTGACCGCGTTCATCGCCACAAGGGCGACGGCGGCCATCGTGAGCAGGTCCGCCGAGGTGTGGTCTGCGAAGCCGGGGCCGGGGACCACGATGAGGAGGGTGGCCACCGTGATCTGCCCGGACAGCTTGACGGCCGGGCTCAACCCTCCGCGGCGGAAGTCGTCGATCAGCCCCAGCACGAAGGCTCCAATCAGGGCCGACCACGGGATCGGGAGTCCTGGGTCCAGGTAGCTCGTCAGCGCCATGGCACCGAGGACGGCCGCACCCCCGACCACGGGGATGTTCTCCTCGATGGGCTTGCGATACTCCAGGCCCTCACGGCGATCAAACCACCCGAGCAAGGGAGCTACGCTCACCAGCAATCCCGTGAGCAGGACGCTGACGGCCACGGTCACGAAGACGATCACGCCCGGGCCTCCGGGGAGCACATTCCGTAGAGCCCGTCCCGGTCGATCAACTCGAGCACACCGGCCGGAAGCTCGTCGCCCTTGAGGGTGCCCGCGGCAATACGAGCCCGGATCTCGGTGGCGCTCTCAGGCAGCGGAGGGAGGCGCATGAAGCCATCGCTGAGCCGCGCGACGAGGTCCGCCGGCAGACGCCCGGCGAGCTCGGCCAGGTGGTCCTCCGGGGTCCCCTCTCGCCACGCGATGATCGGCTGCGCGAGGGAGAGGACCTCCTCGACCTCCCTCCACGCGGGCAGGCCGGGCAGGTTGTCACTACCGATGATCATGAACAGCTTCGCCGCCCCCTCCCCCGCGCGGCACTCCCCGGCGAGCGTCCGAAGCGTGTCGACGGTGAAGGACGTCCCGGCCCGCCGCAGCTCGGCGTCCGAGACCTCCCAGGCGGCCTCCTCCGCCGTGGCCCGCTCGAGCATGGCAAGTCGGGCACTCCCGGGAGCCAGGTCCTTGCCGACCTTGTGCGGGGGCGTGGCAGCAGGCATGAAGATGACCCGGTCCAGTTCGAACTCCGACACCGCCCGCCGAGCCACCTCCAAGTGTCCCTGGTGGACGGGATCGAACGATCCGCCGAAGAGGGCGATACGCGAACTGGGAGCCACAGGGAGGGGGTAGGAAGGGGGCAGTGGAGCGGTAACTGACAGGCTTCTCTACGATAGAGAAGAGCAGGGAGGGGAGGGGGCGCGGGATGTGGCGCCGCTCCCCATCTTCCCACTTCTTCCCATCCGCATCCACTTTCTGGCACTCCAGGACGGTTCGCTCACTGGACTTCCTGGGCCCTGCCTTCAATACTGTCTCGACGGGAACCAAGTTCCCGGCCCCGGGATAACGCCCGGGCCGGCTCCACCCGGATCCTGGCCCTGGGCCATCTCCAACACTCACCTTCTGACTGTGCTGCCGCCCCCACTGGCTGCCGCCCACCGTCCTACCTGGATTTCTCGACGATGACGCGCCCCAACGCTCTCGCCTCCGCGAACAACCTCCGCCGCGCCGGCCTGGCCCTCGCCGCCGGCCTCATCGCCAGCTCCTGCGCTTCCAACACGGGCGACAAGATCAACGATCACTGGCGCGTCGCCTCCATCCAGCCCCGCATCGTCCGGGCCGCGACGGGCTACGACCCGTCCCGCATCGCCACCTACAGCGAGTATCGGAACCAGCAGTGGAACGGCTTCGGCCTGACCTTCCAGCGCCACATCATGGCCTACAACCCCACCAACCCGTTCCAGGTTCCGGAGGTGAAGACCGAGGAGCACGAGTGGACGATCCCCGCCAACCCGTACGCGGATGGAGCGGTCGACGTCGAGGGTGAGGACAAGGAAGAGACCGAAGTGGAGCAGGCTGCCCTCTCCTCTCTCGGCTACACGAACTGATTTCAGCAGAGTGAGCTCCTCGCGACGCGTGGCCGACAGGTCAGCTCGTCAAGGGGACTCGTTCATCAGCAGTGGTCCAGCACCACCTGCTCCATCACCGCGCGGATTGCATTCGCGCGGTGATTGCATTTGCGGCCCCCTCGTCGCGTGGGTCGACCCAGTCGATCGCGAACTTCCTGAACCAGGTCCGCTGACGCCGGGCGAACTGTCGCGTACGAAGCGCGATCTCCCCGTGGGCATCGGTCGCTGAGAGCTCGCCGGTCGCCACCCGAAGTGCAGCGTCGTACCCGAGCGCCTGAACCGCCGAAGGGCCCAGGCCTGCGCCCGCGTTGACCCGCTCCGCCTCCTCGGGCCACCCCGCCCCGAGCATCTCTCCGGTGCGCTGGTGGATGCGACGGTCCAGCTCCTCGGTCGGCAGCTCGAGCCCGACGATGACCGCGCGGGCCTCCCGGGGCGACGCGCTGGCCTGCCACTGGCTCTGATGGGCGCTCATGGGCCGGCCCGTCTGCAGCCAGACCTCCAGGGCCCGCACGGTGCGCCGCCGGTCATTCACGTGGATCCGCGCCGCCGCCTCGGGGTCCACCTGGGCTAGCTCGGCATGCAACACAGTGTCCCCCTCACGCTCCGCCCGATCCATGAGCTCGGCGCGCACCTCGGGATCGGACGGCGGACCGTCGAACACACCGCGCAGGAGCGCGGCGAGGTAGAGCCCCGTCCCCCCAACGAAGAGGGCCGACTTACCCCTCGACTCCAGCTCCAGGAGCGTCCGCTCCACCAGGCCCAGGTAGGTCTGGAGGTCGAAGGGCTCCGCGGGGTCCGCCACATCGAGGAGGTGGTGGGGCACCTGGGCCCGCTCAGCAGCGGTGGGCTTGGCGGTCCCGATATCGAGGCCGCGATAGACGGTCATGGAGTCCAGGGCGACGATCTCCGCCCCGATAGCCGGCGCCACCCGTAGGGCGAGGCCCGTCTTTCCCGAGGCCGTGGGGCCCACCAGGAAGCGCAGGGGGACGCGGTCCAGGACGTGCTCATCGGCCTCGGCGTCGGCGTTCATGGCGGAATCGTAAGCCTTCCGGTCGCAAGGGGTCGGTGGTGCTGGAACTCCGAGGGACGGAAGGCGACGATCTCCCCCATGGACCGTCTATTCCATCTGGCGCTCGCACTCGCCCTGGCCACCCCCACCCTCGCCGCAGGCCCGTGGGCCCAGGAGGCTCCGCAGACGCTCCCCCCGGGCCGCGACCAAGCCCCAAGGGCGCAGGCGCCCACCCTGGCCTCGGACGGCCAGCCCGCCGCTCCAGGTAGAGTTCCATCCGACACATCCAAGGGCGCCCGCGCCCTTTGGTCCCAGCTCGCCGGGAGCCTCTCGGTGGATGACGGAACGCCCTCAGCCGCCGCACCCAGGGCCTTCCAGCTCGAGTTCGACGTGCGCAGCCGGCAGGCCTCTGGAACACGGAACTTCAGCGCCAGGTTCCACTACCTCGACGAGGGGCCCGGCCTCGTGCGCGGGGTCGTGCTCGACGACCAGCGCGCGGAGCGCAGCACCCAGATGCGCGGCCTCGACGACCGCGGCAAGCTCCAGTACTGGTATCGCAAGGTGAGCGGTGAGGGGCAGACCGACGGGTGGGAGTCCCTGAGGGGACGGGACTCCAAGGAGAGCCGCGCCGAGATCGACAGCTGGGCCGCCATCTCCTTCGACATCGCCCGCCTCACCCGCCCCTCCAGCTTCCGGATCCTCTCTCTCCGGGAGCGCGAGCTCCTCCCCGCGGAGGACGGCAGCTCGCCCCTCACCCTCCGCTTCGACGGCGACCCGGGCGGCGTGGTGCTACCCGGAACCGACATCGAAGGCGTTCGCGACGGGCGCAAGCAGCCCATCGCCGCGCTCTGCGCCGGGCTCCGGTGGCTCGAGCTGCAGACCCCGGACTTCCGCGACTTCCGGGAGCTCGGCGGGCGCCAGCCCAAGGCGCGGCCCTATCGCCTCCTCTTCGGCATGGATCCCGAATCTGGCCGGCCCCAGGTCGTGCTGGTCTCCCCCGGGGCCGAGGGGCCCCTGCAGGTTCCAGGCGCGGTCCTGGTCCAGTGCACCGAGTGGCTACTCCACCCTGAGGGCGCCGCTCCGCGCGACCAAAGCTGGCTACCCGGACGCTTCTTCGCCTACGAGACCCTCGGCGCCGGACCCGACCCCGAGGCCCTGCGCTTCTCCGACGTTCCCCGCGCGGACCTCTACTTCGTGGACGGCAACATGAGCGCCGAGCTCGACCTGGCGTTCTTCCGCCCTCGCTGAGCCGCCCCCCAACGGTCGTCCGGCTCTCCTGCCTGCGCGCCACGACCTCGAAGCCCGACCGACACCGACGCCACCTGCCCCGCGCCCTCTGCCCCGCGCGGCACCGACTCGCTGCTAGAGAGCTGGCGGGACGGCTCCTCCCGATGGGAGGTCACGGTGCCCGGACCGGCGATCACCCTCAAGCGAACGGAGCTGCGCGGGTTCCGGGTCGGGAGCGTCCACCCCGGCCTCCTCTCGGAGGCCGCAGGCCTGCCGCCGGGCGACCTCCTGGTCGAGGTCGATGGGCAACGGGTGGACTCCAAGTCCGTGCCGCTGCTGATGCTGGATGTGCGGCGGCGCCAGCGGACGCTCACCGTGGAGAGGGACGGAGCGCGCCATGACCTGAAGCTCGGCCTGGGCGGCCCGGGGCAGCCGGCCTATGCGCAGCTCGAAATGTACTTCGAAGCCGTAAGGGACTGAGGGCGATCAGGTCCGGTGGAAGGCCTTCTCCAGGTCGGCCAGGGTGAACTTCACCCGGGTCGGGCGGGCGTGCGGGCAGGTCTGGTCCATGCCTGCGTCCCGGGCGCGCTCGAGCAGGGCGCGGATCGACGACTCGTCCAGGGTGTCCCCCGCCATGATCGACGAGCGGCAGGAGGTCCGGTGCAGGACCTCCTCCTGCACGTCCTCGGCGTCAGGGGCCTTGCCCGTGCGGGCGATCACGTCCACCACGTCCCGCACGATGGCCTCCGGGTCGGGGCGGCGAATGCGCGCCGGGAGCCCGTGCACGGCCACGGTCTTGTCTCCGAACGGCTCGACCTCCAGGCCGATCCGCCGCAGGGCGTCCTGGTGAACGGTGATGAGCTGGACGTCGGCCTGGGTGAGGTCCACGAGCTCGGGCGTCAGGAGCCGCTGCACCTCCACCTTGCCTGCCTTCACCTCACGCCGTAGCTCCTCGAAGGTGAGCCGCTCGTGGAGGGCGTGCTGGTCAATGATCTCGAAGCCATCGGGCACGGCTCGCAGGATGTAGGTGCGGTCCACCTGAATGTAAGGGCCGCGGAGGTCATCCACCGGGGCCCACCGATCCCCCTCGCCCAACTCCGCCCCGCCTGCCCCGGCCCCTTGCGGCGCCCCAGGCACGGGATCTGCAGCGCCCGAGAGGCCCTGCCCGGCGCCCTCCCTCGGGGGCACCTCACGGACGATGTATCCCTCACCGGCGGCTGTGCCACCCGCCGCGTCCGGTCTCGGGATCCAGGCTCCCGCAGAGCTCGGGCCCCGCGGGCCGGGGTCGGGGAGGGTCTCTCGCTGCATTGGGCGACCTTCGCGCCGACGGAGACGATCCACCATCGACTCCCCCGGCGTGGCCATGTTCGTGCGCATGACCGCCTCCTTCAGGGCGTTGACCAGGAACCCGAAGAGCGAGCGCTCGTCCCGCAGCCGCACCTCGCTCTTGGCGGGGTGCACGTTGACGTCCACAGACTCGGGGTCCATCCAGAGCTGGAGGAAGCCCACGGGCTGCAGCCCGTCGATGAGCACGCCCCGGTAGGCGTCCTTGAGGACGCGGGTCAGGACCTTGTCCTTCATGGGGCGCCCGTTGAGGAACCACATCTGGCGTCGTGCGTCCCGGCGGCCGAAGCGCGGCGGCGCCACGTAGCCCGTGATGCGCGTGGACCCCATGGAGGCCTCCACCGGCTCCAGCTCGGAGGCGAGCTCATCCCCGAACACTCGCCGGATCCGGGCGAGCAGGTCCATGCCGGGCTCCACGTCGAAGACGCGGCGCCCGCCGTGCATGACAACGAAGCCAATGCCCCCCTGGCCCGTCTCGTCGGCGGGGTGCGCCAGCGCCACGCGCTGGACGATCTCCGTGCAGCGAGAGAGCTCCGTCTGCTCGCGCTTGAGGAAGCGCCTGCGCGCGGGCGTGTTGAAGAAGAGGTCACGGACCTCGACGATCGTGCCCTCCGGCATCCCGGCGGGGGTGATCTTCCCGCGGCGGCCGCCCTCCTCGGTGATCTCGGCTCCCACGTCGGCGCCCCTGGGGCGAGAGCGGATGGAGCAGCGCGCCACCGACGCCATGGAGGCGAGGGCCTCGCCGCGGAACCCGAGGCTCGCGATGTGGTCGAGATCCTCAGGGGTGCGCAGCTTGCTGGTGGCGTGGGCCTCGAAGGCGAGGCCGAGGTCCTCAGGGATCATGCCCAGGCCGTCGTCGGTGACGCGGACCATGCGCATCCCGCCCTCCTCGAGGTCCACCTGGATCCTCGAGGCCCCGGCGTCGATGGCGTTGTCGAGCAGCTCTCGCACCACCGAGGCCGGACGCTCGATGACCTCTCCCGCCGCGATCTGGTTCCGGACGACCTCGGAGAGGACGGCGATGCGCCCGCCCTCGGGCACGGTCTCGTTGGCGGCTTCCCTCATGCCCCCATGGTAGTTCACCGGCCCCTGGATCGAGAGCCCGAGCCGCCGCTCGAGCCGCGCCAGCGAAGCGCAAGCTGCATGAAGTCGGTGGCGTCCACCTGCACAGAGGAGCGAGAGCGGCGCTCGAGGCGGGCGAAGTCCTCCAGCATGGGCTTCCAGGCGCCCGGGGCCCGGGCCCCCATGCGCCGCTCGAAGGCGTCCACCGCCGGCTTGGGACCGCGGACCCCGGCGGCGGCCGCGGCGGCGGAGACCCCGCGCCCGGCCTCCAGCTCCCCGGCGCCGCGCACCGCCTCGCGCAGCTTCGCTGACACCGCGGTGCTCAGCTGAGCGACGATGCCGCTCTGGTCGAGAGTCCGGCTCCCGTCCCGCTGGACGGCGCCGCCGGAGAACAGGGTCTCGATGCCCACGGCGGCCTTCCGGACGTCGCCCGCGACGAGGGACTCCGCCACGTCCCAGACCGACGCGCTGCTGTCCCAGGTGACGAGCTCCTGGATCGCCTCGGACCCCCGGCCCACCAGCCCCTTGAGCCGGTCCTCGATGGCGTTCAGGTCGTTCCCGGTGGCCGCCACCACGTAGTACGCCTCGGCGCTGTCCAGCTTGACCCCCAGGCTGCGGGCGCGGGCGCCGCACCACTGTGCGAGCTCCGTGTTCCGGGGGTCCGGGTTCCACGGGGGCGGGGTGTCGTAGAGCCTGCGGCACCCGACGATCGGCCCCTCCGCGTCCTTGACCGCCTTGGAGAGAGCGTGATCCGCGCGCAACTTGTCCGCGGAGAGCACGATCGCGCCCGGGCTCGCCGAGGCGATCCACGCCAGCATGGCATCGCGGACCGCCGCAGAGAACGCCGACGCCCGGTCCACCACCACTCGCTCGGCGTGGTGAAGGACGACGCACCGCGACGCCTGGAAGAGCGCGCCGGTGGAGAGGTCATCCACGAGCCGCCCCGCGGAGTAGTCCGGGTCCAGGGGGTCATGCCGGCAGACCTCGAGCCCATCCGCCCGGGCGCGCTCGCTGAGCGCGCGGACGCCGCGCTCCCTGAAGTAGGCCTCATCGCCACGGAGGATCGACACCCGCGGGAGCCCCTGCCCGATGCGGTGCTCCAGATCCCGGAGGGCGTCCTCGGGGTTCGGATCCCTGGGCTTCTTCTTGCCTGCCTTCTTCTTGCGCGCCATTCAGCCCACAGCGTCGCCCGAGCGGAGCGCCATGTCGAGGGCCAGCCCGAGGAAGAGGGCCACGCCCACCCACCCGTTGATGGTGAAGAAGGCCACGTCGACCCGGCTGAGGTCGTCCTCCCTCACGAGGCTCTGCTCCCAGCACAGGAGCCCCACCGCGGCCACGCAGCTGATCCAGAACACGACTCCTGTATCCGCTCGCCAGGCCAGCAGGCCCAGGGAGAGGGCCGTCAGCACGTGGAGGACCCGGGAGACCCGCAGGGCGCCGCCCACGCCCAGCTTCGCCGGGATCGAGTGAAGCCCGCGGCCTGCGTCGAATTCCGCGTCCTGGCAGGCGTAGATGAGGTCGAAGCCGGCGACCCAGGTCCAGACGGTGCAGAACAGGAGCAGCACAGGCACCAGGTCCCCCGCGAAGTCCCCACGGACCGCGATCCACGCCCCGAGGGGGGCCAGTCCGAGGGCAACGCCCAGGACCAGGTGCACCGCCGCGCTGAAGCGCTTGACGTAGCTGTAGCCGAGCAGGACCGCCAGGACCGCTGGCGAGAGCCAGCCAGCGAGGTCGTTCAGGGCGAACGCGCCCGCGATGAAGATCCCCGAGGAGACCAGCACCAGGGCACGGGCGTAGCCCACTGCCAGGGCCCCGCTCGGAAGTTCACGGCCCACGGTCCGGGGATTGGCGGCATCGATGTCCCGGTCCACCAGTCGGTTGAAGGCCATCGCAGCGGTGCGGGCCGACACCGCGCACAGGACGATCCAGCCGAGGGTCCCCATGGCCGGCCGCCCGCCCGCGGCGAGCCAGGCCCCCATCAGCGCGAAGGGCAAGGCGAAGACCGAGTGGCTGAACTTGACCAGCGAGAGAGTGGCGCCGACCCGGCTCACCCGCGGCCCCCGCTCTCCGCCTCGGCACCCGGCGGCGCCGTCCCCGGATCACCCGTCGGTTCCTCGAGTCCACCCCAGCGCGCGCCCACGTCCTGGCGAACGCCGAGCCGGTCCAGTGCCTTCCCGACCACATGGGCCACGAGGTCATCGATGGTCTTCGGCAGGTGATAGAAGCCCGGCATGCACGGCAGGACGATCCCCCCGAGTCGGACCGCGCGCAGCATGTTCTCGAGGTGGATCTCCGAGAGCGGCGTCTCCCGCGGCATCAGCACCAGTCGCCGGCCTTCCTTGAGCGCCACGTCGGCGGCGCGTTCCACGAGGTTCGAGCTGAAGCCCGCAGTGACCCGAGCTAGCGTGCCCATGCTGCAGGGGGCGATGATCACGCCGCCGGTGAGGGAGGTCCCGGAGGCCGCCGGCGCCTCGATCGCGTCGCTCGTGAAGACCCGCACGCGCTGCTCCCATCCATCCGGGAGCCCCGCGCCTCCAAGCCAGCCGGGCAGAGCCTCCAGGAGCCGCTCGCCCCGAAGTCCGGCCTCCACCCCGAGCTCGTGGCGCAGGACCTTGCAGCCGGCTTCGGTGATCGAGAGATCGACCTCGCACCCGGCACGCAGCAGCTCGATGATCAGCCGCTCGGCGTAGGCGTGACCGCTCCCGCCGGTGAGGCCGACGAAGTACCTCAGGGGTTGTTCTCCAGTCATGGGCTAGCGAGGCAGGGCGCCGACCAGCAGCGCGAGGTTGAAGAAGGCGTGGGACCAGGCCGCGACACCGATCCCCCGCCAGAGGAAGACGGCCGCCAGGAGGACGCCGGCGGTACTCCGCCAGAGGAAGACGGCCGCATCGTAGGCTTCGCCGCCCGGCCCCAGCCAGCCCGTGAAGCTGGCCAGGTGAAACGCCGCGAAGAGCGCCGCCGACCCCACCGTGGCCAGGGTCACCGCGCCGAGCCTGGCCGCGCCCGGGGCGGCCCCGAGCCAGACCAGGCACTGCTTGCTGATGAGCCACAGCACCGAGAGCGCACCCAGCCGGAACACGATCTCCTCGTAGGCGGCGGCCCCCATCACGAACCCAGCCCGCGAGGCCGTGGGACTGGTGCCGTCTCCCGCGCCGACCGTCATGGTCCCGACATAGGGGGAGGCCACCTCACTGGCGGCGTAGAGCACCGGACCAAGGACCAGGGCGCCGACCGCTCCCTCGATGAGGGTGCGCGCGAAGCGAGGGCCGAGGGCGGCCCCTTGCTCCCGACGGACCTGGAGTTGGAACGAGATCAACGCCACCACCGCCACCGCTGCCAGGGCCAAGCGCCTCACCTCCACGGGGTCGCCCACGCCCAGCCTCGCGAAGGGGAAGCAGAGGATGGCCTCCGCCACGGCCCGCGGCTCCCCTGGCGCTCCGGCGCCAGAGAGCTCGTAGGCGATGAAGAGGGGCACCATCGTCAGGAAGCCGAACGAGGCCCCCCGGGCCGGGCCGTCGACCCGGAAGGAGAGCACCTTCGCTTGCGAGATAGGCTCGTCCTCCGCCTCGTCCTCGTCGTCCTCATTCGAGTACCTGGCCATCGATCGCCTCAGCCCCCGGACCCGTTGGAGCCCCGCGTCGCCTTCGCGCCGTCGCCTCGCGGCGGAACCACCCCTTGGTGAATGCAGGCGATCCCCCGCCAAAGCCGCTCAAAGCCGCAGTCCACGAGGCCGTCCTCCTCCATCTCCGCCTGGAGTTGCTCAGGGCCGGGCCAGCCCTGGACGGTGTCGTCCAGGTAGTCATAGGCCGAGCGGTCCCCCGAGAGCGCGCCGCCGATCCTCGGCAGCACATGCTCCAGGTAGGCGCGGTAGATCCGGCCGAAGGCGTCCCGCTGGGGCATGCTGAACTCCAACACGAGGACCCGGCCGCCCGGACGGACCACCCTCGCCATCTCCCGGATGCAGCGCCGGCGATCGGCCACGTTCCGCAGCCCGAAGGCGATGGTCGCCGCGTCGGCAACCCCATCTCCCACCGGGAGCTGGAGCCCATCACCCTGGAGCCATGCGAGGTCCCCGCCGCGACCGGTCTCCTTCGACGGAGCAAGGGCCACCATCTCGTAGGTGAAGTCCACGCCCACGACGCGGGCGCCCGCCTTCGCGAAGAGCAAGGCCAGGTCCCCCGTGCCACAGGCCACGTCCACCACCGTGGAGCCCGCCCCTGGCGAGCCGGCGGCCGCCATCACCTTCCGGCGCCAGCTGCGGTCCACCCCCCCCGACAACACCCGGTTGGCGAGGTCGTAGCGCCCGGCGATGCCGGCGAACATGGATCGGACGGCGGCGGGATCCGGCACGTTAGGAGGGCGAGTAGGAGGGCGGAGAGGGCCGATGCGAACGGGCAGGAGCCCTGGAAACGGACGCTGCGCCCGCGATTCGCTCGCGGACGCAGCCGGGATTCTCAGGGCCCGGAGGAACCGGACCCGTGCGCTTGATCGGGACCTCGGGTCCACCAGGGGCCGAGGCCCCTGGGAACCGTTCGGATCACTGTCGCCAGTAGTCCGAGAGCAGGGTCACCTGCGGCACCGGGACCGACTGGATCCCGGGGACGTAGGGGTTGGTGTCGAAGCGCGGGGTACCCGTGACGCCCAGGGCGAGGACGTCGATGACGCCGCTGCCCCCGATGGGGTTCGGGACGGAAGCGAACAGGAAGCGCGGCTCCGAGGTGTTCACCCCGGCGCCAGCGGGAGTCCGGTAGGACGCCTTGCTGTTGGCCGGAATCGGCGAGCCCGCGCTGAAGGTGTTCGCGGGACCCGGGACGCCGCCCAGGTTTCGCTGGTTGTCGAAGGCGATGTCCACCGGGATCCCCGACAGCTGCCCGAGGGCCTGGCTGAGGGACAGGGGCACGCCGTACTGAAGGTCGCGGAAGTTCGCGTTGCCGGCACCGATCTGGGTCAGGGGGATCTGGCCCGACAGCGCGCTCTCGATCCGAAGGCGCGAGATCGCGCCGACGCCGAGGTTGCCGGGGTTCCCCGTCGCGACGTCGATCGGCCCTTCGTGGACCACATAGACCGAACCGTCGAGGTTGATCGGGTCGATCTGAATCTGCTTCGGCGCCTGGAAGTCGAAGGGGAGGATCCCGATGATGTCGTCGAAGCCCCATCCGTTGACGCCGTTCGGGCCCGACTCGAAGAGCGCGACCGTTCCGGAGCGGTTGAGGGCGTAGGCGAAGTAGACGCCTCGCTGGAAGGAGAACCCGAGCATCCGCGGGGTGATGCAGACCTCGAAGGGGCGGTTCAGCTGGGAGTTGATCGTCCGGCGCACGTCGAGGGTGGCGGCGGCGATGATCGACATCGTGTTGCTGAGCTCGTTCGTGACGAGGATGTCCTCGTTGGTCGGCTCGAAGGCGATGCCCCGGGGCGAGTTGCCCACCTGCACGGTCCGGACCACCTGGTGGAACTGCGTCGACTGCGGGTTGATGTCCACGAAGGTCACCGTGTCCGCAAGCTGGTTACTGATCGCCAGCAGGTCGATGTTCGGCCCCATGGCCATGGAGGTCGGGTCCGGGACCGCAATTCGGTCGAGGACCGTCATCCGGTTCGAGTTGAACACGACGATCTCACTCCGCGGACGGTCGGCCACGTACAGGTAGTGGCCGATCTGCTGACGCTGCTGGTACTGCGTGCAGTTCTGCGACTGGGTCTGCCCGAAGCTCGGCCCGAGGAAGAACAGGTTCTGCTCGAGGGTCAGGAGGCCCGTGGGCGGCGAGTTGGTCGCGAGGACCGGGAACGGGTTGCCCGAGACCAGCAGGTTGTTCGTGAGCGTGTCGATGGACGTGGGCTCGTTGCCGCCAATGAACGGCGACACGCACTGGGGCGGGAACGCCAGGGTCGGCGGGTTGGGGTGCGGAGCCCACGAGATGATGTTCTCGTAGCCCGGGTTGAGGCCACCGAACTGGTTGACCTGGGCCGGGGCGAGCGTGTTCGGCTGGTTGCCCTGCACCGACGCGATGACCTTGAGACCGTCGAGGGCGCAGACGTTACCGCCGCCGGCCTGGCAGCCGAAGGGGGGCGGCGCGTTCCGGAGCAGACCGTCCAGCGCGTGGCCGATGTGCATGTCCGTCACCGTGCTGATCAGCGGCGCGCGAACGATGAGGTCCTCAAGGCTGCTGTCCTTGGTCAGGGTGAAGACACCGGCGGAGCCGCCGTTCACCGTGCACTCGCCCGGGTTGAGCAGGGGACGGATCGTGGGGTTCTGGGTGACGTTCTGGTCGTAGGGGAAGCGCGATTCACCCTCGAGCGGGATGGGCTGCGAGGACACCGGGTTGCCGGTGGACTGTCCGAAGCCGTTCAGGTCGAGCACCGAGAGGCCCGGGCTCGCGCCGCCGCGCGCAACGTAGATCGTGTCCGGGGCCACCGGCGCGTTCACGAGTCCAGGGCCCTCGCCCGTCTCGAAGAAGCTGGTGGTGCCGAGGGTGTTCACGTTCGGCTGGAAGCCGCCCGCGCCGTCGGGGATCTGGCTGAAGTCCTCGATCTGCTGGGTGTCGAGGTTGACGTCGACCCGTGAGAAGGTGCCGCAGGTGAGGAACTCGGGCCCCTGCCCGGGGAACGAGAAGCCGGGGAACAGCTCGTAGGTCGAGAGGTCGAACGGGCTCACCGGGAGCGACGTGAACGGCATCGTCGTGATCGACGTCGCCGGACCGAAGGTGATCTGGAAGGCCGACGAGAGCGACGGCGGCCCGACGCCGTCGATGACGCCCACCGAGTAAGGCTGCACCGGCTCGGTGAAGCTCACGCGGATGGGGGTCTGGGGGTCGACGTCAATCTCACCGTTGCTCGGGGTGATCAGGGGCGCCGACGCGGGGGGCGGCTCGGTGATCACTTCAGGGGCGAGCGTGTCCAGACCGACCGTCGTCGACGCCAGCACGGCGTCCTTCAGCGTCCGGCCGTTCTGAGCGAGGAGCGCCTTGCTCGCGGAGAAGCGAATCTGAACGCCGGCAGGGAAGGTGTCGAAGGTGGTGAGGTTGTTGTCGTCGTCGGCCACGAAGACGATCGTCTTCTCCGACACGAGCTCGGCCGCGTTGGGGACGAAGGAGGTCACCCCCGGGAAGCCATTGGCCTCGGGGACGAGGGCGATCAGGAAGCCCGGGTTCGCCGGATCCTCCTCGACCCAGGGCTGAAGGGTCAGCTGGGGCGGGTCGCCGGTGGCCGGCCCCACGAGGGTCTTGCCGCCGACGAACACCCGGCCGTTGGCGGGGAGCGACGCGCCGCTGAACGGATCCAGGGTCGTCACGCCCACGGCACCCGAGAGGGTCGGGCTCGAGGGGCTCGGGTTCACCACCGACCCGGGATCGAGGTCCTGGGTGAAGTTGGCGTAGATGAAATGGTTCCCCGGGTTGCCGTTGGGCAGGGACGCCGTCGGTTCGAAGAACGGCGTGGGGAGGATCGGGTTGCTCCGCGAGACGTTCTGGACGATGTCCTCGCTCGTACGGATGGCGATGACCTGACCGGTGGGCTCCCCCGTGGAGGTGAGCTGCAAAACGCGGTGCGGAAGCAGCTGCCCGAATCCGTTTCCGACCTCGTTCAGAGACAGCAGGGCACCGGTGCCGGACACGCCGTCCTGGGATGCCTTCCCGCCGCCACATCCGGCGACCAGGGCTGTAACGGCGAATCCCGTAGCGAGTGTGCGGGCGAGGGGCCGAAGATCGGCCGAGCCAGCGGTTTTGACTTCTTCGCGCATGAAGAGCATCGGGGGGGGTTGGGTGCCGCCGGGCGGATTGCTCGGCGACCTCGGCCTCGTGGGCTGAGCAGTCGGAGTGGAGGACCACTCCCCCATGGCGCGAGGAGCGCCGAGGGGAGCGGTTGGAAGCAGGGGCTCGGTCGGGCCGCGACAAGTCCCATGCCATTGGGGCCAGATGGCCCCAGGCGCAGGGGGAAGCTCGACTCAGTGACCAGCCGGTAAAGGCGGGGTCGGGCTGAGGGTTACGAACGGTCCGAGCGAATTGGAAAGAGCGGGTGCCGCCCCCTCTCCAGGAGGCGAGGGAGGGGTCTAGAGTGTGCGGATCTGTGCCACACCAGAGTGCCCGCGCACACTCACGGGGGTGAAGATGTGCGCTGGGGCCCCGGAGATAGAGCCAGAACCTGTCCGTAGTCTGTGGATGCAGGGGGGTGGTGTCAAGGCGGGCCCCCGGTCTGCGCCAGGCTCCGCCCCCCCCATGCCAGGGCCCGCCCGTGGAGGCCGACGGGTCCGGCGGCGGAGGCCCGGGCGCACAGGGCTGCGAGGATGCCTCGCCGGGCTCGCCCTACCCGTCCAGGCGGTCACTGCTTCGCTTGTGGCCCCCAACGCGCTATCCTCCCGCTCATGGACTCAGGGGGCATGGAACAGGATCGAGCGCAGGGCCCGACGGACATCGGCGCCGGCGCGCCCGCACCTCCGCCCGAGACCGCTGGCGCATCGGGCGATCACGTGTTCAACCCATCCGCCCTCGAGGACCTGGGAGCCCCCGACCCCGGGCGCCGGTCGGCCCCTGAGCGAATCACGGAGGTGGGCCTGCGGCCCGGGGCCCTGGCCGAGTTCGTGGGACAGGGGGGCGTGGTCGAGAACCTCCGGGTCCACCTGGACGCCGCCATGGAGCGGGAGGAGCCCCCCGACCACGTGCTCTTCAGCGGCCCGCCCGGCCTCGGCAAGACCAGCCTGGCTCGGATCATGGCCGGTGAGCTCGGGACGAGCCTCCAGCCCACCTCGGGCCCCGCGCTCGACAAGCCCAGGGACCTCGTCGGGCTCCTGACCAGCCTCAAGCGCGGCGACGTACTCTTCATCGATGAGATCCATCGGCTGCCCATCGCCGTCGAGGAATACCTCTACACGGCGATGGAGGACTTCCGCGTCGAGATGACCCTGGACAGCGGACCCCACGCCCGCATCCTCCCCATCGAGCTCGAGCCCTTCACCCTCGTGGGCGCCACCACGCGAGAGGGGCTCCTCTCCGCCCCTTTCCGCGCTCGGTTCGGACTGTCGCTGCGCCTCGACCCCTATCCCTCAGGCGAGCTCGAGCAGATCGTGCGGAGAGCCGCGGGCATCCTCGGGGTCCAGATCAACGACGAGGCCGCCGCCATCCTCGCCGCCCGCAGCCGCGGGACCCCTCGCATCGCCGGTCGCTTCCTCAAGCGCGTCCGGGACAGGGCCCAGGTGGACGGCAACCGGGCGATTGACGCCGAGCTCGCCGAGGCGACCCTCGCCAGCATCGGGGTCGACAGCCATGGGCTCGAGGAGATGGACCGCCGGATCCTCCGCTGCCTCGCGGACCATACGCCGCAGCCAGCGGCGCTCAAGACCATCGCTGCGGTCATCGGCGAGATGGAGGACACCATCGAGGACGTCTTCGAACCGCACCTCCTGCGGTCCGGGTTCCTGCGCAAGACCCCGCGCGGGCGCATCATCACCGAGGAGGGCATGCGCCTCATCGGAGCGGAGCCCCCGACCGGGCCGGAGCAAGGCGGCTTGCCCTTCAGCACTTGAGGTCACGGCTCCTCATCCCAGGCCTCCTCTACGGCTTCCTCTTGGGGGCCCCGAGCTGTGCACCGCGGGCCAGCACCCACGGCAAGCTAGCTCCATCCCCTCCGTCCCCTGACTGGGTGGAAGTCGGAAGCCGCCGCTCCGACATCCCACCGCCCCAGGGGCGGCCGCAGCTCCCGGCCCACGTGACCGTGGAGCTCATGGCCCTCCGCGGGGCCTCCGAGATCACCTGGCGCGCGGCCCAGGGACGCCCCGGTCTCGCGGAGCGCATTGGTGACCGGGTCTTCGTCGATGGATCCCCCGCCGCCTCCCCCGCGCGCGTGATGGGCCCGGTCGTCGTGGGCAGCCGGACCTACGACGGGGCGCTCCTGATCTCCGCGCTACCGGAGGGCGGGCTGGAGGCGAGGGTCCAGATCGGCCTCGAGGCCTATGTGGAGGGCGTGGTCGCCTCGGAGACGTCCATCTGGTCCGCCACCTCGGCCGAGCTCGAGGCCCAGGCCATCGCCGCTCGCACCTATGCGGTGGCGACGCTCCAGCAGCGCTCCGCCGGCGGCGCTCCAGCGCAGCTCGCGGATGGGGTCATGGACCAGGCCTTCGGTGGACGTCATATCCCCGGCTCCTCGAGCCGGGCACGCGAAGCGGCCGAGCGCCTGACCCGCGCCATCCGGGCGACCCAGGGAGTCATCCTGCTCCGGGGTGATCGCCTCGAGGAGGCCCGCTATCACGCGGCCTGCGGCGGGCACACCAGCGCCTTCAGTGACATCTTCCACAAGGAAGTGCGGGAGCGCCGCGCCCAGGGGCCGACGGGTGTCCCCTGCCCGCCCTGCTCGCGGCGCGCCGCCCAGGAGTCCGTCCAGGGATCTCCGGACGCCCAGCGCCCCCTGGGTTGGATCGAGGAGCTCAACCCCACCACCCTCGCCCGCGTCGGGCGCGCCTTCGGCCTCCCCGGAGCGCCACGCCGCATCGGCCCCGCGCGGACGGACGCGGGGGGTCGCTGGATCGACGTCGCGCTCGAGTCCGAGACGGGCCAGGTCAGGCGAGTGCCCTTCGAGGAACTGCGCAGGGTGGCCGGCTACAGCGTCCTCCGCAGCGGCGCCCTGCTCGCCACCGTCCCCAGGCCCACGGATCCTCTCCTTGGGGGCGGCTGGAGGGTCCAGGGCCGCGGCCGCGGGCATGGGGTCGGGCTCTGTCAGGAGGGAGCCCGCGACCTTGGGAGGGCCGGCTGGAGCTCTGGCGCGATCCTCGCCCACTACTATCCCGGCGCAACTCTCTCGCGACCGGACCCCGCGGACGGGCCGCGCGTCGCTCGCGCCGCCGACCAATGACCGATTCCTCCCCCGACGAGCCGCCGCGAGCGGAGCTTCCCTCCTCGAGCCAGGCCGGCTTCGCCTTCCGCGTCGAGGCCGCTGCCCCCGGGGACCCCGGGGCCAGGAGGGCCCGCGTGGGCTGCTTCTCGACGCCCCACGGCGACGTGCAGACCCCCGCCTTCATGCCCGTGGGGACCCGGGGCACGATCAAGGGGGTCCTCCCGAGGGACATCGGCGAGGTGGGCTCGACCATGATCCTCGCCAACACCCTCCACCTGCACCTGAGGCCGGGCGAGGACACGGTCGCCGCCCTGGGCGGGCTGCACCGCTTCATGTCCTGGGACGGGCCGATCCTCACGGACTCGGGCGGGTACCAGGTGTTCAGCATGGCGGACATCTCGACGCTGGATGACGACGGCGTCACCTTCAAGTCCATCGTGGACGGCGACCGCATCCGCCTGACCCCCGAGCGCGCCATCCAGATCCAGCAGCGCCTGGGCCCCGACGTGTACATGGCCTTCGACCATTGCCCCGCGGACCCCAAGGACCGGCGCATGGTCACCGAGGCCACGGACAGGACCCACCGCTGGCTCGACCGATGCGTGGAGGTCTACCGCCAGGCAGGCGGCGTACAGGGGTCCGGGCAGGCCCTGTTCGGCATCGTCCAGGGCGGCGCTTTCGAGGACATCCGGAGGGCCAGCGTCGACGCCGTCGCGGGGCACGGGCTCGTCGGCAACGCCATCGGCGGCGTGAGCGTCGGTGAGGATCGCGACGCCATGCGGGTGGCGGTGGAGGCCGCCGCGCCGGCGCTGCCCGCCGACCGTCCGCGCTACCTCATGGGCGTCGGGACCCCGCGAGACTTCTTCGACGCGATCGCGGCGGGCATCGATCTGTTCGACTGCGTGACGCCCACGCGCCACGGCCGCACCCACCAGGTGTGGACGAGCCGCGGCCGGGTCAACCTGCGCAACGCTGGCTGGAAGAACGTGGACGCGCCCCTGGACCCGGTCTTCCGCGCACCCCACGTTTCGGACGTCCCGGTGGGCGTCCTGCGCCACCTCTGCCTCTCCAACGAGATGCTGGGCGCCACCTACCTGTCACTCCACAACCTCAACCTCTTCCATGAGCTCATGGGCCTCATCCGGGAGGCCATCCCCCGGGGCGAGCTCGCCGCCCTCCGGGACCACTGGGTCCCGCGCCTCGAGCGCCGCCTGACCCCGGACGAGTTCCTCGCCGGGGAGGTCTGAGCCGGATCGACCCCGGGCCCTTCGGGTCAGCGCCCCTTGAAGTCGGGGCAAGAGCGGGCGTTGGGCCGCTCCGGACGCCGGCAAGCGTCGCCGTAGTCCCACTTGCAGCGGTCGCAGAGGTAGCCGCCGCCACCCGCCCCGAAGCGGGTGAAGAGCGCCCTGATGGGCGCGAGGATCATGCGCAGGAGCGAGCCCATGTCGTCAAAGGTCCCGGGCGCTGATCCCTGTGGATCAGCGCCCGGCGAGGATCACTTTCGTGCGGAGCTGGCGGCGAGCACCTCGATGCGGCCGATGTCGATCACCGGCGGCGCTGCGGCGGTGGTCGCGGTCTCGACCACGAAGGGCTTGATCTCGACCCCGAGGATGCCGAGGTCGTGGCCCTCGAAGAAGGCGAGGTTGTAGCGGCCCGAGTTGCAGACAACCTCGGCCACGGTCTCGCCGGCGAAGGAGAGGTACCAGGCCTCACGGCCGTCGACCGTCTCCTGCTTGAGCCACCCACGCTCGCGGAAGCGGCCCTGCCGCGCAGAGGCGCGGGCCTCCCGGGTCTCGAGGTAAGCGTTGACCTTGGACAGCTCGGCGTCGTGCTTGCGCGCCTGGCTGCTCACGTCCTCACGCAGGCTCGCGAGCTCCATACGCGCGACGGCGGTCCGGTGGCGCGTCTGCGCGTTCTGCAGGGTAATCGTCCCCTCGGGGGCGGAGGCGATCACCGCGTCGTACGCTACGACCACGCCTCGCCAATCCTCGGAGGTGGGCGAGCGGAGCTCGATCACCCGGTCGAAGGCGGCGTCCGCCTTGGTCAGCTGAGCCGCGGTCTCCTCGGTGATCCGAGGGGCCTTGATCTGGCGCGACTTCGCGGGCGCGGTGGCCTGCGTCTTGGCCTTCGTGGGCAGAGTCACGGCAGCGGCCTTCCAGGCGGCGTCCCCTTCGGCCTTGTCCACGGGAGCAAGCATGGACGCCTCGATCCACGCGCGGGTGTTCGCCGGCGCCTGGATGAGCACCCAGTCCTCTGAGAGGGAGGTGGCCTTGTTGGCGCGCTTGATCAGCTTGACCCGCTGGCCCGCGTTGAGCTTGGAGGACCGGAGGGGCATCGCGCCAGGCGTCAGGTCAGGGCTCGGGCGCATGTTGACCCGAGTCCCCGAGACCACCAGGACTCCATCCACGTTGGTGGGCTGCAGGTACTTGCCGAAGACCCAGACCGGGAACCCGCCGCCGACCTCGACCTCGCGGAACGGCGGGATGCCCTGGCTCGTGGAGAATGCCCTGACGATGGTCCCGGCCTCCACATCGATGAAGGTGGAGCCGTTTCGGTCCGGGAAGTTCCGGACGGCCGTGGTCCCCTGGGTGCGATGGAACTCGCCGCCCTGGGCGGGTACAGCGGCGTCGGTCGGCTGGGTGAATGCGAAGGCCGTGGCGAGGATCGCCGCCGCGGCGAGGATGCGGTGCTTCATGTTGGATTCCCCTCTCTGATTCCCCTCGGTGCTCGGGTCCCGACACGTGCGGTGCGGAGGGAGAGGGACCCGGGCTCGAACCGAGGCGCGACCTGCGCCTCAGCCTGAACTGTAGGGATCGAGGGCGGCCCATTCCAGCGACAGCGGTCGGTCCTGACCCTCCGCGGGGGCCCCTGGGCCCACCTCGCCCGCCCTTCGACCGCCCCGGGGCGGGATTTGGGGGCCGAGGAGTCCCGCTGGGGGGCTGGAAGCCGGCCGGAGGGGCGACTAGTCTCTCGTCGCCCCAGCGCGCCCTTCCCATGCGACAGTTCCTGAGAGCCAAGATTCACCGCGCCACCGTGACGGAGGCCAACCTCGAATACATGGGCTCCGTGACCATCGACTCGGAGCTCATGGACCGGGTGGACCTCGCGCCCTACGAGAAGGTCCTCATCGTCGACAACACCAACGGGGCCCGGCTCGAGACCTACGCGATCCCCGGCGAGCCGGGGTCCGGAGTGATCTGCATCAACGGCGCGGCGGCCCATCTGGTCAAGGAGGGCGATCAGGTCATCCTGATGGCCTTCGGGTACGGAGAGGCCGCCGGCATCCCGCGCCAGATCCTGGTGGACGAGCGCAACGCCTACGTCCGCGAGATCGAGACCACGGAGCGCGGGGTCATCGAGGCGACCCCCGCGCCCTGAGGGCCGCGCGCCGGCTCCCGACCCCTCAGCGGGGGGTGGCCGCCTCGGCGAGGGCCCGCGCGTGAGCCTCCCGCAGCGGCACGCCGAGATGGCGGGCGAGACGGACCGCGTCCTCGTGCTCGCAGAACAGATCCCGAGGCCCGTCCGGACTGCGCCCCTGGTACTCGGGACGAAGCCGCTCCTTGATGCGGACCTCGATCCCCCCGACCGAGACGGTCCGGGTCCGCCGGCCGGCCTCGACCCTCTGGCTCGAGGACCAGCGTACGCCGAACGTGGATGAGCGCTCGAAGAGGATGGCCGTGATGGCCTCCCGCCCCTCCGGCCGGACCAGCGCGGTGAGCAGGACCCCCGGCCGATCCTTCTTCATGAAGATGGGCGCCGTCCAGACGTCGAGGGCGCCGGCCTCTCGAAGGCCATGGACCAGGTCACCGATCGCCTCCGCCGGGAGGTCGTCCAGGTTCACTCGCACCTCGTCCACCAGGCCGTTGCCCGCCGATCCGGCTGCGGCAGCGACGCCGAGCTGCACGCGCAGCAGGTTGGGGGGCCCTTGCTTGGGGTCTCGAGTTCCAGCGCCGTACCCGACAGACCCCACGCTCCACTCGCAACCTGGGAGCTCGAAGGCCGAGGGGGCGCCCCCGCGGCCGAGGGCGCCCATCTCCGCAAGGAGCGCGGCCCCGGTGGGCGTGCAGCGCTCACCGCCGCCCCCGCCCGTCCGCTGGGGTAGCCCTCTCAGGAGCTCGGCCGTCGCCGGCGCAGGGACGGGCATCTCCCCGTGGGCGCAGGTCACGGTCCCTTCCCCGAGGATCGGAGGAGTGATGAAGACTCGCTCGACGCCGAGGCGGTCCAGCGCGAGGGCCGCCCCCCCCACGTCCACCAGAGTGTCCACCGCCCCGACCTCGTGGAAGTGCACCTCCTCGGGCCCGCAGCCGTGGACGCGCCCCTCCGCCTCGGCGATCCGCGTGAGCACACGGACAGCGAACTCACTCGCGTGCC
Source organism: uncultured bacterium (assembly GCA_938075305.1). Taxonomy (GTDB): domain Bacteria; phylum Planctomycetota; class UBA1135; order UBA1135; genus Saltatorellus. Next base: position 235,248 of record CALJGV010000004.1, read on the forward strand.
TGGAGAGGTCCGCCGCACCGAGGATGGCCGTCAGGTCCGCGAGCCCCCGGTGGGGCGACTGGCCGGTCTCCGGGGTCCGAACGTCGAGGTGGAGGCCGGAGAGCGACCCCCGCCAGACCGTCTCGGCGGAGAAGCCCGCCTCGCCGGGCACCACGGCCTCCGCGAAGGCCGCCAGGTCCGCGAGCTGGAAGCGCGGGTCGTTCAGGTCCAGGAGCCCGGCGAGGAACATGTCCCCCGCCATCCCCCCGAAGGGTTCCACCAGCAGCATGCCGCCGCCCTGGGTGCCGTCCGCGTTCGCCATGGGAGCGAGGGTAACCGGGGGCCCACCGTGGGCGCAGCGGGATCCGCCCCGACCGCGCGCCATTCTCTCCACCCGTCCGTTCCGCCAGACCCCTCAGGCCCGCGCGAGGGCGAGGACCTCCACCCGCCCAGCACCCGCTTCGCGGAGCGTCCGCGCGCACGCGTCAGCGGTGGCGCCGCTCGCTATGACATCATCCACGAGCCACACCGCCCCTCCCCCGAGCCGCGCGACAGACCGGAAGGCGCCTCGAACGTTTCCGCGCCGAGCGGGCGCCCCCGATGATCCCTGTGGCGGCGTGGCTCGGACCCGACGCAACACCGAGGCCCGCTGCCCCAACCCCGCGAGCTCCAGCTCGGCCGCCAGGAGCGCAGGCGGGTCATGGCCACGGGCGAGGCGTCGTGAGGGGTGGGACGGGACCGGCACCAGCAGGTCGAACGGCCCTGGCCCCTCGGGGAGCCCGGAGGCCATCGCCCGCGCAAGGGGCGCACCGAGGTCCCGCCGGCCTCCGTGCTTGAAGGCCAGGATTGCCGCGCGCGCCGCCGGATCTCGGTACGCAAAGGGCGCCACCACCCGGGTGAAGGCGGGGAGCCGTCGGCGGCAACCCGCACACGTGGACCCAGGCGCCAGCCCAGGCGGGAGCTCTGCCGCGCAGCGCACGCACGTCGCGCCACCGCACCGGCCCGCCAACCGGTGCTCCGAACACCAGGGGTCCCACCCGCCGAGCCCCTCGGTCCCCGCGCCGCAGAGCCAGCAGCGCGGCGGCCAGATGAAACCCACCACCTCTAACAGCGCCGCCATCCCCGCTCCCACGGTGAGAGGACGGAGGGGGTCCGGCCCGGTGGCGACCCCGGAGGCTCAGATGGCCTCTTCCGCAGCCTCGAGGTCGAAGTCCTCGGGGAGGCCGCGGGCGATCCCGAGCTTGGTCACGCCCCGCCGCTCGGCAGGGTCTCGCTCCTCCGCCGGCGCCCGCTGGGGCAGGCCCGTCTCCCGGATCAAACGGCCGACGTAATCCTCGACCGTGTCGTTCTCGCTGGACTCCACGCCGAAGAGGTCGCCGACCTCGCGGGCCATGTTCGGCTCGGCGCGGAAGTCCCTCGGGTTGTGGGTGAAGTACTCCCGCACGTACCGCCTGAAGGCCCAGACGGACCACCACCAACCGCTGAAGAGCAGGGCGATGGCTGCCGCCACGATGACCCCCACCCAGACCATGTTCAGGGGCGGGCCCTCGGGCCCGGCGGTCCGGAACTGACCGACGAGCTGCAGGCCGAAGCCCGCCAGCAGAAACGCGAAGCCGAGGGTCGTTTGAACCCGGTTGTACACGTACTCCCGGACCGACTGGAGCCGTCCATAGCTGCGCCCGAAGTACCGGGCGACCAGGGACCGCGGGTGCTCGAACAGGGTCGAGTTGGCGATCAGGAAGGCGCCCACGATGCAGAGGACCAGACCCAGCGAGGTCCAGTCCGCGGCCCCGAAGAGATCATCGTCGGGGCGGATCGAGGCCAGGGGGAACATGGCAGAAAGGTAGATCCCTGGGGGGAGCGGGGCAAGCCGAGCCGCCAAAAGGGTCAAAGGAGTGACCCGGAGGGCGGGCTCCCGCCGCTTGCTGCGGGAGCCCCTTGAAGTCAGCGGTCGTCCCGAACAAGCTTCAAGCAGCAACCTGCCACCCCTTGAGCCCATGAAGATCCACGAACCGAACGCTGAGCTGGTCGCGCGGCGCGACTGGACCGACGGCCTGGCGACGTTCTCGGTTCGCCCGCTGGGCTGGGAGTTCCCGACCTTCGTCCCTGGGCAGTTCACCAACCTTGCCCTCCCCGAGGGAGAGGACTGGGACCGCGAGAACGGCACCAACATCCGACGCGCCTATTCCATCGCCTCCTCGCCCGGAGCGGACACCGTCGACTTCTTCATTCGCCGGGTGGACGAGGGCGCGCTCACGCCGAAGCTCTTCGAGTTGCCCGTGGGCGGCAAGCTCTTCCTCGAGGAGCGCTGCGCTGGACACTTCACCCTGACCGGAGCCGCGGACAGCGAGGACCTCGTCCTCGTCGGCACCGGCACCGGGGTGGCGCCCTACCGCCCCATGCTCCTGGACGAGAGCGCCCGCGCGCGCTTCGGACGTACCATCATCCTCTACAGCGATCGGCACGTCCGCGACCTCGGCTACGTGGAGGAGTTCCGAGCGCTGGAGGACGAGGACTTCCTCTTCCTTCCAACCATCACCGGGGATGAACCAACGGAGGCGTGGGGCGGTCTTCGGGGCCGCGTGAACCGCTTCCTCGAGCCGGCCGCCTACGAGGAGCTGACCGGCAAGCCGCTCACCCCCGAGCGCTGCCAGGTCTTCCTGTGCGGAAACCCGCAGATGATCGTCGACGTCCAGGAGGCGCTCACGCCCCTGGGCTTCCAGCGACACCGCAAGCGCGACCCCGGCCAGCTTCATATGGAGAAGTACTGGTAGCGGGCGAGCCCCTCGTGGGCGCCCGCATCAAGCGCGGGCCAGCGTCAGCGGGGCACCAGGAGCAGGCGCGGGCCGAGGGGTGCGCCGGTCGGCGGCACGTGAGCCTCGCTCGCGCCCTCGGCCCCGCCATCCAGCCGCTCCTCCACCCGGTAGTTCCGGGTGAGCGCCTCGAGGCTCGCCCAGTCGCTCAGCTCGACACCGAGCACGATCCTGGCGAAGCGGCGCTCCTCGAGGGCCGCCGAGAGGTCGTCGAAGAGGGCCTGGGCCTCCGCCCTTTCGCGGCTCTTCAGGAGGTCCGCGATCGCCATGGCATGGACGCCCCCCGGGACGCGGGGATCGATGGAGCCGTGGGGCTGCCAGGTGGGCCCCTCCATGGCTCCCACCCGATGGGCGAGCGCCGACAGGCGGGCCTGCTCGGCGCCCCCAGGTAACGCGGCTGCGGGGTGGCTGAGGATCAGCCACGGGAAGAGCAGGAGCGCGAGCGTCGCGGCCAGCCGGGGCCGGACGGTCGCGGCCCGCGCCACCGCTGGCCCTGCCATCCAGGCCAGGGCGAGCGCGGCGGGCAGCAACGTATTTCGGTACCCCCCCTCGTGGGCCCGCCCCGCCCAGGCGACCGCCAGCAAGGCCAGCAGGCTGCACCACTCGGCGGGGTGCATGGGAGCCAGGGCGCCCCGGGGTGCCCGGCTGGCGACCCAGGCCAGCACCAGCAGCGGCGCCCAGGCCAGGAGGAGGTCCGGCAAGAAGTTCGCCGCGGCCGAGACGTGGAGGGGGCTTCCGGCGAGGACGGAGACCACATGGAAGCCGAACCAACCGTCGGTGGATCGCTCCAGGCCCAGGGCGACGGAACCCAGGACGAGCGCCGCGACGCCCGCCGCTCCCAGCCCGGCGGCGCGCGATTCCCGGCGCAGGCCGAGCCCGACCACGAGACCCACCAGCGGACCGAGCGCGGTCTGCTTCGCGAGCACCGCGCCGGCGCCGAGTAGCCCGGCAGCCGCGCCCCACGCCGGTCGCCCGGCGAGGGAGCGCGCCGAGGTCCCCACAAGGATCGAGGCGGCGGTCAACCCTAGGGCCAGGGAGTCCACGCGCGCGATCAGGGTCCAGGTGCCGGTCCAGCCGTCCGCCGCCACGAACAGGCCCGCGCCCATCAGCCCTGCCGCCCACCCAGCGCGCCTCCGGCCCGCCACCGCGAGGCAAGCGAGCACGACCAGGAGCGAGAGGGCGGACACGGACCGCAGGTCACTCAGCCTCCCGCCGCCGTCGCCGATGGAGACGGCGCCGAGCCAGTGGAAGAGGGGCGGATACGGAAAGGCGGTGAAGTCGACCGAGGGCTGCTGGTAGATCGGCAGCCCCTGCGCCACGCGCGACGCATGCTCGAACATGGCGGCCTCTTGCCACTCGAGCGCGGAGGGGTACTGGATCCAGTCCTGGGCGCCCACCCACCAGGCAGCGAGCCACGCCACCGCCGCCGCGGCCCCCAGCCGCGCCGCCAGGGAGGTGGTAGCTCGCTCAGGCTCCATTGGCGCCTACTCGAAGGTGGCCGTGGCGGTGTACTCCCCCTCGAAGTACTGGATCTGCTTGAGGGACTGCTCCCCCATGGTCTGGGTGTTGGAGGTGTTCATCTCCACGTCTGCCTCCATCTCCATCGAGATCGCGATGCCGGCCTCCATGTTCCAGAGGAGCGTGCCCGACACATCGAAGGAGAACTCGAACCCCTGCTGGAGCTCCAGCCCCTCAGGTGCCTCCTCCGGCGTCTCGCGCTCGAGCTCGATCTCGGTTTCCACGACCCCCTCGAACACGATCTTGGCGACGCCGTCCTCGATGGACTCGAGGGTCACCTCAAACTCCCCGCTCAGGTTGTCCTCGAACTGCTCCCCGAACTCGTCGTCGTCGTCAGACTCGTCCTCGGAGTCGATCTTGAGGTCGCCGGAGGGAGAGGTGATCAGGGTGAAGACCTCGGCCTCCACCTCCCAGCTGTCGCCGACCTCGACCTCCTCGCCGGGGAACATGAAGAGGAAATCCGCGTCCCCCTCGAGGTCCTCAAGGAGGTCCTCGTCGGCCTCCTCGTCCTCGCCGAAGGCGCTGGCATACCCTTCCTCGTCGTCGTCCCAGGTGAACACGACGGTGGTCCCGGTGAGCTCGCTCTCCCCCTCGGTCAGGTCCTCGCCGCCCTGACCGTCCGGCATGCTCACGGTCTGGCTGCTGGAGTCCTCAAGGGAGTCGAACGTCCGCGCGATGCGGGTCCCCCGTCCGCCCTCCACCGCGAGGTACTCGTCCGTGAAGACCACGAGTTCGTTGTCCTCGATGGTCACCTCCGGGAGCTGCTCATCGGGCACCTCCTGCTCCTCATCACCGAACTCGATGCTGATGCTCTGGAGCTCCATCTTGAGGGCGTTCTCGTAGGTCTTTGTGACCTTGGTCCCCGCCTCCACTCCGACCGAGGGAGTGTCGGAGAAGAAGAGCGCGGGAGCGAGCAGGGCGGCGGAGAGAGCGTGATGCATCGGGGCAGCGAGGGGGCCTTTGGGGGAGGAGGGAGCGAACCCGGGAACGGGGGCGAGCACGGATCGTGATGGTAGCGACGTCCGGCCTGCAGCCTCACCCGCAGCCCGAGATTCCCCCTCCCTTCAGATGCGCGCCTGGAGCGTGTAGAGGCGGTGGTAGCGACCCTCATGCGCCATCAGGTCCCCGTGGCGGCCACGCTCCACGATCTCTCCGTCTTCGATGACGAGGATCAGGTCCGCGCGCTGGATCGTCGAGAGGCGGTGGGCGATGACCAGAGTGGTCCGTCCCGCCAGGAGCTCTCCGAGGGACTCCTGGATGAACGACTCGCTCTCGGTATCCAGGCTACTGGTGGCCTCGTCGAGCAGCAGGACGCGGGGTTCGGCGAGGAGCGCGCGGGCGATGGTGACCCGCTGCTTCTGCCCCCCTGAGAGCTTCACCCCACGCTCTCCGATCACCGTGTCGAGGCCGTCAGGCATCCGCTCCGCGAATTCGGTCACGTGGGCGCGCCGGGCCGCCTCCACGACCTGCTCCTCGCTGGCTTCGGGCCGCGCGAAGAGCAGGTTCTCCCGGATCGTCCCGTCGAACAGGAACTCGTCCTGCAGCACGAGGCCGAGTTGGCTCCGATAGCTCGCCAGCTCCACCGTGCGCAGGTCCACCCCGTCCACGAGGACCCGCCCGGAGTCCGGAGTGAGGAACGAGACCGCGATGGAGGCGAGGGTCGACTTGCCGGAGCCCGAGCTCCCCACCAGCGCCACGACCTCTCCAGGCTGCACCTCGAAGTCGATGCCCTTGAGGACCGGCTCGCCCTCCTCGTAGGCGAAGCTCACATCCTCGAAGCGCAGGTGCCCGTTGACGCGGGGGATGACCGCCACCCGCTGGGGGTCGTCGTCCTCACCCGGCTGCTGCAGGAGTTCGGCCGTGCGATCGAGCCCGGCGAACGCCTCGGTCATCTGCGTCCCGATGTTCGCCATCTGGATGATCGGGCCGATGAGCAGTGCGAGGAAGAGCGTGAAGCTGAAGAGCTCCCCGACGGTCATCTGGTCGGCGAGGATCTCGCGGCCCCCGTAGCCGAGGATCACGACGCTGGCCACGCCGACGAAGAACGTGCCGAGGGAGGTCACGGCCGCGGTGGTCGTGAGGGTCGACTTGACGTTCTCGAAGATCCGGAGCACGCCGGCGCGGAAGATCTCGTTCTCCCGGGCCAGGGCGTGGAAGCCCTTGATGATCCGGATGCCCCCAAGGGACTCGGTCAGGCGCCCGGTCACCTCCGCCTGGAGCTTGCCGCGCTCCCGGAACGCCGGGCGCAGCCGCTTGAACGCAAGGGACGACACCACCGCAAAGAGCGCCATGGGGACGAGGGCCAGGGCGGTCATGGCCACGTTGATCTTGAGCAGGAACACCATCGCGATGACCGCCGTGAGGACCCCCCCCACCAGCTGCACGAGGCCCGTCCCCACCAGGTTCCGCACCCCCTCCACGTCGTTCATGATCCGCGAGACGAGCTCCCCCGACCGGGTGTCCTCGAAGCGCCGCACGGGAAGACCGAGGACGTGCTCGTGCACCTCGGCGCGCAGCTCCGCGATGAGGTGCTGGGCCTCGACGCTCAATAGCCGCGTCAGGGTGAACGACGACGCGGCCTGGATCGCCGTGGCCGCCACGAGCCCGAGCAGAATCGGCATGAGGAGGCCCTGCTCCCCGCCGCCCAGGACGTCGTCGATCAAGTAGCGGGTGGACGCCGGCAAGACCATCCCCGACGAGCGGTTGACTGCGATCAGGAGCAGCCCAAGGAGCACCAGTCGCCGCCTGGGCCAGATGATCTTCCGGAAGGCCTCCCTGAGGCTTGAGGCGCTGATCTTCTTCTTGGGTCCTTGGGGCTTCATGGCGCGGCGGAAGCCTAACAGCACGCGCGCGCGCCCGGGGCTAGACTCCGGGTCCTCGACCATGCCCGCTCCGACCCAGGACCCACACAGCAACCGCGCCCGCCCGACGGGCCAGAAGCCCCTCTCCGATCAGCGGATCGAGGTCTGGACCCTGCGGCCCGAGGACATCGACCCTGCGAAGGCTCGAGGGGATCACGGCCACCTTTTGTCGCCCGACGAGCGGGCCAGGTACGAGCGCTTCCGCGGCGACCGCCTGCGCCACGACTTCCTCATGGCCCGCGCCCTCGTGCGCCGCACCCTCTCGCGCTACGCCGACGTGGCGCCCGAGGACTGGACCTTCGAGCTCGGCTCGCACGGCAAGCCCTCCATCGCGCGCCGGCACGGGAGCCGCGTGCGCTTTAACTTATCCCACACCCGGGGGATGATCGCCTGCGCCGTGCGACTCGATGAGGAGGTCGGCCTCGATGTGGAGACGAGCGCGCGGCCCAACGACATCACCCGCATCGCAGACCGCTTCTTCTCAGCCGAGGAGGTGCGCGCTCTCAGGGCCCTGCCCGCCGCCGAACACCCCGCGCGCTTCTTCACCTACTGGGCCCTGAAGGAGGCCTACATCAAGGCTCGCGGCCTCGGCCTCGCCATCCCCCTGGGCGCCTTCACCTTCCGCGTCGACGGCGAGGGTCCGATCGGGATCGACCTGGACGAGCGCATCACGGAGGACCCCGGCGACTGGCGCTTCGACCACCGCTGGGCCACGGAGGTCCACAGCCTCGCCGTCGCCGCGCCCCGGGCGACGGACGAGCTGGAAGTCCACGTCCACCCGCCGCCTTCGGCGCTCCCGGCCAGCTGATCCTGCCAGCTGACCCGCCCCAGGACGCCGCGGGCGCCCCATCGCTGGATTCCGGGCGCCCGGGCCCGAACTTGCCCGGTCAGAGATGGATCAGGCCCGCCCGGTGGACCGCTACGCTGTGTGGGCGAGAGACCGGCCCGCCCCACGACCCCACCGCACCCACCATGGATGACCCTCAGATGCCGCCCCGCATGAAGATCGGCGAGGGCCGGATCAGCGGGGCCGTCTCCATCGTCTTCGGCGCCATCGCCCTGGGTGGCGTCCTCTGCTTCCACTTCCCCGAGCTCCTCACCACGCCGGAGTTCCGGGCGCAGTACGACGTGGAGGTCCTCCGGGGGATCCTGCTGGGCTGCATCTTCGTGGCGTATGCCTGCGCCCTCAGGAGCCTCATCGCCAACTCGTCCAAGCGCGCCGGCCTCGTCGGCGGCGCGCTCGCCACCGCCTCGCTCCTGCTGGGCGGCGCCGGCGTCGAGGTCGAGGCGGTCCGGGAGACGGGCTTCTACCTGAGCCTCGACTGGCTGCTCCTGGACCTCATCGCCATGGCGCTGGTGTTCGT
>CALJGV010000005.1 GCA_938075305.1 uncultured bacterium
GCTCGTGGACCTCGCCGATATGCCCTGGGCCGACCTCGCCTTCCCGAGCGTCGCCACCGCCCTGCGCCTCTACGCCGACGACCGCGCCGCCGGCACCCACCGCGCCCACATGGGCACCATCCAGTGGAACGGCCAGGGCTCGCGCTTCGACATCGACCAGTACGACCTCCTCGGGCACATCGCGCGCTGAGGTCGCCGGTCGACCCCAGTGGGAGGCCCGAGCCCGCCCCGCGGCGGCCGGGGAGGGACCCTCGCGAGCCGATGATGGACCACCGCTGCGGCAGGGGGATAGGTCATCTGGGATGGGAGCCCCCTCCCGCCGTCAGCGCCCCTGCCTGCTACGAGGATCGGGGCTGCCTGTGGACTCCCAGACCACCGCCACCGAGGACGTCCCCATCGCCCCTGGCCCCATGTCCATCCCCACCGGCCTGGTCCCCGCCACCGTGTTCTCCACCTGTCACTCCCGGCTCCGGCCCGGGAAAGGCGTGGCCGAGACGGTCACCTCCCACGCGTCACGGACGCTGTCGCCGTGAGCCTCCTCTAGGCGTTGGAGACCAAAGGGACTGTTCCACATCGAGGCCTGACCCGGTCGGCCGGGGGCCAGAGGGCCCCCAAGAGCCGTCCGGGCGAGTCCTGCCAGAGCGGAGTATTCTGAATCGGGGCGCGACCCTGATCGCCCCTCGCCTCCCATGTGGCTCCTCTCACTCCTCTGCGCGGCCTTGCCCAATGGCGGCGGTCCACCATCCCCCAACGTCCTCGTCGTCCTCCTGGACGACATCGGGCGGGACAAGGTGCACGCGTATGGGGTGAGCCCGAGCGCGCCGCCCACGCCCAACCTGGACGCCCTGGCGGCGCGCGGGGTGCTGTTCCGGAACGCCTGGGCGTACCACGCGTGCAGCCCCACGCGGGCCGCGCTCCTCACCGGGAGACACTCAGACAGGACGGGAATCGGCTCGGTGATCCGCAGCGGGGACGGCGTGTACTCTTCCCTCGACCTGTCGGAGACGACGCTCCCGGAGGCGCTTCCGGGCTACACCAGCGTGGCCCTGGGGAAGTGGCACCTGCGTGACCAGGGTGACCCGGACACCCACCCGCTAGACAGCGGCTTCGACGCGGTGTCCGGCTACCTGGGGCCCAACGACTACCAGAGCTGGACCTGGAACCTGAATGGCTCGCCCATCCAGAGGTCGGGCTACTACCCGACCGAGCTCGGCGGCCAGGCGGCCGAGACGCTGCGCCGCCTCCCCGAGCCGTACTTCGTGTACTACTGCCCGAAGATGGCTCACTCGCCCTATCACGTGCCGCCGTCGTCCCTGCACACCCAGGGTCAGCCCACCACCACCTGGGGCAAGCACGCCGCCATGAGCGAGTCCATCGACACCATCGTGGGCCGGGTCCTCGGCGGCGTTGACCTGGAGACGACCTACGTCTTCGTCATGGGCGACAACGGCTCGCCCGGCGAAGCCGTCGTGCCCCCGTTCATGTTCAACCAGGCCAAGGGGAGCGTGTACGAGGGGGGCGTCAGGGTTCCCTTGATCGTCGCGGGCCCGGGCGTGGCCCGGGGCCAGGAGTGCGACGAGCTCGTCCATGTGACCGACCTGTTCGCCACGATCCTCGAGCTGAGCGGCCTGGGCCCCCCCACCTCTGGCGCCGAGGACTCCGTGAGCTTCGTCGACCAGCTCACCAACCCTCAGCAGCAGGGGCACCGCGAGACCCTCTTCGTGCACAAGTTCCCGTTCCCCGGGCTCCCGGGGCCCGACGTGCGCGCCCTCCGCACGCGGCGCTGGAAGATCATCCACCGCGCGGGGACGCAGCAATCCGAGCTCTACGACCTCTCCGCGGATCCCTTCGAGCTGGACGACCTGCTCGTGAGCCAGCCCGGGCCCGCGACCGCGGGGATGAGGGATCGCCTGCTCGCGCTGATGCCGACCTTTCCCTGAGCCCGGGTCCGCCCGAGCCGGCCCTGCCCCCGGGTTGAACGGGCTGCCAGATCCTGAGGACTTCCTGCCGCGGTCAGCGAGGCCCCCCGCTGGGGAGCTGCAGGCGTCCACGCCCTCTTCCCCCTTGGCCCCTCGAGCAGCTCCTCGACGCCCCATCTCCCACACGGGGCTGCTCTCGGTTCCGCCGGGTGACACCTGGAACTTCCAGCCCTGGTTCCGAGCCGCCGCCGCGGGGCAGACCACCTTCACCTTCTCGGACGCTGTGGGGGTCTCCTTCCTCCAGCGATCCGGCCCGCGAGGGGCCGCTCCCCGGACCCAAGCCCGCCGTCGTGCCCACGCCATCGCGGCGGCGCCGCGGCAGGCTCCGCCCGCAACGCGTCGGACTCACTTTGGACCCCCGACGGCAACGCCGCCCGCCGATCGAGCGCTGCCCGTGGCTCGATCAGCGACAGGCGTCCGGTGGATGTTCCTAGCGGGCCCCCCGCTAGCACTTCCCATTTACCAGGCAGGGGCAATTTAGGGGTTAACCCGTGCCCTGCTGGCCCATTTCCGGATATACATGGGGGATCGGGAAGCGGCAGTGCGTCGCATGACCCGATCCCTGCCATGAAGCCCCTCGCCTACGCCTCGATCATCGCCCTGGTAGCCATCGGGATCCGGAGTCTCCCGTCGGTGACCCTGACGGTGCCCTTCGGGCAGGCCCCCCCCCACGCATCACCGGGGCCCGAACCGGCCTACCCGTTGACGGCCCCCGTTCAAGTACCGGACGGATCCAGGGCGCCCCTGGTCGGACCTTCGGGTGGACACAGGGCCCTCGATCTCCAGTTGGCGGAGATCGAGGTCCCCGAGGATCCCATGGCCCACTCGGTGAGCGCGGCGAGGGACGGCCTGGGGGCTCCACCCGGGGCGGCCTGGGCGGCGCTGATGCCGAACCGCTGACCCCGTCGCGGGGAGCCACGTCGAGAGCCCTCTTCGGACGGGGCCCTCCTCCCCCGTTCACTGAGCGTCCGCGAAACAAGCGAGCCCCGGCTCCGGCAGATTCGCCGGGGCCGGGGCTCCTAGCTTGAGAGGTCCATCGCTCCCGTGGGAACGCGCACCTCGGCCCGCCTCAGCTCTTGACCTCGAAGTCGGCGTCCACCGGCTCGTCGTCCTCCGAGCCAGCGGTGGCCTCCGGGCCGCCCGCAGCGTCGGGACCGGCCTGTGCACCGGCCTCCTGCTGCGCCTGGGCATAGAGGATCTCACCGAGCTTCTGAGCCTTCTTGGCGAACTCGTCGCGCGCGCCTTCGAGGGCGGCCTTGTCGTCCGAGTTCCGCTTGGACTCGAGCTCCTCGAGGGCCGACTCGATCTCCTTGACGTCGTCCTCGGAGAGCTTGTCCTTGTTGTCCTCGAGCTGCTTGCGGGTGCTGTGGACCAACTGCTCCAGCTCGTTCTTCAGGTCGACCACCTCGCGGCGGGCCTTGTCCTGCTCCGCGTTGGCCTCGGCGTCCCGCTTCATCTTCTCGACCTCCTCCTCGGAGAGCCCGGACGACGACTCGATCTTGATGGACTGCTCCTTGCCAGTGCCCTTGTCGAGGGCCTTCACCTTCAGGATGCCGTTGGCGTCGATATCGAAGCTGACCTCGATCTGCGGCGTGCCGCGCTGCGCGGGAGGCAGGTCGGTCAGCACGAAGTTGCCCAGCAGGCGGTTGTCCTTCGTGAACTCTCGCTCGCCCTGGAAGACCTTGATGTCGACCGAGGGCTGGTTGTCCGCGGCAGTCGAGAAGACCTGGCTCTTGGAAGTGGGGATCGTCGTGTTGCGCTCCACGAGGACGGTCATCACCTCCCCCATGGTCTCGATGCCGAGGCTGAGGGGGGTCACGTCGAGCAGCTGGACGCCGGAGACGTCGCCGCCCAGCACGCCGCCCTGGATCGCCGCGCCGAGCGCCACGACCTCATCGGGGTTCACGCCCTTGTTGGGCTCACGCTGGAAGAACTCCTTGACCTTCTCCACGACCATCGGGATCCGGGTCGATCCGCCGACCAGGAGCACGTCGTCGATGTCCGACGGCTTCATCCCGGCGTCCTCGAGGGCCTTGCGGCACGGCTCGATGCTGCGCTGCACCAGGTCGATGGTGAGCGACTCGAAGGTGGCGCGGGTGAGGGTCTGCTGCAGGTGCTTCGGCCCTGACGCGTCCGCCGTGATGAACGGCAGATTGATGTCAGTGCTGGTGCCGCTCGAGAGCTCGATCTTGGCCTTCTCGCAGGCCTCCTTGAGGCGCTGCAGGGCCATGGGGTCCTGGCGGACGTCGATGCCCTGGGCCTTCTTGAACTCCTCCGCAACGTAGGAGATCAGCGTCTCGTCGAAGTCGTCGCCGCCAAGGTGGGTGTCGCCGTTGGTGGCGAGCACCTCGAAGACCCCGTCCCCGATGTCGAGGATCGAGATGTCGAAGGTGCCGCCGCCGAGGTCGTAGACCGCGACCTTGCCTTCCTTGTCCTTGTCCGTCCCGTAGGCGAGGGTCGCCGCCGTGGGCTCGTTGATGATGCGCTCCACCGTCAGGCCGGCGATGGCACCTGCGTCCTTGGTGGCCTGGCGCTGAGCGTCGTTGAAGTAGGCGGGGACCGTGATCACCGCGCGGTCGACGGTCTCGCCGAGGTAGCGCTCCGCGGCCTCCTTGAGGCTCTGCAGCACCATCGCGCTGATCTCGGGCGCCGAGTACTGCTTGTCCCCGACGTCGACCTTGACGAGCTCGTCCGGGCCTCCAACCAGCTTGTACGCCACCTGCTTCTCCTCGTCACCCACCTCGTGGTGACGGCGGCCCATGAAGCGCTTGATGGACGCGATGGTGTTGGTCGGGTTGGTGACGGCCTGGCGCTTGGCCGGGGCGCCCACCAGGCGCGTTCCGTCGTTCTGGAAGGCCACCACCGAGGGCGTCGTGCGAGCACCCTCCAGGTTGGTGATGACGGTCGGCTCACCGCCTTCCATCACGGCCACCACCGAGTTGGTGGTGCCGAGGTCGATGCCGATGATCTTGCTGTTGCTCATGGTCGTGTTCCTCCGTGGGGTCTGGCGCGCGGATCGGCCAGCCCGATTGGGGTCTCCTGTCTCCGAGCCCACCGGGGAACAACTCGCGTGCCAACAACCCTCCAATGGGGCCGGGGAGCCCAGAAACCGCCCTGATGGGCCCTGGAGCCCGCATTTTTCACGGCGCCTGCCAAAGAGGCACCTGCCTCCCTAACCCCTCTGCTGATGTGGCACCCGCCGCCCTCCCGGGCGACAGGGCTCAGTCCTTCAGGCGCTCGAGCTTGCTCACGCGGCCATGGCGGTTCCAATCCAGCACGTACAGGTTGCCGGCCGCGTCCGCGCCGATGCCGTGGGGGGAGAGGAACTCCCCGTCCGCCCACTGGTCCTGGGGGACGCCGTTCACGCCCCGACGAGCGGGCTCGGGGTTGTCGCCCAGGTGGGCCACCACGTAGCGCTCCCCCTTCTCGTCGAGGCCCAGCAGGGTGACCCGCCCCATCAGGTCCGCCACGGCGAGGACCTCCCCCGTGAAGACCCCGTTGCACGGCCGGCGCAGACCCGGGGCTTCCACACGGATCAGGTTGCCGTCCAGGTCGAAGCGCTGGAGCCGGTGGTTCTCCCGGTCGCAGACGACCACGAAGGTCTCGTCGCCGACCTGCTCGATGATCATCCCGTGGGGCGTCCGCATCTTGCCAGGCTCGGTCCCGGGTCCACCGAAGGACCCCTGGTATTCGCCGCTCGCGGAGAACGAATGGCACCAGCTCTGGCCATAGCCGTCGCCCACGTAGATGTCCCCATTGGGCGCCACGGCGATACCGGTCGGCCGGTACTGGCCGGCGCTCTTGTAGACCCCCGACGCCGCCGGATACCCGCTCTTCCAGACCAGCTCACCGTCGAGGGTCACCTTCGCGATCTCGTGGCGGCCGGTGTGCGAGAGGTAGCAGAACTCCCCGTCGCTGTGCTTCACGATGGTCATCCCGTGCAGCCCCCCCGCCCACTCGGCCCCCCAGGTGTCGACGACGTTCCCGTCAGCGTCTGCCACGACCACCGCATGGTCGGAATCGGTGTTGAAGTACACGCGCCCCTTGGAATCGACGGCCACGCAGCCGTGCGTGTTGCCCAGGGCCATGCCCTCCGGAAGCTTGAGCCAGTCCGAGACCCACCGATAGCGGTGCCCCTCGGGACCGAGGATGACCTCGGCGGAGGCCGCGGGCTCCGCGACGGCGTCGTCCTGGACGGACCCGGCGACAGCGGGGACGGAGAAGGCGAGGGGCGCCACGAGGGGGAGCAGGATCAGCATCGAGGACTCTTGGGTCAGGGTGGGGTGCCCGGTCATTCTCCGCCGTGAAGGCGGCGCCGCCAAGCGCGGTCCGCCAACTCCACACGCCGGGTGCTCCCCAGCAGCGCGCCCACCTTCTCCAGGGGTCCCTGGATCGACCGCCCCGCGGCCGCCCCGACGCGCTGCTCGATGTCCCCGCGGACCTGCGCGAGCAGCGAGGCGCTCCGCCCGGCGAAGCGCGCGCGCACCAGGACCCGAGCCCCGAAGAGCCAGGCGAGGGCGATGATCGTGGCGCTGATGAGGAAGTCGACGCCGACGTACTCCTCGGCGATGAAGCCCTCCGCTGTCCGGTAGAGCACCCAGGCACCGAGACCGAAGACCGGGAGGTCCACCACGGTGCGGAGGAAGCGCGGGACGCCGCGCCGGGCCTCCCGAGGCAGGTCCACCCGCAGCAACCGGTCCCAGGCCTCATCCACGGCGGCCGCCGCGCCGGCCGCTAGCTCGGCGCCCCCGGGCGTGAGGCTCGGTGCCTCCTCGTCCACGGCCAGCTCCGAGGCGGCGAGGCGCGCGTCCACGAAGGCGTCGCGTTGCAGCTCGTCCAGCTCGGCGCCCCCCGGGAGCAACCCCGAGGTCGACTCGAAGGCGCGGTCACGCACCGCTCCCTGAACCCTGGATGCCGCGAGGCTGCCCGCCGCGAGCCCGGCAGCCAACAGCGGGTTGCGCCGTGCGACAGCGGCCCCTGCGCCGAGCCCAAGGGTCCCGATCCCCCCTACCCTCAGGGCGTACCCACCCGGGCCGTCCCACACCTTGGCGGCGTCGTTCCAGAGCATCCTGGTGAGGTCAGCCTTGCGCTGGTCGAGCCGCTCGTTCACCAGCCCGACGGTGCGCCCACACCAACCCGCGGCGCCCGCCTCCAGGCCCGCCCGCAGGCGCTCCGAGGAGGCCTCGATCTGCGGGCTCACCTCCGCGATCTCGGCTCCGATGCGGGCGACGTTGCCCACCGCGTTCTGTCGCCGGACGCTGCCGAGGCGCTCCTCGGAGATGAGGTCCCCTAGGACTCGCCGCAGCTCGGGGAGGCCGCCCGACTCCGGCCCCTCCTTGCCCCGCCTGGCGCTGATCGAGAGGACCGGAGCCCCCTCTGCACCCCAGCGGTCACGGGCCAGCCCCTCCAGCTGGGCCCTGAGGTCCCGGTCCGCAGCCGCGTCCAGCTCGTCCCCCCGACCCAGCACGAAGACCATCCCACGCCGGCCGGCGAACAGGTCGACGAAGGCGGCGGAGCTGAGCTCGGCCACCGACTGACGGTGGGAGACCACCACCAGCACGTCCGAGCGTGCGGCGAGTTCCCCCACCACCGCCCGGTGTCCGGTCTCGATGCTGTTCGTGTCCGGGGCGTCGATCAGGATCTGGCCCCGCCAGAAGGCGTCCGCCGCCCCGCCGTCCCTGGGGTCGTAGGTCACCACCCGGGGCGCCTCCCCGGGGAGGCCCGCCACCAGCTCGGAGATGTCCGCGTCGGCCGGCCGGTAGATCACCGGCGCGGCGGTCGTGGGCCGATCCACCCCCTCGACCGCGATGTCCCGCCCCACCAACGCGTTGAGCAGCGTCGACTTGCCTGCGCCAGTGGATCCGACGAGGCAGACCACCGCTGCGGAGCTCGCCCGGTCCAGCTGCTCGGCGAGGTCGGCCTCGAACGCCTCCAGCTCCTCCCCGCGATCCGCCACGGCCCGGAGGGCGGCGATGGACCCCAGGTCCTTCTCCAGCTCGCGGTGGAGGCGCCCGAGTTCGCCGCGGGCAGCCAGGGTTTGTTCATTGGTCATGATGCAGCCTCCCCATCGGGGGTCCGGTCTCGCTCCTCGTCCGACTCGAAGGAATCCCAGCTCCACGCCGTCGCCCACTGATCACAGGTGGAGGCCAGGGCCCCGGCCTCCCCCTCGACTTCCGAGAGCACCTGGGCCGCCGGCCCGAGGAGACCGGCGAGGGCGGCGTCGGCGATCCGGGAGGCGCGCAGCTCTGTCCAGCGGGCCCGCGCGGAGAGCGCCACGCCTGTCCCCAGGGTCCGGGAGAGGCGCTCCGCGAGGGCCGCCGCCGCGGCGCCACCCCCCGCCATGGCAACGTCACTCCCCAGGCCTCCGGTGTGCACGATGAGCACGCCCGCCACGCCGAGCGGAAGCAGGTGCACCACGTCCACAGCCAGCTGCAGGAAGGCCTCCGAGCCCTGGCGGTCCAGCTCCTCCCGGATGATCTCACGACAAGCCGCGCGGTGCTCCTCGAGGAGCGCGGGGTCGAGCGCCAGGGCAGCCGCCGCCCGCTCGAAGGAGGCGCGCGCCCCGGACGGGCCGGAGGGCTGACCCGCGGACGCCTGCCCGTCGAGCGCCCCCTTGGCGCGTGCCGGCAGCTCTCCGCCACGCGAGAGCTCGCGCATGCGCCGCTGACCCGGCTCGTAGAACCCCGCCCAGCGGCGCTCGAGCTCCGCGCGCTCCACCTCGAGCAGGGTGCGCCCGGCCGCGTCGGCCGCGGACTCCGTGGCGCCGCCGCCGGTGAGCTGCCGCCTGGCCCAGCGGAGCCCGCCGACCAGACGGTCCCCGGTCCAACGGAGCCCGCGCCTGAGCTCCCGCTGAACCAGCGAGGGGCGTTCGTCCAGGACATCTCGGAACGCTTCGAGGAACGGCCCCATGGGCATCGCCTCCCGGGCCACCGCGCGGCCCAGCGGCGCCGCCGCCTCCCGCAGGCCGGCCCGGGCCCCGTCGATCGTGTCGATCGAGCGGCGACACTCGCTGCCCAGCTGTAGCAGGTCGCCTCGCAGCGCCGCGAGGGAGGCCTCCATGGCCCGCGCCTTCAGGTCGCCGCGGTCGCCCAGGGCGCGCAACCAAGCGGAGAGGGAAACGCCGGGGTCTCGCAGATCGCGCGGCTCGAGGGGCGCCTCTCCCCGGGCCACCCCGGCGCTGAACTCCGCCGCGAAGATCGCCTCGGCGGGCTGGCCCAGGTCCTCCTCGACCTTGCGCGCGTGGGCGAGCGTCGTGGCATCGTCGATGGACTCGTTGTAGACCAGCACCCAGGGACGGCCGTGCTCGAGCCAGCCCGAGAGGAACTCGACGACGTCGTGGTTCTGATAGGTGTGGCGGGTCACCACCACCACGGCCACGTCGGCCACCGCGAGCAGCGCGTCCGTGACGGCGCGGTTCTCCCGCAGGACGCTGTCGAAGTCCGGAGTGTCCACGAGGAGCAGCGAGTCCGGCAGCGAGTTCGAGTCCACGAGGAACAGGGCCGCCTCGGCGCCAGGCTCGGCGGACTCCCTGGCCTCGACGACCCCGTCCACACCGCAGGTGACCGGCCGAAGGTCGAACCGCTGGAGCGTCGGCTCCGCTTCCAGCGTCGCGCGCAGGGCTGGCGAGAGCGCCCCGACCAGCCGACGCGTGGCACCGCCCGTGGGCTCGGCGGGGCTCACGGTGACCAGCCCGGCCCCTTCGCCCGCCACGAGAGCGTTGAACAGCGAGGACTTGCCCGCGTTGTTCGGCCCGACGATCCCCACCACCAGGTGCTCGTGCCCCCCCGCCGTCCGGGGCAGCAGGTCCCGCTCCAGCCGCGTTCGTACGGCCGCCACCCCATCCCAGTCCGACGCGGCCGTCGCCAGCGGTCCATCCAGCGCCCGATGGAGGTCGCGGAGGCGCTGGGTCAGGGGGCGGGGGACTGTGGACATCGGTGGGTCGGGGAGGTTACGCCCCACGGTCCTCTACGGAAACGGCCCGCCCTCCTTCCATGGAAACGCGGGCTCGTCCGGAGATTCACCCCTCAGGTCGCTCCACGAAGGCATGGGCCTCACCTGGCCCCACCAGCCATCGCAGGGTTCCAGTCCTGGGCCCGAGGTCACGCCATGAGGAGATCTCGAGGTCCACGCGCGCCACCGCGGCGGGCCCGAAGGCTGGCTGAGCGCCCGAGGTCAACCTCCCAACCCAGTCGGAGAGCCCCGGCTGGTGCGCCACCACGACGAGGCGCTCGGTCTCCGGGTGCGCTCGCCGCGCGGCCGCCGTCAGGATCTCCGGCGGCGCGAGATATAGCAGGGGGTCCAGCTCCACCGGCGCGTTCCACTCCCCATCGGAGCGCGCCACCTCCGCCGTCCTCCGCGCCCGGACCGAGTCCGAGCAGAGTACCTGGTGGGGCTGCTGGGCCAGGCGGGCGAGCATCGCGCCGAGCGCTCGCGCGCAGAGCTCACCACGGGGTGTGAGCGGGCGACCGTGATCCCCCGAGCCGGACGAGTAGGCCGCCTCGGCGTGCCGCACGATGTAGAGCGCCTTCACCGGTCGCCCCCTTCCTCGCTGCCCTGCCTCCCGGCCCCGCGGGAGGCCTCCTCCACGGCCTGCTTGAGGACCCTCACCATCGCCGCCGCCGCCCCCTCGCTTCGGGTCAGCTGCTCGAGGTCCGCGCGGGCCACATCGAGGTCTCCAGCCTCTACCGCTGCCAGGGCCCGGTTGGCTCGGGTGTCCGTGTCCAAGGGATCCAGGTCCAACGCACGGGTCCACTCCTCGAGGGCATCGGCGTACTGCCCCATCCGGTGGAGCACGTAGGCCCGCCCGCGTCGGGCGAGAGCGTTCTCGGGCGCCACGCCAATGGCTGCGTCGAACCGGGCCAACGCACCCTGGAGGTCTCCACGCTCGAGCGCCGCGCGCCCCAGGCGAATCTTCACCTCCGCGCTATCCAGCGAGGCGGTCTTGATGCGCCCGAGTTCGAGCTCCCGCGAGGCCGTGGACGCGCCGCGACGCGCGAGTCTGGAGCGGAGTCGCCCGAGGTCCGCCTCCCCCGGGGGATCCGCCCAGCGCCCCGGGTACGGCGTGGACCAGGCCGGCCGCTGACCGAGGGGGCGAGCGAAGACGTCCAGGTCCGCTACCAGATCACCCTCCCGCCAGGGCCCGGTGCGGACGACCGCCAGCCGCCCGTCGGGCTCGAGGACGAGGAACCAGGGCAGGGACGGCGGGTCGGTCCGATCCAGGCGCCAGCTCACGATCTCAGGCAGGATCACGACCGTCTCGCCGATCGGCGCGAGGACATCGCCAGCCCAGCCCGCGGCGGCGAGCCGGGTGGAGCTGAAGTCGAGGGGGTCGGGGGCCGGGGTCGAGGCCCCGGAGACCTCTACCCCGGGAGTTTTTGCCCCGAGGTCGATGGAGACCAACATGGCGTTCGCCCCCGCAGCCTCGGCGGTCAGGGCTCGCAGGTCCCCGAGGCCCTCGGCCGCCGCGGGGTCACTGGAATCCCAGACGGCGATGACCGTGTGGCGCCCCGTGCCCTTCGGCCCCTTCGGCGTGAGTCCGAAGATCCGGCCCGACCGCCCGCTCCTGCCGCGCACGTCGAGCCCTGGGATCGAGGTGGGCGAGGGGAGGACGAGCCGCCGGCGATCATCCGCGTCCCGCTCGGGCGCGGCGAGAGCCCCCGGGGCGAGCGCCAGGCGATCGGGAGCGGCCGCTTCGCTCGCGGTTCCGACCCCCTGTACGAGGACGTAGCGACGCCCCGTGCGGACCTCGCCGAAGTCCTCGAGCGCCTCCACTCCCGGCCAGCGCACCTTGAGCTGAACGCGCCGCGCGCGCAAAGGGCGGCTCCCCGCCTCTCGCCGCCCGAAGCCGAATCGCAGCCACGCCGAGGATTGGGCCAGGTAACCCGACCCGGCGCTGCGGGTCCGGCGCTGGACCTGGGGCTGGCCCCCCTCGTCCAAGGTGGTGGCGAACACCACCGCCCCCACCGCGTCGCGGTTCACCGTGGTCCCGCGCAGGCGCACCCCGAGGTGCTCTGCGCCGTCCGCCATGCGGTTGGCGAGGATCCGCAGCCGGGGCGCCGTGCGGTTCGAGACGACGAGGTCATCGTCCCCATCGAAGTCCACGTCCATCCGCGCCGCGCTGCGGCCATCGTCGGCGAAGTCCAGCCCGAGGACCGGCCCGGCGTCCACGAAGTCCAGGGGGGCGCCCCCCGAGCTGAGGAACGCCGCGTTGCGCTCCCCCCCGCTCCACGGTTCCCCGCGGCGGAGGCTCTCGTTGAGCGCCGCCCACCCTTCGAAGTAGCGGTCCTGCAGGTCCCCGCTGCCGGGGCCCTCGTCCAGGGGTGAGCGCGACACCACGTGCCGCCAGAACGAGCTTCAGAGGTCCGGCGCACCGGGGCGCGCCGCAGAGACGAACCCGTTGGGTACGAACAGGTCGAGCCACCCGTTCCCGTCCAGATCCACGGGGATGCCGCCCCAGGCCCAGTGACCTGCGGTGGCCAGCCCGGACTCCACGAACCCGCCGTCGGGGGTCCGTAGGAAGAGGCTGTTCCCCTTGGCATGCCGGCGGAAGAGGGACAGCGTGGGTTCGTCCGCGCTGCCCTGGAACCCTGGCTGCGAGGTGATGCGCCGCCCCGCAGAGGACTCCATGTTGCTGACGTACAGGTCCACCTGCCCGTCCCGGTCCAGGTCGGCGAAGGCCGCCCCCATCCCGGCGGCCACATCCTCCACCCCGAGCTCGGCGGCGAGGTTGCGGAAGTAGCCGGTCCCGTTGTTGATGTAGAGGGCGTTCCGGCCGAAGTCGTTCGCGACGTAGAGGTCGGGATCGCCGTCGTCGTCGATGTCCTCGAAGGTCGCCGCGAAGCTGAAGCGCGAGCCCGCGCGATCGAGCCCGGTCTCCTCGGTCGCGTCACCGAGGATCAGCTTGTCGGGCTCCTCCGTGACGTTTGCGATCAGGAGGTTGGCCTGGCCGTTCTCCGCGTCGTGGTAGGGCAGCGGAAAGGTGGAACCGTCGTAGGGGTTCGCGTAGGCGCAGGCGTAGACGTCCAGTCGCCCGTCCATGTTGATGTCCGCAGCGGTCAGGCTCGTGATCCCGCTGCGCTCGAAGCGCTCCGCCTCCACGTAGCCCTGCTCGGTGCGAGCGAGCACCACGACGCCCGAGGCGAGCCCGAGGACCACGTCGAGGTCCGCGTCGCCGTCCAGGTCCACGAAGAGCGCACTGGTGGTCGCGTCCACGAGATCGAGCCCTCCACCTCGAGCCGCCTCCATGAACTGTCCGCCGGGGAGGCGAAGCCACAGCTGGTTCGGGATCCCGCCCGGCTGGCAGAGGTAGAGGTCCTCCAGCCCGTCCCCGTTGACGTCGGCTACCGCGACGCCGTGGTGCCCGAGCAGGCCGACGCCCACATCCACGTCCAGGCGATCGCGCAGCCCCATGATCGAGTCCCCCAGCCACTCGGTGGCCGGCGCCCCGCCGAGCACCGTCGCGGTCACGTCCTCGAAGGGTGAGCTCCCCTGGAGGGACACCTCCTCGATCACCGAGCCGGCCCAACCCAGGAGCACCAGGGTCCCGTCCGTGGCCTCGGACACCTGGAGCGTCCAGATGGACTTCGCGGAGCGGGCCTCCTCACCGGGCACCTCGCGCAGGTGCCGGACCCGGAGGCGCACGTCCCACGCTCCGTCCCCCGCCGGCTCCACGCCCTTGGCGTTGATCTCGGCGGGTCGCGTGGGCGAGCCCCCGAGGGCCTCTGACACGGCGCGGAACGAGCCCCGGAGATCCTCGATGGCGTCCTCGCGGCCCGTGCTCGGATCCAGGGCCATGGGCACCTCTGCGCTGCGCTCCACCAACACCGGGCGCGGCGAGGCCGCCGCCGACCAGCTCGATGTGTCCGAGGCGGCGGGCTCCATGACCGCCCGCGCGTCCCCGTCGACCCAAGCCTCACCGAGCTCCCCGGCGAGGGGGTCCCCCGACGCGAGGAACGCCCGGTCGAGCTCAACCACCGCCCGGCTCACCGAGCCGGCGATGGCCTCGGAGCCCTGGAGCTCGTCCGCCGCGCCGGGAGCCGGCGCCTGGAGGGCGAGGACCGCGAGGGAGAGCGCGAGCGAGGACAGCATGGCGGGATTTTAGGACGCCACACCTCCGGTGGACCCGTACGACTCGAGGATCCCTTCGCCCGCGGCCGCTCAGTCCGCCCCGAGCCGCCGCCGCAGGTCCTCGAGCGCGTTCATCACGTTCAGGTAAGCGTCGTGCGGGCTGTCGTAAGGGCTGAAATACTCGTGCACGTCCCCGTCGGTCTCGCACTTGGTCGACATGTAGTAGACGTGGTCCGAGGTGGTGAAGTCCCGCCAGGCGCTCAGGAGGTCCGGGTCCCCCGAAGCCCGGGCCGCCGGCCCCAGCTTGTAAATGGCCTCGTGCGCGGCGCGCTGCATGTGATTGCCCAGCCACGCGGAGACGTCCCGCTCCTCGTCCGCCCAGGAGATGGGGCGCGGGTAGTCGAGGTCCTCGACGATCGGGTCCCGCCGCACGATCTCGGTGGGCGTCGCGAAGTCCAGCTTGTCCGAGGCCACGGCGAGGTCGACCATGGTGTCCATGAAGTCGAAGATCCCCGTGGCCCGCGCCTGGTGCTCCCCGAAGGTCTCGTAGTCCATGAAGAGCCCCACGAAGGGGCGCTCGTCCGGGAGCGACTCGAGCCAGCCGTTGAAGGTGGGCGCAAGGAGCGGGTACCCCTCCCACCCCTGGTTGCTGAAGCGGAACCCGATGTCGTCCGAGAGCTGGAAGTCGCGCAGGATCAGCGGGAAGCTGTCCGCCCCGCCCATCCCGTACAGGGCCTGGGCCGTCCGCCCGTGGAGGAGCTGGTCCGCACCCTCGGCCAGGAGCACCTCGAAGCCGAGGTCCTTGACCTGCCGGGCCACGGTCGCGTCGGTGATGAGCTCGGTGTTGCGGAAGGCCGTGGGCTCCACGCCGAGGTGCTCCTTCAGGAGCGCCCGCTGCTCGGCCACCTGCGCCCTGAACTCCTCGGGGTCCGCGAGGGCGGCGAGGCTGTGCCGCGAGGTCTCGCACATGAACTCCACTGACCCGCTGTCCGCGAGGTCGCGGAAGCTCTCGAGCGCCTCCGGGGCCCAGTCCGCGAGTTGGCGGATGGCCGTCCCCGAGACGGAGAAGCTGCAGCGGAAGGCGCCGCTCGAGCGCTCCACCGCCCGAAGGAGCTGGCGGTTCATGGGGAGGTAGCACTTCTCCGCCACCCGCTTGGCCACGTCCTCGTTGAGCCAGTCATCCCAATAGTCCGTCCGTGAGCCGATGGCGTCGTAGGGGAACGGCTTCACCCGGTAGGGCTGGTGGACCTGGAAGTAGTAGACGATCGATGTCATCCGAAGATCCTCCTCCCGGAGGTGGACCGCGCCTGATCCAGGGCGGCCTCAAGGGATCGGGCGCTCTCCGCCCAGGTCAGGCGTTCGAGTTCGGAGCGGCACTTCGCCACCACCCGGAGCCGCTGCTCCTCGTCGGTGAGGAGGGCGACGATCTGGGCGGCGAGGCCCGCCGCGTCCCAGGGGGGGCTCACCGGCGCCGAGGGGAGAACCTCCCTCACGCCGCAGGCGTCCGTGAGCACAGGGGCCGCGCCCCCACGCAGGGCCTCGAGCGGCGTCAGGCCGAAGGGCTCGGACACCGAGGACAGCACGAAGACGCTGGCCTCCCGGTAGGCGCGGTCTCGCAGCGCAGAGCTCACCCCGCCCGCGAAGAACACCCGCCGACCGATCCGGAGGGCCGCGGCCATCTCGATCATGCGCGTGCGGTCCTCCCCCTCGCCCATGACCACGAAGCGGGCGTTGGGGCAGGACTCAAGCACGCGCGCGGCCGCCCGGATGAGAAAGCCCACCCCTTTCTGGCGAGTGAGGCGGCCGACGAAGAGCACCGTGGGCCCTGCCGGGTCACGGGGGCGATCGACAGGGGACATGGCCCCCGCGGGGGCCGCGTTGTGCACCACGCTCACACGGCCGGGGTCGAGCCGATACTCACGGACCAGGAGGTCCCGCGTGTAGCCGCTGACGGCACACACCCGGTCCGCGGTCCTGAGGCCCGCGCGCTCCACGGCGCTGATGGACCCCACCGGGCCAGGAGCCGAGCGCCCCCCCCGGTCGATGACCGTGGAGTGAACATGAAGACAGACCGGCCGCCGGCGCGCGAAGCGGAGGCGCAGTGCCGCGGGGAAGGTCATCCAGTCGTGGGCGTGGATGACGTCAAAGTCGTGCTCGGCGAGCGCCCCCACCGCCTCGCGGGAGTAGCGCTGGATGGCCGACGAGAGGTCCGCCCCGTAGAGCTGGCTCGCGCTCCTCGCGTGGTTGCTGGCCGACGACGCCGTGGCCGGGCCCCCGTCGGGCTCGGGGGCTGCCGGAGCCGCGCTCGCCTGGGCCCGCTCGTGGGCCGCCCCAGGAGTGGGATCCACCGCATAGGGATCCAGGAACGCCCCCGGATGGAAGGGTGAGAAACCGACGTCGCTCCCCAGGGGTACGCGCACGATCCCGGGATAGGCCTCGGGGTGACGAGGGGTGCCGTCGGCGGGGGTGCACAGCACCACCTCGTGTCCCCGGTCTGCGAGGGCGGTGGTGAGCCCGTGGCATGCCGCCCCGAGTCCGCCCGCCACGGCCGGGGGATACTCCCAGCCAAGAACCAGCACCTTCATCAGCCGTCGTCTTCGCCGAGGATCTCGGAGAGGAGGCGGAACGCGCGCGCGGACTCGCCACGCGCCGGGGAGAAGCTGAGATCGCCCGTCGGCACGACGCCGCCGTCCTCACCCTCGAGCCAAGCCTCGGGCGCACCGTCGATGGCCGAGAGGAGCGTCTCCTGGAACTCGAGGCGGCCATGGTCTCGGCCAAAGGCCCGGATGGCGGCCTCGGCGTGGAAGCCAAGGAGCCACGGCCAAACGGAGCTGTCCGGGCTGCCGCCCTGACCGGAGCCGCGGTCTGCCCGGTCGATGGACCGCACCCCCAGCGGGGTCAGGAGCCGCTGATCGGTGGCATTGAGCACCGCTCGACGCTGAATCTGGTCCAGCGGAGCCCCCTCCAGGGACGCTGCCACGAGCATTCCTGCCCGCATCGCGAGGGCGGTACCGCCGGCGGGGTCCACCCGGTCCACCTCCAGGTCCGCCAGCCGCCGCGGGGTGGGGAGCCAGAAGGCTCGCTGGAACCAGCGCCGGGAGTTCAGCGCACGCCCCGCGGCAAGCTCGGCCCGCGGCCCGTCCGAGACCATACGGCTGAGCTGCTCGTCGAAGATCAGGAGCTGGTGGAGCAGCGCGCCCGCCTCCACCGCGACCGCGTCTCGCCCCTCAACCTCCGCGGCCCGGAGCACCTCGTCCCAGCGGGCGGCGCCCCGGAAGCGCGCTGCCCCCGGTTCGTCCTCGACCGCGGGTTCCTTGCCCTCCGCCCCGTCATCGCCAGCCTGAAGCGCGGCGTCGACGATCGATCGGACGGCTGGGACGAAGCAGTCCTCCACCAGGCCGCGGTAGGTCAAGGGGCCCCAGGTGCCGCGCAGGTTCCGCAGCAGCAGCTGGCAGGTCCTGCCGAACCAGAGGGCCGAGTCGTCCGTGGCCCGCCCGCCTGGCCCTCCGATGGCGGCGCGCGCCGCCGCTGCGTGAGCCTCGATCCACGCCGAGATCTGGTCGGGTGTCCAGGCCTCCTCGAGGGCTAGGCCGGGGGCTGAAAGGAGATCGAGCAGACGCTCGCGGTCCGTGGCTGTACCCGCGGCCTGCGGCGCGCCCCCCGCCTGGGCTTGAGCCGCTGCAGCGAGCTCAGCCTCTACCTCCACGCTCATGCGCAGGCTCCGCGCCCCGTCGGGCAGCCGGACGACGAAGGTCCCAGGTGAGAATCGATCCTCGACCCCGGCCGGACCGTCGCGGTCGAGCACGGCCAGCGAGGACTCCCAGACCGCCGGCCCCTCGAGGGCGACGTCCCCGTTGAAGCGAACGGTGATCGCCGGGAGGCTGGGATAGGGGCGCAGCCGGGCCACGCCCCCAGCGTTGGTGGACTCGATTTGGACGCGCGGGTCCAGGCCCTCGTTCTCGAAGGTCGGCTGCCCGACGGGCCGGCAAGGGAAGGTGCACGCCAGGCGGGCCACCGTGGCGTCGAGGGCCCAGACCACCTCGACCCGGGGCGTGAGCGCGCCGAGGCGGATGCGTGGCGCCCCGAGCGCGGCCTCAGCCTCCTCGCCATCGAAGGCCGCAGCGGCGACATCCCCCAGCCACACGATCGGCTCCGAGGAGAGGTCCGCGGTGGCCGCCACGAGGAGCCCGTCGTCGAGCCGCTCCGCGATCAGAAGCCCAGCGGCGGCGCGGCGCCCTGAGGACCAGAGGGTGGCTGCGCCCCCGTGGGGATCCGCTTCGGCCCGTGCGGCGGCCGCGACAGAACACCACCTACGGCGGTCTTGGGGCGCCGAATCGAGGTCTCGGGGCTGTTGAAGGCGACGCAGGAGAGGAGCAGACATTCGGGTTGAAGCCGGGGGCCCGGATCGCGCGGCTCTGACTCGGCGGCTTCGTCCCGGACGTTAGCTCCGAACTCCATCCAGATCAAAGACCGAGTCCTGGAGGTTCTCGCGCGGTCGCCTGTTATCCGGGCCGCCAGTCTGTTCTGATCCTGTTCAACCCCAATCTCCGGCCTGCCTACTCCCATGAACCGCGCACAGCTCCTCAAGTCGACGCTGACCTTCGTCCTCGCCGGAGGGCGTGGCGAGCGCCTCTCCCCGCTCACCATCGGCCGCGCCAAGCCCGCCGTGCCGTTCGGCGGGGCGTACCGGATCATCGACTTCACGCTCTCCAACGTGATCCACTCGGGCCTCCGCCGGGTCTTCGTCCTCACCCAGTACCAGGCCTACTCCCTCGAGGAGCATCTGCGCCTGGCTTGGAACTTCCTCCCGCGGCGGCTCTCCCAGTTCATCGTGCCGCGCCCGCCGCAGCACGGGGGCAAGGGTAGCTGGTACCGGGGCACCGCCGACGCCATCGCACAGAACCTGGAGCTCCTGCAGCAGGTGGAGTGCGATCACGTCGTGATCCTGTCCGGCGACCACATCTACAAGATGGACTACGGGGACATGCTCGAGGAGCACGTCTCCGCCGGCGCCAAGTGCACCATCGGCGCGGTGGAGATCGGCGCCGAGGACGCCCCACGCTTCGGCGTCCTCGAGGTCGACGACAGGAGTCACGTGATCGGCTTCCAGGAGAAGCCCGAGGTGGGCACCGAGATCCCCGGCAAGTCTGGCCGCTGCCTGGGCTCCATGGGCATCTACATCTTCGAGCGCAAGGAGCTCATCCGGCGCCTCCGCGAGGACATGGCGAAGACCTCCGGGACCAGCCACGACTTCGGGAACGACGTGCTGCCAGCCATGGTCGAGGACGGCACCACCGTGATCGCCCACTCCTTCCGGGACGTGGACGCCGCCAGCGCCCAGAGCCCGGACGGCGCCGATGCTGCGACGCCCTACTGGCGCGACGTCGGCACGCTCGACGCGTACTTCGAGGCGAACCTGGACCTCTGCAAGGTCGTGCCGTCGATCAACCTGTACGACAAGCACTGGCCCATCTACACGCTCTGGCACAACGACCCGCCCGCCAAGACCATCTTCTCGGAGCCGGAGGGGCACCACGCCCAGATCGTGGACTCGCTGCTGTGCAACGGATCCATCATCTCTGGCTCGCGGGTGAGGCGGTCCATCATGGGCAACCGCGTGTACTCGGGCGAGGACGCCGACATCGAGGAGAGCATCCTGATGCACGGGGTCGTGGTCCAGCCCGGCGCCATCGTCCGCCGGGCGATCATCGACAAGTGGACGACGATCCCCTCGGGGACCCAGATCGGCGTCGATCTCGAGGCAGACCGCAAGCGCTTCACCGTCACCGACTCGGGGATCGTATGCGTCCCGCGGGGCTATGACTTCGAGCGCAACCGCCGAGCCGACGACCATGACCTTCCCAGCGACGCCGACTTCGTCAACGTCTGAGGGGCAGCGCATCCCACGTTCCCCACTCCACCTTCCGACTCCGACCCTCCAGATGCGTTCCCTCGCCGTCCTCCTACTCCCGCTCGCTGCCTGCGCCTCGGTCTCCAACTCCAGCCTCTTCGGCGGCGCCGACCCACTCCCCTCCTGGAGCGAGGGGGACCTCAAGTCCTCGATCATCGACTTCGTGGACGGAGCGACCGATCCCAAGAGCGTCCACTTCGTCCCCGCCGAGGAGCGCATCGCGGTCTTCGACAACGACGGGACGTTGATCTGCGAGAAGCCCCTGTACTCCCAGCTGGCCTTCATGATCGACCGTGCCCGTGAGTACGTGGCCGATGACCCGAGCCTGCGAGAGGAGGAGCCCTACCGGTCCCTGATGAACGGGACCCTCGGAGAGTCGAAGGACCTCGAGGCCTTCGTCAAGCTGGCGATCGAGACCCACACCGGCATGCTCGACGAGGAGTTCGTCGCGATCGCCGAGCAATGGTTGATCACGGCGCGCCACCCCCAGCTCGAACGCCCCTACACCGAGCTGGTCTTCGCCCCCATGGTGGAGCTCGTGGCCTACCTCCAGGCGTCCGACTTCCAGGTCTGGATCTGCACCGGCGGCGGCCTCGACTTCGTGCGCTGCTACGCCAAGGAGGTGTACGGGATCGCCCCCGAAAACGTCATCGGCTCGGCAGGGCAGAAGGCCTACCGCGAGGTGGATGGGCGCGGGGAGTTCATCCGGCTCCCGGAGCTGGTGGAGCCGATCAACGATGGCCCGGGCAAGCCGGTCCTGATCAACCGCCACATCGGTCGTACTCCGATCCTCGCCGTGGGAAACTCGGACGGCGACCTCGAGATGCTCGAGTACGTCGCCCAGCGGCACGCCGCCACTCTGACCCTGCTCCTACACCATGACGATGGGGAGCGGGAGTTCGCCTACGACGCTGGCACCGAGCGCGCGCTCAGCGCGGCCGCCGACGGGGAGATCGAGGTGATTTCGATGAGCCGTGACTTCGCCACTGTCTTCGCCCCCTCCCGCTGACCCGACCCGTCGCCAAGAATCGCCCCCGATGAAGCACCTCCTCTCCACCACCTGGACCGCCCTGCTCCTGGCCCTCACGCTCCCCTCCGCCCAGGCTGACGTCCTCGAGCTTCGCTCCGGGGAACTCCTCTCGGGCACGTACATGGGCGGCACCCAGAGCTCGATCCGCTTCGAGGTGGCTGGATCCCTGCGGGTGGTGGCGACCACCGAGATCCTCGCGCTCAGCTTCGACCTCCGTCCGGCCCCCGCGCCGAAGGCGCCCCCCGCGGCGGCTCCCGCACCCGCGCCCGCCGCGCCCACGGCCCCGGCACCCGCCGCTGCCGCTGCCGCCCCCAAGGCCCCCGCCGCGGGCGTGACCGTGCCGGCCGGCACGCCCCTCAGCGTCCGCCTCAAGGACTCCCTCGACTCGAACCGCCATTCGAACGGACACCGCTTCACCGCCGTACTGGAGGGCAACCTCGTGGTCGGCGGAGCGACCGTCGCGCGCAAGGGGTCGCCGGTCTACGGGGAGCTGGTGGGCAAGAAGAAGTCCGGGCGGCTCCGCGGCAAGTCCGAGTTCACGGTCCGGCTCACCGCCGTCTCCATCGACGGGACGATCGTCCCGATCACCTCCAGCGGATGCCAGGTGGTCACCGAGAACACCGCGAAGAGGACCGCGGGCACTGTGGCCCGAGGGGCCGCCATCGGCGGGCTGGCGAAAGGCTCGAAGGGCGCCAAGAACGGCGCCAAGTGGGGCGCTGGCGCCGCGATCCTGACCGCCGGCAACAGCATCTTCATCCCCGCAGGGACGCTCCTCGAGTTCTCCCTGGCGGCGCCGCTGAAGCGCTGACGCGCCGGCAGGCGGGCGCCACGCGCCTCAGTGACGCGTGCTGAAGGTCAGCATGGCCTCGATGCCCTCGACGTCGAGGTCACCGAAGTTGCTGCTCAGGTTGACGCTCGTGTCGTACCAGCGTGCGCCCACGCCGATGAACGACCCAGGGGAGATCTCGAGCTCGATGCCCGTCCGGGCATAGCCGCCGACCCCGAAGCCGCTCCCCGTTCCGGCGTCCACGCCCGGCGCTGCGGACTGGTGGTAGTTGGCGAACTGGACCACGGGGCCTGCCGCTCCGTAGAGACGGGCGCGCTCTCCGAGGGGCACGCTGACGAACGGGCCGCCGTAGAAGTCCACGATCAGCAGGTCGAGGCTCACGGCCACCGCGGCCCCGCCGCCACCGATCACGAAGGCGCCGCCGTTCGCCCGGCCCCCAAGGGACATCATGGCCTCGAGGCCGAGATCGACCCGGTTCCCGCCGAGCTTGAACTGCCCCCCTCCCCCGATGACCGGGTACTGACTGATCGTCCCGCTACCCGCCTCGATGTCGCTGGACGTCCCACCCCGGCGCGAGAGGTCCTGGATGGAGTTGACGCCGAGGTAGCCCTGGAGCAGCGCCTGACCGTTGCGCCACTTGGTCCCGCCACGCTGGGCCGACGATGCGGCGGGGAGCGGCTCCCTCAGACCGACCAGATAGGGGTCGAGGCTCCCTGACGCGTACGCCTCCGTGGTCGGCTCCGAGGGGAGCGTCCGCGCGGAGACCGAGGCCTCCATCACCCCAGGGGCGACCGTCGAGTGCGCCTGGGATCGGCAGCCCACCAGCGCCAGAGAGGAGAGGAGGAGCGGTGTGAGGGCGGAGCGGGAGAGGAGCTGCATGATCTTGGGGGTGTGGCCGGGCCACGAGAGCGGGTCGGGCTGGGAGCATACCACCAGCGCCCACGGCCCGACGAAGGGCCATGGGCGCCACGGGATCCCCGGCGCCCCGCAGGAGCGCGCCGCCTGGGCCGGATCGCGCCTCAGTCGAAGCTGATCGCGAGGGAGTGGGTGAAGTTGGAGGTGGGGAAGATCGTGAAGTCCCGGAACCAGGCCTGGAACCGGAAGGTGTCCCCTGCCACGGCCCCGATGGCGCCCGTGGGCTGCGGGAGGGCGGTGAGGTCCAGCTGGAACAGGAACTCCCCCGCGGCGCCTGAGGTCAGGACGTCCCCGGCGTACCGACCGATGGAGCCGCTCAGGCAGAGGTTCCCCGAGCTGCCACCCGGGCTGACGATGAGCCCCGCGTCCCTGGAGACGAGGAAGTAGCCCACCGTGTTCGCGGGCAGGGACTCGGCGATGAGCTGAACGTCGTTATCGCCGGCGGCGCTCGAGCCCTCGGCCCGGAGCGTGCCAGGCGCCCCGCTGGAGTTCGCGGCCGCGGGGAAGCACTCCACGGTCCCGATGCTGGTGGGGTCACACTCGACGGTCCCCACCTCGATCCCGTCCACGCCGGCCTCGACGATGGACTGTGCGTTCGCGTCATTGGCGGTGAAGCGCAGGAGCATGGACGAACCGGGGAGCACCCCTGCTCCGGCGAGCTCTGCCGGAGTCAACGTGTCCGCGACCCAGCCCCCACCCGTGGAGGCGTCGTGTCGCCGAAGCTGGGTCCAGCTCGCGCCACCGTCAGCGCTCACCTCCACAGTGAGCGCGTCCTCGGCGTTCTGGTTGGTGAGTTCGAGGTAGTAGAGGTAGTCGACCTGGCTCGCGGCCCCAGCCACGGCCAGGGGAGGTGAGGTGAGCTGCACCTCTCCGTTGTCCACGTCGGAGTTCCCCGCCGTGTTCTGGGTCACGAAGCAGCTGCCGCTGCCGTCCCCGTCCGAGGCGGGGTCGTAGGCCCAGGAGGGGTCATTCACCGGGACGCCGCGCTGCCAGTCACCGGTGGTGGCCGTCGACGCGGTCTGCCAGCCCTGGGCCGTCTCGAAGTCGTCGGCGAAGCTCGTGTTCGCCACGCCAACCGCGGCCACGATCGGGTCGGACGCGCCGCCCACCGGGGCGAACACCTGGCCGCAGGTCACCGACTGCGCGCTGATGAAGTACTCCGGGGCGTCGCCGCACGCGTACCCGGGCAGCTGCGCGGTGAACATCCCGCCCCCCATGTCCGTCATCGGAATGGACTGGAACATCCCTGAGGCGCCGGGGCGCTCGTGGAGCGTCACGCTCCCCGCCACGACCGGGCCGAGGGCCAGGGCCGAGACCATGACCGGCTGGAGCGGCGGCAGGAGCGTAGGGGTTTCGGGGGCAGCGAGGCCCGCGCCGCAGATGCCCTGGGGGCTGGCGAGGGCGCTCTGGAGGTCAGGGTGCGAGAAGCTCGTCCCCGAGTTCTGACCACCCGAGGAGCTGCACCCGCCGTGGGTGTGAATGCCGACGGCGGTGTCCGCCTGCTCCCAGATCACGGGCGAGCCCGAGTTACCGCCGGTGGTGTCCGTCTGATACTGCACCGTCGTGCCGGAGTTCGTCACCAGCGGCCCCACGTGGGTCTGCTGGGTCTGGTTGCGCTCGGGCGGGGAGCTGTCAGTACCGAAGCCCGTGATGCGGATATCCGCGCTGCCCGGCTGCGGAGGCGCGGAGAGCTGGAAGCCGGGGCCCTGGGCCTGGGTCACGGTGAGGCCCGAGGTGCCGTTGGGGAACGCGCCGAAGTACGCCCAGTCATTACCCACACCCTGGCCGCCGTTGGACTGGAGCGAGGCGCCGTCCACGGGGTACTGATCGGAGGGGGGCGGGTTCTGGATGGACCCGGAGCTGGAGGAGGGCGGCACGTTGAATTGGATCACCTGGATGTTCCCGGTGCAGTGCCCAGCGGTAAGGAAGCAGCCTGCGCAGTCCTGGATCAGCCACCCCGTGCAGCCCACGGGGAGCAGCCGGCCGGAGCGCGGGTCGGTGGAGGGCAGCCGGTCGTCGTTCGGCCCGCAGATCGAGGTGGTCCCAAGCAGGGGCGGCGTCCCCATGTCCATGGCCTCGAGCTGGACCCGGCTGGTGCCCGTCCCGGGGCGCGCCCAGACCTCGACCACCAGGGAGTCGCCGTTGAAGTAGGCCGTCGAGCGGTCCCAGCGCTCCACCTCGATGGCGTTCATGACCTGGAGGCCGCCGTCCAGCATCGATGTGATGCGGAGCTCGGCGCCCGTGCCCGCCAGGGGATCTCCCGCGAGGACGACGTCCCCGAAGTAGAGCCGGATCCACTCCGCGCCCTCCTGGTCCACGTTGAAGCTGGCGCACAGCTCGAGGTTGCCGCCGGCGGCGCCCCCGGGCGCCACCCACCCCGTGTCATGGACGTACGGAACGTTGTCGAAGGACGGCGCCTCCACCTGGCCGAAGGCCACGGGAGAGAGGACGGAGAGGACGAGCGGAGCGAGGCGAATCGATGCGGTTGTCATATCGGTCGGGAAGGGACTGAGATCCCCCAAGTGTCCCACGCTGGGGGCCCCTCCGCCATGCCCTTTCGAGAAGCGGTCCCCCCGGCTCGCCGGCGGGCACCACCGTGAGAGCGCCACCGGTCACCGCATACGGATTCCCCTGCCGACGACCTGGCCTCACACCCCGGCCCCGACCGCGCGGCCCGGCTCCACGTCGTCAGTCCACCAGGCGAGCTTGGAGGTAGTCGGGGAGCATCCGCCGCCAGGTCGGCCAGTCATGATCCCAGTCCTCCCCCCACTCATCCACGTGGTTGGGGATCCCCCGCGCTCCCAGGACCCGGGCCACTGCCCAGGACTCCTCGGGGTCCTCCCAGCGGCCGGCGCCATGGCTGATGAGGATCCGGCGCTCCCGGAGCTTGGCGAGGCTGGGGTGGTCCTCGGGCAGGTTGGGGATGAAGTGCAGGGGAGAGGCGAAGTACCACGCCTCGTCCATGTCCCCGTCGATGAACTTGGAGAGCTCGTAAGTCCCCGACATGCAGATGGCCTCCGAGAAGAGCTCGGGGTGACGGCAGATCGCGGCCAGCGCGTTGTAGGCGCCGATGGACGCACCGGTCGCGATGATGTCCAGGGGCTCCCCCTCGGCGGCATTGCAGTCCCGCCGGATCAAGGGCACGAGCTCGTGCTCCACGAAGGCATCGAAGCCCGCCTGGGCGCGGGAGGCCCCGGGCACGGCGTTGTCCTCCTTCAGCCAGACCATGCCCGGAACGGAGTCCACCGAGTAGAGCTTGATGATCCCCTCCTCCAGGAGGGGCGCGAGGGCGTCCACGAGCAGGAAGCGCTCGCACTCCTCGGCGTCACCGGCCGCGGTGGGGAAGAAGACCACGGGGGTCCCCATCTCCCCCCAGCGGACGACCTTGACCTCGCGGCCCACCCGATCGGAGGCCCAGCTCTCGGTGACGCGGGTCATGACTTCACCCCGTGGACGCTGTCGCTGGGCGCCGAGCGGGCGGTCTCGTGCCGCCAGCTCTGGATCGACCCCCAGAAGTGCTCGGTGAACTCCTCCACCTCGTGCTCGGGGAAGAGAGCCCCCACCTTCTCGTGGACCGCATCCCGCGCCGCCGCGGTCCCGAAGAACTCCCAGGCCACCTCATCCAGGGGGCCGAGGTGCTCAGCGCAGAACTCCTGGAACCTCGCCGTGTCGAAGTGCTCGTCGGCGATCGCCGCGTACTGCGGCAGCTTCTCTGCGAAGGTCCCCGGCCCGTCAGCGATCTCGAAGTACGGGTTCCAGTCCAGGTTGTTCTTGAACCTGCGTCCAGTGGCGGCGACGAACAGCGCCCAGCGCAGCTTGCCGAGCACCAGCCAGGGGAAGTGCTGGTGCAGCGAGGTGACCTGAGAGTCTGGGCAGGGGTTCGCGAAGTCGATGGGGTGCCAGGCGCCGTCCTGCCGGAGGCTCTCGCAGGAGTTGAAGTCCCACCCGAAGAACGCGTTGATCGTCAGCGTGATCTGGCGCAGGTGCTCCATGTCCGCCTCGGAGAGGTGGTTGTACTCCTTCGTGTAGCGCTCATGCAGGGGCGCCGAGGGGTCGTACTCCACCATGCGGATGTCCGGACCGATCCCCACGCACCGAACGAAGTGATCGTGGGGTAGCACCCCCTTCTGCAGGTGCATGACGAACTTGCCGCTCTCGTCGTAGGCGGCCTTGAGCTCCTCCACGTTGTCCACCTTGTTCACGCCGACCCAGCCGCCGCCGTCGTAGGGCTTCATGAAGTGCGGGTAGCCCACCTTCTCGCCCAACTCCTCCAGGTCGAAGTACCGCGCGTAGCGCTCCAGGGTCGGCTGCAAGTCCGGGCTGGAGTCGTACTCCTTGGGCGGGACGAGCCACGTGTCTGGAATCGGCATGCCGAGCCGCATCATGGCGCAGTACGACGTCTGCTTCTCCATGGACTGCACCGACCACGGGTTGTTGAGGACGTACAGGTCGTCCATCAACACCCCCTTCTTGATCCACTCCCGCGTGTTCGCATACCAGTGGGTCAGGCGGTCGAGGACTACGTCGTAGCGCGTCGGCGTCCGCAGGTCGAAGGGTTCGATGACCACGCGGTCCACCTCGAAGCGCACGTCGCGCCCCCCTACCTTCAGGGTGGGGTCCCACCGCTCGAGGATCCCCTCGAAGCAGCGCGGCCAGCAGATGTCGGCGCCGAGGGAGAGCCCGATTCGTTTGATGTCAGCCATGTCGTTTCACTCGTACACCATCCAGAGGGGTCCTGGGAAGAGCCAGGTCAGGCCCGCCCGGAGATGGTCCCGCCAGTTCTCCCAGTTGTGTCCGTCCTGCGCCTCCACGAGGGTAGCGTCGACCCCCAGGGACTGGAGCATCGGAAGCAGGGTGCGGTTGTAGACGATGAGTGACTCGTAGATCCCGCAGGACAGGAAGACCCGGTCCGCTGGCTTCACGGGCGCGCGTCGGTACCCGTTCACGAACGCCACCACCGGATCGAAGAGCGGTCCGCGCTCGTGGTCGCCGATGTCGGTGAAGGCGAACGAGCCGGACTGGAGGAGCAGCCGACCGAAGACCCCGGGATGCTGGATCGATGCGTGCAGGGAGGCGACCGCGCCGAAGCTCGCCCCCATGAGCGCCCGGTTCTCGGGGCCAGCCTCCAGGGAGAACTCCTCCTCCAGCAGGGGGAGCAGCTCCGTCGCGAGGAAGTCCGCGTGTCGCTCGCTGGCCGCGTACTCGTGGACCCGGTCCGACGACTGGGTGAAGCAGACCACCATCGGCGGGATCTCTCCGCGGTCGATGAGGTTGTCGAGG
This sequence comes from uncultured bacterium, assembly GCA_938075305.1. Taxonomy (GTDB): domain Bacteria; phylum Planctomycetota; class UBA1135; order UBA1135; genus Saltatorellus. Next base: position 27,969 of record CALJGV010000005.1, read on the forward strand.
ACCGTCTTGAACGCCGCGTACCGAAGGTAGTCCAGCCCGTCATGGACGACCAGGAGCAGGTAGCGGCGGGTGACCCGGTAGCGGGCTGGCAGGTAGATGGAGAGGGGGCGGACGTCGCCCAACACCTCGCTCTGGAGCTGCCGCTCGAGGATGACCCCCTGACGGCGGGAGCGGTCCTCCACGGCCCACCAGGGCGTCGTGTAGTCCGGCCCCGTCACGACGGAGTTGGTGGCGAAGGGGTCCCGTGCCACCGCCGGATTCAGGGCGTCGAGGATCAGCTGTCGCTCGCCGTTCTGCTGGACCTCGAGCTTGTACTCCACGCGGGCCGTGCGCTGGACCTCGAGCTCAAGGGTCCAGACGTCGGGGTGCGTGCGGAGGAACTCCTGCGCGGATTCGAGGCCGAAGATCCAGTGGTGGAGCCACACCCCCTCGGCCTTCCCCTCGTAGACGAAGAGGGCCCGGCCGTCCTCGACGATGGGGACCTCGAGCCCCTCGAGGGCGGCGGCACCCTGCTCGGCGATGGCGTCCTTGGCCGCCTCGATCCGATCCGAAGCGCTCACGCCTGGCCCTCCACGAGATCTCCTACCACGGCGCCCGCCGTGCTCAGCCGACGCGCTCCCCGGGCGGACCACCCATCGCTCCCCGCGACCAGGCTGTCGCCGTCGTCCAGGGCCACGACCAGCTCGGGCGCGAGCCGCCGGGCCAACAGCGCGACCCGCCCGCGGTCGGCCAAGTCCAGCCTGCGAGAGGCGTACGGCAGGGCGACGACACCCGGGGCGAGGCCGAGCCCGGGCCCGAGGATCTCGGCGTCCCCCGGCCCCTGGGGCGGGGAGTCATGGAACAAGAGAATGCGATCGGTCAGCGCCATGGCTCCTGCGGACCACCCGACCACCGGCGTGGCGGCAGGCAGGGACTCGGCCACACCGAAGAGCCGCATGCGGTTGTACAGGATCCCCACGTGCCCCCCCGCCACGAGGAGGGTCCCCGCGCCCGCCAGGGTCTCCCCGATCTCTGCCCGACCCGAGCGCAGGCTCTCGCGGTCCACCGCCATGCCGAAGGTCTCCTCGTTGAGCGCTCCCACCCGCGCGCAATGGTGGTCGTCCAGCTCGCGCAACGCCCGGCAGGCCAGGTCCACCGAAGGAGCGACCAGCGGGTCCTGCTCGTCCGGGCGGGTCCGCCCCATCAGCTCTCGCGCCGCCGAGAGCTCGGCGGCGAGCCGGATGCGATAGAGGGCGGAGAGTTCCTTCATGCGGTCGTGCCGGTCGAACATCAGGTGGCGCAGGTCTGCGTCCGACTCGAAGGCCGCCTCGCATCGCGGCCAGAGGTCCAGGCTCCGGACCGGCTCACCGAGGTGGGCGTCCAGGCGTCCGGTCTCCGACTCCCGCTCCTCCCATCCAGCAGACACGAGCACGTAGGGGCCCGAGGCCCCCATCCGGTCGAGGACATCGCGCAGCGTCGGGCGGTCGCGCTGTGGCCCCAGGAGGGCGAGCGGTCGAGGGGCGGCGGTCATCAGGCGTCGCAGTGGATCCGCACGTCCCGCCCGATGTCGTCCGCGATCCGCAGCGCCTCCCCGAGGAGGTTGTGGCGCGCGATGCACCACCCGTCCCCGGTCACCACCTGGGTCCAGTCCCGACGCGGCGCGCCGATCGGCACGAGCTCAACCACAGGGAGGTGCTCCCCGTCCCGGGCGAGGATGGGCTCGAGCCCCTCGATCCTCGTCACGATCTGGCCGTCCCCGTGGGCGCGCTTGAAGACCAACGCAGCGTTGTAGCGGCGGTCCATGGACTGCTCCGAGGTCCCGCGGGTGATCGCCTCGGCCCACAACCGGAACACGTCGCCGTCGCAGGCGTAGTTCATCCCGTGGGAGAGGCGCCCACCCGGGGCGCGGGCGCCGACCTCTCCGAAGATCGCCTCGCCCGTTCGGTCCGAGAGGTACCACTCCATGTGGGCCATGCCCGTGCGGTAGCCGAGGGCCTTGAGCGCTCGCCGCCCCAGCTCGACGCCGGGGGCGACCTCTGGCTGCTCGAGGTCGGCGAGGCACACCGCCTGGGGACTCATCCAGGGGTTCTGGCGCGCCACCAGCGGCTTGGGCCGGTACCAGGCCACGTTCTCGAAGAGCGTCTCCCCGTCCGCGAGGATGGCGTCGTAGGTGAACTCCTTGCCCTCGATGAACTCCTCCACGCTGACCTCGGGGACGTGGGCCACCGCGTCGATCACCCGCGCCAGCTCCTCATCGGAGCGCGCCGTGTGCGTGTCCTCCGAGCCAGCCCCGTCGATGGGCTTGACGATCAGCGGATAGCCGACGGCCCGCGCCGCCTCTTCCACCTCCGCCCGGGTCCGCGCGCGGTAGTGATGGGGCGTGCGAACCCCAGCGGCGTCCAGGGTGGCCTTCATGGCCTCCTTGTCCCGGAAGGTGATGGCCTGGTCCACGCGGAGCCCAGGGACGTCGAAGGCCTCTCGCATGCGCGCCGCGAGGACCACCCCGATCTCCCACAGACACTCCACCCGGTCGGGGCGCACGCCCAGCTGGCCGAGCCAACGACCGACCTCGGCCACGGTGTGCTCCTCGTTCCAGAGATCGTTCACGACCAGGTGGTCATCAAGCGCATCACGGACCGCGGGCTCCATGGCCGCCGCGGGCTGATCCCCCACGCCCAGCACTCGCACGCCGGGCAGCGCGTGCAGCGCCTGGGTGAAGTGACCGTTGTCGGCGGGGAAGCCCGGTGAGATGAGGACCACGTTGATCGTCATGGAGACCTTTGGGTTGGACAGGGTCAGGGGAAAGACGGGCTGGCTCAGGCGGAGAGCTCGACCTGCAGGATCTCGACCGCGCGCCGCAGGCCGTCGCGCACACGCTCGGTGTCCTCGTGCCGGAGGATGACGAACCCCTCGCCCTCGTAGGAGCTGGCCTTGGGCTGTCCGGGTGTGGGGAGCTGGGACTCGACCACGAGGTCGCCGAGCTCCTGGTTCGCCCGCTCGATACCGGCGACGCGGGCCACGCGCCCGGCCCCCTGGCCCCGCAGGTAGGCGGCCCCCGTGGCGAAGCGGCGGGGCGGCGGCGTGAAGTCCTCCAGGATGGAGACCTCGGCCCACACGCGATAGAAGTCCCGGTCGTGGGCGTAGGAGATCAGCGAGGTGAATTGCGCTCCCGGCGGGCGGGCGGCGACCTCGGAGATGGCGATGGACCCGTCGGCGCGGCGGAACCACTCCATGTGGGTCATCCCAGTCACCATCCCCAGGGCGTCGAGGGCACGGGGCCCCGCGGAGAGGATCGGCGCGAACTCGGGGACCTCGATGTCCCTCGGCAGCATCACCGTCCACTGAATCCAGGGGGACTCCATCACCTGCAGGGGCGTCGGCGAGTACTCAGAGATCGAGTGGAACAGATGCCGGCCGCCGACGGAGACGCTATCGAAGGAGAACTCCCGCCCCTGCACGAACTCCTCCAGCAGGAGGGGCTGGGCGGGCGTGGGCGGATGGGTCCTCAGCCAGCCCTCCAGCTGGGAGACGTCGTCCACGCGGAAGGTGTCCCGTGCGCCCGCACCAGCAGGCGGCTTGGCCACCAGCGGCATCGTGCCGCGCGCGAACTCGATGGCGCCGGCGGCGTCCGTCGCGAGGTAATGGCGGGCGCAGGGCAGGTCGTGGGCGCGGAGCGCGTCCTTCATGACGGACTTGTCACGGAAGCGCCCGGCCTCGGCCCGGTCCATGCCGCGGATCTGCAGGCGCTCCCGGACCTGGGCGAGCGCCTCTTGGAGGGGTTCGAGGATGCCCACGAGCGCTGTCACCCCTCGGCCGGTGCTCCCAGCGATCTGGCGGACGGCTCCCTCAAGTTGGCCGGCGTCGTGGCAGTCCTCCACGCGGACGAATTCCGCGATCCTACTGCGAACCTCGTCCTCCAGGGCCCCCATGAAAGAGGCTGCGGACTCCTGCGCCACCACAGAGAACGTGGTGTCGGGGAGCAGCGCCGCCGCCCTCAAGAACCTCAGGGTGCTCGGCAGGGCAAAGGGCGCGACGAAGACCGTGCTGGCGCGTGTCATCCTGGCCGGAGGATACCCCCCGAGGGGGTCCGGTTTCCCACCAGAACTCCCGGGCGTCCGCAACCCGAGGGGCACGGTTCGCTAAGCTCCCGCCATGCAGCTTCCCCTCCGCATCGCGATGGTGTCTGCGGAGTGCGCTCCCTTCGCCAAGACGGGCGGTCTCGCCGACGTGGCCGCGGCGCTCTCCCGCACCCTCTGGAAGCGCGGCCACCAGGTCCGGCTCTTCGTCCCCCTCTACGGTCGGATCGAACGGTCAGGTCTCCAGACGGAGCCGTTCCTCTCCCCGTTCCCCGTCAGCTTCCCCGGCTGGGACGTCCCGGTGGCGGTCCGCAAGGCGCCGCTCCCTGACTCCGAGAACGCCGACGGCGTGCCGCTCCAGGTGGAGTTCATCCACTCCCCGGAGCTCTTCGGGCGAGAGGAACTTTATACCAACGACGACGATGAGCCGATCCGCTGGGCAGGCTTCTGCCGCGCCGCCATCGAGGCTTGCCAGCGCACCGGGTGGGCCCCTGACGTCTTCCACGCCAACGACTGGCACACGGGGCTCCTGCCCCTCCTGCTGAAGTCCACCTATGGATGGGACGACCTCCTGCGAGGTAGCTCCACCCTGCTCTCCATCCACAACCTGGGGTACCAGGGGGTCTTCGCCGAGGACGCGATCCGGAGGATCGGCCTGGAAGGCGTGCGCGACCAGTTCCACCAGGAGCGCCTCGCCGCCGGCGCGGTGAACTACCTGGAGACCGGGATCCTGCACGCCTCGTGGTTATCCACGGTCTCCGACACCTACGCCCGTGAAATCCAGACGCCCGAGTACGGCCACGGTCTCCAGGGGCTCCTCGCCCAGCGTGAGGATCACCTCGCCGGCATCGTCAATGGCGTCGACTACGGGGAGTGGGACCCCGCCACCGATCCCCACCTCCCCGCCAACTTCGGGCCGAATGACCTGTTCGGTAAGCGCATGTGTCGCGACGCGCTCCTCGACGAGCTGCGCGTGGCCCCCGAGCCCTCCGGTCCGGTCCTCGGCATCGTCTCGCGGCTCACGCAGCAGAAGGGCTTCGAGCTCATCCCCGAGTTCGCCGAGCGCCTGCTGGATCACCACGACGTTCGGCTGCTCGTCCTCGGCAGCGGGGAGGCCGAACAGGAGAGCTACTTCCGCTGGCTCCGCGACCGCTACCCCGCGAAGGTCGGCGTCCATATCGGCTACGACAACGGCCTCGCCCACCGCATCGAGGCGGGGGCGGACATCTTCCTCATGCCATCGCGCTACGAGCCGTGCGGCCTGAACCAGATGTACAGCCTGAAGTACGGCACCATCCCCCTGGTGCGCAGCACCGGAGGCCTCGCCGACACGGTCGAGCGCCTCGAGGACGGCAGCGGCACCGGCTTCGTCTTCTACGAGCACACCTCGGTGGCCCTTGAGGACACCCTGGCCCACGCCCTCGAGGTCTGGCGTGACCCCGAGACCTGGCGGGCCATGCAGCTGCGCGGCATGGCCCAGGACTTCTCGTGGGAGGCCCAGGTCGACCGATACGAGGACCTGTACGCCGCGATCATGGCCGACCTCCAGCTGGCCTGAGCCTCCCCGAGGCTCCGGTCACCGATCCAACAACACCCGACGACCCACCGGCGGCCGGTCCCAGCCTCGCCGCGCCTGCCCAACGCCATGCACGTCATCTTCGTCGAGCCCTCCTTCCCGTCCAATCAGCGGGAGTTCGTCCGCGCCCTGAAAGAGGTCGGCGCCCGGGTCACCGCCATCGCGGAGGCGCCGCCCAGCGCCCTCGACGACGAGCTTCGTGGCTGGCTGGACGGACACGAGCAGGTCCCGTCCGTGACCAACGGCGAGGCCCTCCTCGCCGCTGTCCGTCGCGTCCAGCAGCGCGGCTGGGTGGACCGCCTCGAGGCCACGGTCGAGGCGCACATCACGCCGTGTGCCTGGGTCCGCGAGCAGTGCGAGATCCCGGGCACCTCGACCCGAACCGCGTGGCTCTGCCGGGACAAGCCTGCCATGAAGGAGGCCCTGCGCGAGGCCGGGGTCCCGACCGCCCGGAGCATTGGGACCTCTGACCTCGATGAGGCGCGGGCCTTCATCGCGGAGGTCGGGTACCCGGTCATCCTCAAGCCGCGGGACGGCGCCGGGGCGGCGGGGACCGCCCGCGCCCACGACGACGAGAGCCTCGAGGCTGCGATCGAGGAGAGCGGCCTCGGACGTGGCGAGGGCGTGGCCATCGAGGAGTTCATCGAAGGGCACGAGGGCTACTGGGACACGCTCTGCCTGAACGGCGACGTGGCCCACGAGTTCATCACCCACTACTACCCGAACGTGCTCGAGGCCATGCGGCACCGCTGGATCTCGCCTCAGATGGCCACCACCAACGAGGTGCAAGACGAGCGCTACGACGACCTCCGCGCGATGGGGCGCAAGGTCATCCAGACCCTCGGGATCGAGACCTCCGCCACCCACATGGAGTGGTTCTTCGGGCCCAAGGGGCTCAAGTTCAGCGAGATCGGCTGCCGGCCCCCGGGCGTGCGCATGTGGGACGTCTACCAGGCCGCGAACGATTTCGACATCTACCGAGAGTGGGCCCACCTGATCGTCCACGGGAGTGCATCCCAGGCTCCTTCGAGGCGCTGCGCGGGGGGCATGATCGCCCTGCGCCCGAGCGCCGACGGCCGGATCGAGCGCTACGAAGGCGTGGACGAGCTCCGGGCACGCCACGGCGAGCACATCATCGACTCCCACTTCCCCCCCCCGGGCACCCCCACCCAGGGCGTCGAGGCAGGCTACATGGCGAACGCCTGGGTACGCCTGCGCCACGAGAGCTTCGATGAGCTCCGCTCGATCCAGGACTGGATCGGGGAGAACGTCAGGGTCCACGCCGGCTGAACCCGACCGTCCGGCCACGCCGCCCGATCCCCCAATCCAGATCCCGCCGGATCAGACCGCTGGGGTATCGTTCAGAACGCCCATGAGCCTCGACCCGAACCTCCCCTCGATCGAGCACCTGCGCGACCGAGGTCGAAAGCGCGTCCCCCCGTTCGCCTTCGAGTACCTCGACAACGGGTGCCACTCGAACCTCAACATGCGCCGCAACACGGAGGAGCTCCGTGAGGTGCGGCTCGAGCCGAGGTACGTGCTCGACTACGGGGGCGCCGAGCTCGAGACCGAGCTGTTCGGCGAGACCTACGCGGCGCCCTTCGGCGTCGCCCCCATCGGCCTGCAGGGACTCGTGTGGCCCGGCGCCTGCGAGTTCCTCGCCGAGGCGGCCCACGCCGCCAGGGTCCCGTTCATCCTCAGCACCGTGGGCACCGCCAGCATCGAGCGCGTGTCGGAGATCACCGAGGGCAAGGCCTGGTTCCAGCTCTACCACCCCACCGAGGACGAGCTTCGCGACAAGATCCTCGACCGCGCCGCCGCCGCCGGGGTCCCGGTCCTCGTCCTGCTCGCGGACACCCCCACCTTCGGATACCGCCCCAAGGAGATCCGGAACGGGCTCGCGATCCCCCCGCGCATGTCCGCGCGGAACATCGCCCAGATGGTGATGCACCCGACCTGGTCCTTCTCTCAGCTGGCCCGGGGCAAGCCCGAGTTCGCCACCCTCGCGCCCTACATCCCCAAGGGGCTCGACATGTCCCACCTGGGGCAGTTCATGAACGCGACGTTCAGCGGGCGGCTCTCCTCCGACCGGATCGCGGCCATCCGCGACCGCTGGAAGGGGAAGCTCGTGGTCAAGGGCATCGTCAACCCCGAGGACGCCGCCAGGGTGCTCGAGCTCGGGGCGGACGGGATCATCGTCTCCAACCACGGCGGCCGCCAGCTCGAGGTGGGCACCTCCACCATCCAGGCGCTCCCCGGTCTCGCCGCCGAGTTCGGGGATCGCATGGAGGTGCTCTTCGACAGCGGCGTCCGGGGCGGGCCCGACGTGGCCTGCGCCCTCGCGAGCGGCGCCCGCTTCACCTTCATGGGCAGGTCCTTCATGTACGCCATCTGCGCCATGGGAGCCCGGGGAGGGCCGCACGTCATGACCATGCTCATGCGCCAGCTCACCCAGGTGATGGAACAGCTCGGCTGCGAGCGCGTCCAGGACCTCCCGCGGCACCTCGCGCCCCGTCGCTGAGCGCCTCGGGCCGATTGGCCCACCCAGGTTGACGCCCCAAACACAGGAGGGCCAGACCCCGCCGGGGTCCGGCCCTCCTTCCTTGGCACGCCGCTCATCGAGCGGTCACCTTCGAGCCACTGCTCAGTCGAGGTCGAACCGGTCGAGGTTCATGACCTTGTCCCAGGCGGCGACGAAGTCGGCCAAGAACTTCTCGGCCCCGTCGCCGGTGCCGTAGACCTCGGCCACCGCGCGGAGCTCGGAGTTCGAACCGAAGATCAGGTCCACCGAGGTGGCGGTCCACTTGGGCGCACCGGTCGTCCGGACGGACCCCGTGAACGAGTCTGAGCCATCGGCGGCCGCCTCCCACTTCGTCCCCATGTCGAGCAGGTTGACGAAGAACGCGTTGTTGAGCTGCCCCGGGGTGTCGGTGAGGACACCGGCCCGGGAGCCCGCGCCCGTGACGCCCATGGCGCGTAGCCCACCCACGAGCACCGTCATCTCGGGAACGGTCAAGGTGAGCTGGTTCGCACGGTCGATCAGGGCCTCCGCCGGCTTGAGGTAGGCGCGGCCCGAGAAGTAGTTCCGGAAGCCGTCGGCCTTGGGCTCGAGCACGTCGAAGCTCGCGTTGTCGGTCATCTCGTCCGAAGCGTCCATCCGCCCCGGGGTGAAGGGCACCTCGATGCTCGTCCCGGCGGCAGCCGCCGCGGACTCGATGGCCGCGCAGCCGCCGAGCACGATCAGGTCCGCGAGCGAGACCTTCTTGTCGCCGCCGGCAGCGTTCACCTTGCCCTGGATGCCCTCGTAGACGGCCAGCACCTTCGCCAGCGTCTCGGGGTCATTCGCCTCCCAGCCGCTCTGGGGCGCGAGCCGGATGCGAGCCCCGTTGGCCCCGCCCCGCTTGTCGCTGTCCCGGTAGGTGGACGCGGACGCCCAGGCGACCGCCACCAGGTCCCGCGCCGAGAGGCCCGAGTCCAGGATCATGGCCTTGAGGCGCTGCTGCTCACCGGCGTCGATGAGCGGGTGGTCCACGGCAGGGATCGGGTCCTGCCAGAGCTGGGCGGCGGGCACCTCGTCACCGAGCAGGCGGGTCGTCGGCCCCATGTCGCGGTGGGTCAGCTTGAACCACGCGGCCGCGAAGGCCCGGTCGAACTCACCGGGATTCTCGAGCCAGCGCTTGGTGATCTCCGCGTAGGCGGGGTCCTCCCGCAGGGCGAGGTCCGTGGTCAACATCATGACCTTGTTGCGCTTCCCATCCACGTGGGCGTCGGGGACCACGTCCCCTGCCCCAACCGGGGTCCACTGCTGGGCGCCCGCGGGGCTCTTGGTGAGCTCCCACTCGTAGTTCCAGAGGTTCTCCAGGTACTCGGAGGACCAGTCCGTGGGCGTCGAGGTCCAGGCGCCCTCCAGGCCGCTCGTGATGGTGTCCGCGCCGTTGCCCGTGCCGTAGCGGTTGGTCCAACCGAAGCCCTGCTCAGCGATCGCCGCCGCCTCGGGGTCGGGGCCGACGTTGTCTCCGGCAGGCGCGGCGCCGTGCGCCTTGCCGAGGGTGTGGCCCCCGGCGATGAGCGCGGCGGTCTCCTCGTCGTTCATCGCCATGCGGCCGAAGGTGACGCGGATGTCGTGAGCGGCGGCGAGCGGGTCGGGGTTGCCGTCCGGCCCCTCCGGGTTGACGTAGATGAGGCCCATGTGAGCTGCCGCGAGATCACCCTGCAGCTCGCGACCCTCTTCCCAGCGCTCCACGCCAAGCCACTCGTCCTCGGGACCCCAGTTGATGTCCTCCTGGGCCTCCCACAGGTCCTCGCGGCCGCCGGCGAAGCCGAGGGTCTCGAAGCCGGAGTGCTCGAGGGCCACGTTGCCCGCGAAGATCATCAGGTCCGCCCAGGAGACCGAGCGTCCGTACTTCTGCTTCACCGGCCAGAGGATGCGCCGCGACTTGTCGAGGTTCGCGTTGTCGGGCCAGCTGTTGAGCGGCGCGAAGCGCAGCATCCCGTCGCCGGAGCCCCCGCGGCCGTCCGTGCTGCGGTAGGTCCCCGCGCTGTGCCAGGCCATGCGGATGAACAGCCCGCCGTAGTTGTCCCAGTCGGCGGGCCACCAGTCCTGGGAGGTGGTCATGGCCTCCTTCACGTCTGCCCGGAGCTCGTCGAGGTCGACCTTGGCGAACTCGGCCGCGTAGTCGAAGTCTCCGCCCATGGGATCGCTCTTGGCGGAGTTCTGTCGGAGGATGGAGAGGTCGAGTCGGTTCGGCCACCAGTCCGCGTTCCGCCGGTAACGGCCCGTGTCGTCGGCAGCGACCGCTGCGCCAGCGAGCTCGGCCTTGGCGGCCCCGCCCATGACGGGGCACTCCTCGATGCTTGCCGCGGTGGACCCAGTGAGCACCGCTGAACCAGACGTCTCCGACGACGACCCGGCAGGAGCGGAGCAGGACACGGCACCGAGAAAGAGTGCGCTCACGAAGAGCGGGAGGGCGTTGTTTCGAGGTCTCATTGGTGTGGTCTCAGAGCTGAGGTAGGCGGCGGCCCCGGCGCGTCAGTCGCTCCGGGCTCCCGACCGCACGGTCAGGGGATGCATCATCGGACAGGGCACAAGGGCGTGGTAACCAGAACTCCCGATGGCTCCGATCGTCCTGGGTAATTGCCGGGCCCGGGGGCCCCACGGCCTGCCCTGGGGCCGGTCAGCGGACGCTGCTGCGGCGGTTCCGGACGTAGTCGACGAAGAGGGTCGCCCCCAGCCGGTCCCCTCCCGCGAAGTAGGCCCGCCCCCGGTTGGCCTCGGTGAACTCCTCGATGAAGTTCACCAGGACAGGGTCGTCGGTGAGCATGAAGGTCGTGATCGGGATGCCGTACCGGCGGCAGATGGTCGCCTCGTCCATGGTCTTGGCCACCACGCGGCGGTCGAGGCCAAATGGGTTCTTGTAGATCTCCCCGTCCGGCTCCGTGAGGGCGCTGGGCTTGCCATCCGTGATCATGAAGATCTGCTTGTTGACCCGCCGCTCGCGCCGCAAGAGGTCCCGTGCCAGCTGGAGCGCCGCTCGGGTGTTGGTGTGGAAGGGCCCCACGGAGATCGTGGAGATATCGTCCAGTGAGACCTCCTCGGCCTCGTCACCGAAGGTCACGACCCGCAAGGAGTCCTTGGGGTAGCGCGTCCGGATGAGCTCCGTCAGGGCGAGGGCCACCCGCTTGGCGGGGGTGATCCGATCCTCTCCGTACAGGATCATGGAGTGGCTGAGGTCCAGCAGGAGCACCGTCGCGCAGCTGGACAGGTGCTCCGTCTCATGCACCTGAAGGTCATCCTCCCCCAGGGTCAACCCGTCGAGGTCCACCCCGCGCCGCAGGGCGTTGCGCACCGAGCCCGTAGCGTCGATCAGCGACGCGGGGTCGCCGAAGGTCCAGGCCCGCGTCTCGGGCAGCCGCTCGTGCCCCGTGCCCTGGGCCTGGGTGCGGTGGTCCCCCGCGGCGTCCTTCGTGAGCCCGCTGAAGATCCGCTCCAGGGACTCCTGCCTCAGCGCCCGGTCTCCGCCCGGCGCCATGCGGAGCCCCTCAACCGTCGCCTCCACCCAGCGCTGCTTCTCCAGGTGGCGCCGGAAGTCCTCCATGGTGAAGCCGTCCGGGAGGAGCGGGTACCTCGCCGCGATCGTCTCCATCCACTCGAGCGCCTGCTCCGGGTCCCCGTCGGCCTGCAGGAGCAGATCGTTGTAGAGCGCCTCCAGGCGCTTCAGGAGGTCCCGGAGGGAGCCCTCCGACGGATCGAATTCCCGGTAGCTGAACTTCATGGTCGCGGCGGGTCAGGCACCCAGGCTGCGCGCCATCTGCGCGAGCATGTCCCCGTACTGCCGTCTGTTGGGCCCGTCGTCGTCCCTGGACAGGAGCGACCCCTGGTGCAGGCCCTCGAGCACGAGCTCCATCAGCGCCCCCAGCTCCCCGTCGTTCGCCGGGCTCGCGGTCCGCTCCACCAGCTCCCGTAGCCCTGTGACCTCGCCCAGGCGCGCCAGGTGCACCGCGTCCCCGGCGGTGTCATCCAGGTCCAAGGTGCCCCCCGAGCGGAACCAGCCCAGGATCGAGTCGTACACCGGGGCGCTGGTGCCTGCGTCCCCCTCGTCCTCCGCGTAGCCGTCGGGGAAGACCCGGGTAAAGGCCTCACCCAGCGCCTTACCCACGAGCGCCGCCGCGACGGCGCCGATGCCCTCACGCTCCCCGTCGTAGACGAGTTCGACCTTCCCCGTCACCGCCGAGATGGCGGTGAACAGGTCCGCGGGCCGGGCGGTGGCCGCGGCCTCACCGGCGCAAAGGCCCCGCCGCTCGGCGTTGGAGATCACGTTCTCCAGCATGGCGATGGAGAGCCGCGCGCTCACGCCGCTGGCCTGGTCCACGAACTCCGAGGCCCGCGCCTCGAAGGCCACGAGCTCGATGGCCTCCCGGAGCGCCGTCGGGACCTGCACCTCGACGGCCCCCTCCCCGCGGTCCCGCCAGGCCTCCTGGTCGGTGATGGCCATGGCCTGCTCCAGCTCCTTGGGATAGTGGGTCAGGATCTGCGAGGCAATGCGGTCCCGGAGGGGCGTGATGATGCTCCCGCGGTTGGTGTAGTCCTCCGGGTTGGCGGTGAACACCAGCCCGAGGTCGAGGGGCATCCGGATCGGGAAGCCCCGCACCTGGATGTCTCCCTCCTCGAGGATGTTCAGGAGCCCCACCTGGATCCTCGCCTGAAGGTCCGGGAGCTCGTTGACGCAGAAGATCCCGCGGTTCGCGCGCGGGAGGATGCCGAAGTGGATGACCTCGGGGTCCGCGAAGGTGAGCTTGCGGGTCGCCGCCTTGATCGGATCCACGTCGCCGATCAGGTCCGCCACGGTCACGTCCGGCGTCGCCAGCTTCTCCTGGTACCGCTCGGAGCGGTGCATCCACCGGATGGGCAGGTCATCCCCCAGCTCCTCGGCCCGCCGGATGGACGGCACTGTGACCGGAGCCATGGGGTCCTCGTTGAGCTCCGAGCCCTCGATCGCGGGGACCCACTCGTCCAGGAGGTCCGAGAGCGCCCGCGCGATCCGGGTCTTCGCCTGCCCCCGGAGGCCCAGGAGGATGAAGCTGTGCCCGGAGAGCACGGCGTTCTGGATCTGGGGGATCACCGAGTCCTCGTAGCCGACGATCCCGTGGAAGACCTCTTCCTTGGAACGGAGCCGCTGGATGAGGTTGGCGCGGAGTTCGTCGCGGACCGAGCGGGAGGTCCAGCCGCTGGCCTTGAGCTCACCGAGTGTCTTGGGGCGTTGCATGAACTGAAGATAGGTCGAGGCGGACCCAAAGAGCACCTGGGACCCGGCAGGAGAATGGGTGATAATCTGCGGCCATGCCCGCCGCCCTCGACCTCCACCACCGGCCGCTCCGCAACCTGCGGCTCTCGGTCACGGACCGATGCAACCTGCGGTGCGGGTACTGCATGCCGGAGGAGCGCTACGAGTGGCTCCAGCGCGCCGACCTCCTGACCTTCGAGGAATCCAGCGCCCTGGTGGCCGAGTTGATCCCGCACGGGGTGGAGAAAGTCCGCCTGACCGGCGGCGAACCGCTCCTGCGGCGTGACATCGATCAGCTGGTCCGGAGCCTCCGGGCCCACGCGGGCCTGCGGGAGCTCGCGCTGACCACCAACGGCCTGCGCCTGCCCGAGCATGCTCAGGAGCTCCGCGAGGCGGGCCTCGACCGACTCACCGTCAGCCTCGACACCCTGCGCGCCGACCGCTTCAGGGAGCTGACGCGACGCGACGAGCTGGCGGGCGCCCTGCGGGGTCTGGACGCGGCGGCCTCGGCGGGCTTCACGGGCACCAAGCTCAACGTCGTCGTCATGCGCGGCACCAACGACGACGAGCTGCTCGACATGCTCGCCTTCGGCCGCGAGCGGGGGCTGGAGGTGCGGTTCATCGAGTACATGGACGTGGGCGGCGCCACCCGCTGGGACATGAGCCGGGTCGTCTCCGCCTCGGAGATCCTCGAACGCGTCGGGGCGGCTCGCGGCGGCGTGACCCCGGAGGACGTGGCGCGGACCGCGGCGCCCGCGGACCGCTATCGAACGGCGGACGGCCAACGCTTCGGGGTCATCGCGTCCACGACTCGCCCCTTCTGCGGCAGCTGCGACCGTGCCAGGCTCACCGCCGACGGTCAGTTCATCACCTGCCTCTACGCGCGGAGGGGGACCCCCATCGCGAAGGTGCTACGCGCCCGCGGTTCGCGCGCCGCCGCCGAGAAGATCGTCGACCTCTGGACCGGCCGGAGCGACCGGGGCGCAGAGGAACGGGCTGGGCTCACCACCCGTGAGGCCCTGCTTCAGCCGGGAGAGCTCCAGCAGGAGCCCCACCTGGAGATGCACACGCGAGGCGGCTGAGGTCCGCCCCGAAGCATCCGGCCCGAAGACCCGCCTAGTCGATCCGGATGCCCGCGCGATAGGTCCCTGTGCGAAGGGTCGGACGACCGAGGTCATCGAAGAACTCCCACAGGCCCTCCCGGAGCCCCGCCTCGTACCTGCCGCGCTCCTTGATGGAGCCGTCCGAATAGCGCCGGACCCAGCGGCCGTGCGGCGACGACGCCTCGAAGCTGCCCTCCTCGATCAACGCGCCCTCCTGGCTGAAGCGACGCCAGAGCCCCTCCTGGGCTCCTTCGACGAACTCCGCCAGCTGAATCATCTGCCCGTTCCTGGCGTAATGGCGCCAGGGACCATCCCGGCGGCCCTCCCGGTAGGAGCCAACCTCCTGAACGTAGCCCAGGTGATCGTAGAAGGTCCACTCTCCGTGACGGGACCCGAGGTGGAAGGGACCCTCGGCACGAAGCCCCTCCAGGCCCGGCGGCCCGGCTTCCGGGTCGAGCGCAGGGGTGTGCACCTCCGGTCCATCGGGGTCGGGGAGGGGGCCTACCTCCGCTCCGCCCCCCGATGAAGGGCCGGCGTCGATGGCGACCTGACGGGCCTGGCCCCGGGGACCGGTGATCGAGGCGAGGCGCTCCCCCCCCGGCGCCGTCTCCTCCAAGGCCCGCTCTGCCTGGGGCGCCTCCGCATCCACCGCCGCCAGCTCCACCTCCGCCGACGCAGAGGCCACCCCGCCCTGGAGACCGGCGCCGCTGCGGCCCAGCAAGAGCACGGCCCCCGCGAGGGTCAGCACCGTTGCGAAGGGTAGCCCCTTGAGCGGGGCACCGCCGCGGGGCGGTTGTTGCGAAGGATGGAGCCGGAACATGGAAAAGGCGGGCCGGGAAGCGAGCCGCTTCAGCGAGTACGAGTTCCTTCGAGAATCAGTTCACGCTGCCGGGTTCGCTCCTCAGCGATCAGCGTCCTGACCAGGGTCTGGGTCTCCCCGGGAGGGAGGTCCCGACCGCGGATTCGCCCCCGCGCGTCGACCACAAAGAGGCTGCCAGGGGGCGGACTGCCCCACCGGTTCAAGAGGCGCTGCTTGGGACCGGGGTCCGAGGTACCTCCGAACGCGCCGAACCCACTCCAAGAACCTTCATCGAGCGCATCTGCGAGCGCGCTACTGATGGGTCCGTCGAACAACTGCACTCCACCGAAGCGCGCGCTCTCGATCAAGCGCAGGTAGGCCTCGCGGTCCTCGCTCCGCGTCACACCGAGCAAGTCGAACGGTGCATCCCAGAAGTCGCGCACGAGCCCGCTGTCGGCCCGATGGGCGACGAGCGAGGCCGGGCTCGAAGGGTCCCAGAAGCGGAGCACCAATACCTCTCCTTCCAGCTGCGCCGACCGGAGCTCGTTCCCGGCGGTGTCGCGCGCGACGAAACGGGGCATGGCGGCTCCGACCCGTAGCCGCGCGAGGCGGAGCCTTGATCGGCGCATGAACTGGGGCACCTCACCGGTGGCGGCGTCGGTCACCGCCAGGGCCACGCTCTCGTAGAGCTCGACCGCCCTTCGGGACAGGGGCGTCTCCCTCCCCTCGGTGGTCGCCTGGGCCACGAGGGGCTCGAGGAGTGCGACCTGAGCTCCGAGCAGCAGCCTCCGCTGCGCGGCGGAGAGCTCCGCAGACAACAGGCCGTCGCAGGCGCGCACGAGGTCCAGGCGCTGAACGGCGGTCGCCCCGATGGCGAGGTCCCCGAGGAGCCTGGCCCACCCCTGGGCGTCAGGCTGACCTCCCGACGACGCCCCTGACGGGTCCACGAGCAGCAGCTCCAGCAGCGACTCGACGCTGGCCCAGGGAACCTCCGAGCCCGGTCGCTGTCGGGCACAACTCAGCCGCTGTAGCTCCCGGTAGGCCCACGTCGCTCCGGACTGCAACCCCGCGGTGCTGGTCGCCGCCTGCGCTCCGCCAGGGGCGGTCGGGAGGGCCACCACCGCCTGGGGCAGCGCGAGGGTCAGTGCGGTGAGGACTCCGATCATGGACAGCTCGGCGCTCGGTCGCTCCAGGTCAGCGGAAGGGAATGCAGGACGTTCAACGTGAACAACCTCCGTGCACTCCCGAGGTTGCCATCTACGTTCAGGATTTGGAGCCCAACTCTCCCAATCCCCCGCCCGTGCATCGTGGCGGGCCATGGGACCGACACCGAAAAGTACAGACGCCCCCCCCGGCGAAGATACCGGGGGGGGCGTCCGAAGTTGGCCAGGAAGCCTCAGGCGAAGCCCGAGGTTCCAAGGTCAGCGGCTCACTGCCAGACGATCGTGATGCCGTCCGAGAAGTTGGACGTCACCGTCGGGTTGGCGTCACGGTGCCAGGCCTGGAAGTTGGCGGTGTTGCCAGCAACGGCGGCGGAGCTACCGGTCGGGCCCGGGAGGGCGCTGAGGTCCCACTCGCCGGAGGTGGTGCTGAGAGTGATCTCGGTACCGGCACCGCTCGACTTGACCTGACCCGCGCCGACGAAGCGCCCGATGGCGCCGCCGAGGCAGAGGTCGCCCTGGCTACCGCCGGGGTTGGGCACGCTGCCCTGGGTCGGGGAGTAGAGGAAGAAGCCGAAGGTGTTGTTCGGCAGGTTGCCGGCGGAAAGCGTCAGGTCGTTCGCGGCGGCAGAGGCGCTACCGAGAAGGGACATGGACGTGTTGGAGCCGGTCGAGTTCGGGTTGGACGTGCAGTAGATGGTGCCGATCGTCGGGGTCCCGCAGGAACCCGCCTCGGCCGACATTTGCATGTACCAAGAGGCGTAGGGGTTCGAGGGACCACCGCAACCGTTGTTGTTGCCGTATCCGCCGAAGAAGTAGCAGCCGCTGGACGCCGCGGTCGGGTCCTCGAGCCACCAGAAGTCGCGGGTGAGGTAACCCGTGCCCAGGCTGTTGCACGCGCTCACAGCACCGTAGTAGGTGTTGGAGCCGTCAAGCGGAAGGCCACCGGCGATGTAGGTCGGGTCGGTCGCAACCGGGTCACCGACGAGAAGCGGGCCAGCGGAGGCCGTGCCGGTACCGGCGTACGTGAAGCTCCAACCGAAGCTGTCGAAGTCGGGGTCGTTGTCCCAGCCGGGGGCAAGGGCACCACCGTCGGCGCCGAGGCAGAACTCGTTACCGGCGAGGTCGATGTCAACGAGCCAGCAGCCGCCGTTGGCGGGGAGGCCGGTCACCGTCCGGGAGGCGTCCGGAGAGGTGTTGATGGTGCAGGGGTCGTACGACTCGTAGAAGTTGAACGTCCAACCGCTGACGCCGGGGCCGCTGAGGTCGCAGTAAGAGAACTCGAGGAAGTTGATCTTGTACTCGTCACGGTTCGGACCCGCGCCAGTGAACGGGTTGCCGTTCGTGGTGCCCGGGAGGCCGCCCTCGTCGAAGTTCTCGGAACCGGCCGCGAAGCCACCGTTACCGCCGGCGGTCGAGAAGTAACCGGACGTTGCGGTGTTGCTGTAGACGATGTCGGACGCGCCGAAGTTAGAGACGGCGCCGCCGCCCGTTCGGGTCCAGGTGCCTGTAGCGACGTGATAGATACCAGCGTGCTTGACCGCGCCAGGAACCTTGTGAATGCCGTTGAGTTGCTGCGGGGTCTGAGCAGACGCGCTGACCATGAGCGCGAACGAACTGGCAGCGATGAGAGAAGAGCGAAGCATCAGAGAGGAATCTCCAGAAGGGATGAAAGAAGGATGTGGGACTGTGCAGATGGACAACCCCACCAGAGTGACGTGGCCAGGCCGGACACTAAGTGGCGCGGCGCAGCAGCGCTCCATCAGGAAGGAATAGTCGCTGAGAGGGGTGGACGGAGCCGCTCTACGAGAGGTTCCGATCACCGTCCAATTGACGCTACCTCGTAGCTTCCGTCCATGCGAGGGTCTTCTTGCGGCGAGACACTCTCGCCTGTTTCATCGGGAGACAAGAGGTCGAGGGAGCCTCGCCGCAGAGGCACGCCGGAGCCTCGCCGCCTCAACTTCGGACGGCGCGCCTCGGAATGAACGCGCTCGTGGTGCGGATGTACTCGGCATATTCCGGCCGCCGCTCGGTAATGGTCTCCTCGGTCAGGCTCACCCCGGAGACCCGCAGGAGCATGAACAGGATCAGCGCGAATCCGATCAGCCCCCACCAGGCGCCCGAAGCGACAGAGGTGAGGGTAATCCCCATCCAGAACACGGCCTCCCCGAAGTAATTCGGGTGCCGCGAGGTCGCCCACAGCCCGGACCGCATCACCTTGCCCCGATTGGATGGCTCCGCCTTGAAGCGCGCGAGCTGCCCATCAGCGACGGCCTCGTAAGCGAAGCCGGTGAGCGCGATCACGAATCCAAGCAGGAAGAGCGGGGAGAGCGCCACGCGGCCCGCCATGCTGGCCATGAGCGGCAGCGCGACGATCCACGCCAGGATGGCCTGCAGCAGGAACACGACGAAGTAGCTCTGCCACCACCAGGCAGCACCCCGAGCCTCGCGCATCGCCTGATATCGCCGATCCGCGCCCTCGGCTCGATGACGGGCGCGCAGGTGCATGGCCAGGCGAAGGGCCCACGCGGAGGCCAAGAGCGCCACGAGCAGGCGACCCCCTCTCAGCGGGGCCCCAGCCGCCAGCGCGTGGAGCCCCCCCACCAGGACGATCGCCACGCCCCAGAAGGGGTCGATGATGCTGGCGTCCTCATCACGCAGGTGGGTGGCCCAGACGCAGGTCATGAGGAGGCACACGCCGAGGAGCGCGATCATTGCGGGTTCGAGGAAGAACATCGGATTGCGGTGTTGGGCTGTGCCAGCGAGGAGGCCGGCGAGCGCCTCCTCCGAGGATTCGCGCCGAGTCGGTATCCTGACACACATGGTTGGAGGATTTCTTCCCCCGGGCGGCTGGCGACGGCTCGCCCCGCGCGCCGCCGCGCTGTTGGTGCTGGTCTTCCTGACGGCTCCCGGTGCGATCGGTCGGCCCAAACAAGGCCCTGAAGGTGCCACGCAGCAGCAGATCGAAGACGCCATCAACAGCGGCGCCAACTACCTGCTGAAGCGGCAGCAGCTGGACGGATCGTGGCGTCCTGATGAGCACAAGTACGTGTCCGGGCAGACCGGCCTCGCGATGTACACGCTCATCAAGTCCGGCGTCTCCCCCCGACACCCTTCGATCCTCCGCGGGCTCGCGTACCTGCGAGCTCACCCGCCCCGCCACACCTATGGCATCGCGTGCTGCCTCATGGCGCTGCACGCGGCGGACCCCACGCAGCACATGGAGGAGATCGCGACCTGGACCGAGCTCCTGCTCGAGTGCCAGGGTCAAGGCTTCAGCTATCCCGGGGGGCACGAAGACCTTTCCCTCACCCAATACGGCTGCCTCGGGATGCGCGTGGCCGAAGCCAGCGGCCTGGAGATCTCCTCCAAGATCTGGGAGCAGTGCATCGACTACGCGCTCAACATCCAGCGTGACGACGGGTCGTTCTCCTACAAGCAGGGGACCGTGGCCACCGGCTCCATGACGGCCGCGGGCGTGGCGATCCTCGAGCTCGGGCGGCAGGCGCTCGAGGCGAAGGGGGACCTGAGCAAGCGCGACGCACGGGTGATCGCCACGGCCATCGACGAGGGCATCGACTGGCTCGCCACGAACATGCGCGTGGACCGCAACCCGGACCCCGCCTCGGAGAACGACAACGCCGGGCACATGACCCGCTGGCACCTCTACTACCTGTACGGGCTCGAGCGGGTGGGTGGCCTGACCGGCCGTGCCGAGTTCGGGCCGCACGACTGGTACAAGCAGGCCTCCAACTTCCTGGTCAAGAACCAGCACGAGACCGGTCGCTGGGGGACGGCCCACGGGGAGACGCACCCCGGCACCTGCTTCGGCGTCCTCGTGCTCAAGCGCGCCACCTCCCCGACCTCAGGTCTCAAGCCGCGGGGCGCGAAGAGCTACGGGGACGATGATCCGGAGCAGCCGCTGTCCATCCGGATCACCGGCGACACACCCTTGACCGCCTGGGTGTCCTCCTGGGGCGACCGCACCCTGGAGCAGCACGAGTGGGACAAGGATATCGGCAAGGGGCCCCGCCTCTGGCGGGTCGACTACGTGAACGCGGACACCGGCGAGGTGCTGGCGTCCGCGGAGGGCGATCCGCAGAAGCCGTCGAGGGGCGAGCGCTATGCCACGCAATTCAGCATGTCGAAGCCCGGCAAGCACAGGGTCGTCGCCAAGGCGTACGTCCGGCCCATCGACGACGACGAGGGGGAGCAGGTGGAGCTGCTCTCCCCGGCACTCGAGGTCCTGGTGGACGGGGTCATGACCCCCTCCATGCGCGAGGCCATCCGTGACCTGGACCGCGACGAGCTGGACAAGACGCGGAGCACCTGCCGCGCGTCGAGCGCCGCGAACAAGTCACACGCGGCCCGCTTCGTGCGCGATGGCTCCCATGGCCACGGGTGGCTGTCGGGCCCCGACGATGCGCGGCCCTGGATCTCCCTGGAGCCCGATAGGCCCCAGCGCGCCGATCACGTGGTGCTGTCTCCTTACTACAAGGCGCCCGATGAGCGGAAAGCCTGGGGGCGCGCCAAGCGGGTCCTCCTGGAGGTGAACCGGGCCGAGGTCGGCGAGTTCGAGCTCGACCCGGACCTCTTCGGCAAGGCGTACCTCCCGCTCCCGAAGACGAAGGTCATCCGCGAGCTGAAGGTCACGATCGTCGAGGTCGCCGCCGGGACGGACGGCGGACACAAGAACCGCGCAGGCTTCGCCGAGATCGAGCTCCAGCGTCGCCCCGACCTCATCAAGCAGCGCAAGGCCGAGGAGAAGGCCCAGCGCAAGGCAGCAGCCGAAGCTGCTGCCGCCGCGCGGTCCAAGCGCAAGCCCCTCTAGCCGGCGAGCTCCAGGAGCACCTGGAGCCTCAGGAAGTCCACGTCCTTCACCCTGACGGAGATCTGGTAGCCCTCCGTGAAGGAGAGCACTCGCTTCCCCACCGAGACCTTCAGGGTCGCCCCGTCCACCTTGGGACGGTCCCCCATGGATCGCGCGGGAATGAACCCCGAGACATTGAGCTCCCCGATGTGGACCTCGAGGCCTCCCCGTGAGACCCGTTGGACCTTGGCGTCGAAGGACTGGTCGATGCGAGGTTCCATGAACTGGCAGACCTTCAGGTCCTTGACCGCGATCTCCGCCATGCCGGCAGCCTCGGACTGCACGCTGCAGTGGGAGGCCGTGTCGTTCAACTCGTCGATGAGGGCGAGGGAGCTGAGCTCTTCCGCCGCCTCCTCCTGTCGCGTCTCGACCGAGTGGAGCCAGCGGTGCACGATGAGGTCGGGATAGCGCCGGATCGGTGAGGTGAAGTGGAGGTAGGCCTTCCGTGCCAGCCCGAAGTGCGTCGCCACGTCCTCGTGATCCTTCACCTCGTAGACCGCCCGCTCCACCAGGCCCATGATGCGCTGCACAAGGGCCTCAGCGTTGGGCTTCCGCCGCGCGAGGCGAATCATGCGGCCGATGTCTCGACCCGTGAGGCGGTCCTTGTCCGGGACACGGATCCCGAACTTCGACAGCATCGCCGCCACACGCTCGATCTCCTCGGGGTCCTTCTCCGGGTGGACCCGGTAGATCGTGGGCAGCCCTTTGGCGCGGAAGAGGTCGCCCACCGCCTGGTTCGCGGCCAGCGCGGTCTCCTCGATCAGCGTCTGGGAGAAGTACCGCGGCGCGTTCACGATCGCCTCGACCTCGTGGGCCTCGTCGAACACGAACTTCTTCTCGCGGGAGTTGATCCGCAGGGACCCCTTGGCGTCCCGGATCCGCTGCTGGACCTTCGTCCACGTGCTGAACTGCTCGAGGGGCGCGCGCAGGAACTCGATCTCCTCGGTCTCCGGCGTCGAGGTTCCATCCAGGAGGTCCTGGACAATGCGATAGTCCCCGCGGTGCACGCTGCAAATGACGCTCTTCGCGACGCTCGAGGAGACTCGCTCGCCAGCCTCGTTGAACTCCATGAAGACGGAGTAGGCAAGGCGGTCTTGCTTCGGGACGAGGGAGCAGAGCCCGTTGGAGAGGGCCTCGGGGAGCATCGGGATCACCTGATCCGGCAGGTACACGCTGGTCCCTCGGGCCAGCGCCTCGTCATCCAGCGCGGTGCCGGGTCGCACATAGTGACTCACGTCGGCGATGTGGACGCTGACGTGGAAGCCCCCCCCATCCCTGGGCCGGATCGCAATGGCGTCGTCGTAATCCTTCGCGTCGGCACCGTCGATGGTGAAGATCACCTCATCGCGGAGGTCCAATCGTCCCGCGTAGTCCTCCTGGGCCGGATTCTCCGGAAGCTCACCGAGCTCCCCGAGGACATCCTCCGGAAACAGGGTCCGCAGGCGGAAGGACCGCACGAGTTCCATCTCCTCGGAGTCCACGTCGGCGTAGCAGGCCGGGCCATGCCCCATGGGGCCGAAGGCGCCAGGCCGCCGCGCGATCCGTGCCGGAATCTGACTGTCGGGGTCAGGGAGCCCCTCCAGGTCCTCCTCCGTGAGCTCGTAGGGCTCCTCGTCGCCCGTCTCGAGGGTCCAGCCCCGGTCCGAGACAGGGGCGGAGCCTGTCTCAACCCCCGATTCCTCACCCTTCTCGGGCTCTTCTCCCTGGTTGCCCTTGAGGGCCTTGCGCAGATCCCCGAAACTGCCGAAACCTGACGGTCTATCGCTGCGTCCCATGGCGCCAGGATAACCCGTCAGCGCCGGACCACGTGTCGCAGACATCTGTCCCCGGCTTCTTCTCCTCCCCAGCACCACCCGCGACTGATTTGAATCCGTGCCTCGGCCCCGCTCGTTCCGAGCGCTCGTCGAGGAATCGCCATCGTGGCGACAGCGGTTCTTGCTCGGCACCACCTCGCTCACCCCACGGAGCGCCTCCCCTCAGGCGCGCCCTCTCTTCGGCCAGGCGAGACTCCGACCCATGATCACACAGCTTTCATTCCGCACTCCCCGCGGACGGACCCGCACCATCCGTCGCACTCTCCTCGGGGCGATCCTCGTCTGCACCGCGGCCGCCCAGGCGGGGGCCCAGTCCTTCACGGTCCAGGTACAGGGATCCATGGTCGAAAGGATCCAATCCGGCGGCGCATGGGTGGAGCGGTCTGATCTCCGTTGGGGGACGTCGAGCGGGGACGTGCAGTTCACCAACCGATCCGCGTCCATCCGCAACGCGGACAGCCGCAACCTCGAGTCCTACTTCGTTCGGTCGAACACCCAGACCCCCTGGGAGGTCAGCTTCGCGAACTGGGCGCCCGGGGCTGGCCCCGCGGCCGATTTCTTCCTCTTCGAGGTCGGGGGCAACGATTCCGTCCAGGTCCGGGCGCGCTTCCTCAACGGGACTCTGGGCGCGCCGGTCTCCATCGGCCCGTGGATCCAGACGCCCGTCGTCTGCACCTCCGGCGACAACCGGGGCCAGCGAGTCCACGGCATCGAGTTCAGATTCGAGGACCTCAAGCTCCCCGGCGGCGCCAGCGTGACGCCAACGACCGTCGTCACCGGCATCCAGGTCCTCTCCAGCGGCATCGACGGCGCGGCGTTCCTGATCCGCGACCCCGGGACGCTCGCAGGGGCAGACGGGAACGGTTCGCACACCATCACGCCGCTCGAGCCGCGTGTGGGGAGTCCGATGGAGCTTCGCTTTGCGGGCCCCTGGGAGTCCGAGACCGGCGACAGCCCCAACCCCTTCCTCGACTACCGGCTCTCCGTGCGCTTCGACGGCCCAGGCGGTCGCAGCCTGACCGTCCCTGGCTTCTTCGACGCCGACGGTCAGTCCGGCGACGTCGGGAACATCTGGACCGTCCGGTTCCTGCCCCCGGTCCAGGGGACGTGGACCGCCAACGTCTCCATGCGTCAGGGCGCCGGCGTGGCGCTGCAGAGCGGGCCCACCCCGGGCAGCTCGGTGCCCACCATCGATGGACGCCAGATCTCCTTCGAGGTCAAGTCCATCGACCCGGCCGGACGGGGGTTCTACCGCCTCGGCACCCTGACCGACGTGGGACGGCACCACCGCAAGTTCGAGCACGGCCCCTTCTACCTGAAGGCAGGGATCAACGGCCCCGAGAACTTCCTCGCCAACCGGGCGATGGACGACATCACCAAGACCCAGGGCGTGGGCAACCTCCACAGCTTCGCGGAGCACCGCGGCGACTGGAATCCCGGCGACCCCGTCCTCCGTCCCGGGAACGGGGTCGAGGATGGCAAGGGTGCCATCGGCGCCCTGAATTACCTGGCGGAGAAGGGGGTCAACTCCTTGTTCCTGCTGGTGATGAACCTGGGCGGGGATGGCAAGGACGTCTACCCCTTCCTCGGGCCAGAGAACCGGGCCTTCGAGAAGCGCCACTACGACACCAGCCGGCTCCGGCAGTGGAACATCGTCTTCGAGCACGCCCAGACCATGGGCATCTCGCTCTCGCTCGTGATGAACGAGACCGAGGTCGCCAATGAGCTTTGGCTCGACGGCGGGACCCTCGGCGTCGAGCGCAAGCTCTTCTATCGCGAGATGGTGGCGCGCTTCGGTCATCACCCGGCGATCCGCTGGAACCTCTGCGAGGAGACCGACTTCAACGCCGCGACCCTGGCGGCCTTCGCGGCCTGGATCACGGACTACGACGCGTACGAACACCCCATCTCGCTCCACAACCGGCCTGACGACCTCGCGGTCTTCCAGTCCGTGTTGACCGATCCGAACATCGACGCGGCCTCCCTCCAGTTCTCCCTGAACGCGGCGGAGGATCAGATCGAGGAGCTCCGGATGCTCTCCGAGCAGGCTGGCAGGCCCTGGCTGATCGACGCGGACGAGATGAACCCGTGGCCCACCGGCCTGACGGACACCAACGCGAACGACATCCGCAAGCGCGTCCTCTACGACGCCCTCTTCAGCGGCGGCGGCGTGGAGTTCTACCTGGGTTGGCACAACCTCCCCCTTGGCGGCGACCTCTCCCTCGAGGACTTCCGGACCAGGGACGAGATGTGGACGTACGTCGGGTACGCACGCCACTTCATCGAGGCAGAGCTGCCCTTCTGGGAGATGACTCCCATGGACAACCTGCTGCGGAACGAGTCCACGGCCTACGGCGAGGGCCAGGTCTTCGCGAAGGAAGATCAGGTCTACGCCGTCTACCTGGGCAACGCGTCGTCCACCGGCGAGCTCAACCTCGGAAGCTCCACGGGCGCCTTCGAACAGTTCTGGTTCAACCCGCGGACCGGCCAAATCGCCGGCTCGCCCAGCGTGGTGAACGTCAGCAGCGGCTGGCGCGCCCTCGGCGCGCCGCCCTCCGACCCGAGCGAGGACTGGGTGTACGTGCTCCGCCGTCACGCCCCGCTCTCCGCGCGGACCTACTCCGGCTCGGTGAGCGCCGACGACGTCCAGCAGATCTACTTCCACCCGGGCGAGGCGTTCGCCAACCGCTCGTTCATCATGTTCTCGAGCCTGAGCGGGACGTCGAACGGGTTCGTCCTCGGGGGCCTCGACGTGCCGATCAACTTCGACCGCTGGACGCGGGCCGGCCTGATCGACACACAGGGCGTGGTCTTCCAGAATCAGATCGGCGTCCTGAACCAGGCTGGCGCCGCGGGCATCGGGGTTCGCCTCAACCCGGCCTTCACCAGCGGGCTGATCGGGCAGACCATGTACCACTGCGCCGTGACGAGGAACCCCTACGACTTCGTCTCGAACGTCATCACGCTGCAGATCCTCCCCTGAGGGAGGGCCGGCGGCCGTTCAGCCGAGCGCCGTCGCCAGGAAGAGCCAGACCCCGACGCCCATCGCCGCCACGTCCACCGGCAGGCGCAGGCGCCGCGGCCCCGCCGCTGCGGGGTCCCGGCTCCGCGCAAGGAGGAGCAGCAACGCGAGGGCGACTCCCGCGAGGGTCGCCGAGAGCCCGGCGCTCGCTCCCGCCAGAGGCTCCCGAGGCCCGACCTCGCGGATGAGCTCCGGCGCGAGCTGGAGGACCTCCCTTCCGCCGAGGGCGAGGCCGAAGACCGCGGCCTCGATGAACCGGGTTCTTCCGTCCCGGTGCAGGAGATCGTCGAGCCCGATATAGGCGATGGCAAGCGGCACCGTGAGCTCGAGGAAACGGACCTCAGTGGCGGAGACCGTCACCCGCGCACCGAGCTGCACCCCCACCGCGGCGGCGACCACCAGGACCCCGACGGAGACCGCCGCCGACCGACGCCCGGGGCGCGCGGCGAGCACCAGCAGGACGACGAGCAGCAGCGAGTCGATGCTCCCGGCCGCCGCCTTCGCCCCGTGAACGAAGTACCGCTGAAACGCCGGGGCACCTCGCGCGAGCACCTCTGCGGACGCCTCGAACACGTGCCCCTCCGCCCCGAGAGCGAACTGGCGCTGGCCGACCTCGAGCCCGTTCCAGACGACGGCGCAGGAGTCTCGGTGACCAGGGCTTGTGATCTGGAACAGGGACTGGTGCACCCCCAACCGCTGCAACTCGCCGGCGTACGCCTCGAAGGTCAGGACCACATCGACCCACTCGCTCACCTCGTTCATGGGGTCAAGGGCCAGCGGCGCCTCCCCCACGAAGGCCTCGGAGACGGCGAGGGCCGACCCAGGGACGACTCCTTCCGCGAAGTCGACCGCTCCGGGAACGAGTTGATAGTGGGCCCCCACGTACTCGGCGATCTCGCCGGAGAAGCGCTCGACCTCTCCCGGCTCCGCGTGCCCGTCGAGCTCAGGATCGAGCCCGTCGATCACCTCGCCAAGCGAGAGCACCTGGCAACGGAGCTGCAGCTCGACCACCCCTCCACGGATATGGAGCTCTGAGATCGAGAACGAGTTGGGGTGAACCGAGTACGACGCGTTCCCAGCGAGCGCGACCAGCGGGAGCAGGCCGGTCCACATCAGGAACGAGGGGCACCCAGCGCGACGTCGAAGGCATCATCGATCACACGGAGGGGGATGAACTCGAGCTTCTTGCGCGCGGCCTCCGGCAGCTCGACCAGATCCGCCATGCTGCGCTCGGGCAGCAGGATCGTGCGGATCCCCGCCGCCAGCGCCGCGAGGACCTTCTCCTTCACGCCTCCCACGGGCAAGACTCGACCGCGCAGGCTGATCTCGCCGGTCATGGCGACTGTCCCGCGAACGGGTCGCCCTGAGAACAAGGACGCCAGTGCGACGGTGATGGCCACGCCCGCTGAGGGTCCGTCCTTCGGGACCGCCCCCGCCGGGATGTGGAGGTGAATATCGCTCGACGCGAGCTCATCCTCGTCGATCCCGAGCTCCGTGGCTCGCGATCTGAGCAGGGTCAGCGCCGCGAGCGCGCTCTCCTTCATCACGTCCCCGAGCTGTCCGGTGAGGCGAAGCTCGCCCTTGCCTCTGCAGCTCGCGGCCTCGATGAACAGGATCTCACCGCCGACCGAGGTCCACGCCAGCCCGGTCGCGACGCCGGATTGAGCGGTGCGCTCCGCCACCTCGTGCTCCCGGCGCTCGTGCCCGAGGATCTCCTTGACGTCCTCCGGTCCGATGGAGATTGGCTTGCGACGCCGCGACGCGAACTTCACCGCCGCGAACCGGCAGATCGCGGCGATCTTGCGCTCGAGCTCACGCACCCCGGCCTCCCGCGTGTAGCCGGTGATCACCTCGCGGAGCGCCGCGACCGAGATCTTCAGCTGCGAAGCCTTGAGGCCCGCTGCGGCGCGCTGCCGACCCAGCAGGTGCTTGCGAGCGATGGCGAGCTTCTCCGCCTCGGTGTAGCCCGAGAGCCGGAGCACGTCCATCCGGTCGTGGAGCGGTCCGGGGATCTGCTCCTCGACGTTCGCCGTCGCGATGAAGAGGACCTCGGACAGGTCGAAGGGGACGCCGAGGTAGTTGTCCTGGAAGGTGCCGTTCTGGGCGGGGTCGAGGACCTCCAGCAACGCAGAGGACGGGTCCCCGTGGATCCCCGCGCCGAGCTTGTCCACCTCGTCCAGGAGGAAGACCGGGTTGCGGGTCCGGGCCTTTCGGAGCCCCTCGATGATCTTGCCCGGCATGGCCCCCACGTAGGTCCGCCGGTGCCCGCGGACCTCGGATTCATCGTGCACGCCGCCGAGGCTCACCCGCACGAACTCTCGCCCCATGGCTCGAGCGACGCTCTGGCCGAGGGAGGTCTTGCCGACGCCCGGGGGCCCCACGAGGCACAGGGTCGGCCCCTGCCCCTCCGGGTTCAACTTCTTGACCGCGAGGAACTCGAGGATCCTGCGCTTCACCTTCTCGAGGCCATGGTGGTCCGCGTCCAGGACCTCCTGGGCCGCGTTGAGCTGGAGGGTGTCCTTGCTGCGGGCATTCCAGGGCAGCTCGGTGAAGACCTCCATCCACGTGCGCAGCATGGAGTGCTCGGCCGCCTGCTCCGGGGTCCGCTCGAGGCGCCGGAGCTCGCGGCGGACCTCCCGCTCGGCCTCCTCGGGCAGCTTCAGCGCGTCGACGCGCTCCCGGAGCTCGGCCAGCTCATCCGTGAAGTCGTCGCCCTCGCCCAGCTCCCGCCGGATCTGACGCAGCTGCTCGCGGAGGAAGTACTCGCGCTGAGCCTGGTCCAGGGACCCCTTGGTCTCACGGCGAATCTTGAGGCTCAGCTCCAGCACGGCGGCGGCCTGACCGAGGGCCTCGAGGAGGCGGTCCAGCCGCGCCCGGACCTCGAAGGTCTCGAGGATCTCCTGCTTCTCGGTGGAGGGCATGTCCAGGAAGGTCGCCACGAGATCGGCGAGCATCCCCGGCGAGTCGATGCCCTGGACCGCCTGCTCGAGATCCTCTGGCGTCCCGGGCGAGAGGCTGAGAACCTCCTCGGCGCGCTGCTTCAGCGCCACGAAGCGCGCCTCGATGGCCCGAGTGGAGCGGTCCACCTCCTCGATCCGGCGCACCCGCGCCACGAGGAGCGGCTCGGTCTCCACGTAGTCGATGACCTCGAACCGGCTGAGCCCCTGGCAGATGGCCTGGTGGCGACCGTCCGGCGCCGTCCAGTAGCGCATGATCTCACCCACCGTGCCGACCTTGAAGAGGTCAGCGGGCCCAGGCGAGTCATCGCGCTCATCCCGCTGCAGGAGCAGGCCGATGGGACGGTCGTCCTCGACGGCGGCGCGTACCGCGAGCACGGACGACTCCCGGCCCAACATGAGCGGGAGCACCACGCCCGGGAAGAGGATCATGTTCCGGACAGGAACGATGACGAGCTCCTCGGTCTCGGTGTGGTCAGCCGAGCGCCTTGCGCGGCGCGGAGCCTTCCTCTTGGACTTCTTCTTGCGGGCCAATGGAGTCGTGGTCGGTGGGAGTGAACGGCGGGGTGGTTCCTCGGCGCGCCTCAGGCGCCGACGCGGGCCACGAAGGCGCTGTTCTCGCCCTCGAATGCCCAGGGGGAGAGGCTCGCGGCGCCGACGCTGTGGCCCGCGAAGCGGCAGGTGGAGGGGTTCCCCACGACCGCCTCGCAGCCAGAGGCCAGGGGGGAGTACCAGAGGGACTCCGGCATGGTGCAGCACGACCGGTCCGGGAGAGCCTCGCCCTCCACCGTGAGCAGCCCCGGCACCTCCAGCCGGAACTCGTCTCCGGTCAGCTCCACCGTCACGGGAGCCCTCTCGACCGTCAGGACCGTGCCGTGATCCAGGCGCGAGCACACGTGGTCCACGGCGGCCTGCGCTGCGTCCTCGTCCGGCGCGTCCACCCAGACGCAGGCCCGCACCGCGGGGACGCCGCCCGCGCGGAAGACGGCCTCGGACTGCAGGTTCGAGGACCCCTCCACCACGGACACCACGCGCACGCCGGTGAGGTCGACGCCGTCGTGCGCCCCGCCCTCGAAGGACCAGCCGGCAGCGGCGTAAGTCCCCTGGCTCACGGCCTCGGACCCGATGTGGCAGGCGCCGCCCCAGACCGTGGCGTTTCTAACCTCGAGGTAGACCCCGGCGGGCGCACCGGTCTCCGTGCCCGAGGCGCTGAAGGACGAGGAGAGCCGGGCGCCGAGCTCACAGGGGCACGGGAGGATTCCCGTGTAGACCATCGCCGACGAACCGGCGACCAGGAGTGAAGCGAGGAGTTTCATGCGAGTTCAGAGGAGGTCGGCGAGCGGAGACTCGAAGCAGTCACGCCCCTTGCGGCAGTCCTCGGGGTGCGCGGCGTCGCCGTCCGGCCCGATCAACATATGGGAGAGCTCGCACCAGCAGTGCTGGCTCGAGTCCAGCACGTCGCTGTCCTGGAGGGGCGGGCGCTCGGAGATCATCATCTTCTTGCTCGCGAGGTGCACGCAGAAGGGACTCACGGGGGGGGTCCTGGGATCACTCATGGTCATTGCGGGGAGGTCGACGGCCGGGATCAGGCCAGGGACTCGAGGGCGCGGAAGACCAGCCCCTTCACGAGGTGGACCTTGTAGCCGTTGTGCTCGAGCGGGTCCGCGTCCGCCACGGCGGCGGCGCCAGCGGCGGTCCACGCCTCGGGGCCCATAGACTTCCCGATCAGGGCGCGCGCCGCCGCGGGGACCTCCCACGGCTTCGGGGCGACGCCCCCGAGGACGACTCGGGCGTCGGTGACCACGCCGGACCCGTCCAGGACCACCGACACGGCGACCGCCGCGAGGGCAAAGTCGTAGGAGGCCCGCTCCTTGAACTTCAGGTAACTCGAGCGCGTCTCCGCGGGGGGGGCCGGGATCGTGACCGAGGTCAGGATCTCGTCGGGGCGGAGCACCGTCTCCGTCTCCAGCGACTCCTCGGGAAGGACGTAGAGCTCGGCAAGCGGCACCTTGCGCTCACCGCCTGGGCCGCTGATCGAGGCCGTGGCGCCGAGCATGAGCAGAACCGTCGCCAGGTCGGAGGGGTGGCTGAAGTAGGAGGGGCCCCCGCCAAAGATCGCGGCGTACTTGTTGAAGCCGAACTCCGCCAGGCACACCGAGCCGCCCTTCTTGAAGCAGCTCACGGAGGGGTGACGGTAGTAGGGGCATCTGGGCCGCTGGTTGAGGTTGCCCCCCAGCGTGGCCTGGCTCCGGATCTGAGGGCTGCCGATGGACTGCGCGGCCTCACGGAGCGCCGGGAACGCCCGCTCCAGACCCGCGTCATCCGCCAGGGCCTGGACCGTCACGGTGGCGCCGAGGGTCACCCCGCCGTCGCCGTCCCACTCGATCCCGTCGAGGCCGAGGCGCTGCAGACTCACGAGCGCCGCCGGCTGCTCGATGTCGTCCTTCATCACCGTCACGATGTCCTGCCCTCCGGCGAGGACCTGGGCCCCCTCCCGGGTGTATTCCGCGGGCAGCTCACCGATGGCGGCGTCGAGGTTCTCCGGCAGCTTGAGGTCGAAGTCCTTCATCAGATCTTCCCGTACAGGGTCTCCAGGACGTTGTCCGCGGTGAAGGGCATGCGAGTGAGCCGCGCGCCGCAGGCGTTGTGGATCGCGCCGGCGATGGCGCTGTGGCCTGGGATGACCGGCGCCTCCGCCATGCCGCAGACGCTGGGTCGCTCGTCCTCGTCGTCGATGAGCGCCACCATCTCCGGGATCTCCTGGGATCCGGCGATCTTGTAGAGGTCGAGGTTGTCCGAGAGCAGGAAGCCGTCCTGCTCGTCAAAGACCCGCTGCTCCAACAGCCCGTAGGAGAGCGCCTGGACCATGCCGCCGTTGATCTGGCTGCGCAGCGCGAGTCGGTTCAGGGGGAGCCCCTGGTCCTGGCAGGTCACCATCTTCAGGACCTTGACCCGCCCGGTCAGGGTGTCCACCTCGACCTTGGCCGCCTGGGCGCCGTGAATCCGGCCCTCGTGGAGGAAGTCACGGAACTCCCCCTGGGCCAGGAGGGGCTCCCGCAGCAGGGCGCAGACCGCGATCCAGGGAAGGGAGCGGCTCGCGTCTCCCCGCACGGACACGCGCCCGTCCTTCCAGACGTAGGATCCGACCGGCGCCTCGAGGACGTCGGTGAGCAAGGCCTCCAGGCCCTCCCGCGCCTTGTGGGCCGCGTCCTTGATCGCAGGCGCTGAGCTTCCGGTGGTCACGCTGCCGCCGGAGGTCACGCTCGGGGGCAGGTCGCTGTCACCGATGCGCGCCTCCACCATGTCGACCGTCAGACCGAGCTCCTCGGCCACGATCGCGGCCACGTAGGTCCGCGCCCCGGTGCCGAGGTCCTGGGTGGCCGTCGCGGAGACGACCGAGCCGTCAGGGCGCACCGTCACGTCGCAGCGGGAGGAGCGTCCGCCGGGCCCCCAGACAGAGACCCCGAAGCCAATGCCCACGGCGCGCCCGTTCACGGCCGCTCCGGGCCGATCCCGGTTCGGATGGTCCGCCCAGCCGATCTCCTCGGCGACCCGGCGCAGCTGGCGGTGGTGCACCGCCGACTCCAAGTTCCGGATACGAATGTCCACGAGGTCCATGCCGAGCAGGTAGCCCAGCTCGTCCACCGCGGCCTCCATGGCGAAGGACGCCTGGGGGTGACCCGGCGCCCGCATGGCCCGGCTGCCGTCCGTGGCCGTGTGAACCGAGCGGATCTTGCTGAAGACGGCCGCCCCGTCCGTGACGGTGTAGATGTAAGGCGGCCCCGGGAGGGAGCCCCCTGAGACGCCACCCAGCTTGTCCGCCTCGAGCTTGAGCCCGACCAGCCTCCCGTCGCTGTCGGCGCCCACCTTGAGCTTCTGTCGAGAGCCGGAGCGGTTACCGGCGATCGCGAACTCGTCCGCCCGCGTGAGCATGAGGTGCACCGGCCGCCCCGTGACGTTCGCGACCCTCGCGGCGAGCGCGCCCTCGAGGCCGGGTCCGAACTTGGACCCGAAGCCGCCCCCCATGTGAGG
Organism: uncultured bacterium; assembly: GCA_938075305.1. Taxonomy (GTDB): domain Bacteria; phylum Planctomycetota; class UBA1135; order UBA1135; genus Saltatorellus. Next base: position 61,138 of record CALJGV010000005.1, read on the forward strand.
GGTCAGGACACGGATCTTCGACGCGTCACGCCCGAGGGTCCGGGCGAGGCCCCGCGGGGTGCCACCGACGGACTGGGTGGAGGCGTACACCGTGACCTGTTCGTTGTCCGGGGCGGGCTGCACCACGTGGCCGTGGGTCTCCAGGCAAACGTGATGCTGGATCGGGACCACGAAGGTCCGCTCCACCACCGCGACCGCCCCCGCGAGCGCCGCGTCGGCCACGGCCTCGTCGCCGCGCTCGTTCGCACGACCGACGTTGGAGTCCGCCTTACGGCGGCGGCTCACCACGGGCGCGCCCTCCTTGAGCGCCTGCTCCGGCGTGACCACGGGCGCGAGGCGCCTGGCCTTGACCACGATGGCCCCCAGGGCGTCCGCGGCCTGGTCTGGGGTCTCGGCGGCGACCACCGCCAGGACCGCGTCATCGCCCAGGTAACGGACCGCGTCCCCTGGCTCCTTCAGGGCCTCGATGTGGACCACGCCCGGCATCTCGCTGGCCGCCTCCACGTCGATGGACTCGATCTCCGCCCGCGGGACAGGGTGTACGAGCACCCGGGCCCAGAGCATGTCGGGCAGGCGCACGTCGTGGGTATAGACCGCCTCACCCGTCGCCTTCACCGGTCCGTCCACCCGGGGAATGTCACGGTTCAGGACGTCAAGGTCGCTGCGGTTGCCCCAGGAGGGGTCCGACGCCACGGGGCCGCTGGTGGGTCGGCTCATCGCCCGTCCTCCCCGCGCGCCCGGTCCTTCTGCACCGCCTGCGCAGCGTCGAAGACGTGGGGATAGGTGCCACAGCGGCAGAAGTTCCCGGAGAGCTCGTACTTCAGCTCATCGAGGGTCGCCTTGGGGGCGCGGTCCAGGGCGGCGTGCGTGGCGACGACGAAGCCAGGGGTGCAGAAGCCGCACATCATCCCGTCCTTGTCACAGAAGGACTGCTGGACGTCCGACATCGCGTCCGCGCTGCCGAACCCCTCCACGGTCGTGACCGGCCGACCCGCACACGTGACCGCCAGGGTGAGGCAGGAGTACGCCGGCTGCCCGTCGATCAGCACCGTGCACGCCCCGCACGATCCGGTACCGCAGACCTCCTTGGTGCCCGTCAGAGGAGGCTTCATCTGGTTCCTCAGCGCGTGAAGGAGCGTCGTCCGCGGCTGCACCTCCACCGAACGGGACTTCCCGTTGACGAGCAGCTCCATGGAGGAAGAGCCGCTGAGCGTCTCGACCTCGGGCTCGACCGCGGTGCCTTGCTCGCTCGCCGGGGCGCCCCCGATGATGCCCCCGGCAGCGGCGACCTGGGTCGCTCCCTTGAGGAAGGACCTCCTGCTGATCGCGGAAGGCTCACCGGACGACGGGTCCATTTCTCTCATCGATCGATCCCTCTCGCGGGAAGCACGGGTGGGCGGGGGCGCTGGCCAGGGGTCAGTGGGCGCCCGAGGGCGCACCATCCGCGTGGAGCAACAGGCCCGCGCCGCTGACCGGCTCCATCCTAGAGCCCCGCCACGCTGGACGCCACGCTCCCGGCTCCAGGACCCAGGCGCGCACCCGGCGATCTTTGTGCGCTAATCCTGAAAGGGTGGCCTGCTACTCTCCGTAGAAGAGAGCGGGGACGCGAGCCGCCTCGGCACGTTCCCGACGACGGCTCCCCCAAGACCCTGATGACCTCCACCCTCCCCGATCCTCTGCCCGGTCACGCCTCGGACGCCGACAGCCCGGACAGGGGGGAGCCGATCGTCCGCCTGCAAGGGCTGCGCAAGTCCTTCGGGAGCGTCCACGCGCTTCGCGGCCTCGACATGGAGCTGCCCCCCGGCCCCGTGGGCCTCCTGGGCCCGAACGGAGCCGGGAAGACGACCCTCATCGGCCTGCTCCTGGGGCTCCTCGAACCCACCGAAGGCACGGCGGTGGTCGCTGGCCTCCAACCCACCAACCGCGCGGCGCGCATCGAGATCCGCAAGCGCGTGGGGTACATGCCCGAGAGCGACTGCCTCCTCCCGGGGATGACGGCGGTGGAGATCGTCTCCTCACTGGCCAAGCTCACGGGCCTGAACCGGCAGGACGCCATCACGAGGGCCCACGAGGTCCTCGACTACGTGGAGCTGGACGAGGCGCGCTACCGGGCCTTGGACGGCTACTCCACGGGGATGAAGCAGCGCCTGAAGCTCGCCCAGGCGCTGGTACATGACCCCGATTTCCTGCTCCTCGACGAGCCCACCAACGGCCTCGATCCCGCCGGGCGCCGGCACATGCTGTCGCTCGTGGAGGATCTCGGGCGGAACCAGAACAAGAACATCCTCCTCTGCTCCCACCTCCTGCCGGACGTGGAGCGGACCTGTGACAACGTCGTGGTCCTGGTGAAGGGTCAGGCCATCCTCCAGGGCTCCATCGCCGAGCTCACCGCCGCCGAGTCCAGGCGCCTCCGCGTCGAGGTCGAGGACGGCGCCGGCCGCCTGCAGGCAGCCCTGGAGGCCGCCACCTATGCCACCTCGCTGAACGAGGACGGCGCGCTGATGGTCACTCTCCCCCACGGCGTGGAGGACGCCGACGCGCTCTGCGGCTTCGCCGCCGGTGAAGGGGTGAACATCTCCTCCATCGACCCGGTGCGCTCGACGCTCGAGGAGGTCTTCCTCAAGGCCGTGGATGACAGCGAGAAGAAGGCGGAGGCCACCGGCGCATGAAGGCGACCACCCACACCGAGGTCTATCGCCGCTTCGACGGCGAGCTCCGAAAGCGCCCGCTTCGGTCCGTGACGCTCGCTTGGTCGGGCATCCGCATCGGGTTCAAGAAGAAGCTCCCCATGCTCCTGCTGTTCATCATCCCCGCGATCTTCACGATCGTCACCGGGTTCATGGTGCAGCTCAAGTTCGAGGCGGAGTCTGGCACCTTGACGAACATGGCCGGGATGGAGCCCTCGGCCCAGACCATGGCCATGGGCGCCATGCTCTCGAGCCAGCTCGGACAGGTCGAGGTCCTGATCTTCCAGCTGCTCACGAACATGCAGTTCTTCGTGGTCCTGATCATGGGCTGGTACGGCTCAGGGCTCATCGCGGAGGACCGCAAGCTGCGGGCGCACCTCCTCTACTTCGCGCGCCCCATGTCCCGCCTCACCTACACGGCGGGGAAGCTGCTGACGGTGATGTTCTGGGGCAGCTTGGCGGTGGTGGCCCCCGTCACCATCGTCTGTTCGGTCGCGAGCCTCGCCTCCCCGGAGTGGTCGTTCCTCACCGAGCGCTGGGACACGATCCTGAAGCTCGAGCTCTACGCCGTGCTCTGGGTGTTCTTCCACGGGATCCTGGTGCTGGCGATCTCGTCCCTGACCGACCGCCGCAACCGCGCCCTCGGCGGGCTGTTCATCCTCTACTTCCTCACGCTCGCCGGGTCGAACGCCATGGCCGAGCTGATGAGCGGGCAGGGCTGGAGGCTCCTCTCCATCCCGAACAACTTCCAGCGGATCTTCGACGGCCTGTTCGACCAGTCCTCCCCCGGCATCGGCTGGAACCTGGAGGCCTCGCTATGGGTCCTGGGTCTCTTGACCTTCGCCAGCGCGGCGATCCTCTCGCGCCAGACCCGCAAGCTGGAGGTGGGCGCATGAACTCCATCATCCAAGCGGAGAACCTGGGGCGCTGGTACGGAGAGGTCGTCGGGCTCGGCGATCTGACCGTCGAGATCGAGCCGGGCATCACGGGCCTGGTGGGCCCCAACGGCGCGGGGAAGTCGACCTTCATGAAGCTGATGGTCGGCGAGCTCCGACCCGCGAGAGGTCAGCTCGCCGTCCTCGGTGAGGTCCCCTTCGGCAACCGCGGACTCCACCGCCAGCTCGGCTTCTGCCCCCAGCAAGACGCCCTCTACGAGCACCAGACCGGGAGGCAGTTCGTCCGGGACCTCCTCCGATTGGGAGGCTGGTCCCGCCGCGAAGCGGACGCCCTCGCCGTCCGCGCCATGGAGCGCGTCGGCCTCGAGGATGCCATGGACCGCAGGGTCAACGGATACTCCAAGGGCATGCGCCAGCGCACGCGCCTGGCTCAAGCCATCGCCCACGGGCCCAGGCTGGTCATCGCGGACGAGCCCCTGACCGGCCTCGACCCGATCGCGCGAAGGCAGACCCTCGAGCTCTTCCGGGGGCTCGCGGAGGACGGGTGCTCCGTCATCATCTCCAGCCACGTGCTGCACGAGGTGGAGAGCCTGACCGAGACCATGGTCCTCATCCACCGCGGTCGCCTGCTCGCCCAGGGGAGCGTGCGCGAGGTGCGGCGCCTGATCTCACGCCACCCGAGCCGGGTGGAACTCGTCGCCCGGGACCCGCGCCTGCTCGCCACCGCCCTGCTCCCCCTGGAGCACGTGCGCACCATCAAGCTCGGGACCGACCCCGGCACCCTTACCGTGGAGACCGACGACATCGCCGCCTTCCACAGCACCTTCGCCGGCGTGGCCGCCGCGGCCGGTGCCGGCGTCTCCGGATTCAAGAGCGACGACGCCAGCCTCGAGGCCGTCTTCGACTACCTCGTCGGCTGAGGGCCCCTGACCCATGAATCTCTTCACCGCGCTCCCCCGGGCCACCTGGCTGATCTTCAGGATGCACCTGGCCACCACGGCCACGTCCCGCCGTGCCCTCGCGGGCATCCTCTTCGCCGCCGTCGCCCCCCTGTTCGCGTTCCTCGCCGTGAAGGTCGGCGGGGGCGGAGACATGGGCGAGCGGGTGTTCATGTTCCTCGGCGTGCTCGTGCTGCTCCAGGTGGTGGCCCCTGCGCTGGGGGTCTTCCTCGGCATCGGCGCCATCGCCGACGAGACCGAGGCGCGGACCATCACCTATCCCTTCACGCGGCCCATCCCGAGGGCCTCCGTCTTCCTGGGCCGCTGGCTCGCGAGCCTCCTGGTCCTGACGGTGCTCCTGCTGTCGAGCGGGGCGGCCGTGGGCATGATCACCATGGGCGCGGCGGATCCGCCCGCGGTCGAGGCGGTCCAGGCGCTGGTGGGCGCCACCCTCGTCGCGGGGGTCCTCTACTCCCTCGGCGCGGCGGTGATCGGGATCATCTTCAAGCGCGGGCAGGTGATCGCCCTGGGCTACGCCTTCGCCTTCGAAGTGATGCTGGCCAACATCCCCGGATCCGCCCAGAAGCTGAGCCTCCAGTTCTACCTGCGCTCCCTCTTCGTCGGCGGCGACAGCGCCAATTGGAGCTCCCTCGATATCTTCCAGCGGACGGAGTTCCTGGAGCCGGCGGCGTCCGCGGAGCGCCTCCTGGTCACGGCGGTGCTCCTCCTGGCGGTGGGGTGCTTCACCGTGACCCGCAAGCAGTTCGTGCTGTCCTCCTGAGTCCACGCGGGCGCCCTCCCGGGGGGACACCGCCGGCACCGGACCCCCTTTCCCGCGTGGTTGCGGAGCGCCCAGGTGGCCTCCGCGGGGTCATGAGGGGCACCTGAAGTCGTCTGGCACGGCCGGTGCATGGAGGAGACCGTCGCGCAACAAGCGCGTTCGCTCCCTGGGCTGATCCGCCGGATCACGCCCGGGCCGCTGCCCCTCGAACACGGAGGTGTTCCCATGCGACCCGTTCTGATCGCCCCCCGATGGCTCCGGCTGGCGCCGGCGCTGCTCCTGCTGGCTGCCTTCGGCACCCCCGCCGAGGCTCAACCCCTCACGGCCCTGGACTCGCGGACCCTCCACTCGACCCAGCCGTACGCGCCGTCCCCCTATGGCGTCCACTACGGCACCTCGAGGATCTACCGACGGGGGCGCTACGAGACCCGCTGCGAGCAGGTCTGGATCCCGGCGCGACAGGAGCGAGTCTGGATCGAGCCCCGCTACGAGTGGCGGCATGACCCCTGCGGTCGGCGCTACCGGGTCCTCATCCGCGCCGGGCACCACAGCCTCCGCCACGTCCCTGGCCACTACGAGTCCCGAACCGTTCGCGTCTGGGTGCCCGCCAGCAGGTGCGAGGTTCGCTCTCCGCGCCACCGGGTGACGCACGTGGGGCACCGATTTCGGCGCTGATTCCCCCACCCGGTAGGGAAGTTGGATGGGCCCTCCGGGTGGAGCCCCCGGGGCACGGTGCCCCGGGGGCTCCTTTCCATCCTGCCCCGGTCGGCCAGGGGGCCCATTCCTCTCAGGGGCGCTGAACCCAGAGGACCGTCCCCGGGCGTTCACCGGGGCCAAGGGCCTCCACGCGAGCCCCCGCCTTCTGCCGCGGTGGAAACGCGCTCGCGTTACAGAGCCCGGCGTCGAGGAACGTCGGGTCAAGCCGCAGGAAGAACTCGGGGGGGACCACCTTGTCGTGCCCTGGTGACCGCAGCTCCTCGTGGGGGGGCCGCATGGCGACCTCACGGGTCACGAGGCCGTTGCGGTCATGGATGAAGAGGTTCGAGTGGTAGCCGATCGCCCCCACCGCGCCGTAGACGAGGGAGGCGTTCGGCGGCGCGTGCCGCGCCAGGGCTCGGCCCACCTCGGCCCAGTAGCCAGCGCGGTCGGACATGTTGCGCCACTGCTGGACCTCGGAGGCCGAGGGCCGGACCCCCATCAGCGTCTGGTTGTGCCGGAAGTGAAAGGCCAGCCGCGTGGCCTCGGGGACCGCGTGAACGTCGAACGCCGCCAGCGCCGAGAGGGTCGCCGCCGCCACGCCCGCAAGAGCGGCGCCCGCCCGCGTCCGCTCCTCGATCCGCGCCAGCGCCCCTGCCGAGCCGAGCACCGCGAAGGGAACCACCGGGACCAGGAAGCGAGCGAAGCACATGAAGTCACCGCCGGAGGAGATGGCGTAGGCCGTGCCCCCGAGCACCAGCGCAGCCACCCCGCTCGCCTCGGCGACGCCCACCCGGCGCCGGCTGCACCAGGCGCCCGCCAGGGCCCCGAGCGTGATCAGAGCCAGGCCTGGCATGGAGAGCCACGCAGAGACCACGTAGTCGAGGCCTCGTCCGGCGGCTGCGCCCGAGAAGCCCAGCTTCACGCGGGCGGTGTTGGGCACCCAGTCCCCGTAGACCGAATGGCGCCACGCCATGTGACCCACAAAGACCAGCGCCCCCGTCGCCGCCGCGGCCAGGGCTGGCCGCCACTGCCGCTCGTCCCGGCGAACGAGGCCGGCGAGGATCGGCGGCGACAGGACCAGCGCCACCAGGAGCGCCGCGTCCGCACGCATCAGGGTCAGGCCCGCGGAGATCAGCCCGAGCAGGAGCGCCCGCCGTCGCCAGTCCACGGCGGGAGCGCCGTGGGCCACGAGGAACAGCGCGACGGCGAGGGCTGCCGTGGGCATCGTGGCCATGCCGCCCGTGGACCACACGGCCAGCGGCGGGGCGGAGCCGAGCAAGAGGGAGGAGGTGAGCACCGCCGCGGGGGAGTCGGGGTAGCGCCGGACGATAGCCCGCACGAGGCCCGCGACCATGAGGACCCCCGCGAGTACCGACAGGGCTCGACTCGCCAACTCGGGGCTGGCGCCGACCTTCATGCCGAGGGCCATGAGGCCCGCCCAGAGGAACTCGCTGTAACCCTCGACTGGCGCCTCCAGCTGCGGCGGGTTGTAGACCAGACCCAGCCCCTCGGCGAGGTTCCGGGAGTAGCGGAACGTGATGAAGGCGTCGTCGCAGAGGAAATCGAAGCGGTGGACGAGGAAGGCGAAGGGGACCAGCGCAACGGCGAGGGCGAGGTACAGGAGGCCCCGCGACGCGGTGGCTCCGTTCCCTGCGGCCAGTGGTTGATCCTGGGTGCCCATGGGACGTCAGCCGATCTCCAGGCTGTAGATCGCCGGCAGGCCGCTCGCAATGCGGGTCCAGCTCTCCCCCTCATCGCGGGAGGCCCAGACCTCCCCCGACGACGTCCCCAGGTAGAGGCCCAGCGGATCGCAGCCGTCCACGGCCAGCGCCTGACGCTTCACGGTCCACCACGCGCCCTCCTCCGCGAGCCCGGCCCCCTGGCGTTCCCAGGTCTCTCCGGCGTCCCGGGTCCGGTACAGCGCGGGCCGGCCGCCAAGGGGCAGCCGGGCGCCGCAGCGGTCGCCGTTCAGCGGCACGACCCAGCAGGTGTCGGGGTCATGGGGGTGCACCGCCACGGGGAATCCCGCGTCGTGGAACTCGCCGTCCGCCCCCCGCGGCCCGGTGCGGACCCAGACGCCCTCCTCCCGGTCCATGCGATGCAGCCCGTGGTGGCCCTGCATCCAGAGGCGGTCCGGGTTGGTGGTCGCGGGGACCACGAGCTGCGGCGTGACCGCCGCGTCGTGGTCCAGCTCCCCCTCCAGCCGCTCCCAGCTCTCCCCGCCATCCTCCGTGGCGAGCACACCGCCGCTGGACATGGCAAGGGTCATGCGCGCCGCGGATCGCGGGTCCACGTGCACCGAGTGGAGCTTCGGCCCATCGGGGGTTCGATCCGCCGCGAGGTCCGTCCACTCCTCGAAGCGAGGGTGCCGGTGCAGCCCCTCCACCGGGGACCAGGAGCGGCCGCCGTCGTCGGAGCGGAACAGCCCCTGCGGGCAGGTCCCCGCGAACCAGGTATCACGGTCGTTGGGGTGACCCGCGGAGAGCCAGAAGACCTGGTGGACCACCCGCTCGTAGGGGGCGTCCGGAGCGGCCGGGCCGAAGCACGGGGGCGCGTCCGCCTCGGCCCATGTGAGGCCGGCGTCCTCGGACCTCAACACGGTCGGGCCCTCGCCCGGGCCACGCACGCCGGCGAGGAGTACGTCCCTGCGGAACGGGTCCCGCACCAGGTGGAAGCACGTCCGGCCCAGGATCGCCGGGCGCGGCGCCTCGAAGTCGCGCCCTGCCCCCTCCCCCTCCATCACGAAGGCGCCCTTGCGGGTCCCCAGGAGGATCCGGAACGGACCGCGCCGCGCGCGCGGGACGCGGAGCTTGTGCTTCGGCTGGGCCTGGGGGTCGGGCATCGCCGAGAGTCTAAGCCCTGGCGGCGCCCCAGGTGCGGAGACGCCGGCAGGCCTCCTCGAGGGCCTCCAGCTCCTTGGCGTAGCAGAACCTCACCAGGCCCTCTCCGGTCTCCCCCGCGGTCCCGGAGAAGAAGGCTGTCCCCGGCACCGCCGCGACCCCAGCCTCCTCCACGAGGCGCATGGCGGCCGCCTTGGCGGTGGGCTCCCCCATGCCGGAGACGTCCGCGAGGATGTAATACGCCCCCTCGGGCACGATCGGCGGCAGCCCGATCTCCCGGAGGGTGTCCACCAGCAGGGTCCGCTTGGCGGCATAGTCCGCCCTCATCTCCTCGAAGAAGTCGTCGTTGAGGTCGAAGCCTGCGGCGACGCCGTGCTGCAAGGGGGTCGGCGCGCAGATGTAGAAGAGGTCGTGGACGAGCTTGAGCTTCTCGGCCATCTCGGCCGGTGCGACGACGTAGCCGAGTCGCCACCCCGTGATGCTGAAGGTCTTGGAGAGACCGAGGATCGTCACCGTGCGGCGTGCCATGGCCGCCGAGATGGAGGCCGGGGACACGTGCTCGCGCCCATCGTAGGTGATCGACTCGTAGATCTCGTCCGTGACCACGATGAGGTCGAACTCCTCGGCGATGCGGGCCGCCACCTCGAGCTCCTCCCGGGTCAGCATCCGCCCAGAGGGATTGGAGGGGGTGCACAGCACCAGCCCGCGGGTCCGCGGCGTGATCGCCGCGCGCAGGACCTCCTCGGTGAGCTCGAACCCGGGGGCGCGCAGCCCCACGTAGGCCGGCACCACCCCCGCGACCCTCGCCGCGCCCACGTGATAGCCGTAGTAGGGCTCGGGGATGAGCAGCTCGTCCCCTGGATCGAAGAGCCCGTGGAGCACGCAGGTGAACGCCGCCGCCGACCCGGCGGTGACCACGATGTCGGTCTCGGGGTCGGCGTCGATCCCGTTCACCCGGGCGAGCTTGGCGGCGATCTTGCGTCGCAGACCGGCGTCGCCCTCGCAGTAGGTGTAGGTGCTCTTGCGGTCCCGGATGGCCTGGACGGCGGCATCCGCCACAGGAGCGGGTGTCGGCAGGTCGCAGATCCCCTGCCCGAGGTTGATCGCACCCGCCGCGTCCGCCGCGCGGGTCATCGCGCGGATCTCGGACTGGGCGAGGCCCTGGAGACGTTGGCTCATGGGTCGGACCATAGCAGCCTGGCTCCTGGGCCCCGCCCGTAGCCTCAGCCCTTCACCGAATTCAGGAGCAGGTCGGTGACCAGCTGCCCGAAGCGCTTGGGGTCCTTCGGGGACCCGCCCTCGGCGAGCAGCGCCTGGCCGTGGAGCACCTCGGCCGCCTCGGCGATCCGCGGGGAGTTCTGATCCACGCCATAGAGCTTCGTGAGGCTCTTCACGAGGTCGTGGTCTGGGTTCAACTCGAGCACGCGCTTCTGGGGCGGGACCTCCTGGCCGGACCGCTTGAGCAGGCGCTCCATGTGGCCGGAGATGCCGCCCTCGGCGGCGACCAGGACGGCGGGGCTGTCCTTGAGGCGGGACGTGAAGCGGACCTCCGAGATCTCCTCCTCCAGCGGCCCCTTGATGGCGCCGAGAAGCCCCTCATGCTCCTTCTCGAGCTCCTCGCGCTTCTCCCGGGCGTCGTCGTCCTCGGTCGAGTCCGCGCGGTCCAGGGGGACGATCTTCTTGCCGTCGAACTCCGTCAGGCGCTGGAGCATCCACTCGTCCACCGGATCGATGAGGTAGATGACCTCCTCCCCGCGCTCCAGCACGGCCTCCAGCAGCGGAGAGGCCTCCACCGTCATGCGGTCCGCCCCGGTGAGCACGTGGATGGTCTCCTGGCCGTCGGCCATGCGTCCCACGTACTCCTCCAGCGTGGTCGGGGCCTCGCCGTTGGAGGACGAGAAGAGGCACACCCCGGCGATCCGACCGTCGGTGTCGTCCCCGGCCCAGATGCCCTCCTTGATGACCTGGCCGAAGCCCTCCCAGAAGGAGGCGTAGGCCTCCCGGTCCTTGCCCATGAGCGAGCTCAGCTCGTCGAGCACCTTCTTCACGAGGCGCTTGCGAATCTGCCCGAGGCGGGGGTCGTCCTGCAGGGTCTCGCGGGAGACGTTCAGGGGGAGGTCAGAGCACTCCACCACGCCGCGCACGAAGCGCAGCCAGGAGGGCAGGAGCTCGCTGCACTCACGCTGGATCAGGACCCGGCGTACATACAGGCTCACATTGGACTCGCGGTTCGAGGGGTCGAACTGGTCGAAAGGCGGCTGCTTCGGCAGGTACAGCAGCGCCGTGTACTCGAGGGCACCTTCGGCGCTGAAGTGCAGGTTGCCGTAGGGCTCGTTCCAGTCGTGGGTCAGGTGCCGGTAGAACTCAGCGTGCTCCTCGTCCGTGATCTCGGACTTCGGCCGCGACCAAAGGGGCTTCTGGGAGTTCAGGGTCTCGAGCTTGATCTCGGTGACCGTCTCCCCCTCGACGGGCTTGCCCTCGTCGTCGAGCTTCGGCTCGGTCCGCTCGATCTCCATCTGGATCGGATACTCAACGAAGTCGCTGTAACGGCGGACGACGTCGCGGAGGGTGAACTCCTCGAGGAACTTGCGGGGTCCCTCGCCCTCTTCCCCCTCGGCCGCCTCGCGCAGGTGGAGCGACACCACGGTTCCGCGAGCGAGACCCTCGACCGGCTCGATCTCGTAGGAGCCGTCGCCCTTGGAGCTCCAGCGCCAGCCCTCGTCGCTACCCGCGCGGCGGGTCTCCACAACCACCTCTTCGGCCACCATGAAGGCGCTGTAGAACCCGACGCCGAACTGCCCGATCAGGTCGGGGCGCTCGTCGCCGCTGCCGTCCGTCGCGCTGGCCTCCAGGAACCGCCGGGTACCCGAGCTCGCGATGGTGCCCAGGTTCTTCGTGAGCTCCTCGCGGTCCATCCCGATGCCGTTGTCCGCGACACGCAGGACGTTGTTCGACGCGTCCGTCTCGAGGGCCACCCCGAGGGTCTCCCCCTCCTCGATGAGCGAGCCATCCGTGAGGGACTCGAAGCGGAGCTTGTCGAGCGCGTCGCTGGCGTTCGAGATGAGCTCGCGGAGGAAGATCTCACGGTTCGTGTAGAGCGAGTGGATGACGAGGGAAAGGACCTGCTGGACCTCCGCCTCGAAGCTGTGCTTTTCTGTCTGGGCAGTCATTTGTGGGGCTCCTGGGGAACCAATCCCGCTGGACCGCGGGTCTCACCCGCAGCGTTTGGAGGCCACGATTTTCCGCCTCGAAGCGCCGCTGGCAACCTTCATGCGCTCGATTCGGGGCAACTGCTCCGGCAGTTGCCCTCGCCCGTCCACCTGGCGTGCCTGGGCCCTTTAGATTTGGAGCGGGGACGCCCCTCAGCCCCCCGACGATCGAAGATGAGCCTCCGTCGAAACATCGCCCCTGCGCTGCTCCTCTCCGGGGTCGTCGGGCTCCTCGCGACGCCCGACTCCTGGGCCTTCGCGGTGTACGGCGATGTCCTCGACCTGACGCAGCGAGACTTCCGGGTCCTCAACAACTTCACCGGTCCGCGAGCCAACTCGAACCAGGTGCCAGACCCGGACTTCCCCGGCGCCCTGGGCGCCGAGCTGGCGATCCGAAAGGCGGTCGCCGAGTGGGGCTCACGGGCCCACGGCTCGGGAACGACGGATCCGCTTCAGCCGGAGCTGGGCTCCGGCGGCTCGAACTTCGACGCGTTCTTCTCCGGCCGAGCGCTGGGACCGGGCAACCGCGACGCCAACATCATCTCGGCGGTTCCCTCGGCGGGCGCCGCCATCGCCCAGACCGACATCCCCATCGGCGACGGGTGGCGGATCCGCTTCTTCGAGGGGTCCGTCACGTGGTGCGACGACCCGGGCGGCATCCTCTCGGGGAACAACCCGGTGGATCTCCAGGGTGTCATGACCCACGAGTTCGGCCACGCGCTCGGGCTCGACCACTCGACGATCCCCGGCGCGACCATGGGGACCGTGACCGCCAACGCGGGGCTCGACCTGCGGTCCATCGAGCAGGACGACCGCGCCGGGCTCGAGTTCCTCTACGGGGCCCTCGATCCGGCCAAGCCCGTGATCGAGACCTACGAGTTCACCCCGACCGGCGCCCTGCGCCTGATAGGCACCGGCTTCCACCCGACGGACAACGAGGTCTGGTTCACGCCCACTGATCCCACCAACCCCGGCGACGGGACGCCGATCAAGGTCGCGGCCGTGCCCGCGGTAGCCGGGTCGGCGGGCACGCGTATCGAGGTCAACGTGCCGGCGAGCGCGGGACCGGGCGACGTCGCCGTCCTCCTGCCGACCCCGGGCGTAGCGGCGCTCTCGAACGTCTTCCCCTTCGACCCCCAGCGCACTCCCTGGAGCTCGCCCTCCACCTATGGGTCCCCCGGAGTTTCCAGCCAGGGGGTCCCGATCCGAATCGCCTACAGCGGCCTGCCCAGCGTCACCGCAGGGCAGTTCACCATCGGCGTCACGGGCGCCACGCCGCCCCAGTTCCTCGGGACCGCCATGGTCGTCGCGGGGACTCAGCCGGGCCTGAGCGTCACCGGCTTCGGGACCCTCCTCCTCGGCGGCTCGGTCCATCGCGTGGCGACGATCTCCCTCTTCCTTGGCGCCGGGAGCGCACAGGTCCCGCTGCCGCCCGGAGCCGTGATCGGAAGCCGGGTCTTCTATCAGGTTTGGGTCCAAGACGCCTCGGCAGCAGGCGGCGCCTTCAGCGACGCGCTCGAGGTCGAGCTCGTCCCCTGATCAGCGCCCCTCGCTCCGCGGGGGCGCCACGACCTCGACCTGGCGGAACTCGAGGCGGTTCGCCAGCCCGCCGACCATGCGGATCGACTGCTCGACCACGTCGCTCTCCGGCGGCAGGAGCTGGACGGCGAGCTCGACGACCTCGTCGCACAGGACCGTCGCGCCCAAGGGGCGGCCCTCCGCCACGCTCCAGCGCAGCCGGGCTCCCCCCTTGAGGTTCACCGCGAGCTGGGCCCCGAGGGTCTGCACCTGCTCGATGGCCTCGACCTCAACGCGGTTCTCACTGACGAAGTCCGAGCGGTCGGATCGCAGCGTGACGTCGAAGCTAAGCTCGATCTCCACGAAGCTCGACTGCGGGGAATCTCCCCCCACGGCCCTGACCTCGGCCTCGACCTGGCCGGCGACGCTGCCGTCGAACCCGATGTAGGTGTTGCCGGCCACGCCGCTCTGGAAGGCACGCAGGATCTGCTCGTCCGCTGCCTCGTCGCCCCTCCACGCCAGGAATCCGCTCGGCGCGAGCAAGGGCTGGAGGACCTCCACCGGAAGCGACCAGCGGTCACCGAGCTGGACCGACCTCGAAGCCTGATCGGGCGCCAACGCCAGGAAGCGGCCCCAGTCGAAGGGCGCCTCGAGGGTCGGGAGGAAGCTCTCCTTGAGGGCCCGGCCGTCGTAGTGACGCCCGAAGCCACCGGGCTTCCCGGGGATCGGCTGGAAGGCCACGCTGACCCCCTGGAAGGGCGAGCTCAGCTCGATGATCTGGCCGCTCCACTCGCCGGTCTCCTCGACGTACGACTTGGGGTCGATGAGCTCGAGGCGCCCGGAGATGTCCATGTACCGCCGGCGGAGCCGGCCGCCCTCCTCCAGGAAGCCGTCGGCGATCACCGTCTCCAGCTTCGAGCGCAGGCGGAGCTCGATCGGAGCCGCGGCGGCCTCCTCTGTGCCCCGGCGGGTCAGGAGCGACTCCATGAGGAGGTCGTGGGTCTCGGTCCCCGCGATCGCGAGCGAGTCGCCGGAGGGAGGCACGAAACGGAGTTCGTGGGCGCCCGAGTCCTGGGGCGCAAGCATCGGCGCTACAGAGAGGATGATGGCGTGAAGGATCATTGGATCAGTGCCCCCTTGCTGTATCGGCCGCTGCGCGAGGTATCGAGCTGCCCCTCCGCGGACCAGAACTTCCAGGGCCCTTCGTAGGCGCCCGCCTTGTAGTTCCCCTTCGCCTTGACCTGGCCGCTTCGCCACCACTCGGTGAAGGCGCCCTCCTGGATCCCGTTCACGAACTCGGCGACGAAGCGTCGCTCGCCTTGCTTGAAGTAGCCCCTCCAGGTGCCCACGGCCCGACCGGCCTCGAAGCGCCCGACGCTCTCGCGCTTGCCGTTCTGGAAGTAGCGCACCCACTCCCCCTCCTCGCGGCCGTCGACATAGACGCCGGTTCGCTGAAGGGCTCCCCCGGGGTGATAGAACTCCCACGGTCCCACGCGCTTGCCAGACGACCAGCCCCCCTTCTCCAGGAGCTCCTTGGCGCCGGTGGACATCCGCACGCTCGCGCCGTCCTTGAGACCCTGCTTGTAGACCGTCCGCTCCACGAGCAGGCCACCGCGGGTGAAGCGCTCCAGGGCTCCGTCCTGCACGCCGTGCTCGTAGCGCACCAGCAGCCGGACGTCGCCGCGGCTCCCGTAGTTCACCCAGGCCCCATGCCGGAGGCCATCCTCGTCGTAGTGCCCCTTCGACGTGGCCCGGGCTCCCTTGCCGTAGACAACCCAGGGGCCCACGCGGCGGTAGTCTCGGAACGCTCCGTGGTACAGCCTCGCGCCGGCCTCATCCCAGGCCTTCCAAACTCCCGTGCGGACGCCGTCCTTGAGGTAGCCCTCGCGGGCCAGCGCACCGGAGTCGTGGTAGAAGCGGGTGAAGACCGCTCCCTCGATCTCGGGGACGACGTCAGGGGGCGCCTCGAAGGGGGGCGGAGAGGGGGGCGCCTCCACCTGCTGCTGCTCTTGAGTTGAGGGGAGGAGCGCCAGGGCCAGCGGCAGGCAGATCTGTGCGAGGTTCATCATCGAGGGTCTTTCTGGGGAGGGCGTGGGGCGCCCTCATCGGACTCCAGCGGCGCGACGCGCTCGTCGTCTTCGAACACGCCGGACCAGCGCTCGTTCAGGGCGCCATCACTCTTCCAGTACGTCCATCGACCGATCCGGCGGCCGTTCTCCAGTTGCCCTTCGGACTGTGGAGCTCCATCTGCGTACCAGGTCAGCGAAGGCCCGGTCTTCTGGCCCTCGGAGTAGGTGGTTTCTTCAATCAGGACACCCTCCTCACTCCAGAGCCGGACCCGCCCCTCCAGGACACCATCCTCGTAGGTGGCGGTGGAGAGGGTCACGCCCGCCTCCGAGGCGCGCCGCCAGGTCCCGTCGCGCTTCCCGTTCCGATACTCCCCCCACTGCCGGGGCGTGCTGGTGCCGGGAAAGAAGTCGGACCAGCGGCCATTCAAGGCCCCTGCCTCGTAGTCCTCCGTCAGCACCAGGAGGCCGCCCCGCCCCCACTGCTTGCGCGCCCCGTCCAGGACGCCCGCCTTGTAGGACTCGAGCTCCTTCTCCTTTCCAGTGGGGTACCACGCCCGGTGCTCACCCTCAGGGAGCCCGTTGCGATAGATCTTCTGCTCGATCAGCTGGCCGTTCTTGGCGAAGACCCGCCAGAGACCGTCACGCTGACCATCCGAGAAGACCCCCTCCCGGGCGAGCATCCCCACCGGGCGCCACTGCTTCATGGGGCCGTGGGGAACATCGTCCTTCCACCACTGGATGGAGCGCGTCGCCCCCGACTCATGGAAGCGCCACTCCGGGCCGTGCAGGACCGGCGCCTCCCCCTCTGCCTTGACAGGCCTGGCCGTCGCGATCCGGAGCAGGGTCCCGCTGGTGGGGTGCACCTCACGCAGGATCCGGACCGGGTCCCCCCCCACCGAAGCGGGCGCGGGCCAGTCCGCGGGATCGCCCGGCTCGAGCAAGCCCGGGGCGGAGACCACCCTGAGGTCGGCAGGGATGGCCCCGAGCGACTCCACGAGCTCCTCCAGCTCCACGACGAGCCCGGTAGACACCTCCAGTTCGCTCGTCTGCGACCCTGGCTCCCCCGTCCCGGGGGGCTCCCCTGGAGCGCCCTCGCTCCCTGGCCCGTCGGTCGGAAGCGTTCCATCTCGACCAGGCGCGGGCGGGCCCTCGGACCCGGAGCACCCCGAGAGGAGCAAGGTCAGACAGAGCGCCCCCAGGAGGGGCCCGGTTCCCCGGGGGTGGTCCCGGGATGGGTCATAGATCCACATCACGCGGGAACAGTACGGGACGCCCCGACCGGTGTGTGAGCGCATTTGCCGGGGCGGCGGCCGCCGCGGCGCAACGCCGCCTCGTCCGGGACACGATCCTCGACCACGGGGCCCTCGCCGGCCCGCGGGCCCGACCCGTCGTGGGGACCGGATCCCCCTCCACTCACGCGCTCCGGGAAGCACGCTGTCGGGAGGATCTGGCGCCTCAGGCCCTTTCCAGGCCTCCCAGGGCCCCTCCTATTGCAGATCAGGAGATTCTTGCCCGATCCAGGGGAACGACGGGGCGCTACCCCGCGTCTCGGATGTGGACAGGGGAATGGGCCCGCGATCCGCGGCCCCCCCCCGACGCGGGTCCATCCCTTCGACCCCTCCCACGGCCCCACGCTGGGGCGATCTGGGAGCCCCCCCGCTGGTCCAGGGTTGGCGGTTCCTCGAAGTCGGCTTCATTTCGAGGCAAGCGCCCGCCGATCCATTTTCCACAGCGGTGGCGGGATTCCTCCTCGCCCCCCGCTCACCCAACGCCTGCGGCGCAGCCGCGCGCGTTCTTCCAAAATCCCGCGACTCGCCTCGCGATACCACGTCGACTTCTTTTCCTGACCATGACCTCCTCTGATCAACCGCGTTCCGTCCTGTGCCTTGGTCTCAACGACTCGGACCGCAGCCGGGTCTCCGAAGAGGCGCACCGTTTTGGCTGGCTGATTCGCTTCGCTGCCAGCGCCGGCGACGCCAGAGCCACCGGGAACGGCAAGCGGCCCGACCTCGTCCTCTTTGACGTTCAGTCTGCCGACGAGACCGCTTCCGAGGTCGTCCGTCAGTGCACGGCCCATCCCCTCCTGCCGGTGAGCCACTCGGCCCCGACGGCCCCCGTGGCCTCGGCGCCCTCCGCTCCGGTGACCTCGGAGCCCACCGCCGTCGACGACGGCACCGTGCTCCTCGAGCCGGGCTCGATCCACCGCTTCGAGGACTACGAGCAGCAGATCCTCAAGCACGCCCTCGAGACCACGAGCTGGAACGTCAAGCGCGCGGCTCAGCTGCTCGGAATCGGCCGGGCGACGCTCTACCGTAAGATCGACCGCTACAAGCTCCGCGAGTTCCAGCCGGAGCGCAACGCCGGCTGATTGAGCCAACTTTCCGGGCCCCCAGCGCGTATGTCCCCGAGGCGACGCCGCGGGCCACGTGAATCCAAGCGGCGCCTGTCCTGAGAACTCGGGGCCAGGCGCCGCGTCCAATACACTGCGCTGCCGCCGTTCTCCGATCCGGATATGCCCATGCATCTCTCCCACGCGCTCCTCACCGGCCTCCTCCAGCTCCTCCTCCTCGCAACGCCCGCGGCCGCGGTCCAGGAGCCGGCGGACGACTCACCGCTCGTGCTCGCTGACGTCGACTTCGAGTCCGCCGTCTCGCGCGCAGAGCGCCTGCAGAAGTTCCTGATCATCCTCTGGATCGACGGACCGGAGACGCCCGCCGTCGAGGGCTACCGGAAGGCGATCTTCGGAGACTCCGGCGTGAAGGCGTGGATCGCGGAGAACGGGGTCGCGGTGCGCATCAACACCAAGGAGGACCGCGAGGGCGCCCGCCGGAACCCGATGAAGCGCTACCCCACCGTGGACATCATCGACTTCGTCCGCGGGGGCCGGGTGGGCCAGCTGACCCCCGAGGACGGCGCCACGGAGTTCCTGGCCACGGTCTACGGCGCCACGACGGAGTCCTCTCAGAGCAAGAAGCCGGAGGGTAAGGCCGCCGAGGAGCCCTTCCGGTGGCTCGCCTGGGCCAACACGCGCTTCCGCGCGGTCGAACCCCAGGGCCGCAAGGACGCGGTGAACGGATACACCTGGTGCCTGCGCCGCGCCGACGACTTCCGGCCGGGCTTCAGGAGCCGCTACCTCGAGTTCCTGCTCGAGCGGATCTCGGCGGCGAAGAAGGACGCGCCCGAGGCGGTGGCGATCCTGGAGACCGAGTCGAGGATCCTCTCACAGCGGCTCCTGCAGGGCATCGGCGATCGGCAGACCGCTTATGACCTCGTGCGGGTCAATAAGTGGCGCCGCAAGGACCTCGAGACCCGCGAACTCTTCATCGAGCTCGCCGGACTTGGCCCCAGGCAAGAGGAGGCGCGGCGCTGGCTCTTTGGCTCCGTTGTCCCCGTGCTCGGTCGATATCAGCAGTACTCCGAGATCCTGAACGGCGGCGGCCTCGAGGCGACCGCGATCTTCGCCAGCCGGATCGCCAGCCTCAACGCCGCCTCGGGCGCTCCTCAGGCGGAGGGCGAGGCGGCGACGGACGAGGTGAAAGGCCCTGAGATCATCAAGCCGCTCCCCTTCAGCGTCCCCGACACCCGGATGGAGATCATCGATCAGGCCTCCTGGGTCTACGAGGCGCTCCTCGCGGACGCCCGCGGGGGTGACGCACGCGAGCTGTTCGAGCTCATCCAGGACCACTACCCAGTGACCAAGACCTACGGGCTCTTCATGGAGCGCGCCCTTCGCCTCGAGCTCTGGCAGGTCGCCACGGAGATCGGCGATATTGGGATGGGGACACTCGACGCCCGGGGTCAGAAGCGCATGCAGCGCCTGCTCTCCCGGATCCCGGCGAAGGCAGATTCGAAGGACGGAGACCGCTGAGCGGGAAGGCCCCCCCCAGCGCCCCTGGGACCGAAGTTGGCCCCGGGAACACCATCGTTCCCGCTCCGACCGTTGCCGTGGACCCACGCAATCGAGGACCATTCTGCACGCGCCCCAGCCTGAAGCTGACGCCCCTCCAGCCATGACCGCACGCCGACGCCCCCTCCCCTCTCTCCTCTCCGCCGCCGCCGTGGTCCTCACCGGCGGCCTCACGGCCTGCGGCAGTGGTGGTGACGGCGAGCGCCAGATGAACGTGCTCCTCATCACGCTCGACACCACGCGGCCCGATCGCATGAGCTGCTACGGGGGAGCCCCGGGCCTGACGCCGGAGATCGACGCCATCGCCGAGGAGGGCGCCCGCTTCGAGCGCGCCATCTCGACCGCCGGGATCACCCCCATGTCCCACTCGTCGATCCTCACGGGACTCAACAACTACCAGCATGGGATGCGGGTCTTCTTCAGCAAGGACGTGTCCCACCGTCTGAAGGAGTCCGTGGACACCCTGCCCGAGCTGCTCGCGGGCCGCGGCTACCAGACGGCCGCGCGGGTCAGCTCGTACCCCGTCTCCAGCGCATACAACCTGAACCAGGGCTTCGAGGACTTCGACTCGGGTGTAGACCTCGAGGCCCTAGACCTCACCAAGCAGCAGCGGCACGGGACCGTGTGGGACACCGGCGGGAAGACCGCCACCCAGCGCCGAGGCGACTTCACCACCGACTCCGCGCTGGAGTGGCTGGACGCCAACGGTGAGAAGGGCCCGTGGTGCATGTGGTTGCACATGTTCGACGTGCACGACTTCTCCCTCGTCCCTCCCGCAGAGTTCGTGGCGGACTACGGGATCACCTACCCGACCGCGGCGGAGTCCCGCACGATGCCGGGCACCCTGGAGTGGCGCGAGCGCATCTACGACCCCGAGCTCGCCTTCATGGACCGCCAGATCGCGCGGCTCCGGGGCTGGCTCAAGGAGCACGGACAGGACCAGAACACGGTCATCGTGATCACCGCGGACCACGGCCAGGGTATGACCGAGGGGCTTCGAAACCACGGCTGGATGAAGCATCGCCTCCTCTACGACTGGTGCGTGCGGGTCCCCCTCATCATCCGCGTCCCCGGCGGACCGAGCCGCGTGGTGGTGGGCAACCAGGTCCGCACCATCGACGTGGCGCCCACGATCCTGGAGGCCCTCCAGGTGCCCGTGCGCTCCCGCATGGAGGGCGAGTCCCTGATGGACCTGATGCGCGGCGAAGAGGAGGGCGAGCCTCGGATCGCCTACGCCGACGCCCTGAACGCCTACGACAGCCACGCGCCCGGGCCCCAGAAGCTCCCGCCCAACCAGTACGACAACCTCTACATGGCCTGCGACGGCCGCTGGAAGTTCATCTGGCACGAGCGTAACCCCCAGTTCTCGCAGCTCTATGACCTGCTCAAGGACCCCTCCGAGCTGAAGAACCTCTACACCGACGACCACCCCGAGGCCGCGCGCCTGAAGGCGTTCCTCACGGAGCGCGACGTCAGCCGCGTCGAGCCGCCCTCCGCCTCCGACGGTGGCCCCGACGCCGGCGCCCTGAACTCATTGGGCTACGGCGGCGACTAATGAGGACTCCCTCGCTCCCGCTCCTCGCGGCGCTCTCGGCGGCGCTGCTGGCGACCCTGACCGCCTGCCGCCCCGCCGACTCGCAGGGCTCGCAGCAGGCCTCCGACACCCAGGACTCGGCCGCTCCGGCCGCGCGGGGGCAGGGGCTCCTCGAGACGATCGATCCGCAGGATCCGGCCCGCCCGCGCTTCCATGACTTCGGCGAGCTCATCTACGGAGATCGGCTCACCTGGCCCGTGCGGTTCCGCAACAGCGGGGAGGGCCCGCTGAAGATCCTCAACGCGCAGGCGGCCTGCGGCTGCACGCGGCTCGCTGGCATGACCATCCACCCCAACGGAGGCGGTCCTTCGAGGGAGATCCGGTCCTTCCGCGGCGACGTCATCGCCACCGTGCCCCCCGGAGCAGAGCTCGAGGTGTCCATCGAGGTCATCACGGCCTTCACGGCTCCGAATCAGCGCAAGCTGGCCCTGTTCCGGATGACGACCGACAGCGACCTCGAGCCCTACGTCACCCTCGAGCTCGGGTTCCTCCCCACTCGCCCCTTCATGTTCGCGCCCACAGAGGCGCGGCTCCTGAACACGCCGACCTCCCACGGGGGCAAGGCGCGGGTCAAGATCATCGTCGACCGCAAGGAGACCCTGGCCAGGATCCTCGGGGTCATCAGTTCCCCTGAAGGACTCGTCGTCGACCTGGTGACCGAGTCCTTCGGCGGCGAGTTCGTGTGGTACGTCGATGTCTCCGTCGACCCCCTCTCACCGCTCGGAGTCACCCGCGGTGACGTGGTCCTCCAAACCACCAACCGCGACGGGGAGGGCGATGGCGGACGGCTCGAGGTCCCAGTGATCGCCCAGGTCGTCCCCGACGTTGTGCTGGCCAAGCCCCTCATCACCCTGGGCGCCGTCCCCTCCTCCCAGGGGGCCCTCTTCGAGAGCGAGCTCAACGCGTTGGTCCCCGGCGCGAAGATCAAGGTGCTCGAGACCCGCGTGGACAGTGCGACGCCGGTCCCGCTCGAGATTGTGACGACTCCCATTCAGCCCGACGCCGACGGTCGCGCGGCGGCGTGGAGCGTGCGCATCACCATGCTCCCCGGGGCCAGCCCGGGCTTCGTCTCCGGTGACGTGGTCTTCGTCCTCGACGAGCCGGTGGGCGGCGTGGGACCGGACGGCGCCAGCACGGAGCTGCCGGTCCGGCTCAGCGGCCAGGTCGTCGAGGGCTAAGCCCTCCCCCCGCGGGCCGAGCGGCCAGCCGCGAGCTCTAGCTCGGGAGCAGCCGCGCCACTCGCTTCTTGCCCACCTGGACGAGCTGCGGCTCGACAGGCCGAGGGAGCTCCTCCCGGGCGTCGCTCTTCACCTCGCCGTCGAGCCGGACGCCGCCCTGCTGGATGGCGCGGCGCGCCTCGGAGGTGGACTGGCAGAGCCCGAGCTCCTTCAGGAGGTTCGGCAGCGGGAGGGCCTCTCCCCACCCCGCGTTCCATGCGACCTCGGGGAGGTCGTCCGGGAGCACCTTGTCCCTCACCTCGCGATCGAACTGCCCGGCGGCCTCGCGGGCGGCCTCCTCCCCGTGGTAGAAGGCCGTCACCTCCGCCGCCAGGAGCGCCTTGGCCTCGCGCGGATGGCCCGCCAGGGCCTCCTCGATCCTGGGCGGGTCGAGCCGGGTGAGGTGGAGGAACCAGTCCCCCATCACCTCATCGTCCACCTGCATGATCCGGAAGGTCATGTCCTTGGCGGACGCGGTCAACCCGATCGAGTTCCCGTAGGACTTGCTCATCTTCCGACCGTCCAGGCCGTTGATGAGGGGCTGGGTCAGGACGACCTGGGGCCGCTGTTCCATCTGCTCCTGCAGCCGTCGACCTACCAGGAGGTTGAAGAGCTGATCCGTGCCACCGAGCTCGAGGTCAGACTCCACCTGGACCGAGTCCCAGCCCTGCATGAGGGGGTAGAGGAACTCGTTGATGCCGATGGGCTCGCTGGCTTCCATGCGCGTTTGGAACGTGTCACGCTCCAGCATCTGCGCAACGGTCATGCGGGTCGTGAGCCGGAGCAGCTCCTCGAAGTTCATCCTGTCGAACCACTCGGAGTTCTGGCGCACCTCCGTGCGCCCCATGTCCAGCACCCGAGCCGCCTGCTCCACATAGGTCTTCTGGTTGGCGTCGACCTCCTCGCGGCTCAGGACGGGGCGCAGCTTGTTGCGGCCGCTGGGGTCACCGACCATCGCGGTGGCGTCGCCAACGATGAGGACGATCTGGTGGCCGAGGTCCTGGAGGTCTCGCAGCTTGCGGAGCTGGACCGCGTGGCCGAGGTGGAGGTCCGGCGAGCTCGGGTCCATGCCGAACTTGATGCGCAGCGGTCGCTCCTCGGACAGCGACTTCGCGATCATCCCGCGCAGCTGCTGCTCCTCGATCAGGTCACAGACGCCGCGCTGAAAGACGGCGAGCTGACGGTCCACTTCAGGGCCTTGGGTGTCCATGGGATGAGGATCCTACGGGAGCGGAGGGGCCGATTCACCGACTGGCTGAAACGCCTTCGATCTCGCCCGCCTCCACGCGACGGTCGTAGCGCTCGGCCAGGACCTGCTTCCAGTCCCGCTCGTCCCGCCCGAACCCGTCGATCCCGCTCAGCCCCATGAGCCACCGGATCGCCGGAACCACGGGCCGCACGGCCTCGACGGGTAGCGTCTGGATGGCCCGCCCCAGCCCGTCGAGGGCCTCCGCCCGCCGGGAGGGCGCGATGCGGATCGCGCACTCCAGGAGCACGTCCGTGTGGCCCCGCCCCTGCTCCACGAGCCGGACGAGGCGCTGGGGCTCCACGAGACCGGTGGGGATCCACCCCGCGATGTCGGTCCGCTCCGCCTCACGCACGGTGATCACGCGGGCAGGGAAGCGGTCCCCGGCCTGCTCTACCTCCCCGCCGGTGCACACCAGGGTCACGGACATCCGCGTCGCCATGGCACCCACGGGCACCTGGATTGGGAGCTCTACCAGCGGCATGGAGGCCGTGCCCCCGGCCGCCATGGCCAGCTCCACGCCCTCCTCGAGCACAACGGTCTCGCTCCAGCTGACCTCGAAACCCTCCTTGTCCACGTGCAGGCGACCGATGAGGATCGACGACGCGAACGGTCGAATGACGAGGGGCTCGGCCCAGCTCGACTCCCCCGCCAGGCGGGCCTCCACCCGCTCCTCCCCGGGGAGGCGCCGGAGCTCGATGCTGAGCGTCACGGCCGCCAGTCGCTCGCGACCGTTGATGATGTCCTCGAAGCGCTCCACGGCCAGGAGGGCAGCCTCGACGCTCTCGCGGCTCGGCAGCATCCCCGACAGGGTGAGTGCGGCCACGCCGTCGGTTCGCTTGCGCGCCTGGGAGAGCGACATCGACGACTCCAGTTCGCGGCTCAAGCGCCCCCGAAGCTGACGGGCCGTGGAGCGAGCGAGCAGCAGGTCATCCTCCTCGAGGGCCTCCTTCAGCGCCTCGAAGGCCGCGGCGTAGCTCACGTGGATCGCTCCCATGGCCGCGCCCGGCCCCGTGCGCTCCGGCGCGCCCCCGCCCAGCGACGCGCAGGCGGGGGCCAGCAAGGCTGCCATGCTGGCGACGAGGAGCGAGGAGAACCGAAGCAACATGGAGTGGGCGCCCGGGCGCGGGCAGAAGATCAGGTTAACGCAGGGCGGGGACGGCACCTCGCCGTCCCCGCCCTTCAGCGGAAGCTGCCCGTACAAACCGCACGGGCGCCCCAGGTCACCAGGAAATCAGGCGTCGCCGCCCTCCTTCGGAGCCTCCTCGTCACCGGCCTCCTCGGCCGGCGCTTCGGCGGCGGGAGCCTCCTCAGCGGGAGCCTCCTCAGCGGGGGCCTCTTCAGCGGGGGCCTCTTCAGCGGGGGCCTCTGCAGCCGGGGCCTCTTCAGCCGGAGCCTCTTCAGCCGGAGCCTCTGCAGCCGGAGCCTCTGCAGCAGGAGCTTCCTCCGCCTTGGGGGCCTCCTCTGCGGGGGCCTCCTCTGCGGGGGCCTCCTCCTTCGGGAGCGCGTCCGTCAGGGCCGCGACCTCCTCGGCGGGCAGGTTCTCGCCCGCGTCGAAGTCCGCGTGCACGAAGGAGAGCCCGATCTTCCGCTCGTCGATGTCGACGCGGATGATGCGCACCTCGACCTTCTGACCCGGCTGGAGGATGTCCTCCGGCTTGGCCTCGCGGTCATCGGTCAGCTCCGAGATGTGGAGCAGGCCTTCGAGGTCGTCGTCCAGCTTCACGAACACACCGAAGTTGGTGATCTTCGTGACGAAGCCGGAGAGCAGGTCGCCAACGTGGTAGTTGCCCGGGATCTGCTCGAGCCAGGGGTCCGGCGACAGCTGCTTGCGACCCAGCGCAATGCGCTTCTTCTCCATGTCGACCGAGAGGACGACGCACTGCATCTGGTCCCCCTTCTTGACCATCTCGGAGGGGTGGCTGACCTTCTTCGTCCAGGACATGTCAGAGACGTGCAGGAGGCCGTCGATGCCCTCCTCGATCTCGACGAAGGCGCCGTAGCTGGTGAGGTTCCGGACGGTGCCCTCGATGACGGTGCCGATCGGGTAGTGCTGCTCGACCATGTCCCAGGGGTTCATCTCCGCCTGCTTCATGCCGAGGGAGATCTCCTGCTTGCCGTGGTTGAACTCCAGCACCACGACCTCGACCGGGTCGCCGGTCTTGACCAGCTCGCTCGGGTGGTTGACGCGGCGGGTCCAGGACATCTCGGAGATGTGCACCAGGCCCTCGATGCCCTCCTCGAGCTTCACGAAGGCGCCGTAGGACATGATGTTCACGACCTCGCCCTTGTGCTTGCTGCTGATCGGGTAGCGGGCTTCGACGCCGTCCCACGGGGAGGCCGTCTTCTGCTTGAGACCCAGCGCGATGCGCTCGCGGTCGAAGTCGACGCGCAGGACCTGCACCTCGAGCTCCTGCTCGAGCTGGACCATCTCCGAGGGGTGGTTGATCCGCCCCCAGGACATGTCCGTGATGTGGAGCAGGCCGTCGATGCCGCCGAGGTCGACGAACACGCCGAAGTCGGCGATGTTCTTGACCGTGCCCATACGGACCTGGCCTTCGGTGATGTCCTTGAGGAGCGTCTCCTTCTGCTTCTGGCGCTCTTCTTCGAGCAGCTTCCGCCGGGAGACGACGATGTTCATGCGCTCCGCATCGATCTTGATGATGCGCGCGCGCACCGGCTCGTCGATGAAGTCGGAGATGTCGTGCGTGCGGCGCAGCGCGACCTGGCTGGCGGGGAGGAAGACGTTGACGCCTTCGACGTCCACGAGCAGACCACCCTTGATCTTGCGCTGGACGATGCCCTGCACCTCGTCGCCCTCCTCGTACTTCTGGGAGACGTGCTCCCAGGCGCGGAGGCGATCGGCACGGCGCTTCGAGAGCACCGACATGTCGTTCTCATCGAGGCCTTCGAAGTAGACCTCGAAGACCTGGCCGCTGGTGGGCAGCTCATCGCCGAACTCGTTGAGCGAGATCTGGCCCTCGGCCTTCCCGCCGACATCCATGATGACGAGCCCTGTGCGCTCGTCGACGGTGTCGACCTTGGCCTCGACAATCTGGCCAGGGAGAATGTCAACGATGGACTCGTTGAGGCTTTCCGCGAGGTCTTCGAGAGTCTCCGTGCCGAAGGACTCGGCGACTCTCTTCTCCAACTCGACAGGGTCGAGCTCGTACTTGCGGACGCGACGCGAGGCGACGGCCATGGATGAAACGTGTTGTGTCTTACGGTCTCGGGCGCGGCCCGGCGTGGTCGGTGGGACCCGCTGGGAGAGGTGATGGCGCCGAGGCCTGGTCCTTGGGAGCAGCCAGCAGGGAACGCTCCCGCCGCGCTGTCGAATCGGGCATTTCGCGCCGTTCGAGCCGGAAGTTGTACGCGCTCACACCGCCCGAATCGACCCCTGAAACGGCGCTTTCCCGCCGTCGGACGCCCTCGGAGGCCCTGGCCGGCCCGAGGTCGCGGCGCCCCCAGGCTCGCCGGGGCTCTCACAGACCGCCCCGAGGCCCGGCGCTCAGCCGGGCCGCCTGGCGCCGGCGAGCCCGGCCACGTGGTCCAGCACGGCCTCGGGAGAGAGGGTGTCGGTGTCCACCCGGACGGCGTCCTCGACCTCCAGGAGGGGCGAATCGGCCCGCTGGCTGTCATGGGTGTCGCGACGAGCGAGGTCCGCCTCGTAGGTGGCGGCCATCTCGGGGCGGCCCTCTTCCCGAGCCCTGCGCATGGCGCGCACCGCCGGGCTGGCCAGCAGGAAGACCTTCAGGTCAGCTCCAGGGAAGACCACCGAGGTGGTGTCGCGCCCTTCGGCGACCACGCCCCCACCGGCCTCGACCGCCGCTGCGGCCACGGCCCGCTGGGCCTCGACCAGGGCCCGCCTGACCCCGCTATGGGCGGCGACCTCGGAAACGTGACCGGTCACCTCCACGCCCCGAATGTGAGGCTCCCCCGGCTCCCCTTCGATCAGGATCCGGCCCTCGGCGTCGAATGAGAGCCGGACCTCGCCGGCGAGCGCGGCGCACGCCGCCGCGTCCGACGGCCGGACGTCCCGCCGGAGCGCCGCCAGGGTCACCGCGCGGTACATGGCCCCGGTGTCGAGGAAGGTGAGGCCCAGCCGCGCCGCGAGGGCGCGCGCGAGGGTGCTCTTGCCCGACGCGGCCGGACCGTCGATGGCGATGATCATCGGTGGCCCCCCGCGTGGGGGCAGACGTGGATTCGGAACGAGGGGCTCATCGGGCGGAAATGTTAGCCCACGAGCCGAGCTCGAGGCTCCCCCCCCTCCCGATCCGGAGGAGGTCGCGCTCCCACTCCCAGGCGCCGACGACGATCCAGCGAAGGGGGTGGGCCTCGTCGCCGAGGGGCTCGTCCCGGACGTCGTGGGCGTGCCCACAGGCGAGCGCCGTCGCTCCCGCCTCCCGGGCCACCTGTCGCACGGCGTCCCGCTGGATCGCCTTCTCGTCAGGGAGCTTCGTGGGCTTGGTGGACTCCGAGATCCCGCGCAGGCGGGACCCGACACGGCGCGCGAACCACATGGGGGCCAGCCACGAGACCAGACGCATGGGCCAGAACCTCCAGAGTGCACGCAGCCGGAGGTATCCGGTGTCCCGGGTGCAGAGCGCATCTCCGTGGACGAAGACCGCCCGCTCGCCTCCGTCCAGCACCCCCACGAACCCGTCCCGGTGGAGCCTCCCTCCCGTGCGCCGCTCGAACCAGGCGCCGAGCAAAGCGTCCCGGTTCCCGGGCACCAGGTGCACCTCTGTGCCCCGCCGGACCAGCCGCTGGAAAGCGTCGAGCACCGGAACCGATCCCTCCATGCTCGCCTGGCGGCGGCAGACCCACATGTCGAACAGGTCGCCGAGGCAGACCAGGGCAGGGACCCCCTCCAGCTGATCGCACAGCTGCACGAAACGGCTCGTACGCGCGTCTCCGAGGGGCGCCAGGTGCAGGTCCGTGATGACCAGCGTGCCCGCGGCGAGCCTCACTCGGGTGGCCGGGCAGGCGCCGTCGGGGAGGCGCGCCGGATCGCCGTGCCCCTCAGCCCCCGTCACCGGACTCCTCGGGGTCGATCCCGAAGTCCCGCAGCTTCTCCCAGAGGACCTTGCGCGAGATGCCCAGGAGCTCGGCGGTCTGGGACCGGTGGCCGCCGGTGGCCTCGAGCGCCACCTTGATGTGCTCGACCTCGCACTCGCGCGTGACCTCCCGCAGGGGGCGGACCTCCACCTGGACCTCCGCCGTGGAGCGCCAGCGCCCATCCTGGGGAAGCAGGTCCTCCGCCTCGAGCCGCGCGCCGCCCCCGGCCAAGGCGATCGCGCGCTGGACCGAGTTCTCCAGCTCACGCACGTTGCCCGGCCACGCGTATCGCTCGAGCATCTTCAGCGTGGAGCGGGTGACCTCGAAGGCGCGCCCCCCACCGTGCCGCTCGATCATCGCCTGCAGGAGCAGCGGGACGTCCCCGCGCCGCTCGCGGAGCGGCGGCAGGGCCACCGGCACCACGTGCACCCGATAGAAGAGGTCCTCACGGAAGCCCCCCTCGCGCACCAGATTCCTGAGCGGGACCTTGGTCGCGACGACGACGCGGAAGTCCGAGGAGAGCGTCTCCTCACCACCGACCCGCTCGAACTGGCGCTCCTGCAGCACCCGCAACAGCTTTACCTGCAGCGGGAGCGGCATGTCGTCGATGTCGTCCAGGAAGAGGGTGCCCCCATCGGCGAGCTCCACCCGTCCGCGGCGCGCCTGCTTGGCGTCGGTGAAGGCCCCCTTCTCGTGCCCGAAGAGCTCCGCCTCCAAGAGGTCCAGCGGGAGGGCGCCGCAGCCGAGCGCGATGAACGGCCCGTCTCGCCGCGGGCTCAGGTCATGGATTGCGCGGGCGACGCGCTCCTTACCGGTGCCGCTCTCGCCCTCGATCTCCACCGTCGCCTCGGTGGCCGCCACGGTCCGCACGCGATCGAAGACCGCCTGCATCGCATCCGAGGAGCCGATGATCCCGTCGATCCCCGTCGGGCCCGCCGCCGCGAGCTTCTCGCGGAGCTCGCGGTTCTCCTCCTCCAGGTCAGAGACACGCGAGAGGGTGTCGAGGCGCCGCAGCACCGCCTCGTTCCGGAAGGGCTTCTGGATGTAGTCGACCGCGCCCCGGCGCATGGCGTCCACCGCGTCGTCCACGGTGGCGTAGCCGGTCATGAGCAGCACGGGCCGCTCGGGGTCCAGCGCCATCGCGCGGTCGAGGATCGCCAGCCCCCCCTCGCCTGGCATGCGCACGTCGGTCACCACCGCGTCTGCGGCGGGCTCCAGCTCGAGGGCCTTGAGCGCGCTCGCTGTGTCCGTTGCGCCGATGACCTCGTGCCCCGCATCCTCGAGTGCGTCGCGGAGGGTCACGAAGATCGTGACCTCGTCCTCGGCGAGGAGCACCCTCATCCCTGCCGGGCGTCGGAGGGGTCCGAGCCGTCGATCCGGCGCTGCTCGAGCACCTCGCTGTCAGCGTTCCGAGTCCCCTCCTCCGCGGCGATGGCCGCCAGGGGGTGAACCTCCCCGTATCCGACGCGGTCCGGTCGGACGAAGCCCGAGCGGTTGCCGCCCGCGGCCACAGCCTCCTCGAGGCCCTCGTCAGCCCCCTCCAGGAGGGCATCGAAGAAGAGCGTGCGCTCGGCGGTGCTGCCGGGATCGTGGGCTCCGCCCAGGGAGAGAGTCACCCGGATCTGGCGTCCCTCGCTGATGAACTCGAGCTGACGGGCCGCATCGAGGAGGCGGGCGCTCATGACATCGATCCCCGTGGCGTCGGTGTGCGGGACCACTGCGAGGAGGCGGTCATCCGCCATGCGGCCGAGGAAGTCGGAGCTCCGCGTCTCCGACTTCAGGAGCCGGATCATCGTGTCGACGATCTCCTCCTTCGAGTCGTAGCCATACATGTCCCGCAGGTGCCCGAGGCGGTCGACCGCGATCATCAAGCAGGAGATCGCGTAGCCGTATCGCTGCGCACGGTTGAACTCCACGCGCATCAGGTGCTGGATCTGGGCGAGCGAGAAGAGGCTCTTGTCAGCGTCGTTCTGGGTCATCGCGTCAACGGCTCCGATGGCTCGGAGGTGGGGCCGTTTGAATTCGGAGTTGGACGGAGGGTGGCAGGCGGCGAGGGTCCGGCCCGTTCCGGGACCCCATCGGAGCGGAGCCAGGGAGGACTGGGGCGAGGGAGATCAAGGGGTGACTGCGTCGACCATGCCGTCGATGATCCCGTTCAAGTCCCACTCGTAGCTTACTCGTGCGATGATCAGCAGGGCGAATATGATCGCGCTGTAGACGCTCAGCGCGACGACGTTGGCCACGAAGAAGGCCGTCGAGCTCTTGGCCGCCCCCCTGACCTTCCGGGAGGTGCCCTTCACGCCCCTCTGAAAGGAGGCCATCAGCAGGTCAAGCTCCAGCCGGTTGGCTCGGGCCAGGAACTTGGGGTCCGACGTCGCGCCCCGCGAAGCCTGCAGGATGGCCTTGGCGGCGGCGTCAGCGTCCCACTCCTGGGCAATGACCGCCGCCTGCCAGCGCTTGGCGACGGCCTTGTCAGCCAATCCGACATCCACCAGGATGCCCGCGGCGACCCGCTCGAAGGCCTGCACCTCGATCGGGTCGAGCCCGGAGCCGCTCCCGGTTTGAGAGGCCGGCGGAGCGGGCGCAACGGCCGGCGTGACGGCAGGCGCCGGCGGCGGGGTCGCGAGCTCCTCCAGGACATCGACTGCGAGGTCCAACTCAAACTGAGCCCCGCACCACTCGAACCTCGCCCCGTGGTCGAGCGCGAACTCCTCCACCGTCTGCCCTCCGACGGTGATCGGCGCCACTCCGCTCACCCTCACGACCTTGTGGGGGTCGTCCCAGAGGTGGAGCTCGCCCTCGGCCCCCGGGATCGCCACGTGGATCCCGCGGGCGCCCTCGGCCCCGATCCGGGTCAGACCCGGCCGTAGCGGGACCGTATGGGCGTTTCCAGAGGTCTGGATGGTGAGCGTGGCCTCGTTCATGTCGGCAGGTGATACTCGAAGGGGAGCCCGCCGCGCCACCCTGGATGGCGCTGGAGTCCCGCCCCACGCCCCGTGACCCCGCGCGTCCTGATCGCTAGTCCACCCATGAACTCCGGCCACACCACACACCGCCCGTCTCTCCGGCCTCGAAAAGCCGTCAGGCTGGCCGCGCTGGCCCTGGGACTCGCCCCCCTCGCTGCCGGCGGTCCGGTGGCCACGTCCCCCACGGTCCAGCAGACCGATTGGGCGCTCGTGCCCATCCGCGCCCTGAACGAGGAGCCGCAGCCCCAGGCGGCAGCGCTGGACGGGCAGCACTTGATCGCACCGGACGCGGGGGATTCTCCGGCAGCCGCCAGCCTCGGGCCCGAGCTGCCCGCGCGCCTCGCCGAGGACCTCGCCATGGAGGCGGCCACCGCTGCCGGTGGGAACGTCCAGCTCCTGGATGGTTCCCTGCTCGTCCGTGGCCCCGCCCCGTCGCACCAGGCTGCCCGCGACGCCCTCGAGGCCCTCGAGGGCGCCCTGTCGGAGCTGAGATTCGACGTCAACGTTCGCCTCACCGTCGCGGGCTCGGACGGCCCCCCGCTGATCGACGGGAGCCGGCTCGTGCGCGCTGGTGGCGTCGGCGTCTTCGGTCAGCAAGAGCAGCACTCCTACGTGCACGGCTACAGGATCGAGGTGGCCCAGGACGCAGTGATCGGAGCGCCCCGGGTGGGGCACGCGCTGGTCGGCGACCTCGTCCACCTCTGGGCCTCCACAAGGATCGACGCGGACGGCCAGCGGCAGCTGTTCGTCCAGGGCCTCCTCGATGTGTCGCGGCTCATCTCAATCGAGACCTTCGACACGGAACTGCTGGCCCTTGGTCAGGTCGAGCAGCCCGTCCTCGAAGCGACCCAGGTCATGT
Source organism: uncultured bacterium (assembly GCA_938075305.1). Taxonomy (GTDB): domain Bacteria; phylum Planctomycetota; class UBA1135; order UBA1135; genus Saltatorellus. Next base: position 93,622 of record CALJGV010000005.1, read on the forward strand.
TCGCCGGCCTCGTCCCAGGCACCGGACCGCTGCGCCTGATGGTCAGCGGCCCGACCGAAGACACCGCCCAGCTGATCCTCGAGGTGAGCGCCGCTGCGCGCCACTCCGGGGCGGCGAACGGGGGCGTGGTGGACCTCGCCCGGGGACTCTGGCGGTCCAGGCTCCGCTCGCCCCATGTCTTCGCCCCCGACGGCCCCCCCGCGCTTCCTCCCGGCGAGACCCCCGCCGGCCTCGCGCAGCTGGAGGCCCGTCAGTTCCCGGACCGAGGCGCCCGGCCACCGCGCTCCACCGAGTGCCTGCTCATCGCACCGGCCAACTCCCCCGAGCGCGCCCGACGACTCCGTCGACTCCGTGAGGCCCTGGATCCGCTGTCCGCCCCCGCCGAGGTCAAGGTCTCCTGGGACGGCTTCACCGCCACGGTCCCCACCGTCGCGGGTGCCCTCGTGCGTGTTGGACGCACGAGGGAAACGACCATGGTCGTCGGCTACGAGCCCCAGCTCGCCAACGAGGCAGCCCTCTGCCAGCCCGTCATCGAGCGGGTGGTGACGGGCACCCTGGTGGAGGCGGTCCTGCGCGGCGACCAGGTGGTGGGTCACGGGGTCCGGCTGGGCCTGTCGGGCACCCGACAGCACGCCCCGGGCAACGGCGACAGCGGGCGGCTGCAGCTCCCCGTTCGGAGCCAGCGCTCCTTCCCGCTCAGGCTCATTGCGGAGCGCCAACAGCAGCCCGACGTCGGGGTCACGGCCTCCTGGAGTTATCCATCGGGCGACGATCGCTGAGAGGTCCGAGGTATGGGCGACCACGCGGGTCGTTAGGCTGGGACCGCGCGCACCCGCCCGCCCTCATCCCTTGAAGCTCGGCCTCAATCAATCCGCCCGCATGGAGCAGCGACTGATCCAGTCGCCGCAGATGATCCAGGCGATGCAGGTCCTGCAGCTCCCGCTGCTGGAGCTGTCGGAGCGCATCGAGCAGGAGCTCACGGAGAACCCCTTCCTCGAGGTCGTCGAGCCAGATGGCGACGCCGCGAACGCCGACGGGTCGGACTCCGCGGACGGCGGCGGCCCCGAGGCCCGTGTCGAGCGGGCAGACGCCGGGCCCGCATCCGACGGGGCTGACGCGATGCTGGACTACCTGGAGCGCATCGACCGGGACTTCGGAGACGGCGGCCCACCGCGGGCCGCAGGGGGCGAGGAGGGCGACCGGAAGTACGAGGCCATGATGAACGCGCCTGAGGGCGCGCGCTCCCTCGCCGCCGACATCCTGGACCAGCTCAGCGCCCTGGAGCTCAGCGACCGGGAGCGGACCGTCCTCGAGTACGTGGTGTGGTCCCTGGACGAGCGCGGATACCTCACCGAGACCCCGTCCACCCTCGCCCATGAGCTGACCCGCGAGGTCCAGCGAGCCCTCGGGACCCAGGGAGCGGAGGCGATCCTCGACGAGGCGGAGAGCCGCGGCTCAGGCCCGGTCTTCGCCGAGGAGGAGCCCCCTGTGCCCGTCGCCGGAGCGATAGCAGGGGAGGCCCCCGCGGTCGATGACCTGATGATCGTCACCGAGGACGAGGTGCGCGACGCGCTCGAACGGCTCCGGGAGGCCGTGCACCCCGGCCTCGGCGCCCTTGACCTGCGGGAGTGCTTGCTCCTGCAGCTCCCGGACAAGGGGCTCTGGAACCCCCTGATGCGCCAGCTGGTGGAGCGGCACCTCGATGACGTCCGCGCGAACCGGCTGCCCCAGATCGCTCGCTCGACGGGCCACGACCTCGAGGAGGTCAAGGCCGCGATCGAGCTCCTCCAGGGGCTCGACCCGTCGCCGGGCGCAGGCTTCGGCGAGACCACCGCGGAGGTGATCCACCCCGAGGTGATGGTCGAGCTCGACGAGGAGGACGGGACCGTCAAGATCCGCCTCGACCGTGAGCGGACCCCGAGCCTCCGCATGAGTCCGATGTATCAGACCCAGGCCTTCCGGAAGCTCCTCAAGGAAGGAGACGCCGAGGAGCGGGAGTGGGCGCGGAAGAAGCTGGAGGCGGCGAGCTGGTTCATCGACGCCCTCGCCCAGCGGCAGTCGACCCTCGAGCGGATCTCCAACGCCCTCTTCGAGCGACAGCGGGGCTTCCTCGAGCGCGGTAAGGAGGCGCTGAAGCCGCTCCGGATGCAGGAGATCGCCGACGAGATCGGCGTCCACATCTCGACTGTCTCCAGGGGCGTGGCCGGGAAGCACGCCCAGACGCCGCGCGGGATCTTCCCCCTGAAGTTCTTCTTCACCGGCGGCACGACCAAGTCCTCCGGCGAGGCGACCAGCCAGATCTCCATCAAGGAACGCATCAAGGCCATCGTCGCCGCCGAGGATCCCGCCAGGCCCCTGTCGGACGAGGGAATCGCCAAGGCCCTGGAGGACTCCGACGGCATCAAGATCGCCCGACGCACGGTGACCAAGTACCGCAAGGCCCTCGAAATCGCGTCCTCGACTCAGAGGCGCCAATACTGAGGTCTGCGGGGTGCGGGAGGCGCCGCGTGTCCCGCCCGGCTATGCTCTCCGCCAGCGCCCCCGCCCCTGCCTGTCCGCAGGTGCCCCCAGGGCCGCTTGCTCCACCCAAGATCCAGATGAACGTCAAGGCGACCGAACTGCGCAAGGGACAGGTCCTCCTCAGGGACGGCCAGCTCCTCCTCATCACCGACTACAGCCACAGCACGCCCGGTAACTGGCGGGCGATCATCCAGGTCAAGACCAAGAACCTGCAGACGGGCGGGAGCGGCTCCTTCCGCCCCGCCGCTGGCGACCAGTTCGAGGTGGCCTACCTGGACAAGAAGAAGGCCCAGTACCTCTACCAGGAGGCGACCGGTGACTTCGTCTTCATGGACTCGGAGACCTTCGACCAGTTCAACCTCGAGAAGGAGATGGCGGAGGACAAGATGTGCTTCGTGAGGGAGTCCGAGGAGGTGGAGATCACGTGGCACGAGACCACCCCGGTGTCCATCGCGCTGCCCACCCAGGTGGTCCTCGAGGTCACCGAGGCCGAGCAAGCGGTCAAGGGCAACTCCGCCACCAACATCAAGAAGGACGCTGTGCTGGAGACCGGTTTCAAGATCCGGGTGCCCCTGCACGTCAACGCGGGCGACAAGGTGAAGGTCAACACCGACACCGGCGACTTCGTGTCCAGGGCCTGAGACCTCCCTCGGCCCAGGGGCGCCAGCCCTACTTGTGGTACCAGACGTCCACCGACAGGTCTCGACCGGTCACATGGACGGGGAACTGCTTGAGGAGCCTGAAGTGCTCCTGGACGTACGCCTTGAACTTGGTCCGGAGCGCCGGTTCGTAGGTCATCAGGTTGTCGTTCCTCAGGACAAGCCAGACGGACTTGCCGCTCTTGACCTCGCGGCGGACGAACCAGGGGTTGTAGGCGTCGAAGAGCACCACGTCCTTGGACTTGCGGACCCGGCGGGGGTCCCGGTCCCCGAGGTAGAACTCGACGACGGCCGCCGGGTCCGAGAGGACAGCCTCGCCCTCCTGACGATTCGCGGCCACGAACTCGGCCGCGTCGCGCCATCGGGGGCGCTGGCCGCGCTCCGAGGTCAGGTAAAGCGCGGATCCCGCGAGCTGTGGGAGGACGAGGGCCACGGCGATGGCCACCCCCAGCACGGGGCGCCCCCCGACCTCCCGGTTCCCGAGGGGCCAGGCCGCCAGGAGGGCGATGAGGGGGAAGAACGAGAAGAGATACTGGGCGGAGACCGTGGCCGCGGCGGCCAGGCCAACGAGCGCGCCCGCCCCGAGCAGGACCACGACGAGCACGAACCTCCCGCGGGCGTCCCCTGCCCGGAGCAGGAGGAGGACCGCCGCGAGCGCCGCCGCCCCGAGCGCCGGCGTCACGAACCACCCGGTGGAGAGCGCGAGGTGCACGATGGACCCCACCGGATCGGCCACGGCCTTGGTCTCCTGATACCTCGACCACGCCCCGTAGATCCGCGGGGCGCCCACGAGCGCTGGGAGGAGCAGGGTGATGGCCGCCGCGCGACCGAAGACCCGCGCTTCGCCCCCATGAAGCGGTGGTGAGACCGCCGCGGCCGCCAGGAGCGCCGCCGCCACCAGAGCCCCTTGCAGGTGGAACATGACGCCGCTGGCGGCCACGAGGACCCCGGCGACGACCACGGGCCAGCGCCCTGCGAGGAGGCCTCGGATCGTGAACCCGGCCCCGGCCACGGAGGTCAGCTGGACGAATGTGTAGAACCGCGCCGTCTGGGACCACTGGAGCTCCCAGGCGCTCACCGCGAGGAGCAGGGCGGCCATGCCTGACCGCGTGGACCCTGCGAGCGGCCGGAAGGCCCAGTAGGCCAGGGGGATCGCCAGGTACCCAGCGACCGCCGGGAGCAGCCGCAGGCTGAGCTCCGTGGGCTCGCCGCCAGTCCACTCCACCGCTTGCCGGACCAGCCAGTAGCCGACGGGGTTCACGAGGCCGTCGGGGGAGTCGTGGCTGTCCCCCCAGGTCAGCACCTCGTCGAACCAGAGGCTCCACTCGCCCAGCCGGACAAAGCGAAGCAACCCCAGCACGAGCGCCGTGAGCAGCAGGCCGAGCCCGGCCCTCGAGGACTCCGCCTCGAAGGCGGGCAGCGGGCCGGACGCGCGGTTAGACCCGGTCGAGTCGGCGGAGGAGGTCAGCGGTGAGGCCATCGGCGTTGGCATGATCGCTTTGGGGACAGCGGGATCCAGCCGAATTTGCCATCGTCCCCCGCCAGCCCCCTTCAGGAGCCCAGGAGCCCCTTCACGCGGGAAGTCCCTTTGGGGGACTCGAGGCCTCCCGGGAGAGTCTGGGAGTTCGTCAAGGCCGCGCGGTCCGCTGACCGAGACAAGTCGTGGCTGGCCATTGGCGCCGGTCCGACCCAGAATCTTCACCATGGCCTCCCACTCCCTCCTGCGCCGGACCCAAAGCGCGCTGCTGCTCCTTGCCGCAGTCCCGCTGTTCACGGCGTGCATCGCCGCCCGGCGCCCCATCGTCCTGGACTCGAGCCCGCCGGGCGCGGAGGTCTTCATCGACGGCGTGAGCGTCGGGCTCTCGACCCCCACTCGGATCCAGCTCCCGGACGAACCGCACAAGGTGGAGTTCCGACTCGACGGATACCGCACGGAGACCCGGCGCTGGAAGATCGGGGAGCGGGACCTGGTGATCTTCTACATGGACAGCTTCACGAACCTGACCTCGTGGCCGTTCCCGATCTTCCTGGCCGGGAAGGACTTCTTCTTCCCCATCAAGAACCGGGACGGGGAGATGCCCAACCGTATTCACGTGCAGATGACCCGCTCCCGTGAAGGGGGCCGCTGAGCCGGTGCCCGAGCACGCCGCCGTCTTCCTCGACCGCGATGGCACCATCAATCGCGAGGTGGACTACCTCGCTGACCCCGCCGACCTCGAGCTCCTGCCGGGCGCCGCGGAAGCCCTCCGGCGCCTGAAGGAGGCCGGCTACCTGCTCTGCGTGGTGACGAACCAGAGCGGGGTCGCCCGCGGCCTCCTCGACGAGGACCGGCTCGCCGAGATCCACGACCGCCTGCGGGCTCTCCTCGCCGCCGAGGGCGTTGAGCTGGACTGGATCGGCTACTGCCCCCACCACCCCACGGAGGGGCGCCCGGGTTACCGGGCCAACTGCTCCTGTCGCAAGCCGCGCCCCGGGATGATGCTCGAGGCCGCCGCGACCCTCGGGATCAGCCTGGAACGATCCTGGTGCGTCGGGGACTCCATGCGGGACCTGAAGGCCGGGGAGCGGATCGGCGTCATGGGGCTGCTCGTCCGCACGGGGAAGGGGGCCGAGCAGGCCCGCAAGGCCGAGTCGTCCGGCCATTACGTGGACGCCGTGGACGACCTTCTGGCCGCCGCCGAGCGCATCCTGCTGCTGTGACTCGCATGGGGCGGGTCCAGAGCGCAGAATCTGGGCCCCGCGGGCCACGCGCCCGCCGGCAAGCACCATGACGACCACCGCGACACGACCCAAGGCGCTCGTCCTCCGTGGACCGGGCACGAACTGCGAGGACGAGACCCTCAGGGCCCTGAGGATGGGCGGCGCTGACGCCGATCTCCTCCGGAGCGACGTGGCCGTCCGGGAGCCCGGCCGGCTGGAGGGCTATGGCGTCCTGGTCTTCGCCGGCGGCTTCAGCTACGGCGACGACCTCGCAGCGGGCCGCGTGTGGGGCGCCTCCCTGCGCAACCACCTGGGCGAGGCCCTCCGGAGCCACGTGGACCGAGGGGGCCTGATCCTCGGGGTCTGCAACGGCTTCCAGGTGCTCGTGGAGTCCGGGCTCTTCGAGCCCGAGGCCGCTCCGAACGAGCGCTCCGTGGCCCTCTTCGCCAACGCCTCCAACCATTACGAGTGCCGCTGGGTGACGCTGGAGGCCCAGGAGAGCCGGTGCACCTGGCTGAAGGCCGGAGACCGGATGCCCTGCCCCGTGGCCCACGGTGAGGGGCGCTTCGCGGTCACAGACGACGCCGCGCTCGAGCGGCTGAGGGCCGCAGGCCAGATCGCCCTGACCTATGTGAGCGAGGACGGGGGCGAGGTCGGCTATCCAGCCAACCCGAACGGGGCCGCCGGGGACGTGGCAGGCATCTGTGACCCCACCGGGCGGGTCCTGGGGCTGATGCCGCACCCCGAGCGCAACCTCGATCCCTGGGCCCACCCCACTTGGACCCGGCTCCCCGCCAGCCGATCCGAGGGGGAAGGGCTCGCCTTCTACCGGGCGCTGGTGGAATCGGCCATGGGCGCTTCTCTATAGTCGCGTTCATCATGAGGCGCATCTCTCTCCCGGCGGCTGCGGCCGCCCTCGTTGGTCTTCTCGGCGCGTCGGCACTGCCGTCGTGCGCCCCCGTCGCGGTCGTCGGAGCGGCGATCGTCATCAACGACGAATTCGTCGACAACGCCCAGTCGAGCGTGGTCCCCCAAGGGCTCGACTTCACCTGGGCCTGCGCGAAGGACACCATGTCTCACATGACGTCGGACCTGATCGAGGTCGACGAGGACATGCGCACGATCCAGACCTACGTGGACAGCGCCTTGGTCACCGTCCAGGTCGAAACCTACGACGCCAACCAGACGCGGATCCGTGTCGCCGCGAAGCGTTACCTGGTCTACAGCGACGAGATCGCGACGAGCGTCCGGGACAGCCTGATCCGCGACCTCAACTGAGGTCGCGCTCGCGCAGCGGCCCGGGGGACGCGTGCGCATCCCTCAGCGGAGACGGGCCACCTCTTCCTCGAGGCGGCCGTCCTCGCGCAGCTCATCTGCGCAGTCCCCGCAGATCCCGGAGAGCCGGAGCATGTGCCCGGTCATGACGAAGCCGAGCCGCTCCGCGTTCTTGCGCTGGAGGGCTTCAATCTCCTCATCCTGGAACTCTTCGATGCGCTTGCACATGACGCAGATCATGTGGTCGTGGTGCTCGTGGCCGAGCACGTGCTCGTAGACGACCTCGCCCCGGCCGGTCTCCACCGCCTCGATGAAGCCCCCGCTCTCGAGCACCTCCAGGGTGCGATAGACGGTAGCGCGGGAGACCGCGGGCCCGTCCTCCTCCTTCAGCCACTCGTACATGCGCTCCACGCTGAAGTGGTCATGGACCTCGAAGGCCTTCTCGAAGATGCGCCGACGCTGGGGCGTCATCTTCAGGCTCTCGGTTCTGAGGTACTCCTCGAAGCGCCGCTCGATGGTGCTCTGATCCATGGGGTTGTTCGTCGGAGTCGGGCCGCTCGGAGAAGCTGAGGGCATGGAAAGGGAAGCGCGAGGGGTCAGCCTGTGGCTCCACGCCGAAACGGACGGTAGAGCCGGGCGAGGTGTCGCGGCGCCACACCCAAGCGATGTAGCGCCCTGAGGATCCAGTTTCTGAGGGTGCACCGCAAGACCCCCTCTTGTTCCCACCGCCGAGCGCACACGAGGATCTCCGCCTCCTCGAGGAGCCTGATCGGCCCGCGGCGCCGGAGTCGATCGGAGAGCTCCACGTCCTCGAAGAGCGGCAGGGGCTCGAAGCCCCCCACCGCGAGATAGTCCGGCGCCCTGACGGAGAGCGCAGAGTCCCCGAAGACCATCCCTCGGCGGACCCTTCCGTCCGCCGCCCGTTCGATCCAGCGGAACACCCGCCCCGCGGCGTCCACGCGCTGCTTCATGCCAGCGGCCACGAGCTGGGGATCCGAGAACGCGCTCCGGACGACCGCCAGCGCCCCGTCGCCGGGGAGGCTGTCGGCGTGCAAGAAGAGGAGCACCTCCACGCCCTCCTCCAGCAGTCGCTCGGCTGTCGCCACGAGCTGCGGACCGCGCCCGCGCGTCCCGTCCAGCAGCAGGGCGCCATTCTCCCGGGCCACCTCACGGGATCGGTCGGCCGACCCTCCGTCGGCGACCACCACCACGTCAGCCCGATCCAGTCCCTCTCCCATCAGGCGCGGGAGCAGCCGCCCGAGCCCCACCTCCTCGTCGAGGGCGCAGATCCCCACGCCGAGGCGGAGGGGCTGCCCGGGGCGTTCCAAGGACACGCTCACGCTCTCGAGGTGGCCTCCTTACGCGCCTCCCGGCGCCGGCCGATGTCCGTCCGGCAGAACTTGCCGTCGTATCGAATCTTGCCGTAGGCCTCATAGGCCCGCTCCCGTGCCACGTCCGCCGTGGAGCCCACGGCGGTGATGGTCAGCACGCGGCCACCGTTGGTGACCACCTCCTCGTCGCCGTCGAGGTTGCGGTGCAGCTTGGTCCCCGCGTGGAAAACCTCCACGCCCTCGACCGCAGCCGCCTCCTCCAGGCCCGTGATCTCGTCTCCCTTGCGGGGCGACTCCGGGTAGCCCTCCGCGGCGGCCACCACCCCCACGCAGGTCGACCCGTCCCACTCGGGGCTCTCGATCTCGGAGAGCGTCCCGTCGGCGGTGGCGATGAGGATCGGGACGATGTCGCTCTTCAGCCGGCGCATGAGAGCCTGGCACTCGGGGTCGCCGAAGCGAACGTTGTACTCGATGACCCGCGGCCCCCCCTCGGTCAGCATGAGCCCGATGAAGAGCACGCCACGGAAGGCGATCTTCTCACGGCGGAGCATGTGGATCGAGGGCAGCAGCACATGCTGCTCGATCTGCTTGTAGATCCGCTTGCTCAGCTCGGGGACGGGCGAGTAGACGCCCATGCCGCCCGTGTTCGGTCCCTCGTCCCCGTCGAAGGCCTGCTTGTGATCCTGGACCGGCTCGAGAACGAGCACAGCGTCGCCGTCGGTGATCGCGAACACGCTGGCCTCCTCGCCCACGAGGAACTCCTCGATGAGGATCTGCGACCCGGCCTCTCCGTGACGCCCCTGCTCCATGATCCCGTCCACCGCAACCTTCGCCTCGGCGAGGTCCTGGCAGATGTAGACGCCCTTGCCCGCCGCGAGCCCGTCGGCCTTCACCACCTGCGGCCAGGTGGTGCAGCTCTCCAGGTAGCCCTTCGCCTGACCCGAGCGGTCGAAGCTGCGGGCCGCGGCGGTAGGGATGCGGTGCCGCTCGATGAGATCCTTGGAGAAGGCCTTCGAGGCCTCGAGCTGCGCGCCCTCCGCACCCGGTCCGAAGACGCGGAAGCCAGCGTCGCGCATCCGATCGGCGAGCCCGGCGGCGAGGGGATCCTCGGGGCCGATCACCACGAGCCCGGGGCGCTCCGCCTCCGCCAGCTCCATGAGGCCCGCGAGGTCGTTGGCCGCCACCGGGGCGATCCGCGCCACCTCACGAATTCCGGCGTTGCCCGGCGCGCAGATGACCTCCGAGACCATGGGCGACTTGCCGATCTTCCAGCAGAGCGAGTGCTCTCGGCCGCCGGAGCCGATCACGAGGACCTTCATCGAATGGGTGGAATCGGACATGGGGCGCGTCTGCAAATGTGAAAGAGGGGGCCGGAGGGAGCTTCGCTCGGCAGAGATGGTATCCGCCCGACTTCCGCGCGGCCACGCGATCCTGCCCAGGACCCGGGGGGAACCCAGGGACATCTCTTGGGATGGCGCCCCGATGCCGCGCGGCTCCCTAGGCCCCCGGCCGAGATTGGGCTACGCTCCGGTCCCGTCGGGGTGTACCTCAGTTGGTAGAGGCGTAGCTTTGGGTGCTATGAGTCGCTGGTTCGAGTCCAGTCACCCCGACCACATGCGCCCGTAGCTCAGTTGGATAGAGCACCCGCCTTCTAAGCGGACGGTCCCTGGTTCGAATCCAGGCGGGCGTGCCACCCTCTACCCGGTCCCGGCCGCGGGGTCAGCGCACGGGCTCACCGATGGCGACGCGGCTGATCGCCACGGGGTGGAACACCCCCGGACGGGGAGCGCCGGACCAGCCGTCCTGGGGCGAGCCCTCGAACAGGGCGTGGTCGAAGAAGTTCCACGTGGTCAGGGAGTCGTCGCTCTCGGGGTGGAGCAGGTGGGCCGTCAGCGGGGTGCACGGCACCAGGACCGCCCCCGCCAGGACCTTCGTCACCCGGCTGCTCCACTCGCCCTCCACCGAGACCTCGCGGTGCCCCTGGAACGGGCGCGTGGCGCGGTCCGCCGACGACACGGTGAAGCGGCGCAGCTCCAGCTCGACGTCCTCCGCGAGCATGCGCAGGCCGCCGTCGTCACCCAGGTGGACGCGCAGGGCTTCGAGCACCGCCTGGGAAGGGTCCGCCAGGACAAAGCACCGGCCCACCTCGGCCATCCGCGTCGGCTGGAAGCGGTCCCGGACCTCCATCTCCACCACGCGCACGGACTCGGGGCCCCGCGCGACGCGGCGGGTCCCCGCCTGCATCCCGCGCTTCTCCGGGTCGAGGTCCACCTCGACCGTGTCGATCGCGCTCACGCGGACGGGGAGCTGGCGCCCCGGCGCGAGCTCGCAGTCCACGCCGAGCATCCATGTGACCTCACCGTTCGCGTCAACCCGCCCCGCCCGCGAGGCCTCGATCCGCTCCTGGATGGCCTCCCGGTCCTCCGCGATGCGCTGCAGGCTCGCGAAGGTGAAGGCGTAGGTGGCCTCCACCCGGCGGCGGTACGGCAGGTAGCTGTAGGCCTCCGACAGGATCGAGACCGTGTCCCGCAGCCCCATCAGGTTGGTCCCGAAGCGCGGCCGCGAGTCGTAGGTGGACCAGGCCACGGGGTCGCCGCGGTCGCCGCGGGACCCGCGCTTGCGGGGCGGGTACTCGAAGTTGCCGTAGTCGAAGACCTCGAAGCGCGCGAGGCGCAGGCGCTCGCGCACCCGGGGGAGCAGCGCGCCTCGCACGTAGGCGTCGAGCGCCGGGTTCGCGTTGGGCGAGAGGCTGGGCGAGTAGGTCAGGTCGTAGCCGTGGTAGGAGCCGTTCGTGGTGTGCAGGTCCATGAACGCGATCGGCCGAAGCTCGTTCACGAGCCCGGTCAGCGCCCTCGCCTCCGGGGACTCGACCTTGACGAAGTCCCGGTTGAGGTCGAGGCCCATGGCGTTCGGCCGCTCCCCCACCCCCCCGTCGGGCCCGTTCTGGGTGACCCTGTTGGTGCGCGCGATGCGGTCGTTGCCGTCGGCGTTGTAGACCGGCACGAAGGTCAGCCGGAGCCGCTCGGCCAGGGGGCGGTGGTACCCCACCGCGAACTCGCGGAGCAGGAGCTGGACCGCCACCTTCCCCTCGATCTCGCCGCCGTGGATGTTGGCGTTCACCAGGACCGCGGGACGCGCCGCCACCTCCTCCGCCGACCCGGGGGCCGTCACCGTGACCGCGATCAGGTCCTGCCCCTCGGAGGTCTGGCCGATGACCCGGCGCTGGAGCCAGCCGCCGCGCGGGAGAGGATCCAACGACTCCAGGAAGGCCGTCACCTCCGCCGTGGTCGAGCTCCTGGTGAACCCGCTCGACTCCGCGACCGTCGCCGGCCAGGTGGGCGTTCCTCCCGCGGGGACCGACTCCACCAGGGGCAGCAAGGAGTTGGGTGCCGGGGGCACGGTGGCCCGCGTGATCTGAGGCTGCCCCTCGGCGCCTGGGACCTGGATCGGCGCCGGCCCGGGGGCCAGGGCGAGCAGCAGCGCGAAGGACGTGACCAGCATGGGGCCAGTCTAGTCCACGGCGCGAACTGCGGTAACAGGGCGACGGGCGCCGCCGTCTGGACCCCGCTCAGGTCAGGCGGTCGCGCTCCGCCGTGTCGCCGTCCTCTCCCTCTCCCTCTCCCTCTCCCTCGGTCCCGGCCACGGGTTCGGTCGCAGGCTCGGCCGCGGGCTCAGCCTCGACCTCGGCTTCAGGCTCCACGCTCGCGGGCGCCGGGGGATCCTCCACCGACGCGGGCGGCGAGGAGACCGTCGACTCCGCCACGGCGGGCGGGGCGGCAACCTCCGCGCGAGGCCCGGGCGATCGCAGGTCACGGAGCGCTCGACCGTAGAGGAAGACGGCCGCGCCGAAGCAACCCAGCGCGCCGAGGATCAGCTGCCAAGGAGAGGCCCCGGAGGCGAGCTGGATGTAGGCCGCGCGTTCCGCGTCCACGGCGGCGAGGATGGCCGCGGGCGTGAGTCCGACGCCGACGAGGGCGGCCCCGAGGGCGAGGCCTCCCAGCACTCGCCCACGCTGTCGGAGGATCGACGTCACGGTCGGGTCCTCGACGGGATTGCCGCCCGCGTCCCTCGCTCCCATGCCCATCCAGCCGAGGGCGCGCCGGACCTCCGCGGTGAGCGTGCGCGCGTCGTCGCGGCCCCTCGCCACCAGCTGGACCATCTCGGCCCGCGCGGCCTCGCGCTCTGCCCACGCCCGATCCGCCGCGTCCCCGCGCTCCTTCTCCAGGCGCAGGGCAGCCTCACGCAGCTCCGCCTCCAGCTCGAGGACCCTGGCCCGCGCGCTCTCGCTCGCCGACTCGGCGGCGCCGCGGGCGCGGGCCTCGGCCAACACGCCCTCCTTGACCTCCTTGAGCTCCCGCTCGAGGCCGGTCACGTGGAGCTCCTGGCGTCGCTCGCTGGCGATGGCCGCCGCGAGGACGCGTCGGTATTCGTCGCGTTCCTCCCGCGCCTTGCTGGCGGCCTCGATGGCCTGGACCGTCTTCTTGGTGCGCTGCTCGTAGCGCTCCACCAGCTCCTGGGTCACCTCTCGCTGCGCCTTCACCTCGGCAGCCAGGGTCTCCGCAGCTCTCAGGTCACGCTTCTTGGATCGGCCGAACATCTCCCCCTCCGCGCGGTTGACAGGCCCCAAGTCCGCGCAACCGGGGCCGGGATGCGCTGCCGTGAAGGTGCCAAGATCCACCCCCAGTGCGCAAGGGCAGGCTGGATTGGCGCCCCTGAGGGGGTCAGGCGCTCCGGCGAACGTCGGCCGAGGACCCCTTGGACCCCTGGATGAAGGCCCTCACCCAGTCCTCCAACTGCGCCTCGGGCGAGGCGTCGGGGCGCCCCGGGAGGGCCTCGAACTCGAGGCCCAGGAGGATCACCCCCTTGCCAAGGCGTCGGCTCCTGAGCTTGGCACCAAACCGCAACGTGGCTCGCCGTCCCTCCGCGCGGAGGGAAGCCTCGACGGTCTCGTGGTCCTGCAGCGTGGCCTCGGCCTCCCAGGGGACTTCGACGCAGCCCCCGCAGGTGGAGAGGTCCCGGACCGTGCCCTCGACATGGGCACCGCCGCCCTCGACCTCGAGGGTCACGGTCACCTCCCCGTCGAGGGTGACCCGATCCGTCCGGCGGGGTTCGAAGATCGGGCCGAGGGCCTGGCGGGCCCTGGCGCCCAGCTGGAAGTGGTAGCGACGCCCTTGGTCGCTGTCCTCACGCTGGGAGACCTTGCCCAGGATGACGAGGTCCTCGCCGGAAGCCCCGTGCTGCACCCGGAGCTCACCAGTGCGGCCCACGGGCAAGACGGGGGCGGCCGAGGCGGGGTAGCGCACCACGAGATGCAGTCCGGTAGGATCCGAGCTGACCGACTCGATCTCCCCGGTGGCGGCCTGGGGGATCGACGGGATCGAGACCAATGCACGGTCGGGCGCTCTCATGGAGTGGGTATCGGCTCGGAGCGCCGCGTCACCTGAAGGGGGATCCCGGATCGGGGGTGCCCCCGCCCGCCGCGGCCTCCCAGCCGCTCCGGGCGGCTCCCGACACCGAACGAAGACCCCGGTGGCGCCCGCCCCCCCTCTCTGAATATTCTCTCCCATCGCCAACGCCTCCAGCCCGGGGGCGTAGCGACGCGCATCAGGCCTGCCGTCCCCGGCTGGCCCCCCTCCAACAGCCACAGAGCACCCCATCTCGCGCCATGATCGAGATCAAGAACCTGACCAAGAGGTTCGGCCCCATCACGGCAGTCGATGACCTCACCTTCCGGGTCCAACCCGGCGAGGTCCTCGGCTTCCTCGGGCCCAACGGAGCTGGCAAGTCCACCACCATGAAGATGGTCACGGGCTTCCTCACCCCCACCTCGGGAGCCATCAGCGTCTGCGGCCACGATGTGCTCAAGGACGCCGCGGGCGCCCAGGCCTGCATCGGATACCTGCCCGAAGGGGCCCCGCTGTACCCGGACATGAACCCGCGCTCCATGATGCGGTTCGTGGGCCAGGCCCGGGGGATGGCCGCGGACCGGCTCGCCCAGCGGATCGACGAGGTCTGCCGGCTGGTCCACCTCGAGACCGTCATGGACCAGCGCATCGAGACCCTCTCCAAGGGCTTCAAGCGCCGCGTCGGGCTGGCCCTGGCCATCCTGCACGACCCTGAAGTGCTGGTGCTCGACGAGCCCACCGATGGGCTCGACCCCAACCAGAAGCACGAGGTCCGCGAGCTCATCCGGGCCATGTCCGCCGGGAAGGTGATCGTGCTCTCCACCCACATCCTCGAGGAGGTGGAGGCCGTGTGCAGCCGCGCGATGATCGTCGCCCAGGGCCGCATCAAGTTCGACGGGACCCCCGCGGAGCTTCGCGGCAGGTCGCGATACGCCGGCGCCATCGAGGTGGCCGTGGCGAGCGCCCACGCCACCGAAGCCCAGCGCGCCCTCGGCGAGCTCGGCTCCGTTTCCCATGTGGGTGAGGTGGTCGAGGTGTCCGAGGAGACCCGCTTCGTGGTCTTCCCAGCCTCGGAGGCCCCCCTGCTCGAGGACGTCCAGCGGGTCGCCGCGGGCGCCGAGTGGGACCTCGTCAGCCTCGCGGTGGACCGCGGGCACATGGACGACGTCTTCCGCACCGTGACCACCGGCGAGAGCGCCCAAGGAGCCTGACATGCGTGGAACCATGACCGTCTTCCGACGCGAGCTGGCGGGGTACTTCGGGACCCCGGTGGCCTACGTCTTCCTCGTGATCTTCCTGATCCTCGCCGGCGTGTTCACCTGGCAACTCGGGGGCTACTACGAGATGGAGCAGGCCGACCTGCGAGGCTTCTTCACCTTCCATCCGTGGCTGTACCTGGCCCTCATCCCGGCGCTCTCCATGCGCCTGTGGGCCGAGGAGCGCCGCTCGGGCACGATCGAGTTCCTGATGACCCTGCCGATCTCCACCGGCGGCGCGGTCCTCGGGAAGTTCCTGGCCGCCTGGGCCTTCACCGGCCTCGGGCTGGTGCTCACGTCGACCAACTGGCTGACCGTCAACTACCTAGGCGAGCCGGACAACGGCGTGATCCTCGCGAGCTACGTGGGCAGCTTCCTCATGGCCGGCAGCTTCCTCGCTGTGGGCTCGGCCCTCTCCGCCCTCACCAAGAACCAGGTGAGCGCGTTCGTGCTCACCTTCACCGCCTCGCTGCTGTTCGTGCTCGCGGGCTTCCCCGCCGTCACCGACGCCATCAGCGGCTGGGCGCCCGAGTGGTTCGTCGCGTCGATCAGGAACCTCTCCTTCCTCGACCACTTCGACGCCATCACCCGCGGCGTCGTCGACGCCCGCGACGTCCTCTATTTCCTCTCTGTCATCGCGCTCTTCCTCTTCGGAAGCGCCGTCATCGTTGACCAAAAGAAAGCGGACTGACGCACGATGAACCCCAGAAACACCACCCTCGGCCTGCTGCTCGCGGCGGCCCTCTTCCTCGCCCTCAACCTCCTGGCGAGCCCGCTACTGCGCGGCGTCCGCGCAGACCTCACCGAGCAGCGCCTCTACACGCTCTCCGAGGGGACCCGTAACATCCTCGGGGGTCTCGAGGAGCCCATCACCCTGCGGTTCTTCTTCGCGAAGTCCGTCGCGACCGAGGCTCCGCCGCTGCTGAGCTACGCCGAGCGCGTCCGCGAGATGCTCGAGGAGTACGTGGCCCTCTCCGGCGGTCAGCTCCGGCTCGAGATCATCGACCCCGAGCCCTACTCAGAGGCCGAGGAGCTCGCGGTGGGCTACGGCATCCAGGGCCGCGTCGCCAACGCCGAGGGCGATCGGCTCTACATGGGCATCGTCGGGACGAACTCGGTGGACGACGAGGAGGTCCTTCCGGTCCTCGATCCGCGCCGGGAGAGCTTCCTCGAGTACGAGCTGACCGAGATGATCGATCGGCTCGAGAACCCCTCGCTGCCCCTGGTGGGGATCATCTCTTCCCTGCCCCTCCGCGGCGGTTCCCAGCCCGCGGCCCAGCCCGGCCAGCCGCCCCAGCAGCTGCCGCCCTGGCCCATCCTGGACCTCATCGAGCGCCGGTACGAGATCGTGGACCTCGACCCGACGACGCTCACCGAGCTCGACGGTGAGATCGACCTGCTCCTGCTGGTGCACCCCAAGGGGCTGACCTCCGAGGGCCGCTACGCCATCGACCAGTTCGCCCTCGCCGGTGGCAAGGTCGTCGCCTTCGTGGACCCCTTCTGCTACCTGGACCCCGCGCGCCAGTCGAGCGACCCGATGGCCGCTCTCAACAACACGAGCGACTCTGGCATCGACGACCTGCTCCGCGCCTGGGGCGTGGAGCTGACCCCGAGCCGGGTGGTCGGCGACTCCGTCGGCGCCCTCACCGTCAGGGATCGCGCCAACCAGCCGGTGCAGATGCCCCTCGCCTTCGGGGTCACCGACGAGACCATCAACGGCGACGACATCCTGACCTCCCCGGTGAACAAGCTCCGCTTCTTCCTGCCGGGAGCGCTCTCCCCTGCGGACGACGCTCCCGAGGGCGTGAAGGTGGAGACCCTGGTCACCACCACCGAAGCGGGGGGCGGCACGGTGGACACCCTGTCGCTCATGGGGCCGCTCGACCCGCAGATCGTCGCGGACAACTTCCTCGAGAACAGCCCGGAGACCGCGATCGCAGTTCGCGTGAGCGGCAACGTACGCAGCGCGTTCCCCGAGGGAGCGCCCGGCGCGGCCGAGGAGTCCGAGACCCCTGAGGGAGAGCCGGACGCCAATGACACCCACCTCACGGCGTCCTCCGCGCCGTTCAACGCGCTGATCTTCGCCGACGCGGACATGCTCCACGACTCGGTCTGGGCCCAGCCCATGCAGGACATCTTCGGGAACGTCCGCCTGCAGCCCCAGGTGGACAACGCCTCGCTGCTGGTGAGCGCCCTCGAGAACATGTCCGGCAGCAGCGACCTCATCAGCCTGCGAAGCCGCGCGGAGTTCAGCCGGCCCTTCACCCGCAAGGAGGCGCTCATGCTGGAGGCGCAGGAGCGCTACCGTGCGGAGGAGGTCGAGCTCGAGGCCAAGCTGGCCGACACCCAGGCCCGGCTGGACCAGCTCCAGCGGGACAAGGACCCCGCCAGCGCCCTCATCCTCTCAGAGGAGCAGGAGGAGCAGATCCGCGAGTTCCGGGCCGAGCAGGTCGAGACCCGGCGCAAGCTGCGCGAGGTCAAGCGCGACCTGCGGGCGGAGATCGACGCCCTCGGGACCCGCCTGAAGCTCCTCAACATCTTCCTCATCCCCGCCATCCTCGCGGCCCTGACGCTCAGCGTGCGCATGGGCCGGGCCGGCGCTCGATCCGCCCGGAGCGGAGGAGCCAAGTCGTGAACCAGAAGACCATCCTGATCCTCGGGGCCGCCACGGTCGCCACCGTCGCGGCCACCGCCACGCTCCAGGCGGGGCGCGACCGGGACTCGCGCCCGGCGAACCTCGAGGAGCGGCTGCTGCCGGGCCTCGTCGAGCGCGTGAACGACGTCCGCGGCATCCTCATCGAGGCCGCGAACGGACCGACCACCCTGCGCGCCACGGACGCCGGCTGGGTCCTCTCGGAGGCCGCGGACTACCCGGCGAACGAGGAGAAGGTCCGGACCCTCCTCCTCGACCTTCGGGACGCCAGGCGCCTCGAGGCCAAGACCGCCAACCTGGACCGTCACGAGCGCCTGGGTCTCGTGGCCCCGGACCGCGAGGGGGCGTCCTCCGTTCGGGTCACCCTGAGCGACGGAAGCGGCGCGACGGTGGAGACCGTCCTGATCGGGAACCAGCGCACGAGCCGGGCCGAGCCCGCGGCCGCCCAGATGGGCGTCACACCTGACGCCCAGTACTACACCCTCCCCGGCGAGGGGCCGCAGACGTTCCTCGCCGCGGGCAAGCTCGGGGTGGACTCCCGGACGCTGGGATGGGTGAACCAGGAGTTCCTCAACATCGACCGCAGCCGGATCTCGGCGGCCACCATCACCCACCCCGACGGCCAGGAGGTGGTCGCGGTGCGCGAGGACATGGGGCAGAACGAGATGGTCGTCCGGAACATCCCGGACGGCATGGTCGCCAAGGCGCCCTCCGGCACCGCTCAACTGGTGGGCGCGCTGCAGCGGCTTCGCTTCGACGACGTGCGCAAGGCGGACTCCCTGACCTGGCCGGAGGAGACGATCTCCACGGCGACCTTCACCACCGAAGGTGGCCTCCAGGTGAGCGTGGAGACCATGAAGGTCCCCAGCTCGGACGAGCCCGAGACCATGATCACCTGGTCGCGCGTGTCCTTCGACCTCGCGCCCGAGTCCGAGGACGCCGCCCAGGCCACGGGAGAGGAGCCCGGCGAGGCCGAGGCGAAGGAAGAGGGGCCGTCACGCGCCGAGCTAGAGGCGGAGCTCACCGAGCTCCGGGCCGCCACGGAGGGCTGGGCGTACGCCCTGCCGACCTGGAAGGAGACCAGCTTCCGCCTGCGCCCCGAGGGCGTGATGGAGCCCGCCCCCGAGCCCGCCCCCGAGCCCGAGCCTGGACCCGAGGAAGGGGCAGCCCCGTCGGGCGCGACCGACAGCGGAACCGCCGACCCGGTCCCCCTGAAGATGACGCCGCCACCCGAAGGCGGCGGCATCTGACGATCCCCCCCCGGCGAACCCGGCCCGCGCAGCGCGCGCGCCGGGTTCGCCTTGCTTCGGCGCCGGCGCCGATGCACGCTCTCCGCCCTTGAGCTCCCCCACGCCCCCCGACCACCCCCTTCCGGGCGATGAGCCCGTGGATGTGCGCCGGGTCCTCCGCCTCTGGGCGCCGCTGGCGGCGAGCTGGGTCCTGATGGCGATGGAGCCGACGCTGGTGATCGCGTCGATGTCACGGCTCCCCGAGGCCAAGATCAACCTCGCCGCTTGGAGCTCGGTGGTCTTCCCCATCAGCCTGGTGATCGAGGGCCCGATCATCATGATGCTCGCCGCGTCGACGCGGCTATCCACCTCCTGGCGGCGCTACGCGGCAGTCCTCCGCTACGGGGTGGTGCTCAGCGTGCTGCTCTCGCTGCTGCACGCCCTCATCGCGTTCACGCCGCTCTATGACTTCGTCGCGCTCGAGCTCCTCGGCTGCGACGTCCGCGTGCTGGAGCCTGGCCGGGTCGGGCTCCAGATCATGACCCCCTGGACCCTGGCCATCGGCTACCGACGGACCCAGCAAGGCGCCCTCATCCGCTTCGAGCGGAGCGGCGCCGTGGGCGTCGGGACGGCCGTACGCCTCGTGGCCACCGCCGGGGTCCTGGCGGGGCTCGGCGTGTGGACCGGCCTCTCGGGGATCGCCGTGGCGGGCTTCGGGGTGGCCACCGGGGTCACCGCCGAGGCCCTCTACGCCCACTGGCGGGTCAAGGAGATCCATGGGGCCCTGCGGGAGGAGCCCGAGGGCGAAGCCATGAACATGGCGCGCTTCCTGCGGTTCTACACGCCCCTCGCCCTCACCCCGCTGGTGACGCTCTTCATTCAACCCATCGGCGCCGCCGGGATGAACCGCATGCCGCGGGCTCTGGACTCGGTGGCCGCGTGGGGCCCCGTCCATTCCCTGGTGTTCACCACTCGCAGCGTCGGCATGGCCTTCAATGAGGTCGTGGTCACCCTCGTCGCCCTCGGCGGGGGCCCGCGGGCGCTGCGCCGCTTCGGCTTCGGGCTCGCGACCATCACCGCGGCGGTGCTGGCGGTCATGGCCTTCACGCCCCTCTCGGGGCTCTGGTTCGGCGAGGTCCAGCGCATCCCGGAGGAGCTGATCCCCATGGCCCGCCTGGGCGCAGCCCTCTGCCTGTTCATGCCCGCCTACCAGGTCGCCCAGAGCTGGTTCCAGGGGCTCCTCGTCCACGCCCACCAGACCCGCCCCATCACCGAGGCGGTCCTGATCTACTTCGCCCTCGCTTGGGGGCTGCTCGAGCTCGGCGTCCTGCGCGCAGACGACCTCGGCGTCTCGGGCCTCAACTGGGCGCTGGTCACCTTCGTCATCGCGGGGCTGGTCCAGACCGCGTGGCTCTGGTGGCGGAGCCGCGGCGCCTCGCGCGCCCTGGTTTGACCGGCCGCCGCGGCGGACGCCGCGGTCACTGGGAGGAGCGACCGACCGCGTCCACCACGTCCGCCGCCACATCGTTGGGCACGGTGAAGGTCATGCTGTAGTGCGCGACCTTCCAGGCCCCGCCCACTCGCTCGAGGACGCCCGTTCCACGGAGCTCCCCGTAGCTCTCACTGGCGAGTCGTTCGTCGAACCAGGCGGAGTTGCCCGACGCGGAGAGCTGCAGGACCCGCTCGGCCGGGAGGAACGTCCAGCCGCTCCCCGGTTCGAAGTGCTCGTTCACGTAGCTGGTGAACTCCGCGAGGTCCCAGCGCTCCGTGGAGTCGGTCCCCAGGAAGCGAGCGTCCGGCGCCATGCTCCCGAGGTAGCCGTCTCGATCGCCACGCGCCGCGGCGGTGTGCCAGTCGTCGATGACCCGGTTGGCCTCCTCGCGGAGCAGCTCGGCGGACAGCGCGCCCTCTGCGGCGGCGGCGGCGAGCGCCTCCATGTACTCAGCGACGTCGTCCGGGTTGGACTTCTGCAGCTCGCGGATCAGCTTGCTCCGGAGCTCGGGGTCGAGCCGCACGAGGATCTTGGCGGCGCCGTCGACGCCGTTCGACTCCGCGTAGGCGGCGATCAGCGGCGCCCCTTCGACCTCCTTCAGGAGCCCGATCATCTCGGCCATCTGGCGCGCGGCGGCCTGGGGGTCCGGCGTCAATTCAGGCGGTTGGGGAACGGCCCCGGCGACGGGGTCCGCTTCGGCCGGGGTCGCCGCCGTCGGGTCCGCTGCTGGGGAGCCTCCTGCCGGCCCCGAGCGAGGCTCTGCGTCTGAGCCGCGAGCCGCCGGCGGATCGACACCGGGCCCCATGCACCCGGTGAGGGAGAAGACGAGGGCCGAACAGAGGAGGCCCGAGGCGGTAGCGGTGACGCGTTGCTCCATGGCCGGCGATTGTAGACTTCACGCCATCGGCCCCGAAGGGAGCGCCGTACGTTCCATCCCGTGATCGCCAAGAAGACCTCCACCCCCGCCCTGCTCGCCGCCTTGCTCGCCGTGACGGGCAGCCTCAGCTGCGGCGATGGGGCGGTCGGCTGGCGTTCGGCGTTCCCCGCTCCGCCCGAGAGCCCGGTGCTCGACCTGGCTCGGACAGAGCCGGAGGCCCTGCGCCTCGAACAGGACCTGCTCGCGCTGTTCCTCGAGCCCCTCGCCCGGGGCGACCTGGAGCGGGCGACCCGCTGTGTCGACAGGAGCGACTTCGCCGCCCTGATCCGGGGCCCGGGGAACGCCCAGGAGGGCGCGGGGCTCCAGATCCGCTGGATGACGGGGAACAGGAGCTTCACCCGCGACCCGGGGGCCTTCGTGGCACTGCTTCGAGACCTCGGGCCCGACACTCGCATCCCGCAGCGTGTGGAGCTGGAGCTCGACCGCTTCGAGCTTGAGCCCTCGGGCGAGCGCGCCACCGGTCGTGTCCGCCTCCGCTGGGCCGGGGTCGAGCCGCCGCCCGGGCTCGGCGACGCGCCGGAGGTCGACACGGGGCAGGAAACGCCCGCTCAGCGCGTGGACATCACCCTCTATGCAGAGATCGAAGCGCGCACCGCGCCCGGAGAGGACTGGCGGCTCTCGCGCTTCCACTTCTGCGAGACGAGTGACCTCCACCCCCTGGGCGCAGGGGTGCGGCTCCAGTGCGATGATCCGGCGCGCTACGTGGACCGAACCATGGAGGTCGGGCTGACCTTCGGGACCAGCGCCGAGAACGAGCGCCTGCTCCAGGACTTTGTGGACCGGCACCGGACCCTGACCCTGGGCGGCCTCTCCGTGGTGGACTTCGACCGCGACGGGTTCGACGACCTCATCGCCACCCGCAGCAACGAGTCGACGATCCTGTTCCGCAACGACGGGGTCGGCGGCTTCGTGCCGATCCCGCTCCCCATGGAGCGCCTCGCCGACCGCCCCGCCTTCGTGCTGTTCGTGGACCTGGACGGCGACGGGCTGGAGGAGATCGTGGCGTCGGAGACGAGCCGCTACCGTGGCGCGCAGGCCTTCGCCGGTCTGTGGACGCGGACGGACGCTGAGCCTGGGACCTGGCGTCACCTCCCCGAGGCGTTCGCCCTCCCGAACCCCGTGGGCCTGCGCCGCCTCGCCGTGCAGACGGTGGCGCCCCTGGACGTGGAGGGCGACGGCGACCTCGACCTGTTCTTCGCCGTCTACGGGAGCGGCCAGTCCCGGGGGCCGGACTACAACACCGTCGAGGCCCACGACGGCGCCGACAACCACCTGCTCATCAACCAGGGCGGCCTGCGCTTCACCGAGGAGAGCGAGGCCCGCGGCATCGAGGGGACCGGCTACACCTACGTGGCGCTGGCCTTCGACGCGGACCACGACGGGGACACCGACCTCTTCGAGGGCAACGACTTCGGACCCAACGTCCTCTGGCGCAACGAGGGCGGCCGCTTCGTGGCGGACGACGCCATGGGGCTGGGCGGCGTCAGCGCGTACACCATGGGCGCGGCCCTCGCCGACCTCGAGTGCGATGGGCGCTGGGACCTCTACGTGTCCAACATGTCCAGCGAGGAGGGCATGCGCATGATCCCCCTCGCCGAGGGCCTCTCCGAGACCATGCGGGGCCGGGTCGACACCATCGCCCGCGGGAACGCCCTCTACTCCGAGCCCGATGAGACGGGTTCCTGGCCCGACCGAGCCCGTGGCCTCGGGCTCAACGAGGCGGAGTGGGCCTGGGGGTGCCAGTTCGTCGACGTGAACGGCGACGGGGCCCAGGAGCTCGTGGTCACCAACGGCTTCGCCTCCCACCGGGACCAGGGGCTGGGCGACTGGCAGACCTACTACTGGCGCCAGGTCATCGACGACGGCCGCAGGCTGGAGCGGGGTGAGCGCAGCGAGGACGTGAACGAGTCCCTGCGCTTCCAGGGGTCCTTCAACGGCCACGAGCGGGACCGGCTCTTCGTGCGGGCCGACGAGGGGCCCGTCGACCGGCCCTGGGTCGACGCCGGCTGGTGCATGGGGATCGACGCCTCCCACGACGGCCGCGCCATCGTGCCCTTCGACCCGGACGGAGACGGGGACCTCGACCTCGCCCTGTGGACCCTGGGTGGGCTGGTGTACTACGAGAACCGCGGCGCGCAGCTCGCCCTGCGATTGAAGCTCGTGCCCGAGCGCGGCCCCCGGGTCCCCCTCGGCGCGCGCGTCGAACTCTCCGGGAGCCTCGTTGGAGGGGAGCCGAGCTCATACGCGCGCCACGTCTCGCTGGTCGAGGGCTTCCAGTCACAGGTTTCCCCGGACCTGCTCCTCCCCACCGGCTCCTACCCGGCCATGCCGACGATCGAAGTGACGTGGCCCTCCGGGCGTCGCCAGGTGTTCCCAGGCATCAAGATGGTCGGACAGTGGACCATCCAGGAGGGCTCGGAGAGGGTCCTCCCCGAACCTCCGCGCTCCTGGCCCGGTCAGGGGGACGCCATCGAAGACGGGCCATGGGCCGCCAACATCGCAAGGACGGCCCGTACTCCCGCCGCGCTGGGGCTCGCCCCGGCGCCCCTCGTGGTCAGGGTACGCGAGCGCCGTGACGTCCCGGTGACCCCGCTCGTCCTCGCCGCCCCAGAGGTCCGCGTGGTCGAGGCGCTCCTCCGGACAGGCGGCCCCGAGGACCGCGAACTCGACCCGACCCGGGAGGTGCTCCTCGAGTTCGCCGAGGTCGCCGCGGCGCTTGGCGAGGCGGACCAGGCCACCCTCGTGTACGACGCCGACGGCCGCGCCCTGCGCGTCCTCCGCGGTCCGGTCGACCCCGCTGACGTCCAGGCCTTCTGCGACCTGGGGACCACCGAGGCGCGCTTGCCCCACCTCCTCATCGAGCACGGCCGGCTCGCCATTGACGAGTCGAGGTTCCGGGACGCCCTGGCCCTGTTCCAGGAGGCCGTACGTGGACGCGGCGACCTCGCGGTTGAGGACGCCGCCGCCTTCGAGGGCATCGGGCGCAGCCATGTGCTGCTCGGCCGGGTGGACCTGGCCGAGAAGGCGTACCGCGCCGCGGTGGACCTGGACCCGGACTACGCCATCGGTCACCTGAACCTCGGTGCAGCGCTGGCGGAGCTCGGGCGCTTCGACGAGGCCACGGACGCTCTGCTGGAGGCCCGCCGGGTCGAGGGCGACACGCCGCGCGTCCTGGGGGCCCTCGCTGAGGCCGCGGGGAGCGCTGGTCGGGACGCGACCGCTCGGGAGAGCGCCCTGGCGTGGCTGGAGCAGCACCCCGGCGACGTCTCCATGATGGTCCTCCTCGGGAAGGTCGAGGCCCGTGCGGGGAACCTCGAGGCGGCCATCGAGCGGTTCGAGGGTGCGCTTGCTGCTCAGCCGTCCAACGGTGAGGCTGCCGAGGCTCTTCAGGCGGCGAAAGCGCTCCTGATTGGCAATGGGGCGCGCTGAACCGCTACATTCTGACCCATGACCGTCGAGCAACACCGCAGCCTCCTGGATGATCGCGCGATCGAGCTTCACGAGGAGCGGCAGGGCAAGATCTCGGTGGGTCTCGTCACGCCCCTCGAGACGCGCGACGACCTCTCCCTCGCCTACAGCCCAGGCGTCGCCGCTCCCTGCCGAGAGATCGTTCAGGACCCCTCGAGGCTCCGTGACCTGACGGTGGCGGGCCGCGCGGTTGCGGTGGTCACCGACGGCAGCGCGGTGCTGGGCCTCGGCGACATCGGCCCCAAGGCCGCCATGCCCGTCATGGAGGGTAAGGCCGCCCTTTTTCGCCGCTTCGGCGGCCTCGACGCCTGGCCCATCTGCCTCGACGCCGCGACCCCCGACGAGATCGTCGACGCGGTCCGCGCCATCGCCCCCGGCTTCGCCGGCATCAACCTCGAGGACATCGCCGCGCCGGCGTGCTTCGAGGTCGAGGAGCGGCTCCAAGACCTCGGGATCCCGGTCATGCACGACGACCAGCACGGCACGGCCGTGGTGCTGCTGGCCGCAATGATCGGCGCGTGCGAGCTGACGGGTCGCAAACTCTCGGACCTCAACGTGGTCATCGCCGGCGCGGGCGCCGCGGGGACTGCCATCGCAAAGCTCCTCACCTGCGTGGGGTTCGACTCGGATCGCTGTGAACCCGTGCGCGACATCATCGTGTGCGACTCCCGGGGCATCATTCACGACCAGCGCAACAACCTCTCGCCCGAGAAGCGCGCGCTGCTCGAGTACACCAACCGAGGTGGCCGTGAGGGATCTGTCCATGATGCCCTTGAGGGCGCCGACGTCTTCGTCGGGGTGAGCCGCGCCGGCCTGCTCAGCACCGCGGACGTCGAGCGCATGGCCCCCGCGCCCATGCTGTTCCCCATGGCCAACCCGGACCCCGAGATCGACCCCGCCCTCGCCACGGCGGCCGGCGCGGCAGTGGTCGGAACAGGCCGAAGCGACTACCCCAACCAGGTGAACAACGTCCTCGCCTTCCCCGGCATCTTCCGAGGTGCGATCGAGGCGGGCGCCACGGCGATCACGCCTGAGATGAAGGTCGCCGCGGCCTTCGCTCTCGCCCGTTGCGTCGAGACGCCCACTCGCGACCGGGTCCTCCCCGGCCCCTACGACGAGGGCGTCGCCGAGGCCGTGGCCGAAGCCGTGGCCGATGCCTGGCGCCGCGGCCGCTGAGCGGTCATTCCGCCCCCAAGCTGCGGTGAGACCGGACTAGTGCCAGGTGACCCGCCAGGCGCTGGACAGGTTGAAGCTCCCGCCGCAGGGCCCTGCGTCGCGGAAGGCAAACTGGTAGTGGATGGTGCTCCCCGCCAGGGAGGTCGACCCCAGGCTGCCGTAGCTCGCTCGCCCCTGACCATCGAGCTGGAGCGGCGCGTACCGGACCTGGGTCTGCAGACACAGCAGACCGTCCCCCAGGGGGATCGAGGTCGGCGCGAGGCCTGAGACCAGCAGGCCCGGCCGCGACGGCGGACCATCCCTCACCTCAAGCCGGAAGGTATCGGCCGCGACGTTGGCGTAGCCAGAGCCCGTGAGCGTGGCGCCGGACCCCGCCGAGTGCAGGCAGCCCTCCCCGGGTCCCCCGAAGTAGAGGCACGGGCAGAGCCCGCTCGTGCCGTCACCTGCACAGTAGACCTCGCCAGGTCCCTCCTCGATCTCCGCCACCCGCGCGTCCAGCTGATCGCGGAGCGCCGAGAGGGTGGACGCGAAGGCGGGGTCCCCCACCAGGTTCGTGAACTGCAGCGGATCCCCGAGGGGCGCGGGTCCCATGTCGTACAGCTCCTCCGCCCCGTTGCCATATCGCATGTAGGCGAAGGTCGGCGTCCGGAGGAGCTCGCCCCCGGCGATGCGCGAGTAGGCGCCGGTGCGGAGCTCGCCGCTGGTCCCCTCGATCACCCCGCGCAGGGATTGCCCCGCGCAGTGTGGCGGCACCGGGAGCCCCGCCAGGTCCGCGATGGTTGGATAGAGATCCACCAGCTCGGCCACCTGACCGCGACGCCCGCCGGAGATCCCCGGCCCCGCGGCGATCAGCGGAACCCGGGCAGACTCCTCGTGCAGGCTGAGCTTCTGCCAGAAGGTGTGCTCGCCCAGGTGGTATCCGTGGTCCGAGGTGAACACGACGATCGTGTCGTCCTCGAGGCCCAGCTGCTCCAGCCGATCCAGGAGCCGCCCGAGCTGCCGGTCCATGAACGAAACCGAGGCGTAGTAGGCACGCAGCACCTCGCGGCGATCCGGGTCACTGTTTGGTCCCCGGGCGGGCTCGTTCCAGAAGATGCCGGCCGCCGGGATATCCGCGAGATCCCCGGGCACGCTCTGGGCGAGGGAGAGCTGCGCGGGGTCGTAGAGGGCGAAGTCCGAGGCGGGGGCCACCAGGGGCACGTGCGGGCGGACGAACCCCACCGCCAGGAAGAACGGCTGCCCCCCGAACCCGTCGAGCAGCGAGATGGCCTCGTCCACGGCCACGTGGTCCGCTTGCTCGGCGCCGCTTGTCGAGGCCTCGACCGTGTAGAACGCCGCCCCAAAGCCGAGGCCGTAGTGCAGGTTCGGGTCGAAGTTGAGGGTCTCGTTGGTGTAGTGCCCCGCTGTCCCCGGCGTCATCCACTCCGGCGCCTGGACGTTCACGGCCACGTCCCACGAGGGCAAGTGGTCCGATCCGGCGGCGCCGTTGGTGATGTCCCCCGGCACCCGCATGTGATAGAGCTTGCTCACCCGCGCGGAGGTGTAGCCCGCCTGCCGGAAGTGCTCGGGGAGCGTCGCCCGGGGACCCAGAACGCTGTCGAGATTGGTGAAGCCGCCGTTCGAGCCCGTGAGCTGCTGCACATAGAGGCCGCTGAGCATGGACGCACGGGAATGCGCGCACACGGGGTACTGGCAGTAGGCGGCGTCGAAGACCGTGCCGCGCGCCGCGAGGCGGTCGACGTTCGGCGTCAACACCTCGGCGTTCCCATAGGCCCCGAGCGCTCCAGCGGCGAGGTCGTCCGCGACGACCAGCAAGACGTTCGGCGGTGACTGAGCGGGGGCCTGGCCCGCCGCCAGGGCGGCGGCGAGCAGGCCGAAGGAGAGAGCCTTCAAGGGGTCACTGGAAGGTGATGGACACCGCGTCGGTGAAGTTGGAGGTCACCGAGCCGCCCACCGCGTCCCGGTGCCAGGCGGTGAAGTTCCAGGTGTCGCCCGCGACCACCGTCACGAGCCCCGTGGGAGTCGGCGTCTGGGTCAGGTCCAGCGCCAGCTGGAACACTCCGCCGGCCCCCGAGTTCTTGATCTGCCCCGGCCCCACGTAGCGGCCGATGCCGCCCCCCAGGCAAAGGACACCCTGGCTCCCCCCCGGCTGGGCGATCTGCCCCTGGCTCTGGCTCGTGAGGAAGAAGCCGAAGGCGTTCGCCGGCAGGGAAGACGCCTCGAGGGTGAGGGCGTTGGCCGCGGCCTGGAGGCTCCCCAGAGCGTCCACCGTCCCAGGCGCTCCCGTGGAGTTGGGCACGGCCGGTGAGCAGTAGCGCTGCACGGGTCCGCCGAAGTCCAGGGGACGGAGCGCGCCGCTCGCGAGGCCGCTGGCGTCGGCAGCGGAGAGGGCCCCGCGATAGAACGCCAGGTCGTCGAGCCCCTGGGACTGCGCGCCCCCTGCGCTGGAGCCGCCGTTGATCGCGCCGATCAGGAGGTCCTGGGTGGGCGCAACGTTGCCCGCCATGGCGCCCCCTGTCTGGGTATCCACGAAGGGAATGGCCATCACCATGGCGCCGTCCACGTAGAGGGTCGTCGTGCCGCCTCCCCCCGGCGCGCGCTCGACCACGCCCACCACGTGGTACCACTGGTCCCGGGGGGCCTGATACTGGAACGTGACGTTGTAGATGTGGACGGCGCCCTGATCGTCGTCCACGCGGAAGTTCCAGTCGTTCGCGAGGTTGGTCCCGAGCTGGATGCCCTCCTCGGTGTTCAGGAGGTTGTCGAAGACCCGGACGCCCCGCGCGTCGCCGTCGCCGGCGAAGTCGTCCCACGCCCAGTAGCTGAAGGAGAAGCTGTCCTGCCCGAAGTCCATCGCCAAGGGGCCCCCGGAGGACAGGCTGGCCTCAAGGTGTCCGCCTCCGCCGGCGGTGCCGTTCACCAGGTTGTTGAGGCTCGGGCCGGCGCCGGGGAAGGCCTCGCCGTAGGTGGCGTTGACGCCGAGCACGGGGGAGCCGACCTGGGTGGTGACCAGGCCGCCGACCTGGTCGGTCGTGGAGCTGAACTCCCAGTAATGCTCGCAGGTCTGCCCGAGGGCGCTGGAGGACACGGCGATCATGGAGGCGGAGAGGAGGAGGATTCGCATGGCCGGCTGAAGCTCGGGGAAGGGACTAGACCTCCCAGGGACCGGAGGCTCGAATCGTCTTAGCGTAGCCCAGCGTGGCGAGGCCGCCAGTCGAGTCACCCTCCAGCCACCGCCAGGCGCGAAGAGATCGACCATCGAGTGAATAGACCAACTCTCATGGGTCAAGGGGGTAACGTTGCCCCCACTGCTCTGCCCAGGCGCATTGGTCCCCGTCCCCCTCCGTCAAGGCAACCCGCCGCCATGAAGGTCCTGTCCCCCGCCCTCTTCATGCTCACGGCCGCGCTCCTCCTTGCCCTCGGGGGCTGGTGGTTGTCGATGCCCGGCCCCCATGGGTCCGGCGCGGCAACCGAGAAGCGGGGCCCATCGGAGCCCGCGATCGAGGAAGACACTGCTCTCGCACGGGTGACCCCTGGCGAGGTCCGCGCGGAGGCAAAGAGCCCATCCACTTCGGGCCCGACCGACGAGACCGCGAGCCCGGAGACCGAGGTCGCCCCGCGCGCGGCCCCCGGCCCGACGCTGTCCGGGCGGGTCGTCGACGAGCAGGGCTTCACCGTGACGGGCGCGGAGATCCGCGTCTGGTCGAACCCCTTCGCTACCGGGGACCCCGTCGCCATTATCGAGTCGTCCGCCAACGGGGACTTCGCGGTCAACGGGCTCCCCCGCGACTTCGTGGCCGCGGCGTTCCTCGAGGACATGGTCTGCGTTCGAGGGCTCCGAGGGAGCCTGGCCGCGGGGACCGAGTGCGTCGGCCTCGAGCTGGTCCTCGCCAGGGCCCACGCCTTCGTGGGGACGGTCGTGGGAGCGGGGGACGCCCCGATCGATGGGGCGGTCCTCGAGCTAGGCAGCGACCTCGGTAGCAGCAGCTCCAGGGACGCGACGGACACGCCAGGGGTTCTCTCGTTCGGTTCGATCGCAGGCGCCCTCACCTCCCGCCAGGTGACCGACGCCGACGGACGCTTCGAGTTCGCCGGCGTCCAGGGGGACGACGTCTCGGTCCGCGTGGAGGCCGCCGGGCACGTCGGCCGGTGGTTCTCCCACTCCCCGGCCACGGGACCCGCCACCATCGACCTCGACCCGGGCCGCGTGCTGAGCGGCCTCGTCCTCGACGCCGACAGGAGACCGGCGGCGGGAGCCGAGGTCCGATTCGGGCCGCTCGCCTCCAACCTCGGGGTCAATCGTTCGAGCACGACGACCGATGAGAACGGCCGCTTCTCGGTCAGCGGGCTCGACGAGGAAGAGGACGCGGACGCGTCGTCGGCCCCGATCTTCGTGGCCGCGCTCCACGAGGGGCACTCGGTGACCTTGCTGCAGCCCGCCGCCCTGGACGCGGGAGGGCAGGGCAACGTCCTGCGCCTCGAGCGGGCGGCTCCGCTGACCGGGCGCGTCGTGGACGGGGCGGGGCGACCCGTCACCGGCGCGCGCGTCTCGCTCCGCTCCGAGCGCGAGTACGAGCGGTCCTACATCATGATCGGGATCCCGCCGACCTGGGAGAGCCTCTACAGCGCGTTCCGCCGGACCACCGACGACGAAGGGTGCTTCCAGTTCCCCCACCGCTACGACGGGCCGTCCACTCTCATGGTCGAGGTCCCGGGGAGACCCAGGCGCTCGGTGACCGTCGCGGTAAGAGCGGACGAGTCCGAGGTCGAGGTCCGACTCAGCGACGAGGCCCTCGACAAGGTCGTCCTCGAAGGTCGCCTCGTGGATGGGTACAGCGGCGAGCCCGTCGAGCGATTCGGGCTCCTCGCGTGGTCCGACGACGGGGAAGGGACGCGCATCGCGAGCTTTACCGGCCGCCACCGGTCCGCACAGGACGGGCGCTTCCGCGTCGCGGGCCTCGAGAAGGGCGAGCTGGAACTGGAGTTCCGGGCCGAGGGCTACACCTCCCTGATGCTGCCGCCGCGCACGTTCGAGGAGGGCGTCCATGACCTGGGCGAGTTGAGGATGACCCCGGCCATCGCGCTCCGCGTGGAGGTCCTCGACGAGGCGGGTGAGCCGTGGAGCGAAGGCACGCTCATGTTCGAGGACGCCGCAGGGAAGCCCGTCCAGCTCGATCTGGGGAGTTACCGCAGCACCGGCGTGATGCTCACGGACGACGGCGTCCAGATTGCGGGCGTGTCCGCGACACCGCTGACCGCCGTCGTCCTCGGCAAGGGGACCCGATGGGAGCAGCCCGGGGTCGACCCGCGCGCCCACGCGGGGCAGACCCTGACGCTGGTGGTCCCGAGGCCGAAGGTCGGCTCCCTGCAGGTCACGTTCCTCACACGGGCCGCCCTCGGCGCCGACCCGGACGAGTTCCTCGCGGGCTGGCGCCGGGCCGTCGCGGCGCGCGACCAGGCCTGGTTCATGGAGAACCGGGAGGTCCTCCTCGGGGCCTTCCCGAAGGAGGACCTGACCGTCCAGGTGGTCCGGGACGGGGCTCCACTGGCCTCCGGGGAGTTGAGCTGGGTGGCCGAGGCCGGGCATTACCGCACCGCGGCGCAATCGGACGGCTACGGGTCCTCCAGCGAGGGCTCCCCCATGCCGAACTTGCGATGGGCGCAGCTCCCCTCCGGCGACGTGCAGGTGATCGTGAAGACCGCGTCGGGGGCCATGATCACGTGGGACGCCACCGTCGGCAAGCCCGGCGAGGAGCCCCCGCCGGTGACCATCGAGCTCTGACCGCTCCGCCCCCCCGGCAGCGCGCCCAGGGTCACCAGCCGAACACGTTCCTGGCGAGCCAGATGGCGGGCAGGCGCTCCGCGTTGGCGGCGCCCTCGAGGCCGAGCTCCTGGACGTCCGCTTCAAGCTGACGCACCAGCGGCCCCTCGAGCTCGGCCAGGGCCGCGGTGAGCTCGGCGAGCCGCTCCTCCTCGGGGGCGCGCCCCTTGCCCGCCTTGGCCGCCGCCTTGGCGGCCCGCTTCCAGTGGGAGGCGGTCTTGCCCTTGATGGCCTTGTTCACCGCCGCCTTTCGCTTCTTGCTGAAGGGCGTCTCCAGGGCCTCGGCCCACTCGATCAGGACCGCCAGCGCCGGGGTCGTCCCCGCGTCCCTGGTGACCTCGATCACCTCATCGGGGTTCTCGATCGCTTCCTCGATGGCCTGGAGTCGCGCCGTCGCGCGCTGCACGTCGAGGAAGGGCGAGTCATTGAAGCTCCCCGCCTCGCGCAGCAGCTCGATGGCCCCGGCGAGGTCGCCGCTCGCGAGGGCCGACTCCCCCTTGCGCTGCCATGACTCGCGCCAGCGACGGACCGCGATCAGCTGGCGCCGCTCGGCCAGGTCCTCCATGGGCGTGTCCACGTAGGACGCGAAGGGCGGCTTGGGCTTGCTCTGGGAGGAGAAGCCGGGGTCCCCCTCCCAGGCGACCGTGCCGTCCACGTCCAGGAGCAGCACGCGCGGGAGGTTGTAGCGCCGGACGGAGTACTCGGTGAAGGTCTTGCCGATCCCCGTTGTCCCGTAGGGCCGCGAGTCCACGGCAACGCTGCCGGGCACGGGGTGCGCCTTCAGGTACTCGTCAATGCGATCGTCATCGTTGGGCGACACCACCGAGAGGATCTCCACCCCCTCGGGGCCCCAACGCCGATGAAAGGCGGTGAGCCAGCCGTCGATGGGCACGAGCTCGTTCTGGCCGATGCTCCACAGGACCAGTAGCTGAGGGTTGGGGCCCACGTCGCCGTAGGACTCCCGGGGGTTCTGAGCCCAGCGCCCGACCTCGGGGAACGGCGGCACCAGGCCGAGGTAGCTGCCATCCACGGGCTTGTCCGGGTCCGCCCCCGAGCGCTCGAGCCGCTGCCGCCGCTCGATGCGGCCCGAAGGGTCCCGGGGATCCCGCGACAGGTAGCGCACGTTGCGCCACTGGGCCTCGCCGGTGCCCGTGAGCAGGCCGAAGCGGCCGAGGACCGCGTCGCGCAGCTGGAAGTCGTGGCTCGTCAGGAGCCCGCCGTTCCACCACACGTCGATGCGCGACCCGATCACGTCGAGCCGCACGGTGTTCCAGTCACCCGCGCTCGTACTCGGGCCCTCTCCCTCCTCCTCGACGATGACAGGCACGTGGCGCCAGGCCTTCACGACGCCGCCGCCGTAGCTGCTCATCACGTCGAAGAAGCCGCTGCTCGCCGTGCCGGCGGCGCCCTGGCGGGGCGGGAAGTAGACCGCACCGTGGAACGACGTGGAGCTCTTGGCGCCGAACACGAAGCCGCTGAAGGCCGCCGTCCCCTCCTCCGCCAGCATCTCCGCCTGGATCGAGAAGTCCCCCGCGGTCACCCGGTCGAGGGTCAGCATCTTGAAGTCGAAGTTGTCGGCGTCGAAGCCGCCGTTGTCCGCCACGAGCCGGATGCTGTCGGGCTGGAACACGTTGTTGCCCACGGTCCAACCCTCGAGGTTCCGCTCGTTGTACGCGAGGTCCCAGATGGCCATGTCGCTGCCCCGCGCGATGACCGCCTCCTCGTAGGCGTCGAACAGGTCCAGCAGCCCGAACTCCGAGCCGAAGCGCCAGGCGATGTCCTGGACCATGGCCGGGCGCTCGGCCTCGGCGTAGGAGAGCACCAGCGAGCGAGCCGCCTCCCCGAGCTCGTCCCGGGTTCGGGTCAGGGTGCGACGCTTGGGATCGAGCTGCGCCAGGAGCCGCTCGCCCCGGGCGATGCGCTTGGCGTCCGGGACGGGGTCCGCCTCCAGCATGCGCAGGGCGTCCATCACGACCTTGGCCGCGCGGTCCTTCTCGCCGAAGGCCCCCGAGAGGTGCCCCGCGAAGTCGTAGGCGAGCTCCACGTCCGAGGGGTTCGCGACCACGCCCTTCTCGAAGTGCTCCTTGGCGGACAGGTCATCGCCGTTCGCCGCCGCGAGCCGCGCCCAGTCGCCGTAGGGCCGCGCGCGCTCGAGCTTGCCGGAGCGCTCGTCCCGCAGGTTGACGATCCAGTCCTTCCAGATGGCGTCCAGCTCGACCACCGTGGTGGGGAGCGCAAAGTCGTCCCCCTCCGGTCGCTCGAGCGCCTTCCCCTTGAGGTCCTTGTAGGGCGCCTTGGGGTTCGCGAGCACCACCTCCTCGAAGGTGTTGATGGCGGTCTTGCCGACCTTGCCGCCGGACTTGTCCACGTACTCCCAGAAGGCGTCGCGATAGACGAAGCGGCCGTCGACGGGATCCTGAAAGTTGTAGCAGAAGAACACCACGCCCCAGGTGGGCGCGTACCACGGCGGCCCCCAGGAGTAGCTGTTCTCCAGGACGATGGCCCAGGTGGGCGACTTCTCCGGGGTAGAGCTGGAGTCGTTGGGGTCGTACCCGTCCTGGGCGTGCTCCATCCAGCCCTTCTCCATGCGCTCGGCGAGCGGGAAGAGGCGGCCGTCGGCGGGCTCGTTCATGAGCACCGCGCCGTTGGGCAGGATGCGCGTCCCCTCGAAGAAGGACGCGAGGCCCTCGTTCAGCCAGCCCACCGCGTTGGTCGCGATGGACACGTACTGGTGCGCCGCCTCGTGGAAGAGCGTGCCCACCATGCCCTCGAACCCGCCGTCGCCAATGAAGCACTCCACGTGGCTCCCGGTGAAGTGACCGCCGGACCACTCCACGGGCGGGCCGATGCCCTTCTCCAGGTACTCGTCGCGGGTCCTGAAGACGTTGACCTGAATGCGCGAGACGCTGCGGCCATCCTCGGGCGTGCCGTAGCGGAAGAACTGCTTGTAGAAGGCCGCCATCTGCTCCATGGCCTCCGCGGTGCGAATGAGCACCTCGTAGCCCGCGTTGGTCACGGTGACGTAGTTATCGCGTTCGACGCGTCCCGCGTCCTTCCACTCGAGGTGCTCCGCGTCGTACTCGGCGATCCACTCGTCCGTCACGTCCCCGAAGAGGTCCTTGGGCTTCGCGTCACCCGCCAGGCTCGGATCCGGCGCAGACGCGATGCGGTCGATGGCCTCGGCCGCCGGCACGCTCTCGGGGTCGAGGGCCAGGACCTCCTTCCAGACGCGGATGGCGCCGTGGGGTCGGTCGTCCTTCTCGTAGGCCTGGGCGACCTTGGTGAACTTCTTGGAGAAGCGGGAGCGCAGGTCGTAGAGCTCCTCGGCGATCGGGTCCAGCGCCTCCAGCTGCGCCGCTCGATCCGCGAGCGCCGACTTCTTGGCGCCCTGGGCCTCCAGATAGCGGAGCTCCTGGTGCAGGCAGTACACCTGCAGGTCCACGTCGCCCGAGCCGGCGGCGACCCGGGCTCGCAGCGCCCATGCGTCCGCGTTCTTGCGGTCCCGCTCGAGCGCGCGCACGCAGGAGGCCTCCGCCACGTCCCAGCGCTCGGAGGCAGCCGCCCGCTCGGCCTTCTGGAGCGCAGCGCGGAACGTACCCGACTCCTGAGCCGCAGGAGCACCCGCGGCGCCCAGGGCGGCGAGAACGAGGAGCGAGGCGGAGCCGAGGCCGACGGGAGCGAGGAGCGAGCGCGTCATGGGTGGGGAGCGATAGGGCCGGGAGGGCACGAATCGTGGGCGCCCAATCTACTCGCCTCGCTGCCCCCGGTGACGGTCGGAATCGCCCTGGCGTCAGCCGGCGTCTCGCTCACCCGCCGGGGGCCAGTCCCCAAACATCAGCGCAACCACGTAGGCGGGACCCACCAGGAGTTGTACGAGGTTGTCCGTGAATGCGGGCGCCCGCCGCTCGA
Organism: uncultured bacterium; assembly: GCA_938075305.1. Taxonomy (GTDB): domain Bacteria; phylum Planctomycetota; class UBA1135; order UBA1135; genus Saltatorellus. The sequence continues at coordinate 129,453 of CALJGV010000005.1, forward strand.
AGCGGGCGTGCCCCACGAACTGGGCCGTCCAGGCCACCACCGCGACGCCTACCACCACCGGCCTCGGCACCATGCGCCCGGCGACCGCGCACCCGAAGGCGAAGGGCACGAGGACCGCCGCATACCGAGGACATACGAAGAGATACCAGGCCCCCACGGCCGCGGCCGCCACCAGGCCGAGGCCAACGGGCATCCCCCCGACTCGAACCGGGAGGGAGACCCAGTCCAGCATCGCCACGATGTGGAACAGGATGGCCGGGACCGCGACCTTGTGGATCGCCACGTTGACCGGGTCTCGGTGGTACGCGTGGTACTCGCCGAACAGTCGTTCGAGGCGCGGGGTCATGTGGCGGGGTGCTCGGTCAGTCCGCGGACGGGGGGAGGGCCGAGGCCCTCGGGTACAGCGCCATGAGCAAGAACAGGCACGCTAGCGCGGCGTACATCGGGACCGAGAACAGCCGGGTGTAGTCGAGGACGCCGTCCGTGGTCGCCCACTCCGAGATCTTGCCCGCGATGATGCTGCCGACGATGACGCCGACCCCGACGATGACGAGGTTGTAGAGGTTCTGAGCGCTGGCCCGCACCTCGTGGTTCGTGTACTCGTCCACCACCATGAACGACACGAAGATGAAGCAGCCGAAGCAGAACCCGTGCAGCGCGACCCCCAGGATGAGCGTCAGGGCCGGGGGCAGCGGGATCGCATCCACGTGGGCGAAGAGGGCCATTCGCAAGGCGTAGGCCACGAGCCCTATCCCCAGCAGGGTCTTCTTGGAGAGGCCCCTCGCGATCAGCAGCGGGACGAGGCCGAGCACGAGCGTCTCGCTCATCTGCCCGACGGTCATGACGCCGCCGCCCCCCGCGCCGAAGATCGCCTTCGACCACTCGGGCGCCGCGACCTGCTGGGCGCCGAGGAAGGGCTCGGTGTGGACGAAGTAGAACTGGTGGATGATGCTGACCGGGACCGCGAGGAGGAAGAGGGTCAGGAGCGGCTGGAAGCGGACCGCGCCGAGCGCGGCGAGCGCCGGGTTCTTCTCGGCCGACCCCGCCGGCGGCGTCTTGGGCAGCGACAGGCAGAAGACGGCCATCACGACACCGAGGATCCCCGAGAGCCGGAACGCGTCGCCCTTGCCCTCGGCCTGGGCGAGCAACACGTCCTGGGCGCTCGCGTCCACCGGCGTGTGCTGGCTCGCGAGCCAGTGGCCCATGGCGAGGCCTACCGCGATCCAGCCGAGGGTGCCCCAGAGGCGGACCTTGCCGAAGTCGCGCTCGCGATCCGGCAGGTGCGCGAAGGCCAGGCTGTTGGTGAGTGACAGGGTCGGCATGTAGAAGAGCCCGTAGAGCAGCGCATACAGCCAGAACTGATCCGCGGGGATCTCCGCCATGCGCCACACCAGGGCCGCCCCGATCAAGTGGCTCACAGCGAGGAGCTTCTCCGTTGCGACGAAGCGATCCGCGAGCGGACCGAAGATGATCGGCCCGACGATGGCACCCACCGCGCCGAACGCGAACATGTTGCCGATCTCCCCCCCGTCCATCCCTCGGTAGTCCGCGAGGAAGCTCCAGAGGAACGGGAGCCAGGCCCCCCAGATCGCGTACTGGAGGAACATCATCAGCGAGAGGCGGGTCCTCAAGCTGGATGAGAGCGGGGCGGCGGTGGAGTCACTCATCGAAGATCTGGGGAAGGGGCGTGGAGCTCGAGGTGGCCGGGGCGATCGGGGTCAATCCGCGGCCGCGGTCAATCCTCCGAAAACGCCGAGTCAAAGGCACGAGCCGAGGGCTCGAAGTCCAGCTTGCGCAGGAACGCGGCGGACTCGGTGGCGCCGTGCTCGCGGTCCATGCCGCCGTCCTCCCACTCCACCGAGAGGGGGCCCCGGTAGTCCATGCGGTTGAGCCGGCGAATGATGCCCTCGAAGTCGACGCTGCCGCGGCCGATGCTGCGGAAGTCCCAGGTGCGCTCCGGAGCGCCGAAGTCCGTGTGCCCGCCGAAGACGCCGGCCTCCCCGAGCTGGTCCGACCACCACACGTCCTTCATGTGGCAGTTGTGGATCTTGTCTCCGAACTCGTCCAGGAACGCGAGGTAGTCCACCCGCTGGTACCCGAAGTGGCTGGGGTCGTAGTTGAGGCCGAAGGCGGGGTGGTTGTCGATGGCCTCGAAGGCGCGCCGGGTGGACGCGATGTCGAAGGCGATCTCCGTGGGGTGGACCTCCAGGGCGAACAGGACGTCGTGCTCCTGGAACACGTCCATGATCGGCTTCCAGGCGTCGGCGAAGGCCTTGAAGCCCGCGTCGATGGCCTCCTTGGGGACCGGCGGGAACGAGTACAGGAGGTGCCAGATCCCCGACCCGGTGAAGCCGTTCACCACCGCCTTGCCCGGCCGTGCCATGCGGTCCTTCACGTGCTGTGGGGCCGCGTCGAAGAACCTCCTGGCTGCGCGCGCGGTGTCCTTGACCTCCTCAGTCGCCCTGGCCCGCACCCCATCGGGGTCGCCGTCCCCCCACACTTCGGGCGGGAGAATCGACTCGTGGCGCTCGTCGATGCGGTCGCACACCGCCTGGCCCACGAGGTGGGTGGAGATCGCGTAGCAGGCCATCCCGTGGGCCTCCAGCAGCTCCCACTTCTTCGCGCAGTAGTCGTCCTCCGCGAGGGCACGCTGCACCTCGAAGTGGTCGCCCCAGCAGGCGAGCTCGACGCCGTCGAAGCCCATGGCCTTGACCTTGGGGAGGAGAGTCTCGAGGGAGAGGTCGGCCCACTGACCGGTGAAGAGGCAAACAGCGCGCGTCATGGGGAGCGTCGTCGGGGATCGGGATGAACGAGAAGAGCGCGGGCGCCCGCAGGGGCGCTCGCGCTCTCAATGGTAGCCGAGGAGGGAGCGTCTTCGGGTCAGCGACAGAAGGTCACTCGAAGGGCGCTCGACGTGTTGGAGGTCGGCTGCGGGTTGGCGTCACGGAACCAGTACTGGAAGACCCAGGACTCGGCCTCGATGAACTGCTGGCCCATGGGGAGGTTCCCGAAGTCAGGGGCAAAGGAGACCTCACCGAGGATGCCGCTGTTCTGAACGCTGTTCGAGAAGCGGAAGCACGGCTCTCCGATGCAGAGCGTGCCCTGACTGCCTCCGAACCCGGGCTGGCTGGCCTCGGTCTGCGACATGAGCAGGAAGCCGAAGGAGCCCTGGGGAAGGGACGTCACGGTGAACCCGAGGTCCTCGTTGGCCACGCTCTGGCTGCCGCTCGCGTCGAGCACGGCACCGAGCCCCGTGGAGTTTGCCTGTGCGAAGCACACGTTCTGCACCCGGCCGTCGGCGGCTGTCGCCACCAGGTTCGAGGTGATCTGCCCGTCGAGGCTGAGGGTGTCGAGCCCCGCGGTCAGGAGCAGGTTCGCCGTGCTGCCGGGGGGCAGGATCGTGGGCAGGTCGAGCGGCAGATCATCGAACGCCAGCGGGAACGGTGACGGGATCGACTGGCTGATGGACTGGTTCGAAAGGGCGTCGAGCCGCGTGTCGCAGGCGGCGAGGTCGAACGAGCCGCTGATGGGTAGGGCGAACGGGATCGGGCCCACTGGCGTCGGCGTCCCGCCGCCGAGGGTCCCCAGGTCCACGACCAGGCTCAGGTCCACAGGGACGATGAGGTCGACGTCGATGACGCCGGGCGTCCCCGAGGGGGCCGCGGTTCCAACGGCTGCAGCCGACTGGATGAGCTGGATGTCGGAGGCCGTGGCGGCACCCAGGGGGAGCGTGAGCGGGATTCCTCCGATGAAGAGGGAGCCCGGCGCCACCGTCCGGAAGGTGTCGTACTCCAGGGTGACGCTCAGGTCCGCCTGGGAGGTGGTGCCGGCGCCCACGGTGGCCACGAGCTCGTCGACGCTGACTTCCCCGCTGGCCGGGTCGTAGATGAGCGTGAAGCTGCCCGCCCCCGCCCCGCCGAGGTCCAGCGAGATCCCGAGCCCGAGGCTCAAGGGGATCTCCGCGTTGGTCCCCGGGTCACCGAACAGACCGGAGAGGGTCCGGGTCCCGCCGGGATTGGTGGCCGCCTCGAAAGCGCCCTTCAGGTTGCCGGTCAGGTCGAGCGTGACGCTGCTGACGACAGAGATATCGCTCTGCGCCGGGTCGATCGAGTAGGTGAAGGACTGGGCACTGGCTCCGGCAGTGAGCACCGCGGAGGCGACGACGAAACGGATCATGTCGGGAGGAGAGGGTGGAGAAATGCGAGTCGTTGAGGCTACAGGATAACGCAATGGATCCCGGCTCCGCCGCTCCCCCTTCAGGCTCCAGGGACCCCCTTTACCTGGATTTCTCGCAAAGGGTCAGCGCAGGGACGCCACATCCACAGCGGCCCCCGTCGAGGCGGACTCGAGCGCGGCCTCCAGCACGACCTGGGTCTCGAACGCATCGGCGAAGTCCGGCAGCGGGACCCGCGGCGAGCCCCCTCCGACCACCGCGCAGATGTCCGCCACCATGTTCGTGAACCCGTGCTCGTAGCCGATCACGTGGGCGTCCGGCCACCAAGCCGACGCGTAAGGATGGTGCTCCGCGTCGGTGCACATGATGCGCCGCCACCCACGGAGGCGGGCGTCCTCTGTCCCGTCGATGAAGTGCAGGACGTTCATGTCCTCGAAGTCGAACCGCACCGATCCCTTGGTGCCGTTGACCTCGAGGGTGTTGCGGTTGTGGTGGCCGTGGGCGAGGCGGGAGGCCTCGAAGGAAGCGGTGGCCCCGCCCGCGAAGGTCGCGAGGAACACGACCACGTCGTCCACCGTGGAGGCGTGCTTGGAACCGTCCCCTGCGGTGCGCTCTTTGACGAAGGTCTCGGCGATGCCCCCGTGGACCCGCGTCACCTCTTGACCGGTGACGAACCTGGCCATGTCGACGATGTGGGCGTTCAGGTCGCCGTGGGCGCCGGAGCCGGCGCGGTCCTTGTCGAAGCGCCAGAGCATCGGAGTCTCCGGCCCTCCCCACGACTGGAGGTAGGTCCCGCGGACGTGCAGGACCTCACCGATGCGGCCCTCTTGGACGAGCTCGTGCATGAGCGCGACTGCGGGGCAGCGGCGGTAGTTGAACCAGACGAAGGTCTTGCCCTCCGCCGCCGCGGCCGCGTCCCGCATGCGGCGGGCGGAGTCGAGCGTCGCGGAGAGGGGCTTCTCGCAGGCCACGTGCTTGCCCGCCTCGAGCATCGCGATGGCGGGCTCCTCGTGCACGTCGTTCGGCGTGCCGATGTCCACCAGCTGCACGGCGGGATCAGCGGCGATGGTCCGCCAGTCCGTGGTCGTGTTCTGCCACCCCCAGCGTGCCCCGAACTCCTCAAGGGAGGCCGCGTCCCGGCCAGCGATCGTGTGCAGGACCGGCTGGACGGCGAGGTCGAAGAACTGGGGCGCCTGGCGCCACGCGTTGGAGTGGGCCCGGCCCATGAAGCGCTGCCCGAGGAGCGCGACGGAGAGTTGTTCTGCTGACATGGTGATTGGGGGATCTGGGGAGGGGACGACTCTAGCGGGACTGACGCAGGATCGGACACCCCCTAGCTTTTCCCCGGGCGCTCCGAGGACGGGGCCCGGTTTCGTACGATGGAGTCCAGAGGCACCATGGACGAGACGACCAAGGCGATCATCAAATACTCAGCAGTGATCATTTCGCTGCCGTGGGTGTTGCCGTTCATGAGGGCGCTCTTCCGCGATCTCGCCCGGGCCTTCGAGGAGGACGGCGGGTTCCTCGGGGACCCACCCACCGAGGAGCAGCTCAGGGAAATCCGCGAGCGTAAGGCCAGCGAGCCGGACCCCCTCGTCCGCGAGGTGCTGGCCCACCTCCGGGACCGCAGTGGCGGCAAGGACCGGAACGCCCAGTGAGCGACCGAGCTCCCGCCCGCCCCGGCCACGACCTATCCCTGGCGGTGGACTACACGCCCGCCGCAGGCCACGCACCAGGCACGGGCCGCTACGTCCGAGAGCTCGTCCGCGCTCTGGCACGCGAGCCCGCGACCGAGCTCCGCCGGCTCCGCCTCGTGGAGGTCGGCAGGGCCCCGCGGCCGATGGCGGGGACCGCGCTCGGCCTCCAGGGGCCCGACGTGCTCCACCGCGCCGAGCACCGACAGCTCCGCCTCCCCAGGCGCGCCCTCGCGCTGGCCGCTCGCATCCACCCAGGCCCGGGCCGCTGGATCGGCGGAGGCTGCCAGATCTTCCACCGGTCCGCGCCTGGCTGGCCCCCGGCCGAGACGCCGGTCCAGACCCTGGCAGTCGCGGAGTTCCCCTCGGAGCAGGCACCCGCCGCGCCCGTGTTCCGGGCAGCGGTCCGCCGCGCCGATGGGCTGATCGTCTTCTCCGCAGAGGCGGCGGACCGCCTGACCCGCACCTTCGGCGTGCCCCCGGAGAGGGTCTTCCAGGTTCCCGTGGGAACCGACCACTGGGAGCGCGACCTCCCGGACCCGCCGGAGCGGCGGCCAACCCGGGACGTGCTGGTCCTTGGTGCGGTCCGCCGGTCACGGCACCCCGTGGCCGCCCTCCGCGCCTTCGAGGCGCTGCGCCAGCGGGGCTCTTCCAGTCGGCTCCTGGTCGTGGGGCGGCCGGGAGACGCGGCTGAGGAGTTCCGGACGGCCCTGCGCGCCTCCCCCGTCGCCTCCGAGGTCCGGTGGATCGAGGCGCCCGACGAGGCGCGGATGCCGGCCTGCGTGGGCGGCGCCCGGGCGCTCCTGCACCTCACCGACGACGAGGCGACCCCGGTCACCCCCCTGGAGGCCGGCCGCCATGGCCTCGGAGTCGTGGCCTCCCCGACCCCCGCCTTCAAGGAGGCGCTCGGGACCACGGCTCACTTCGTCGACCCCGGCGACCCCGCTGGCGTCGCCGCCGCCCTGGAGGAGGTCCTCGACCGGGCCGAGGATCCCCGCGAACGTGAGGGTTGGATTAGGAATGCCTCCCCCTTCACCTGGCGGGCATGCGCCGTGGCCCACCTCGCGGCCTGGAAGACTATTCTTCATGGAGCGTGACCCCTTCCCTGCCCGGCCCCTGGCCGGCGACCTCGACACGACCCCATGATTCAACGCTCCAAGCTGACCCTGCTCGCCCTCCCCGGCCTCGCAGTCCTCGCCCTCGCGGCCCAACTCACCGACTCCTCCGTGGCTGCGCCCGGCAGCCACGCGGTGGTCGCCGCCGATGACGACGAGGAGGCAGGACCGCTCCACGAGAGCATGGAGGTGATCCAGAAGGGCATGAAGGGCATCCGCAAGATGCTCAGCAAGCCGGATCAGAAGGACGCGGCCGTGAAGATCTGCCAGGAGATGCAGGCCGCAGCCCTTGTGGGATTCCAGCATCCTCCGAAGCCGGAGGCCGTGCTCGAGGGCGACGCGCTCATCGACTTCAACGCTGACTTCCGCAAGCGCATGCTCACCGTTTGCTCGACGCTGGTGGACCTGGAGGTCGCCCTCGCCAAGGGCGACGCCGACGCGGCGAAGACGATCTACCGGACGCTCGGGAAGCAGAAGAAAGAGGGGCACGACGCCTACCTTTGAGCGAGCCGCGAGATGACCGCCGCCCGGCTCTTCGAGCCGAGGGCGGCGGGCCCCGCCCCTTCCACCTGGCGCTCCCCGTGCACGACCTCGGCGAGGCAGAGGACTTCTACGTGGGCCTGCTCGGCGCCGGCGTAGGGCGGCGCTCTGACCGGTGGATCGACTTCGACCTCGGCGGGCACCAGATCACCGTCCACCTGATGCCCGGTGGTCCGCTGGCCCCCGGCGCAGGGGCCAACCCGGTGGATGGGGACCAGGTCCCGATCCCCCACTTCGGGATCGTGCTCACCATGGGGGCTTGGGAGGCGTTGGCCGCGTCCCTTCAAGAGTCCGGTTGCGACTTCGTCATCCCCCCCCGCGTGCGATTCAGGGGCCAGGCCGGCGAGCAAGGCACCCTCTTCCTCAGGGACCCGTCCGGCAACGCCCTCGAGTTCAAGGGGTTCCGTCAGGCAAAGGGGCTATTCGACGAGACTGGCGCCTATTGAGGCCCGTGGAGCCCGCGGGCGGGGCGAAATGGGACGCGCCTAGAGTTGCGACGTTTACCTCCAGTGACGCGAGCGCGGCACCCGATTTGGCATTAGACGGGAGATTCCCTACCCGAAGACCTGCCATGCACGTGCCCCTCAAGGACCTCATGTTCGAGATGCGAAGTCTCGAGCCTTTCCCCGGCGTCGCCGCGCGCGTGCTCGAGGTTGCCGGGCGCAAGGAGGTTGTACCCAGCGAGCTGATCGAGCTGGTCCAGACCGACCCGGGCATCACCTCCAAGGTGCTCAAGCTCTGCAACTCGGCCTACTACGGGTTCCAGCGTGAGATCGCCTCGCTCCACGAAGCCGGGAACCTCCTCGGCGTCACGACCCTGGTGAACCTCGTCCTGACCTCGAGCGCGGGCAAGTACTTCCGGGACTACGGCAGCGCCAAGAACCGCTCCATGGAGGCCCGCTGGGAGCAGTGCGTGTCCAACGCCATCGGCGCCCGCCTGATCGCCAAGCGACACGGCAAGGTCGACCCTGACCGGGCTTACACCGCAGGCCTCCTCGAGAACATCGGACACCTCGTCCTCGATCGATTCCTCGACGAGGCCATCGAGGAGATCCGGGGCAAGGCCCTCAGCGGCACCGACCTGATCGAGGCCGAGCGCCAGGTCCTTGGGCTCCACCACGCCGAGATCGGGGCTCGCCTCTCGACCCGTTGGTCGCTTCCTGACGTGCTGGTCGAGGTCATCCGCCATCACCACGACCCCGAGCTCGCCGGGCCGGACGCTGCGCTGGCCGCCACGATCCACCTCGCCGAGATCCTGACCCAGGAGCTCGCCGAGTCCGAGTCTTCCGACGGGCTCCGGTACTCGATCAACCTGAAGGCCCTCGAGCTGACCGGGCTTCAGCCGGAAGACCTCGGCGATCTCTGCGAGACGCTCCAGGCGGAGCTGGTCCTCGCGAAGGACTTCATCAGCAACTGAGCGTCGCCCGGCGGCTGCCCTCCGGCGAGTCTCAGGACCCTGCGACCGTCGCCGCGGCCGCCATCCTGCCCCGGGGGATGCCCTGCCCCGGCGGGCGCTCGCCCCCCTGGAGGAGGGGGGTGGGGTGGGCAAGGGGACTTGAACCCCCGACCTCCGGAACCACAATCCGGCGCTCTAACCAACTGAGCTATGCCCACCAGTCCGTCCGACCCCGAGGGGCGAACAGGCGCAAGAGGATCGGGATCAGGGTCGCCCCTGTCAAGCCTGACTCCGCCGACGTCGCGCCGGGTCCCCTCGCGGGCTATGGTCAGGAGCGCCCGCGGTGACCTCGGGCCGGCCCCCATGACTGACGAGACGACTCCCCAGCCCAAGAGCTACGGCAACATGTCCGAGGACCACTGGTCCAGGACCCGGGAGGCCGTGAACGCGGAGTCGCTCGAGTACTACCGGGGGCGAAACCACGCTCCAGGCGTCGAGGAGGGCGGGACGGCCCGGAACTTCTACTGCATGGAGTGCGACGGGGTCGTCCCCTGGGATGACTTCAAGGGCGACCGCTGCCCCCACTGCGGCGCCGCCATCGAAGGCTCCGCTCGCCGGTACTTCAACTGGGTGGAGATCGACCGCGTGCCCCCCCGTGACCGCACCGCCCTCGCCCTCGCCGCTGGGTTCGTCCTGGTCATCCTCGCCCTGCTCGCGGCCCTGGTGTGGGCCGTCGTCCTGTGAGCGACCCGGTCCCCGCACCTCCCCCGGGCCCGGCCCCCCGCTTCGAGCGCCAGGCCCGCTTCGCCCCCCTGGGCGTCGCCGGCCAGCTGCGCCTCTCCGAGCGGCGCGTCCTCATCGTCGGCTGCGGCGCCCTCGGCGGTGTGCTGGCCCAGTGGCTCACCCGGGCTGGCGTCGGTGAGCTGGTGCTCGTGGACCGCGACGTGGTGGAGGAGACCAACCTCCCGCGCCAGGTGCTCTTCAACGAGGGCCACGCCGCGGCCGGCGCCCCCAAGGTGACCGCGGCCGCCGAGACCCTGGCCTCGATCGGGGGCCCCACACGGATCACCCCCCACGCCGTTCACCTGAACGCCGACCAGCTCCTGGAGCTGGGCGCCGGCGTGGACCTCATCCTGGACGGCACCGACAACATGGCCACCAGGTACCTGGTCAACGACTACGCCGTCCGCGAGGGCGTCCCCTGGATCTACGCCGGGGTGGTCTCGTCCGGGGGATTGGTCCTCTCCGTTCAGCCCGGCGAGGGCCCGTGCCTGCGCTGCGTCTTCCCTGACCCGCCGCCCCCCGGGGCCCTCCCCACATGCGACACCGCAGGGGTGCTGGGCCCTGCGGTGGGCGCGATCGCGTCCATGCAGGCAGGCCTAGCGCTGCGGCAGCTGAGCGGGGCGGAGCCCGCCTCCCCAGCGCTCATCGACCTGGACGTATGGTCCGGCAGCGCGCGGAGGCTCCCCGTTCCCCGCGCCCCCGCCTGCCCCTGCTGCGTGGAACGCCGCTTCGAGTTCCTGGAGGGAGCGACCGCCGACGACGCCGTCTCGCTCTGCGGGCGAAACACCGTCCAGGTCCTCCCCCCCCCGGGGGCCCCTGCCCCCGCCGCCGAGCTCGTGGCTGCCAACCTTCGGTCCGCCGGGATCGAGGTCCTCCAGGCAGGCCCGCTCCTTCGATTCACGGCTGACGGGAACCGCGTGACCCTCTTCCCCGACGGCCGGGCCCTCGTCGAGGGGACGGAGGACACCTCGAAGGCGCGCGCCGTGGTGGCCCGCTGGGTCGGCGCGTGAGCGTCGCCCCGGTGATCCTGGCCGCCGGAGCCTCCCAACGCCTCGGGGAGCCCAAGGCGCTCGTCGACCTTGGCGGCCGGAGCGTCATCCAGCGACTGGTGGAGGTGGTCCAGGCGCTCCCCGGAGCCCCGCTGGTCATCACGGGTCACCACCACGCGGAGATCGAGGCCCACGCCGCTCGCTGGGCGCCCGACGCCGAGGTCGCCTACAACCCCGACTGGAGCGAAGGCCGGACCTCGGGCGTGGCGGTGGCCGCCTCCAGGCGTCCGGGGGCCGACCTCCTGATCTGCCCGGCGGACGTCCCGCTGGTGAGCGCGGCGCTCATCGACTCGCTGGCGGCGGAGTGGATACGGCGGGGCGCCCCGGCGCGCGGCTGGCTCGCGCCATCGGTCGAAGGCCCCCCTCCCCACGGGCGAAGGTTCGGTCACCCCATCCTCATCGGGGCCCGGTTGGCCTCCGAGGCCCGGGAGCTGTCCGCCGACGCGCCCCTCCGGGACCTGCGAGCCCGGGCCGGCCCCCTCCTGGCCCTCGCCACCTCGGACCTGGCCATCCTGGACGACCTCGACGCCCCCGAGGACCTGAGGACGCTTCGGGAGCGATTGGAGAGGCCCCCCAGGGCCCGCTGACTCAGGGGGATCCACGCGGAAAACGTTTCCACCCGCGGGGGATTCCTCCCCTTCAGACACCGCTCCTGGGAAGTCGAAAGGCCCGGTGGATGAGGCTCCGGTCCATCCGCCCGATCCCATGACGCCGCAACAGCACACTTATTCAGTCCATGAGCTTCCAGGGTGACGTTCGTGGAATCGGCCTCGCCGAGCTCCTCCAGGGGCTCGCAAGGGGGCAGAAGGAGGGCATCCTGACGCTGACGGCGTCCGGGACTCAGCGCGCTGTTCTAGGGATCGAGGAGGGCAAGGCCTGGCTCCTCCCGGATCCTGACGAGGACCCGCAGGTGTGGACGACCCGAGCTCGGGACGCATGGGCCGACGACCCCACCTTCGAGCCCAGCGTGGAGCGGCTGGAGCCGATCGCGAAGGCGGGACGACTGGAGACCCTCTACGCCCTGCTGGATGGCGGCGGCGTCCACTTCCGGTTCAACCCCGGGAGCATCGGTGACCGGACCACGGTGCTCGACCCCGAGGGGCCCCAGAAGAGCCGCGTCCACTGCCCGCCCACGCAGGTGGAGTTCCTGCTCCTTGAGTACGCCCGCATCGCGGACGAGGTCGAGCTCGCCGGATCGCCGGTCCTCCCTGATCCGGCCAGCACCCCCTGCATCACCTCCCAGCACGAGCTGGGGAAGATGCCGCAGGAGCTGCAGACCGAGTGCGGTGGCTCATCGACGATCCAGGAGATCGCGGACCGCCGCGCCCAGCCCCTGCGCCAGGTTCAGCTCGGGCTCCTCAAGGGCGTCGAGGCTGGCGGCCTGCGCTTCGCGCACCCGATCGAACAGCTCCACGTGGCGATCCAGGAGATGCAGCGCGCGGAGTACTCCCGCGCCGCGAGCCGGCTCGCGGTCTGGTGCCGCGAGGGATCGGCTGGCCCGCTCATTCCGGCCGACGCGGACGCGCTCACGAACGAGTGGCTCGCTGGCCGTCTGATCTCGACGCTCCGAGCCATGGAGATGCGAGAGGTGCGGACGCTGCTCCGCCGAATGGACGCCACCCTCCAGAGCCCCTCCCACGCGGTGGTGCACTGGACCGAGGCCCATCGGCTCAGCCCCAGCGACCGGATCGTCCGGCTCCACCTCGCCGCTGCGCGACTCCGCGACGAGGGGGATGCGTGTGGCATGGAACCGCGAGAGGCCCTCGACCTCGCCCGGGATCTTCGCGATCACCACTCCGCGGTCTCCAGCGGCCCGGCCCTCGCGATCGCCGCCCACCTCCAGCCGGCGCTGGTCTCCGAACGCCTCGAGCTCGGCCTCGGCCTGCTCGGCGCCTCCCGCGTGGCGGACGCCGCACCGTGGATCCTCACCGCCTGCACCGACATGCTCGCCCAGGGTCACGCGGACCGGCTCCTCACGCCCCTCCGCTCCCTGCTGGATCACGACCCCCGGAACCGGGAGGCTCGCGAGCTCCTGACCCGGGCGCGGCGGCGCTCCACTCGTTCCAAGAAGATGCGGCGTCAGGCCGCCGTCGGAGGCGCGATCCTGCTCACGTTCGCCACGATGGGCGTCTCGAAGCTCCGTGCGAGCGAGGAGCGCCGCGAGGAGATCGCGGCCATCAGCAGGATGTTCGACCAACCCGCCGACGCGCTGGAGCGCCTCGACGAGGGCTTCAGGACCGACCTCTCCGGCGAGGTCCTCGACCTCCGCATGCGGCTCGAGGACCAGCTCCGCAAGGAGGAGGCGCTCCTCGTCGAGACCTGGGACAACACCTTCGATCGAGCCCGCCGGGAGGCCGTGGAGGGAGAGATCCTCGTCGCCCTTCAGATGTACCGGGAGCTCCCCGAGCCCCCGGCGCTGAGAGTCCTCAGCCGCGCGTGGCGGAGCGGCACGGAGATCCTCAGTGCGCTCACCGAGCGCCTGAGGTCACAGGTCATCGCCCTCGGCCCCCCCACGATCCACGCACCGCGCCAGGTCACGGTGGAGAAGGAGGTCCTGGGGAGCATCGAGACCCTCGAGGACGCCCTCACGGAGGACGAGCTCAGCTCGCCGCTCTTCAGCGCCTTCCGCTCGGAGCTGACCGCCCTCGCCGAGGAGACCATCAACCGCGAGCGGACGCGATCGGTCGACAGGCTCGAGGCGGAGCACGCGCGGATCCTCAAGGAGAACGACCAGCTCCTCGAGCTCGCCCACGGAGCCCTCGAAGAGGCCCGCTTCGAGGAAGCGCTGGAGCACTACGAGAGCATCCTCGAGAACGACCCGGCAGGGAAGGTCCGGCGCGTGCTCGAACAGGAGGTGGCCTTCACCCGGCGCAAGCTCGACGCTGCCGCCCGGGCCAAGGAGGCCGCCAGCCGCGGCGAACACCACATCGCGCTGGAGATCCTCCACGGGACCTTCGACGACGCCGAACGCGTCCTCTTGCCCTGGAACATCGAGACGACCCCCCCCGGAGTCCGCGTCACGATCGAGCGCCACGATCGCCCTGGCGACACCGAGACGAGGGCGACGCCCTTCACCCTCGAGGGCACGTTCGCCGACGTCTGGACCCTGCGCTTCGACCTCGAGGGCTTCGACTCACGGGCCCTGGTCGTCAGGGGGCCCCAGGACATCGACATCGCCCTGTCGCGCACGCCGGCCGTCCACTTCGATCTCGGGGGCCGCGTCGACGCGGTTCCCGCACCGATCGGCGACGGTTCCACCGGTGAGTACATCGTCTGCGACCGCAAGGGTGCCATCGCACGAATGGCCTGGGGCGGCGAGATGCGCTGGCGACTGGACATCAAGGATGTCTCCGGGGTTGCCCGACGCCCGGTCACCATGCCAGGGCTCCAGGGTCACCAGATCTTCCTCACGGAGGCCGGTGGCGCGTGGCTCTTGAACCCCGAAGAGGCCACGCTCCGCGGTCCCCTCAAGCTCCCGTCCCCCCCGGTCTTCGGGCCCGTGGTCATCGGCGACGAGGCCCGCGCGCTGCTGCTCGACAAGAGCGTGGTGTCCTGGACCTCCAGCCTCAAGCCGGAGTACGGCGGCGACGCCGAGGCGAGCGGCCTCGACGAGTCCCTCCGGCACGGCTTCCAGGGGCTCTTCAACGTCCAGCGCCCGACGGGCAGCGGAAACACGGCCCTGCGAACCGCCACCTCCGACGGCAGTGGCTGGTCCATCCTGGTCGAGGACGGGTGGTACCGGATCGTCGAGGACGTCCCCGAGGGCGACAACGAGCGGCGCGCCGCCGCCCCCTTCCTCATCCGCCGCGATGGGTCGTGGTCCTACGTGGCTTGGGAAGCGCCCTCGGTGAAGGGTGACCCGCCGGTCCTGTGGATCTCGGACGGCCTTGGGCTCCGGGCCTTCCTGCCGCCCAACACCGCGCGCACGATCAACCGCTAGTCGTTCGGGTCGGGGCGCTCCGGGTCGAAGACACGCGACGCGCCCTCCCGCCGCGGCCGCGCCGCGGCCTCGATGCCCCCTGCGAGCTTCGTGGCCAGCGCCTCAAGCTCCACGAGGAGCTCTGGCTCTTTCGCGGCCATGTCCTTCGTCTCCGAGGGGTCTCGCTCGACGTCGAAGAGCATCCCCTCCGGGAGCTTCAGCTTCCACGGGCCCCGGCGGACCCCGGCGAGGGCTCCCCTCGAGGTGAAGTAGACGAAGGGGCGCTGCTCGAGGGCCGCCGCGGCCCCGGGGTCCCCCTCCAGCGCTGCGCCCACGTCCAGGCCATCGATGTCAAGGACGGGGAGCGAAGCCCCCGTCCAGCCCGCGATCGTCGGGAGCATGTCCGTCGTGTTCATCGGCGTTCGCAGGGTCACCCCCGCGGGTAGCCGGGCCGGCCAGCTCATGACGCAGGGCACCCGCTGCCCGCCCTCCCAGTTGGTCCCCTTGCCATCGCGCAGGAGGCCCGCCGAGCCCCCTTGCAGTCCATAGGGCAACCAGGGGCCGTTGTCGGAGGTGAAGATCACGAGGGTGTTCTCCCGCAGGCCGCGCCTCTCCAGCTCCTCCAGGACCCGCCCGACGCTGGCGTCGATCTCCTCGATGACGTCGCCGTAGAGCCCCCGTCGGCTGGTCCCCTCGAACTCCTCCGACGCGTAGATGGGAATGTGCGGCATGGAGAACGGGACGTAGGCGAAGAAGGGCTCCTCCTCCCCCACCTCGCGGATGAACTCGAGCGCCGCGTCGGTCTGCCGGCGCGTGAGCTGAGCCTGGTCCGGCTCCCACTCGGTGACCTCCTTCCCTTCCATCCAGGGGAAGCGGAAGCGGTACTTCGTGCCCGCCTTGCGGTGGAACTGCGCCATGTCGTTGGAGTACGGCACGCCGGAGAAGCGGTCGAAGCCCTGGTCGGTGGGGAGCAAACCCTCGCAGTGACCCAGGTGCCACTTCCCGAAGCACCCCGTGGCGAAGCCGCGGTCGCGGAGGAGCTCGGCCAGGGTCTCCTCCTCCGGATTGAGCCCCCACCGGTCCGCGGGAAACACCACGTGCCGCTCCATGCCGATCCGCTTGGGGTAGCAGCCGGTGAGCAGCGCCGCGCGGGACGGAGAGCAGACGGGGCTCGCCACGTAGAACTGGGTCAACCTCAGACCCTCCGCCGCCAGCCCGTCGATGTGGGGCGTCGCGATTGTCGGGTGCCCGAAGCAGCCGAGGTCGCCGTAGCCCTGGTCGTCCGTGAAGAAGAGGACGACGTTCGGGGGGTCCTCGCCCGCCGGGGCGACCTCCGTCGTCACCGGGGAGGCACATCCGAGGGCGAGCATGGCGAGGAGCGCAGCGAGGTGGGGGTTCGTCATCGTTGTTGCAGCGGGGCGCGGGGCCCTGCACGGTACCCTGGACCCATGAACATCGCGCGCAGAGACCTCCTCGCCGCCGGCCTCGGCGCCGCCGTGCTGGGCACCCGGCCGGCCGAGGCCCGCTCCCCCGCCACACCCCAAGAGCCGAAGCCCGCCGCTCCAGCGCCCGACGGCTGGGTCCGCCACGAAGCCCACGAGCTCGGCCTCGAGGGGCGCGGCTGGGAGGACGTTGCGGCCCCGTACCACCGGCTGCCCGCCCGCGCCAAGGAGCTCGTCCGCGATCCGGTGTGGCGCCTTTCGACCCAGACCAGCGGGATGTTCGTCACGTTCAACGCGGCCACGCCTGCGCTGCGCTTCGAGGTCGACCTCTCCGAGGCGCGCCTCGCTCTCCCGCACATGCCCGCCACCGGGGTCAGCGGCGTCGACCTCTACGCCCGCGAGGGCGACGGCCCGTGGCGGTGGGTCTACTGCTCACGTCCCGCGTCCCAGTCCTATGCGGCCGAGGTGAAGGGGCTCTCCCCCACCTCTCGGACCTATCGGCTGTACCTCCCCCTCTACAACGGCGCGACCTCGGTGCGCGTCGCGGTCCCCGAGGGCGTCGAGCTCACGCCCGTCGCCCCGCGGGAGACGCCGCCCCTCGTCTACTACGGCACCTCCATCGCCCACGGCGCCTGCGCCTCCCGGCCTGGCATGTCCTTCGTCAACATCCTCGGGCGCCGCCTCGACGCGCCGATCCTCAACCTCGGGTTCAGCGGCAACGGTCGGCTCGAGATGGAGCTCGCGGCCCTCCTCGGAGAGCTCGACGCAAGGGTGTTTGTCCTCGACTGCCTGCCCAACCTCTCGCCGAAGCTCGTCGCGGAGCGCACCGAGCCCTTTGTGAGGGCCCTGCGCGCGGCACGCCCAGACATCCCCATCGTCATGGTCGAGGACCGCGTCAACGCCAACGCCCGGTTCCTCCCCGGGCGGGCGCGCCACCATGAGGGCAACCACGCCGCCTTCCGGGCCGCCCACGGGAACCTCGTGCGCGCCGGGATCGGCGGCCTGACCTACGTCCCTGACGCCCCCTTTCTGGGTGACGACGGCGAGGCCACCGTGGACGGCTCCCATCCGACTGATCTCGGCATGGTTCGCTACGCTGACGCGCTGGAGCCGGTCCTCCGCCCGCTCCTCTGATCGCTCACCCGATGTCCGCCCCCCCCAACCCCGTCCGCCTGCAGCTCGGCCACGCCGTCCTGATGGTCTCCGCCCTCGCCGCCGTGTCCGTCGCTTGGACCCGGCGAGCCCAGGACGTCCCGGACTGGACGGCCGTCTCCGCCGCGGCCTTCCCCGAGCGAGCTGCGGAGCTCGTGGGCGCAGGTTTGGACGACGCGGCCTGCGACGAGCTCGCGGCCATCATGAACGGCGACGACCACGAGACCGCCACCCGCGCGGCCGTTCTGCTCGGCGCAGTGCTCGAGCGCGAGCGGAACACGGCGCGCGCCCCACGAATCGCCGCCCTCTTGCTCGCCCGACTCGAGCGACGCGAGGCCGTCGAGGTCCGAGGGCACCTCGGCGCGGACGTGGTCGCCGCCAGGTCCTTGGATTCAAGGGCCTTCATGGATGGGGTCGCCGAGCGCCTGCTGGAGCTCGCCTGCGGCGACGCTCCCCACCCGGTGCTCGCCGTTCGAACGGAATGCGCGGCGGTCGTCCTCGAGGCGAATGTCGGCTTCGTCGACGTCGACGTCTCCGCCACAAACGCCCTCGCACCGATCGATGTCCGCAGCGAAGAGCTCAACCGCCGAGCCGCGGCTTTCCTCCTGAGTGTCCTACGCGCCGAGACCCCGGACGAAACGAAGAGCCCCAGGACCTGGAAGCGCATCACGACCCTGGCGTGGGTCAAGACCCGCGCCGCCATGGCGCTGAACCGGGCCGCGGTTCAACCCAAATGGAAGACCAACGGCGGCGCAGTCTCTTTGGAGGTCGCCACAGACGCCCCTGTGGCCTTTCGGCCCGACGGTTCGTGGGCGCACCAGATGGCCGCGGCGGACCGCCTGGAAGCGATCCTGCTCGACGACTGAAGCGTCGCGGGCTCAGGGCCGGATGCGCGTCATCATCCGCGGGAACGGTGAGGCCTCGCGGATGTGCTCGATGCCCGTGATCCAGCGTACGAGGCGCTCGAGGCCAAGCCCGAACCCCGCGTGGGGGACGGAGCCGAAGCGGCGCAGGTCCAGGTACCACTCGAACTCCTCCATGGGGAGCTCGTGCTTGGCGATGGCCTCGAGGAGCACGTCGAGGTTCTCCTCTCGCTGGCTGCCGCCGATCAGCTCACCCGCGCCCTCCGGCCCGATGACGTCCATGGCGAGCACGCGCGTGGGATCGTCCGGCGCCTCCTTCATGTAGAAGGCCTTGACGTCCTTGGGGTAGTGCGTGATGACCAGCGGCTGGTCGTGCATGGCCGCGAGCAACGTCTCGTCCGGCGCGCCGAAGTCGTCGCCCTCCACGAACTCGGAGTCGGGGTGTTCGAGGAGGATCTTCGACGCGTCGTCGTACGTGATCCTGGGGAAGCCGCCCGTGCAGGCCTCGAGCTTGGAGATGTCGCGCTCCAGGGTCTCGAGCTCCGTGCGGCGGCGCTCGAGCACCTCCTTGACCACGGCGACGACCATGTCCTCGGAGAGCTGGATCACGTCCTCGAGGGTGGCGTACGCCATCTCGGGCTCGAGCATCCAGAACTCGGTCAGGTGGCGGCGCGTCTTGCTCTTCTCGGCGCGGAAGGTCGGACCGAAGGTGTAGACCTTGCCGAAGGCCATGGCGGTGGCCTCGGCGTACAGCTGACCGGACTGGGTCAGGTAGGCCTTCTCATCCCCGAAGTAGTCCACCTCGAAGAGCGTGCTCGTCCCTTCGCACGCCGAGGGCGTGAAGATGGGCGAGTCCACGCAGAGGAAGCCGCGCTCGTCGAAGAAGCGGCGCAGGGCGAACTCGATGGCGCTTCGGATCCGGATGATCGCCCACTGACGCTTCGACCGAAGCCAAAGGTGGCGACGCGACAGGAGGAAGTCGGCGCCGTGCTCCTTGGGGGTGATCGGGTACTCGCTGGCGGACTGGAGGACCTGCCCGCCCACCACGGAGATCTCGAAGCCACCCGGGGCGCGGTCGTCGGCGCGGACCTCACCCTGCAGGGTGAGGCTCGACTCCTGGCTCGCGCGCCCGATCTCCTCGAACAGCTCGTCCCCCACCACGTTCTTCTTCAGCACGCACTGCACGAAGCCCGTGCCGTCCCGGAGGATCACGAAGTGGAGCTTCCCCTTCGAGGTCCGATTGTGGACCCAGCCGCGGAGCTCGACGGTTGCGCCGACGTGCTGGCTGAGGTCTTCGATCGTGACGACGGGCATGGAAGGTGCGGACATGGGCTTGTGGTGTCGCGTTGGGCGAGGAGGAGAGTCGAGGGTCGGTGAATCCGGAGGGGTCAGGGGAACATCCCGTGACCGCCTTGGAGATGAACTTCGGAGGGAGCGCCGGCCTTGAAGTGAACCTTGCCCTTGTGTGTCGCGCCCTCACGGCGCGCCTCCACCACCACCTCGCCGCCGGCAAGCAGTTCGGGCGTGACCTCTGAAGCGGGGGTGACCACCTTCACGTCGGAGTAGCCCAGGCCGTGCAGGAACTCGCGCGCCGCGTCCAGCGGCCCAAGCGTTTCGACCTCGCGGCCGGCGGCGCCGGCACCGCTCGCCGCCACGGCGGCGAGGGCCTCATGGAGGCGATCCGCCGCTGCCTGGGCGCTGGCGGCCTGGGAGTCCTGCAGGTCGGCGAGCGCGGCGAGGATCCGGTCCGTGTCCTTGGACGGCCCCGACCCGGCCTGCGCCTCGGTGGCCCGCGCAAGGGACTGCAGCGCCTCCGCGACGGCGCTCGGCTCGCCCGACGCCGCCGCGCCGGCTCCGCCCGCCTCTCGGACCGCCTCCCGGAGCTGCTTGAGCTCGGCGCCCATGGACGCCTCCAGGTTGCGAAGTCGCGCGAGCGCCATGAACGCCGCGGCGGTGATGGGCACCAGCAGGAACACCCCCAGGGAGGCGACCAGGATGTCGAAGGAGGTGTCGGGCGCGGCCTTGAGCTCGGGGAAGGGCAGCGGCGCGTCCACGAAAGGGGACCCCTGGTCCGGCCCCTGAGCGGCGTGGAGGACGGTGGCCAGCGCTCCGACCGCGAGGGCCAGCGCCAGCTGGAGGCGTAAGAAGTGGAGCATGGAGGGCATGGGGCGCTGCTGTTAGGCCGAACCATACCAGAGCCGCCCGGGAACTCCTCGGCGCGGATCCCAGAGCCACCCGCCTGGTCGTTGGCCCCGCCCGGCGGCGCTCCCTAGGATGCGGTCATGATTCGGGCTGCATCCCTCCTCGTCTTCGCCGCCCTCGCGGCGTTCCTCCTCACCGCTGACGGGGCGAGCCCCACCCTCCTGGGCGCCAAGCAGGCTGGTGACTTCCTGATGCTGGAGGCGGAGGGCCCCGACGGCCAACCCAGGGCCCTGTGGCAAGACGTCCTGGAGAGTTCCGCGGTGGTGGAGGTCGAGGACGAGGGTGGGGCCCGGCGCCAGCAGCTACTCCTGGGAGGGACCCTCCTCCTCTCGGAGAGCCTCCGGGAGGGTGAGGGCTTCGACTTCAACTGGCACCGCGTCGCCGGCAGCTCCATCGTCCGGCGCCTCCGATCCATCGCGGCGGACGAGGGCCTCGAGATCGAGATCCCCGCCTTCAAGAAGCCCTCGCCGGACGGGGTGAACTTCGAGTTCACCATCCGCGACGGCTCCGGGAGCCTCGAGGCCAACATCGGCGGCGAGCCGCTGGCTTCCCGGGAGGGACCCCGCCTCCAGATCACCCAGCGCTCACTCCTCCCGCCGTTGGTGGCCATCTTCCTCGCCATCCTGTTCCGGCGCCCTGTCCTCGCCCTGCTCATGGGCGTGGTCGCGGGCGCGTTCCTGGTTCGGAGCGCCTCGGGCGCTGGCGTGGCAGCCGCTGCCGGGGGAGCCCTGGTGGACACGGTCTCCGTCTACCTCAAGGGGCAGCTCCAGGATCACGCCCGCACCGAGATCATCCTCTTCGTGGTCTTCATGCTCGCCATGGTCGGCGTGATCACCCGCGCTGGCGGGATCCGCGGCGTCATGAATCAGATCGCGGGCCTCGCGCGTGATGCCCGCAAGACCCAGGTGGCCACCTGGCTGATGGGCCTCGCCATCTTCTTCGACGACTACGCCAACACCATCCTCGTCGGCTCGACCATGCGGCCGCTGTCCGACCGCTTCAAGGTCGCCCGTGAGAAGCTCGCCTACATCGTCGACAGCACGGCGGCGCCGGTGGCGGGCGTGTCGATCCTCTCCACCTGGATCGCATTCGAGGTCAGCACCTTCAGCGCCCAGCTGCCCGACGCCGGCCTCGCGCCGGCCGACGGCTACGCCGTGTTCCTGCAAACCCTGCCGTTCCGCTTCTACTGCTGGTTCACGCTGATCTTCGTCGGGCTGAACGTGTTCACGGGTCGCGACTTCGGCCCCATGCTGACCGCAGAGCGGCGGGCGCGAGCGGGCAAGGTGCTCCGGGACGGCGCGACGCCGCTGGTGGGCAAGGCCGCCACGGAGCTCGAGGCCGCGGAGGGAACCGTGGCGAGAGCCTCCACGGCCCTGGTGCCCCTGGGCCTCTTCCTCCTGACCGTGCTCGGCATGATCGTCTGGGTCGGCGCCCTTGACATCGGCCTCATCGAGCGGGCCTCGGGCTTCCCCTTCGTCGCCGCCGGCGGCGGATACGAGGGCGGGTGGCTCGAAGCCGCCACGGGGATCCTGTACGCGGGGAGCGGCAACCGCCCCCTGATGATCGGCGCCATCGTCGGCTTCGTGTCAGCGAGCCTGATCGCCATGACCCGCGGGCTCCAGCCGGTGGAGATCCTCCGGGCGGCGGCCAACAGCATCCGGGCGATGTTCATCGCCGTGGTCATCCTCTACCTCGCATGGATGGTGGGCCAGACATGCGACGACCTGGGCACCGCGGACTACCTGTCCGCGACGATCTCGGAGGCCATCCCGTACATGGTGCTGCCCCTCATCCTGTTCCTCCTGGCGGGCCTGATCGCGTTTTCCACGGGCAGCTCGTGGAGCACGATGACCATCCTCCTGCCCCTCGTCGTCGGCCTCAGCTACGACATCGGCTTCGCCAGCGTCCCCGCCGACGGGGACCCGCGCGCATTCGGCCTGACGCTGATGGTCATCTGCATCGGCGCCGTCCTCGAGGGGGCGATCTTCGGCGACCACTGCTCCCCCATCTCGGACACCACCGTGATGTCGTCCATCGCCTGCGCCTCCGACCACATCGACCACGTCCGAACCCAGGCCCCCTACGCCATCGTCACGATGCTCGTGGCCCTCGGAATCGGCTACTTCCCCGTCACCTTCCTGGGCGCCTCCCCGCTGCTCTCGCTCCTGCTGGGCGCCGCCATCCTCGCGTTGATCCTGTTCCTCAAGGGCGAGCGCGTGGAGGCTCAGCCTGACGGGAGCTCCGCGACGTGACCGATCCGAAGCAGCAGCCGGAGCGAGGGGGCTCGCCGCCGCTGGGTCGCCGCCTCCTCCTGGGGGTGGTCCTCGGCCTCGCCGTCTACGCGGGCCTCGCCCTGTGGGCCGACCTCGACGGCCTCGGCGAGGCCCTGCGCTCGATCCCGTGGTGGGCGCCGGTCGTCGCCTGCGGGCTCTCGCTCCTGAACTACCTCGTCCGGTTCCCGCGCTGGCAGCGCTACCTCGCGCTCACGGGGAGCGAGGTCCGGGGGTGGACCTCCCTCAGGATCTACCTGGCCGGCCTCTCCCTGACCGTGTCCCCAGGCAAGGTCGGTGAGGCCATGAAGTCATGGCTCCTACGCGCCGAGGATGGCACCCCCATCGCCCGCAGCGCGCCCATCGTCCTCGCCGAGCGATTGACGGACCTGCTTGGCTTCCTCGTCCTCATCGCCGTCACCTCGACGGCAGCGGACCACGCCTGGATCAGCGGCGCCGCCCTGGCGCTCACCGCCACGCTGCTCCTGCTCGTGGGCTCCCGCAGCGTCGCCCGCCTCGCCACGGGGGCCGTGGGACGCCTCCCGCTGGTCGGCGCCATGGCGGGGAGGCTGGATGAGAGCCTCGAGGCCTCGCGGCGCCTCCTCTCCCCGCGAGAGCTCCCGGTCGCGACCCTCCTCGCCACCCTCGGGTGGTTCCTCGAGTGCGTGGCCTGCTGGATCATCGCGCGCTCGGTCCTCCCCGCGGGCATCGGCCCCGTGGAGGGGCTCGCCCTCGCCGACGTCACCTACGCCTTCGCCCTCTCCGCCGTGGCCGGCGCCGTGGTGGTCATCGCCCCGGGTGGACTCGGCGTGACCGAGGGGCTCCTGACCGGCCTGCTGGAGTCGGGGTACCGGGCGGCCCACGTCGCCGCACTGCCCGTCCGCGGCACCGCCCTCTCGGTCACCCTGGTGACGAGGCTCTGCACCCTCTGGTTCGCGATGGTCGTGGGCCTTGTGGCGCTGCGCTGGCACCGCGCCGCGTCACGCTCAGCCTGACCCGCGAAGCCTGAGGGCGAAGGCCAGCAGCGCGGCTGCGGCAGCGCCGGCCGCGAGGAGGAGCTCCGCCCTCCGGCCCCTCGCAGCGCGCGCTGCTCGCCGGGAGAGCACCTCGGGGTCGAGGGTCCCCTCCAACGCGGGCTCGAGCGAACTCGAGGCCCCGGCGGCCCGGCGCTCCTCCATGGAGATCACCTCGGCAGGGGGCACGAGGTGGTCGTCCAGGAGGCGCGCCCACGAGACCGCGAACGCCTCCATGGTGGCGGCTGCGGGGCGCACCACGGCGAACCCCACCTCGACCTCCCCCGGCCTGGCCCGGACGAGGCACTCGCCCCCGCCCCCCACCAGCCACGGGTACCAGCCCCCACGAGCGCCGAGGGGCAGGGGGCCGATGTCTTCGAACGAGGCCGACCAGCCATCCCGGCCTGCGGAGACCCCGCCGGTCGGCCGCGAGCCAGGGTCCGCTACGTCGCCGGGTCCACGGACCCTCAGCCCCGCTCCCTCTTCAGCCTCGGTCCACCGGAAGCCTCGCTCCTCTGCCCAGAGGCGGACGAGGGATCCGATGGACTCGGGCAGCCCGCCGCCCACCTGGACCAGGAGCGGCGGCTCCGCCGTGTCCTGCGGCACCAGTGGGCCATCTGTTCCATCCCAGAGGAGGAGCCCGCCCGGACCCGCGGACACCGGACCGGGGATCATGGCCCCCCCCGAGGCGAAGAGGCCGACCGCGCTCCCCTCAAGCGCGCCAGCGAGCTCGGCCGAGTCCGTCACGAAGACCGCGCCCGGCGCCGCCCATCGCCCCCATTGCGGCGGAGCCATCGCAAGGGAGGGTGGGCGGGACAGGGCCGCCGGGATCCCCTCGCCCGCATCCGACGTCACGTCCAGGCCGCCCGGCTCCAGCGCGCGCCACCGGATCACGACGCGCTGGCTCCCCGCGTCCAGGGTCTCGAGCCAGCCAGCCGTCGCGGCGAGCGCACGGTCCACCCGTCGCTCCCCCTCCGGAGCATCGGGATCCATGGGCAGGAACATCGAGGGGCTGCGATCCACATAGACCGTGAGCAGGAACACCGCCTCCTCCTCGGCCGAAGGGCGCGGCCGCGCGGAGGCGAGGATCCCGAGCAGGAGCGCCACCACCGCCCAGAACCGCGCGCCCGGGAGGTGCCACCGACGCCGTGAGGCCTCGGCCTCACCTCCCTCACTGAAGAAGCGCGCCGTTCCCAGGAGCACCGACCGCGGTCGCCGCCGCATGAACGAGAGCAGGAGGACCCCCATCGGAAGGACCAGCCCCACCAGCGCCAGCGGCACGGTCAATCCCCAGCCCATGATCGCGAACGGCATCATCGCAGCAGGTCCGGAAGGAATCTCTCGAAGGCGTCCGCGGAGGACCAGGCGCGGTGGCTGATCCCGTGGGCCGCCGCGAGGTCAGACCAGCGAGCGATGAACGCGTCCAGTGACTGCTCGTAGAGTTCGAGGCCGCGACGCGCGTCGGCGCCCACCCTGCCGCGGACGGCTGACTCGGGGTCCACGAACTCAGCGGCGCCAGGGTCCGCTTGGTTCCCCAGGGTCGGGTCCCACTCCTCGGGGGCCAGGACCTGGCCGAGGTGCATTCGCCGTCGGCCCCCGAGCAACCGGAACACATCCGCGGGGTCCACATCGAGGAAGTCCCCGAGGAGGATCAGCCGTCCACACTCCCGCGCGCTCGCGCGGTGCCGGTGGTGCGACACGAGCTCCTCCAGTCCTCCCTGTCCTCCGGCCCGCACTGACCCGAGGGCGGCCAGCGCCCGACCGAGATCCGCGGTGCGGGTCAGTTGTACGGGGTGCCCCTGATCGCCGCCTCCACCGAGCACCAGCGTGATCCGCGCCCCGAGTCGCAGCCCGACGGCGATGGAGGCCGCCGCCGCCTCCGCGGCGGACTGGAGCTTGCCCGGCGCTCCGACACCCATGGATGCGCTGGCGTCCACGGCGATCCACCAGTCCTCACGGGCCTCCGAGCGATGGACCCTCACGTAGGGCCGATCCAGTCGAGCCAGGAGGTCCCAATCGAAGCGCCTGAGGTCCTCGCCGGGCCGGTAAGGCCGATACCCCACGAACTCCTGCCCGTCGCCCTCGAGGGTCCTCCGGCGGCCGACCTCCTCCCGCTCCCTCGCGGCGGCCAGCTGGGTCGCAAAGGCCCCGATCCGCGCGAGGAAGTCCCCTCGGAACTCGACCCCGGGGGAAGGGAGCGAGGGGAGCCCTCCGGTGCTTCGGACGCCGACCATCGCGTTGAGCGAACCCGGCTCAGACCTTGCGAATGGCCAGGATCGTGATGTCGTCCTCGCGGGCGTTTCCGGAGAAATCTAGCGCAGCCGCCGCCAGCGCCTCCACGAGCTCGCGGGAGCTCGCGCCCTTGAAGCCCTGATCGGACAGGACCGCGCGAACGCCATGCTCATCGAAGAGACGATCCGGGAGATCGGGGTGCCTGGCCTCCACCAGGCCATCGGTGAAGGCGAGCAGGATGTCCCCCTTCTCCATCGTGAGCGGCTTCCCAACCCGGTACTCCAGGTCATCCATCAGCCCGAGCGCCGGGCCATCCGCCCCAACGGACTCGATCGTCTGGGACGCCGCGCGCCAGACGAGTGGAGGGGTGTGCCCGGCATTCAGCATCTGTAGCTCGGAGCCTTCTCCGAGCGCAGCCACGAACAGGGTCAGAAACATCCCATCGTCCATCCGCTCAGACAGGTCGCTGTTCAGCATCGTCACCACCGAACCCGGATCCCCGAGGACCCTGGCGTAGCTGCGGAGACTCGCCTGCGCGGTCGCGGTGATGAGCGCTGGCCCCACCCCGTGCCCCGTGACATCACCAACCACCGCCGCAACACCGCCATCACGGGTCTTGACGAAGTCATAGAAGTCTCCAGAAGCGTGCTCCGCGCTGCGATACCAGCCGAAGAGCTCGAACCCCGCCTGCTCGGGCGGGGACTTGGGCATGAGCCCCGCCTGAATCTCCGCGGCGATCTCGAGTGACCGTTCGAGGCGGGCTCGCTCGATGGAGTGCAAGTTGAGCTGAGCGTTCTCGAGCGCGATCGCAATGTGCTGGGCGAGCGCGTGAAAGAGCGCGAGGTCTTCGTGCTTGAAGTCCCGGGTCGCGGCGCGGGAGTCGACATAGAGCGCCCCCCTCGGCAGCGCACTGCCACCAGCCCCGGGTGAGGGGGACCCCGGAGCCTCCTCGTTCACGCGTGAGGTGAGCGGCACGCACATGACCGCGCGGAGCTTCAGGTCAAAGACCGAGTTCCCAAGGTCGAGCTCCTCCGAGTCCTTCTGGACGCTCGTCCGGATGGGCTCCTGGCTCTCGACGACGCGCTTGACCACTGAGGTGGAATACTGCGAGTCCCTCCCGATGGAGTCAGCCTCGCCGCTGGGGCGAAGGGAGCGAGCCACCCGGACCACCTGCTTGCCGCTCTTGGCGTCAATGAGGACGAGGAACCCACGCTCGGCTCCCGTGGCCTCCACCGAACTATCGACCACGTAGTCCAGGAGCGTCTCGAGGTCTCTCGACGCGGAGACCCTGGCGATGGCGTCCAGCAGGACGCCGAGCGAGCGGGTGTCCTCCCGTGTGTCCCCGCTCAGAATGGCCGAGGCGTCGGCCGCCGAGTCTGACTCCACGGCGACCTCGGGCTCCCGTCCGGCGGAGGCCCCATCCGTGCCGGCAGGGCGCGCCGGCCGCTTGTTCCAGAAGGACATGGCAGGATCTTAGCCGGGCATCCATCGGAATGACTTGCGGCGGACGGAATCCGAACGGACACTCCGTCCTCTTCCGGCGACCGAACCGGCTGGATCAAGGCCTCCCCTTAACCCCTCTTTAGCCAATGCACATCACTGCAGAGCACGGTGATCAGCACGTCACTCTTCACCTGCGCGGCGAGTTCGACACCTTTTACTGCGCCGACCTCGAGAAGGAGGTCGCTGCGATCCAAAAGGCTGGCATCCCCAACGTGGTGCTGAACCTCCGCTGGGTGAAGTTCATCAACTCAACCGCGCTGGGGGCCATCATCAAGGCGTCCAAGGCCCTCGCGAAGGACGGCGGCGGGCTCGCCGTTTCCAGCCCCTCACCTTTCTGCAAGGACATCATCGAGAAGGTGGGACTGGATCGGGTCATCCAGGTCACGTCCAGCGACGCTGAGGCCGTGACCGCGCTTTGCAGCGGCGAGACCGCCACGAGCGACTCGACGGCCAGCCCCGATGACCTCGACCCGTCGTCCGTGATCTTCCGCCTGGTGGACCAGGACCGCCTGCGGCACTTCGTGGAGCAGGCGAAGGCAACCAACCCGGTCCACAACCACGCTTTCGGCAGCAACTGGGCCGGCCTCGGCCGTATGTCCGGGCTCGACTCGGACGGGCTCCGCTTCGTCTGGGACGGCGGCGGAACCGGCCTGACGGCGTTCGATATGGGCCAGATGCTCGCGGTGGGCACCCAGCTGAAGACCAAGTTCCGCCTGCCCCTGCTCAAGTCCGGTTTCGTGGAGGCGACGGTCGCAGTCACGCTCCTCGAGGAGCGTGAGGACGGCGTGAAGGTCGGCTGCACCTTCGAGGCGATCGATGACGATGCGCGCGACGCTGTCGGCCAGTACTCCAAGGACATGGCCTTCCTCAAGGAGGAGCTGCGCCGGGCCACCGAGTAACTCGGGGATCCGCGCTCTCACCAGCCCCGTGCCGCTTCAGCGTCGCGGGGCTGTGCCGTTTCTAACCCTCATCCGCCGGGCCCGCGAGGACGCCGGCGTCCAGGGCTGCGGAGTCGAGCCCAGTGAGCTGGAGGCCCACATCGTCCTGCTCCATCTCCGGCGCAGAAGCCGCGACACCGGCCCACTTTCCTGCGGTCCTTGATCCGGCTACGAGGTCCTCGAGCAGGTCCTCGAAGCGCCTTGCCACTTGCGGCCAGACGAAACGATCCTCGGCCCGCTCGAAGGCTCCCCTCCCCCAGCGAGCACGCCGAGCAGGGTCCGCGGCGAACCTCGAGATCGCCCGCTGCCATGCCGCGAGGTCGCCCGCCTCGACCACGAGGCCGGTGACGTCGTTCTCGACCAATCCGGAGAGACGGTCCACGTCGGAGGCGATCACCGGCACGCCGCAGGCCATGCTGCGGCGGATCTTGAGCGAGGCGACATCGTCGTCGAGGACCGGCACCAGCAACGCGGTGGCGGAGGCGAGCAGGCCGGGCAGCTCCGCATCGACATTGATGCCGATGGAATGCACATGGGCGCCGATGCCAAGGCGCTCGGCGACCGCCCTCGCGCCGGGCCGGAAGGACCCGTTACCGCAGAAGACCAGGCTCCAGCCATCCAACCTCCCGAGCGTCCGCGCGAAGGCTTGGATGAGGACCTCGATCCCGCGACCTGGCTCGACCCGGCCAACGTGGAGCAGGACGCGGCCGTTGATTCCATTGCGGTGGAGCACGTCGCTGGAGAGACCTGGACGGAAGATGCCGCCGTCCACCCCGGAGGGCTGGACCGTGACGATCTCCGGCCGGAACCCACGCTCGACCGCCTGACGTTCCGCGGCGTGGTCCAGCGCCACGATCCTCGAGACCGTGCGTCGCACCAGGCCGCCCCAGAGCGCACGACCGACCGACCGGAGCGCACGCTCCACGGGCTTTCCGTGCGGAGGGAAGCCGGCCTCCACCAGCACCAGCGGCACCTTGAGCTCGCGGGCGGCGCGCGCTGCGCGCCAGGCGGCAGGGCTGTGCCCGTCGTAGGCGATGATGACGTCCGGCTCGAAGCCACGGAGACCATGCCGCTCGAGGAGCGCCGCACCACCGTCGCACTCCTCCTCCAGCCCTGACTGGGGGATGTCACCGGACACATCTCCGAACGCCCGAACCGCGTGGCCGTTGCCGAGGAGCTCGCGGGCAAGGAACGGAGCGTGCTCCCCCCCCATGCGACGGAGGGTGAGCGGGTTGAGGACGAGGGCGATTCGGAGTGACATGGAGAATGCTGCGCTCGTAGGTCTTCGACGCCCTGGAGGCAGCGACCTGACCGGTTGGTCCAGTTCAAGCCCGCGTCTCCCCTTCAGGGACAGCGGGGGGGGGCCAGGAGGCGCTCGATAAGGGCGGATCGAAGGTCCGCGCGCAGGGGTAAGAGCCGGAGCGAGGCCCCCGACCGATCCCTCGGACCGCGACCCGCTCAATCGGGCTATTTTTTCGCCTCAATTCGAGCCTCGATCTTCCGAAACCTTCTGTGGACAGGGAGGCGCGCGGCGCTCTCTCCGTCTTGTTTCCCGCCCCGGATCCCCAGTCCATCTAGCTCATGTCTGCTCTCCACAGCCTCGCCGATCACTCTCCCTCTGGTCGATGGGGCCCCCCTCCCCGCGGTCTATTCGTCGACGTGCTGGGCACCCTCGTGGAGCCCGGTCCCGGCGGGCGCTTCAATTCGATCGGCAAGTCGCAATTCTACGATGGCGTCCTCGATGCCCTGTTCCACGCCACCCAGGCTGGCTGGCACCTCTATCTCATCGGGAACATCAACTCGGTCTCCTTCGGGAAGCAGACCCAGGCCCAGTGGGACAAGTTCCGCGAAGGGCTGATCATGCGCCTGAAGTCGGAGGGCATCCCCGTCCGCCGCGACTACACCTGCACCAACCACCCCGAGGGCGTGGCCGGGCAGAACAGGGACTCGGTCTACCTCCTCCCCGGCACGGGCGCGATGCACCACGCGGCCCAGGCCGAGGGCATCTCTCTCTCCCTCTCCTGGGTGGTCGGCGACAGCAGCACCGAGCTCGTCGCGGGCTGGCGGGCCGGCTGCTGCACCGCCGGTGTCCGGACCGGAGACGCGCTCGAGGACGGCGCCTTCCAGGTAGAGCCTGACATGACCACGGAGAGCGCCGCCGGCGCGATCAAGTGGATCGCACGGGACCAGACGGTGCTCCGCAGGAGCGCCTGACGGCCCCTTTGGTGGCCCGGGTCCCAGTCCGGGCCACTTCCGGCCAGTCCACGCCCCAAGCGGTGCTCTGGCTCAACTTGGCTGATCGCGGCCGACGATATCGCAATCACACGGGGTCCGCCTGCCAGAGGCGGCGTCGGGGAGAGAACCCACGCCACCGGAAGCCCCACTGCCCTTCGATATCCACCGCCGTCACCCATGTTCCACACTTCCCTTCGCACGATCGCCACCGCAGCAATCGCAGCGGTCTTGACCGCCCCCCTCGGCGCGGCCCCTTCCCAGGCGCCGACCGACTTCCCGCATTACAACACCGCGCAGGTCGAGGTCACCCACGGCCGGGCCGTGCTCATCGGTAGCGAGGTGGGATGCCAGACCATCCGCAAGGGTGATCGCGAGGGAACGTCTGGCCGCTCCCAGCTCGAGATCCCCACGGGCAGCGAGGCCAGGATCTCCTGGCCCGGCGCCTGCAGCGTCCGCGTCTACGGGCCCTCCTCCATCGAGTGGGACAACCAGGGCGCGACCCTCGGGCTCAAGTTCCACGAGATCGCCTGGGCGGACTTCGAGTGCCGTCAGGGCAAGCACGAGCTGTTCCTCCCCTCCGAGTGGAGCGGTACGTTCGGCCGGAGCGCCTTCCACATCCGCGGCATCACCGGCGGACCGTGCGAGTTCCGGCTCCAGGCAGGGGACCCCGTCTCCCTGCAGTGGGATGGCAACAACCGCTTCTCCCTGCCGCCGCTCCAGGTCCTCCCGGGCTCCAGCGTGCGCCTCGATCGGCCCCGCTTCATGAACGCTCCGGTCTCCTCGAACGCGCCCAGCGGGAGCTGGCCCACCGACGGCGAGCAGATCACCTGGCCGTGGACCCCTACCCAGGGGCCGGGTCAGACCGCTGGCATGAGCTTCAACGGTGCCCCCTCCCAGCAGGGCGGGACCAGCGCCTCGCTGCCCACCGGAGGCGAGTCCGTGACCGCCACCGAGGACCCCGTGGTGAGCTGCCCGGTGTGCTGTGAGGCCCCGGCCATCAAGCAGTCGGACATGTGCCAGGAGGGGCTCGAGCCCTACTGCGACGAGTCGACCGAGAAGGCGCCGACCTACGGCCAGGCGCCGATCGTCAACGCGGCTCCCACCGTCGAGTTCGAGGCCGTCGACCAGCCGACTGCCAAGCTGATCGGGATCGATCCCTTCAGCGCTGAGTTCACCGTCATCGACGCCAACGGCATCGAGGTCCCGCTGGTCGGAGAGGCCGCGCCGCTCAAGGCTCAGCCGAGCCCGATCCCGGACCCGGGGCCGGCCCCGGAAGTCGCGCCCGAGCCCGAGCCGGAGCCCGAGCCGGCGGTGTTCACTCCCAGCGAGTGGCGAGGCTTCACGAAGAAGGACCTCAACCACGCAGGCTCCATCGTGGCCGAGCGCTCCAGCGACGTCGAGTACCGCATCCTGGGCCAGGGTCGCTGCAAGATCATCGTGAGTGACTCAGCCAGCCAGCCGCGCTGGTGCTTCACGCCCAAGGTCGACCTTCAGATGCAGCCTGGTTCAGTGGCGATCATCGAGAAGGACGGCACGCTCCGCATGAGCTTCGGCGACGTGGAGGAGTTCCAGCCCCCCGCTGACCGGCCTTCCTACGACGAGCTCGACGACTGATCCACCCTGTGGACGGAACGGCGCGCCCGGGGAGTTCTTTACTCCTCGGGTGCGCTGTCCGTTCCGGCGGGCTTAACCCCGGCGAGGCGCTGCCGGAGGTAGCTCGCGCGGAGCTTGTCCCGCTCAGAGGTGTCCAGTAGCCCGCCCCCCTCCGCGGTGGACGCGAGCACCTGGATGTGCCCCCGCTGCACGTGCAGCGCAAGCTCGTTCAGCGTGTCCATCTTGGCCCCACCGAAGATCCCGGTGTGCAACCCGAGGCGAACCGAGGAGAGGTGAGCCAGCGCCGCCTCGGTGGGCATGGCGCGGGAGGTGCGGAGCGTCCCGAAGGATTGGGCGATGCGATCCACCAGCGCCTGGCGCATCTCGCTCACCAGCGCCTCTCGCATGCGCCGCTCGAAGCGGACGATCTCCGGCACGAGCGCCCGCAGATCGTCGATGAGCTCGGCCTCGCTGCGGCCGAGGGTCACCTGATTGCTGATCTGGTAGAGGTCGCCGGCGGCGCGGCTCCCCTCGCCGTGCATCCCCCGCACGGCGAGCCCGGTGCGCTGGGCAGCTGCGAATACCTTGTCGAGCTCCTGGCGCACCATGCCGAGGGCCGGGAGGTGCAGCATCACCGACGCCCGCAGTCCGGTCCCGACGTTGGTCGGGCAGCCCGTCAGGTAACCCAGTCGCTCCGAGGTCGCGAAGGGCACACGGTCCTCGAGGAATCGATCCAGGGCCTCCGCCCGCTCCCAGGCGAGGTCGAGGTCGAGCCCCGCCGCCATCGCCTGGAGCCGGACGTGGTCCTCCTCGTTGACCATGACGGACACGGTCTCGGATTCTCCGAAGGCCATGGCGCGCCCGGGGGCCAGGGACTGCTCGTCCCGGGGCAGGAGGTCCCTGCTGATGAGATTGCGCTCCAGGAGCAGGAGCCGGAGCACCGCCGGCGCCTCGGTCATCGTGACCCAACGCGTCTCCCCGTCGATGCTCGCCTCCACCAGCGCGGCTCTGAGCGTCTCGCTCAGGCCCTCCGCCTGCTCCCCCGAGATCCGCGACATGAAGGGCGCCCCCTCCACGTTCCTGGCGAGGCGCACGCGGCTGGAGACCACGACGTCAGACTCCGGGCCCTCACTGCTGAGCCAGGATCCGGTGCGGCGGGCGAGCGCCTGGGGGTCGATCGGAGAGTAGGCCAAGGGGGGTGGGTGCAGAAGGGGGCCGCCAGAGGGTCCGTCAGCGGGCTTCCCTTATAGCTCACGGGCGTCGAACGATGAAGCCCGCTACGATACTAGAGGAGGGCTCGCAGGCACGGCGCGGACTCCTCTGACCTGGCTCAGCGCGTCTCCCACGGGGCGCGCGGGGTCATCTCCACCCCTAGCACCTGGAGGATGGCGGGAGCCTCCGTGGTCAAGTCATGCCCAATTTCGACGACCAGTCCATCGTTCTGGCGATCCTGGCAGGGAGTCTGATCCTCTTCATCACGGACGCGGTCCGGTTCGAGGTGACGGCTCTTGCGGTCGTCGTTGCCCTCGTGCTGACCGGGGTCCTGGACGTGGAGGAGGGCTTCGACGGCTTCTCGTCGTCCGCCGTCGTGCTCATCGCGGCCATGTACATGTTCGGGCATGCCTTCACCAAGAGCGGGCTCGCCGAGGGCATGGGGCGCCGGATCCTGGGCGCGGGTCCCGCCCACCCCGGCCGTGAACCGGGGGTCGTGCTCCGGGTCACAGCTGTCTCGGGCCTCCTGTCCTCCGTGCTCTCCAACACGGGGGTCGTCGCCACCCTGATCCCCGTGGCGAACTCGGTCAGCCACCGGCTGCGGGTCCCCCTCTCGAGGCTCCTCCTCCCCCTCGCCTTCGGCAGCCTCGTCGGCGGCCTGGTGACCGTGGTGGCCACCTCCACGAACATTGCGATTAACGAGATCCTGAAGAACGAGGCCTGCGGCCCCTTCGGGCTCTTCGAGTTCAGCCACCTGGGCCTGCTGCTCCTGCTCGTCACGGTCCTCTACTTCGTGGGCCCCGGGCGGTGGCTGCTCCCTCGCTCCGACGTGGAGGAGACCCTCTCGGATCGCTACCAGGTCCCGAAATTCGTGACCGAGGTCCTGGTTGAGCCCACCAGCGAGCTGATCAACCGCAACGTCGCGGACGTCGACGTCTTCAGCAGGTTCAACGTGACGGTCCTGGGTATCGTGCGGGGGACCGGCGAGCGGCCCATCCTCGCGCCTGGGCCCTACAACCGGATCCGGGCCGACGACACGCTCATTCTTCAGGGGTCCCCCGACGACCTCCTGCGCCTCTCCGAGGTCCTGCCGCTCCGCCAGCGCATGTCCGTGGAGGCCGGCGACTCGCGCCTCTACTCGGACGATGTCCGCCTGGTGGAGGCCGTGGTGCCCGCGGGCTCGCTCTACGTGGGCCAGACGCTGGCCTCTGCCGCGTTCCGTACGCGTACCGGGCTCAACGTCCTCGCGATGTCACGCCACGGCGAGATCCAGCTGAGCCGCCTCCAGGACCTCCCTCTTGAAATCGGGGACACCCTGCTCGTCCAGGGCCACCTGCGCGACATCGACCGCGCCCGGCAAGAGCGCCAGGTGCTGACCCTCGACGAGGTCCAGGCGCCCGTGGCCAGTAGCCAGTCCTGGATCGTGATCCTGACCCTGCTCGCGGTCCTCCTCGGCGCCGCCCTCACCGAGCAGCCCCTCGCGATCCTTGGCCTCGCCGGCGCCATGGTCCTGGTGCTCACTCGGGTGATCCGTGCGGACGAGGTCCCGCGGGTGATCGACTTCAAGGTCATCGCGCTCGTGGGCGGCATGCTCTCCCTCGGGGGCGCGTTCCAGAAAGTCGGGCTCGACGACGTGGTGGCAGGTGGCATTTCCAACCTCGCCAGCGGCAGCCTCAGCCCACAGCTCATCCTCGCGGTCATCCTCACGGTGACCATGCTCCTGACCCAGGTCCTGAACAACGTCTCCACCGCCGTGATCATGACCCCGGTGGCCCTCAAGCTCGCGGCCTCTCTCGGCGTCTCACCCGAACCCATGGTCATGGCCGTGGTGGCCGGCTCGAGCCTCGCCTTCCTCTCCCCCGTCGCCCATCAGGCCAACGCCATGGTCATGGGCCCGGGCGGCTACCGGTACCGTGACTTCCTCCGGGTTGGTGCCCCCCTCGCACTCCTGACCGGCACCGTGGCCACGATCGCCATCCCGATCTGGTGGCCGTTCGCCCCCTGACGCTTCCCACGCTCTTCCCCGGAGCGAGTCGCTCGCAGACCTTTTGACCCGCCTCGCCACCAATGCGCTTCCTTCCCAACCTCGACCCCACCCGGCGGGCCATCCTTGGCGTCGGGATATCGGCAACCGTGGTGTTCCTGCTCCTGACGCTCGAGACCAAGGTCCCGTTGAGCTCCAGCAGTTGGATCGTGAAGCCTTGGAGCGAACGCCCCTGGTTCTGGCCATTCACGGCGATCCTGGTGACCGCCCTGAACTTCGCCCTCTGGACGCCGGGGCGGCCCGGGGCCAGGACAGCGCAACACGACTTGCCGGCCGAGCCCACGGGGCCCTCCAGGAAAGAGCTGAAAGAGGACGCCGACCTGGAGCGCCGACTCGGCAGGGCCGAGCGGCGGATCAGAGCACGCTCTTCCCGAGCGCAGAGAGCGCAAACTCCCGAGCAGCAATAGCCGTCCGGTTGCCGTCGTCGAGGATCGGGTTGATCTCGGTCAGCTCCAGGCTCACCAGCTTGCCCGAGGTGGCGGCCATCTCCATGACCGTGTGAGCCTCGCGGTAGGTGATCCCGCCGGCGACCGGCGTCCCCACCCCGGGGCAGACGCTGGGGTCGGTGCCGTCGACGTCGAAGGAGAGGTGGAAGCCCGCGGTGCCGTCCGTGGCGTGGGCGATGGCCTGCTCCATGACGGCCCGGATCCCTTGTTCGTCGATCTCCCGCATGGTGAAGCAGGCGACGCCGCTCTCACGCACCGCAGCCGCCTCGTCCCGGTCCACGTCGCGGATGCCGACCATGGCCACACGGGCAGGCCGGACCATGGGCACGGTCGCGCCAAGCTGGGTGAGGACGTCCGGCCCGGACCCCAGGATCGACGCCAGCGGCATCCCGTGGACGTTGCCGGACTCCGAGGTCTCGGGGGTATTCATGTCCGCGTGGGCGTCGAACCAGATCACGCCGATCTCCTCTGCCGTCGCCTGGTAGTGGCGCGTGACGCCCGCCACGGTGCCCACCGCGATCGAGTGGTCGCCGCCGACGACGAGGGGGAAGTGCCCCTCTCCCAGAGTCTCCTGGACCGAGTCCGCCAGCGCCGCGCAGGACTCGGCGATGGGCTCGAGGTACTTCGCCGACGGGTCGGACGGCGCCTCGCCGCGGGGGTCCCAAACGGCGATGTTCCCTCGATCGATGAAGCGCGAGCCGAGCCGCTCGATGCCGGCCTCGATGCCGGCGATGCGCAGGGCGCTGGGTCCCATGTCCACTCCGCGGCGGTTCCCGCCGAGGTCCATGGGCACACCGATCAACGCGACGGATTCGGGGGGCATCGAGGTCATCGTTCCAGGGCCCGTCGGGGCGGGGGTCAGTGGAGGGTCCGGGCTAGCGTGTGCGCGTCGCGAGGGCGCCGAGGATCGCCCCCTGGAGGGCGGGGAGGTCTGCGCCCGCGGTGGAGTTCAGGCGCTTGCGCAGCGCCTCCACGGCGGGCAGGCCCCCCCACTCCCCGATCGCGTAGCCGAGGCGGCGGACGTCCTGCTCCGTGGCCTCGACCGGCGGGTTGGCCGCCCAGGAGATCAGGGTCCGCTGTCCATAGGTGGCGCTCACCACGCCTGCCGCGAGTACCGACAGGTTCCAGGGGAGCTCCCAGACCGCTCGCTGGAGCAGTGGCTCCACGGAGCGGTGCCCTGACCTCGCTAGCCCCGAGGCGAGCTCGAGGTTGATCTCGGCCGCACCCTCCCGGGGGAAGAGCCGCGCGAGGACGCGGAGGTCCCTGGCCCCCGGACGCGCCGCGAGGGCCCGGGCCCCGATGATGGCCTCGGAGGACCTCGGGTTCATCCCGGGCAACTCCCGCCGGATCACCTTCGTATCGACCGGCGCGCGGGAGTAGAGGAGCAGGATCGAGTCCACAGCCGCTCGGTCGGTCTTCTCGAGCCGCGGCGCCGTGTCCTGGAGGAACTCGATGATGTCCGTGTCTGGCGCGGCACGCTCGAGAGCCTCGAACAGCCAGGACGTCATCAAGGGCTCCCGATCCTCGGGGGGGATGGAGAAGATCCGTCCCGCTCGGATCGTCCCCGCCGCGTTGCCCATGCGTATCAGGGAGGCGATGGCGTTGGCGCGGACCCAGGGGTTGGGGTCGTTGGCCACATCCATCAGACGGGGCCCGTAGTCCGGATTACCGGCGGCTCCGATCGCGGAGGCCGCAAGGGCTCGGACGCCGGCCTTCTCGTTGTTGATGGAGCTCTCCACCAGGTCGCCGAACTGCCCCTCGGAGCTCTGAAGCAGAGCGACGGCGCCTGCCTGGACCACGGGCTCGGGGTGGGATGCAGCGAGGCGGAGCGTGCGCGGGAACAGGTACGCGAGCTCCTTCTCGAGGATTGTGAGCATCAGCCACTTCCACTCCTTCAGGTCCGAAGGGCGCCAGACGCCGGCGTCGATCATCGCCTCCATGACGACGGGCATCCGCTGCGTGCAGACCCGGACCCGCGGCACGCCCTCGCCGTCGATGAGAGCCTCGAGCAGGTGGTCCTTGGCGTTGTCGAGCTTGAGGTCGAGGACGAGCTGGAGGACGAGGGCCTGCAGGAACACCGGGTCGTCACGGAGTTCGTTCAGGAGCGTCGAGGCCCAGACCGCGCCGTCCACAAAGCCATAGGCCTTGGCCGCGTCCCAGCGCTGCTGATAGAGACGCTTGAAGGCCAGGGGCAGCGCCTGGCCCAGAGGGTCCGCCGCATACGCGAGCAGGTCGCGGGCTTCAGCAGACCGCTCGTCCACGCCCGCAGCCAGATCCGCCACATACCCCCGGCCTGCAGCGGTCCCCGTCCGGATCAACGCCACCATCGCCGCGGTCCGCACCTCCGTCTCGTCGGACTGGCAGAGGTCCTGGAGGGTGTCGATGGCTGGGCCGATCTTGGAGCCCAGGGCCCCGAGCCCGTAGATCGCAGCGACCCGCTCATCGGTAGAGAGCAACTCGGTCGTCGCCTCGACCAGGGCCCTCCGCGACTCGATGGCGCCAGCGGCGCCCAGGGAGAAGATCGCGGACCGCCAGCCGGGCGCCCCCGGGTCGAGCTCGTCGAGGTCCGCGCGGGCGAGGGTGGCGGAGCGTCGATCGAAGTCCGTCCGAAGGTCTCGCTCGTAGAGCTTCACGGCCTCCGCCTCCCGAGCCTCGGCGCGGGCCGCACTCTTCTGGGACTCGGCGGCTGCCGGCGACTCCTGGGCCAGGAGCGGGGCTGCGGCCAGCACGGCAGCGCTGCCCCACAGGACGCATCGCTTCGTGAATCCGGCCGCGGGCCTGGAGCTTGTGGATCGGGGCTGGTTGGGCTTCATCGGTAGGCTCCGGAGCGTGGCTCCCGTTGAGGGAGTTTATCGGCCGGTCAGGTGAAGAATCGAAGGCGATTCCGCGACCTGCGCTGGGAGTCAGCTCAGAAGCGCCACCAGCTCGTCCCGGCGGGCGTCACGGGTCTCCTGGCGCTTCGCCTCGAGGTTGAGGCGCAGGAGCGGCTCCGTGTTGGACATACGGACGTTGAACCACCACCAGTCGTCCGAGTCCAGGTCGCCGTATTCGACGGTGATCCCGTCGAGCTCGTCCTGCCGGCCGTCCGCGTAGCGCTCCTTCAGGCTCGCGATCGCCGCGGCCTTGTCCGCGACCTCGAAGTTGATCTCGCCGGTGGAGTGGTACCGGCGCAGGTCCTGGACCAGCTCGGACAGGGTCCGCCCCTGGTTCTCCTCGCGGGTGAGG
This sequence comes from uncultured bacterium, assembly GCA_938075305.1. Classification (GTDB taxonomy): domain Bacteria; phylum Planctomycetota; class UBA1135; order UBA1135; genus Saltatorellus. The sequence continues at coordinate 168,493 of CALJGV010000005.1, forward strand.
AGGTTGAGGGCGCTCACCATGGCCAGGGCCCCGGAGTCACAAACGAAGTTGTCCCTGAAGTAGAAGTGGCCCGAGAGCTCCCCGCCGAAGACGGCTCCGTGCTCGCGCATGGTCGCCTTGATGAAGCTGTGCCCAACGCGGTCGCGGTGGGCCACCCCCCCGCCGGCCTGGATCTCCTCCTTCACCACCCACGAGGATCGCAGGTCATAGACGATGTGCGCCCCCGGCTCCTTGCGCAGGAATTCGCGGGCGAGCAGCGCGGTCATGAGGTCCGCGGTGACCGTCTCACCGGTCTCATCCACGAAGCAGCAGCGGTCCGCGTCGCCGTCGAACCCAACGCCAGCCGCCGCCCCACCGGAGCGGACGAGCTCGCGGACGTCGTCGAGGTTCTCCTCCTTCAGCGGGTTGGCCTCGTGGTTGGGGAAGGTGCCGTCGGGCTCCATGAAGAGCGTACTCGTGGTCAGCCTCGGCAGCCGGGGCAGGATCGAGGGCAGGGTGTGCCCGGCCATCCCGTTGGCCGCGTCGATGGCGAGGGTCAGGTCCCCCTCCATGTCGCTGAAGGAGGCCACGTGGGCAGCGTAGGCCTCATTGAGGTCCAGCTCCTCCAGCGCACCCCGCGCGCTCACGGCGCCGGGGTAGGGCTCGCCGCACATGCGCTCGATGTCCGCGATCCCGTTCGCCCTGGAGATCGGGCGCGCCCCGCGAGAGCACAGCTTCATCCCGTTGTACTCCCCGGTGTTGTGGCTCGCGGTCACGCAGAGCCCGCCGTCCACGTCCTGGGAACCGATGGCGAAGTAGGTCATCGGCGTCGACGCGAGCCCGATGGAGATCACGTCCGCGCCGGCGTCACGCATCCCCTCGATCACGGCCTCGGCGAGCTCGGGCGAATGGACGCGCATGTCCTGCCCGACGAGCAGGCGCTTGGCGTTGAGGAGGCGCGCGAAGGCGTGCCCGATGCTCCGGGCCGTGCTCGCGTCGAGCTCGGTCGGGTGGACGCCGCGGATGTCGTAAGCCTTGAAGATTCCCATGAGGGGGGGGCAGGTGGAGGCAATTCGAGGGCCGCACGGACGGCGGCGCGGCAGCAGGTTAACCGTTCGAAGCCCCCAGGGCCCCTCCCCGGGGGCCTTTCACCGCACTCCTGTGGCCCGGTTCAGGACGCCAGGAACTCGGGGCCCGAGCGCTGCCACCAGGACCGCCACGCGTCCAGCGCCCGGGCCCGCTCCTGGACCTTCCCCACCGGATCGAAGTCGAACTTCTTGCCCGTGATGCTCCTCAGGGCCACGACCGCTGCCTCTCGGACCGCGGAGCGCTCGTCGTCGAGCGCCTCGATGAGCGCGGGCGCAGCCACCTTCGCACGGAGGCCGCCGAGGACCTGGGCCGAGACCATGCGGACGAAGACGTCCGCGTCGGAGAGCATCGGAACCACGTGGGGTGCCACGGCCGCGTCCTTGGTCTGCCCGAGGGCGAACACGGCGTCGAGGCGCAGCCCGGGATCGGGGCTCTCGAGGTCCTCCAGGTGCTGCCCCCAGGCCGCCGTGGGCCCGCCGTTGCTGCCGACGAGGTCTGGCTTCACCGCCGCGCCGCTGGTGCCGGAGGGGACATCCACGCCCACCGCGACGGTGGCGGACCGCAGGCGCTCCTCGAGCTCGACGAGCACGTCGCCGTGGTAGGAGAGCACCTGCTTCAGGTCTTCGAGCTCGGCGGCTCGGCTCTTCGCCCGCGCGAGACCCTCCCGCAGCCCATCCACCGCACGGCTCGACGCGTCGATGGTCGCCCGCATCCGATCTCCGCGGGCGATCGACTCCGACTCGATCCGCGCCAGCTCCGCCTCGAACTCTTGCACCTGGGCGTCCACCTCGGCGCGCGCGGCGATGAGCGAGTCGCCGAGGCGCCCCACCCGGGCCTCCAGCTCCGACCGGAGGGGCCCGATCTCCGCGGCTCGCTCGGCGCGGTGCTCCTGCCGGACCACCTCGATCTCCTGCGCCGAAAGCTCGAGGCGGCGCTCGAGCGTCTCGATCCGGTCGAGGAGGACCGGCGCTCCGAAGCCGATGGCTGCGACGGCCCCGAGGGCGACCAGCAGGCCGCCGCGACCTCCGCTGGAGCGGGCGGGTCCGGCGTGGGATAGCTGGCCCCGCTGGGACGCCAGGTCGGATGAGTCGGCCGGGCTCGGCGCCGCGGCGGGGCGGGGCGCGGGGCGCATCGAATCGGCCACATCGGCCCCCGAAGGACCAGCTGACGCATCGCCCCCCATGGCCCGTTCGCACCGGGAGCAGATGATCCGCCCGTTCCGGGTGCTGGCCCTGCCAGTCTGGAAGTCCGCTTCGGGAACGGACTCCTGGCACAGATCGCAGAATCGAATGTCCATGGGGTTGTGAGCGGCGAAGAACGACGCCGGGGGTTCTGTCCTTGTACCCCCGCCAAGCCCAACGGTCACGCCCGGATCCCGGTCCTCGGGCTCAGGGTCCTTGGGCTCTGTGGCCCCGCGCCCCCCCTCACCCCTTGCGATAGACTTCAGTCCATGGACGGCCTGGCCCTCACCACCACCTGCGCGAACAAGATGGACCGGATTGGCTCCGAGTTCCTCGCCTCGATCTACGCCGAGGAGGTCCGGAGGCGCCCGGAGAACATCGACGCCCTCTCCGAGCTCGGACACGTGTACACGAGGCTCGGACGCTACGAAGACGGGCTGAAGGTCGACCAGCGCATCGTCTCGATCGCGCCGGAGGATCCGACAGCGCGCTACAACCTCGCCTGCAGCCAGGCCCTCTGCGGGCGCGTGGCCGCCGCGGTGGACTCCCTTCGGACGGCGGTGGTCCTGGGCTACGACGACGTCAAGTTCATGGCCGAGGACGAGGACCTGCAGGCCCTGCGTGATCACCCCGGCTTCGTGGAGCTGCTGGCGGAGCTGCGCTGAGCCCTTCGCCCCCCTAGCGGAGCAGCTCGTCCCGCTGCTGGTTCTCCCACCACTGCAGCCAGGCCTCGACGATCTCCTCTCGCTCCTCGGCCGTCGTGTTGGCGCTGACCGGGATGTCCGAGTTGGTCACCGTCTCGAGGGCGCGGGCGGCGCGGCCGAACTGCTCGGGGCTGCTGTCGCGCAGGGCCTCGATCAGGACGGGGAGCTCGGAGAAGTCCCCCATCTTGGCCAGGGCCCGCGCGTACTCGCGGCGGGTGCCCTCCGCCTCTAGGGAAGCGGGGGGGAGGGCCTCCCGCATGGGCTCCAGCAGGCGTCGGTCCTGCATCGCGGCGATCACGCACAGCGAGAAGCTCCGCTGGCGCATGTCGCCGTACTGGACCATCTGCAGGAGGCTCGGATAAGCAGGCTCGCCCACGGACTGGTACCAGTCCGAGAGGCCGATCCAGGTGAACTGATCGGGGCAGAGGCTCACCTCGGCCTCCTTCTGATCGATCTTCCGTTGGAGCTCCGGCGAGGGCTCCAGCCACTCGGACGCGGAGAAGCTCGCGCTCGTGGTGGCGTTGGTCGCGCAGGAGGCGAGGGACGCCAGGACGAGCAGGGAGGCGGAGAGGAGTCGACGAGTGGTGTGGAGCGGCATGGCGGTTCGCGCTGCAGGGTCTCGGTGAGCGAGTCGGTCAGGGGGCTCCGTCACGGGGCCCCACGGTGCCATTCGGTTGCTTCGGGGCACTCCTTGAGCCCTGTCCCCCAGGAGAATGCTCGTTCCTCGCTCCAAGGAGCGCCTGGAGGCCTCGCACCCCCCCGAGAGCCCCGAGGAACAGGCTCCCGATCGCCCCCCAGAGAAGCCAGGGGGTCAAGGGATGGGGCCAGTCCCGCTGGCCCTCCGGCCCTGCCCCTGCCCCGGTGCTCGGCGTCCGCTCCGGAGGGCTCCCGTGGCCCCGGAAGATCTGAGGGATGGGCTCCCCCGGCGCCGGGAAGGCCTCGGACGGACCGTCCGCCCTCACGACCACGGAGGTCGCGGGGGGCGGGAGTTCGACGAGGATGGGGGTCCCCCGCGGGACCCCATCCAGGGCACCGGGCCGGGGACCGCGCCGCGCGCGGTCGCGCTCCGCGCCCACGGGTGGCACGCCCAGCGTCACCGCGCCCAGGGGCCTGCGCGGCCCGAGGTTTCCGAAGAGGTCCACCTCGGGCGCCCCGGTGAGGGGTGCCACGAAGCTCGCAGGGAGCCCGGCGGGGACGCCACGAACCACGAGGTCGCCCCCCGCGGTCAGGGTGCAGCGAGGCGGGTCCCCAGGCTCGCCGCCGCCGGGCGTCCGCCTGGAGGCCGCGATCTCGGCGCGGCGCGCCATCTCCCGAAGCACCGGCGCGAGCCACGCAAGCCGGGACCGGAGCCGAGCGTTCCACGGGTCTGTCCCGAAGCCGAGGGAGGGCACAGAAAGCCCCGCCACGGTCCCCTGGCCACGCTCGGCCACGGCGATCAGGGTGCCCCGCTCTCGGGAGGCGAGGTGGGCTTCGACATCGAGGAGCGCCGCGGCCCCGGTTGCGGGCCTGGAGCGAAGCGTACGCCTGAGGGTAAGGGGTCGCCCGAGCGCTCCCGCCTCGACCACCGCGTCCCTTAGCTCGGCGACCCAGAGGTCCTCGGCGCCAGACGGCGCTTCCCGGACCGTCGCCCACTCCACCAGGCGCACGTCCTGCAGTTCCTGGTACAGCAGATCCTCCAGCTCCTCCATCTCGCCCGCCTTCACGACCCGCTCCCCCTTCCTCAACAGGCCCGAGAGGAAGTCCGCGCCCTCGGGGTCCTCCCCCACCTGAATGATCACAAGCCGATCGCCCGCTGCCTCGATGCGGGCCCGCACCTGCCTTCGGAGGCTCCAGACCGAGTCGGTCAACCCGTCCGTGATGAGCACGATGATCCCCTCGACCTCCCCTCCCGGTCCCCTGTCCGGGTCGGCGGCCGCCTGCTCCTCCCTCGCGGCTGCGAGCCCGTCCAGCGAGTAGAGGGTGTCCGTGGAGCCACCTGGGACGCGCGCGCGGAGCAGCCCCTGAACCGCCTCACGGCGGTGGCTCGTCCTCGACGCTCCGCTGCGCGCGGAGGCCTCGAAGACCAGCTGGGGCTGGGTGACCACCTGGGTGAAGAACCGCAGCTCCATGCGGTCGCGATCGCCGGTCGTGGGCACGATGGCGCCGAGCGCGTCTCGCATCCGCTCCCACCTCACCCCCCCCATGCTGCCGGAGCCGTCCACCAGGAAGACGACGTCCATGGGCCGCCGGGGCTCGCGATCCGGAACGAGGGCCAGCAGAGGCTGGAGCTCGGGCCCCTCCTCTCGCAGCGCGGTCCAGCCCGCGCAGCGCACCCAGCCTCCGCCGGAGAGGACGAAGCGCGACAGCGCGGTGCCGGGGAGCCCGGCGAGGGGCACGTCCAGGGTGACGACGACCTGGGGGGCGTCGTCACCAAGCAACCTCGCCCGGAGATCGGACGGCGCCACCCACTCGAAGTCCACGCCGTCGAAGGCGGGTCCCGACAGGGATCCGAGGGTGGGCGCCCCGGGCAGCGGCCCTCCCCCGCCGGCCTCGGGAGCCACGAGAACCACCCGCACGGGGTCCCCGACCTCGAGGAGCGTGGCGGCGCGGTCGTTCTCTGGGAAGTTGTCAGGGACCCCGGGGGGGAGGTCCGCGAGCCGCACGGTCACCTCCAGTTCGCCAGCCCCGGTGGTCAGCGGAGGGAGCTCCAGCGGGACGGAGAATGCCCGCACTCCCGCCGCGGCCAGGACCTCGCCTGGGATCGGCACCTCCTCGCGACCTCGAAGCGTCCGGGAAGCCACCGTTTGCAGCGAGCTGCGGAACCGGAGCTCCCACTCGGCGATCATCGCGGGCGCCCCGTCGCCGACGAGGAGGTCCCCCTCGGTGAGCAGGTCCAGGCGCACGGGGACGCGGGCGCCCGGATCCACCCGCGCAGGGACATGGACGGCCCGCACGCCGACGTCGGCGAGCAACGCCTCGGGGGGCGGGACGAGGCGCACCTCGCACACCCTCGGGTCCATGAGCGCCGCGGGGGGGGCGCCGGAAGTCCCCCGGCCATCGCCGAGGAGCACCACCGTGCCCGCTGGCCGGTCACCGCTGGCGATCGCCTCCAGGGCCAAGTCAGACGCCCCTTCCAGGTCCGAACCCAGGCCCCCTGGATCGGCGAGGTCCAGCCAGGTCCCTGCCTCGCCGTCCCGGAGGGCGGCGAGGAGCTCTGCCCCCGAGGCCGGTCCGAAGCGCCGCTCGACCTCGCGGCTGAAGGTGATGAGGAGCACGTCTTCACCGTCCTCGATGGCCCCCCGTGCCTCAGCTGCGAGCTGCTGTATCGCCCAGCGCGGCCATCCGGGCCGGCCCCGCGTCGCGCTCGCGGAGCGGTCGAGGAGGATCGCCCGCAAGCTCGAGTCCCCAGGCTCCTCGGAGGCATCTTCCTTCACTCCAAGGAGGGCGGAGAGCGCCGCCAGCAGGGCGAGCGCGGCCCCGAGGGCGAGCAGCTCCGCTCCCGGGCGACGGGCCGCCGCAGCCGCTGAGGCCCGCACGCGAGCGGGGTGATCTTCGCGGGCGGTCACGGAGCGAGGGGCGCTTGCGCCTCCTCGTCTGCCTCGAGCCCGCCTCGCCGGGCCGTTCGGATCCAGCCGCCGCCCAGGGAGAGGTCTCCTCCGGTGCCATCCGCTTCAAGCTCGTAGAAGGCCGCCCCTTGGCCCGGCGCCACGGCCATCTGCGGTTCATCGAACTCCACCCGGGCCGTGCTGCCGCCGGGCTCCACGTGGACCGTCGCGGGCGCCGCGCGGTGTCGGTAGCGCACCTGCACCGCGCAGCGGAACGTCCCCGAGGACGGGACGTCGAAGCCGAGCCAGTTCAGATCCTCCACGAACATCTCCGGTGACTTGCAGTCTCCCTCCGTGCCGATGACCACCAGGCCCTGGTCGGGGTGGATCTCCACCACGTACATGGGGACGCCCACGGCGACGCCGTGCCCTCGGCGCTGGCCGATGGTGAAGTTCTCGGTGCCCGTGTGCGGCCCGTGGTCCTTGCCGAACACGTCGACGATGCGGCCAGGGTGCAGCTCGACGCCGCGCTGCTCGAGCAGCAGCCGGTAGTCGTTCGAGGGGACGAAGCAGATCTCCTGGCTGTCCTTCTTGGCGAAGGTGCGCAGCCCCGCCGCCTGAGCCAGCTCGCGGACCGCCGGCTTCTCCAGGTCACCGAGCGGAGTCGCCGTGCGCTTGAGGTTGGCCTCCGCCACCGGGAACAGCTGGTAGGACTGGTCCTTGGCCCGGTCGACGCCGCGGCGCAGGCGGACGCGCCCGTCCTCCACGGAGATCCTGGCGTAGTGGCCCGTGGCGACCCCGGCGCAGCCGAGCTCGTCCGCGAAGTCCATCAGCTTCCCCATCTTCAGGTCGCGGTTGCACACCGCGCATGGGTTGGGGGTCCGCCCCCGTCCGTACTCGGAGACGAAGTACTCGATCACGTCCCCGAACTCCTCCTTCAGGTCCATCGCCTGGAAGGGGACCTCGAGGCGCGCCGCAACCATCCGCGCGTCCCGGGCGTCCCCGAGGGAACAACAGGACTTCTTGGACGCCTCGGACTCCTTGATGTCGACGCCGTTGCGCATGAACAGCCCCACCAGATCATGACCCGCTTCTCGCAACATCCAGGCCACGGCGGAGCTGTCCACACCGCCGCTCATGGCGACGACGAGTCGATCAGAGGGTTGGAACTGGGTCTGCATGGTCGTGGCCGGGGCCGGTGCCCTTTCGGCGCCGGGCCCATCCTATTAGGCTCCGCGCCCCGGGATCTCCCCTGTGGCACCGAGAGATCCACTTTCGCCCGGTGGGACGGCCCCTCCCGGCCTCCACAATCCGCGGCGAGGGACCCCGAGACCGAGCCCTCCCCTCCCCCAACGACCCCCGGGCCCATCCGGCGGCCTCCGGTCGCCTCTGCAAGGCCATCCAACCATGACCGCACCCCTCCTCCCCCTCACCCCCACCTTCCCCCAGGAGATCCAGACTCCCCCCGAGGGGAGTTCGGGGATCTCGACGCCCCGCCCCGGCGACGACCAGACCAACGGGGGCGACGCACCCTCCCTGCTCGACGGGATGCTGCCGTTCCTGCTGATCGGCCTCGTCCTCTGGATGCTGATCTTCGGCCCGGAGAAGAAGGCACGCAAGAAGCGCCAGGCCATGCTCGACGCGGTCCAGAAGGGCGACAAGGTGGTCACGACGAGCGGTCTCCACGCGGAGGTCGTGGCCGTTCGCGAGCACGAGGTGGAGGTCACCGCCGGTGGCTCCCGCTTCACCTACTCACGCTCGGCCATCAACGAGATCCTGGACTGAAGGCCCATCAGGCCCGGCCCGAACTGAGGGCTAGGGGGCGCGAGCGCCCAGTGCTTCGACGGGCCCGCGCCCTCCTCCGGGAGGTCTGGCTCCGGGCCGCCCCGCGCCGATGGCTGGAGCTCGCGGTCAGCCGTGAGGCCGCGGTGGATCCCGCCTGGCTCGGCCGGGTCGGTGAGGAGCTTGCCTGCCGTGCCCTCCGGGACCTGGGCTGGCGCGTCCTGCACCGCAACCTGCGAGCCCCGGAGGCTGAGCTCGATGCCGTCTGCTGGGACGGCTCGACGACCGTGGTCGTCGAGGTCAAGACCGGCCGGCGCCCGAGCGCGGGGTGGGCGCCCGGGTGGAGGCCCTCGGAGAGGTTCATGCCCGCGGACGTCGCGCGGCGGCTGAGGGCTGGCCGACGCCTGGCGCGCAGGGCCGGCGGCGGGCACGGACCCGCGCGCGTGGACCTCGTCGAGGTCCAGGTCGCTCGGCACCGCAGCGGCCGGCCCCGTCTACTTCACTGGCGCGACCTGCAGCCCCGGGGAGTTGCCGTGTCGCGGGCGGACCCCAGGGACCTGGGAGGAGCGCGGCCCCTCTCCAAGGACAAGCCCCCCTGGGGGCGCCGGGCGCTCCCAGGGGGGCTTCAGGGGCCTTGAGCACCGGGCGCGAGGCGCCCGGAAGAACTCACTCGTCGGCCGGAGCCTCGGAGGGCTGGGCCGCGGCGGCCTGGTCGAACTCGGCTCCGAAGAGGCCCGCGACGCCCTTGGCGAGGCCACCGGCGTTGCCGGTCCCGAGGGACAGCATGATCGGCATGGCGAGCATGAGCAGCAGGGCAGAGACCATGAGGAGTCCCTTGACCCATGCGGGCTCCTCTTCCTCATCCTCGGCGGCCGCGGCAACGGCGGATCGCTTCGCGGGACGGGCGGAGGCGCTGCTGCGGGACGATCGAGCGGGCTCGGCCGGCTCCTCGTCGTCCACCAGGGTCTCGACGTCGAGCTCCTGGGTAGCCATGCCGGCGTCGGCGTCGAGGTCCGAGTCGTCCTCGAAGACGAGCTCGTCGACGGTGTCGTCGAGGTCTGCCACGTCCGCGTCCAGCTCGGCGCGGAGAAGCTCCACGTCAGCGCGGCGGATCTTCATGGTGTCGCCCTTCCGGAAGGCTCGGAGTTCACCCTCCGAGACAAGTCGCTTGAGCTCTTCTTCCTTGAGCTTCAGTTCATCGAGGGCTTCATCGAAGCTGTAGAAATCGTCGGCCACGGGAACTCCTTATTGGGGATCTAGGGGGCGGGGCGCCGCGCGTGCGTCGCCCGACCCGGGTCTGGTCCGGTACAACCGGGTCCGGGGAATCGAAGGGGAGCGAATACTCGCTAGCTAGCGTTCGTCCACCTCGGAGTCGAAGCGTGCTTCGAGCTCCTTGTAGGGGAGCGGACGGCCGTCCAGCGTGGTCTTGTCGTTGAACCCATCGAGCTGCAGGTCGAGATCGATCCTGCGGGCCGCGACGAGCTTGATGTTCTGGGTCCCTGACGCTCCACCAGACGCCTGATACACGGCGAGGTGGGGATTGAGCGAGTCGATGACGTAGAGCACCGACTGGCCGGTGATGTCCACACCGGTGACCGCGATCATGCGATTGTTGGAGTCCGAGGACATCCCGCTCGCTCCCATGGGGACCGGGCGAACGACCGTCGTCTCCTGGCGAGCCGGAGAGGCGACCGCGGGCCCGAGCAGCATCAGTGACGCGAAGGACGCCACGGCGCCGGCGGCAAACCAGGCGACGCGCTGGGCCCGTCCGGGGGCGGGGACAAGGGTGCTCTCGTTCGACTCGGGGGACTGCATGAGGGCGCCTAGCCTAACGGGAAGGGCCGGTTGCGGCCACGCTCCGAGAAAAACCGGTCACCGGACCACCTCGTGGGAGATCCGCTCCAGGAGGTCGTTGACCGACACCAGGCCGAGGATCGCGCTCCGGGGGAGCAGGCCGGACTCTCCGGCGTACTCCTCCGCCACCACCATGGCAATGCGCCGCCCGCTGGCGGCGAAGGTGTTGAGCGCCCGATCCACCGGGACATCCTGGGCCAGCCGCGGCAACGGCCGGACCTGCTCCAGCACCTCGGGGAGCTCGCCATTCGAACCCATGGCGTTCCAGCGATGGAGGATCTCCATCTGATGGACGTACCCGTCGATCCGCAGCCGGTCCCCCTCCGCCTCCAGGACCGGCAGCCTCGAGAATCGGGACTCCCGCACCTTGCTGAAGTGCTCTTCCCGGGTCGCGCCTCGATCCAGGCACGCCACGTCCTCCCAGGGCACCATGCTCTCCGAGACGGGAATGGCCCGGAGCCGGAGGGCGTTCGCGGCCAGGGCCTCCGCGCGCTCGGAGAGCACCCCGTGACGACGCCCCTCGGCGATGAAGCCGAGGACGGCGGCCCGCCCTCCCACCGGCGCCGTGACCTCCGCGCCGAGGCCCAGGAGCCGCTCCAGGGCGAGGGTGAACAACCGGAGCCCGCGCTCGAGGGGCCAGAAGACGACCCGTGAGATGGCGATGATCGGCGCCACCAGGGCCGTCGTCCCGTGGGGACGCTGCCTGAAGACGTCCTTGGGAAGCGCCTCGCCGAACAGGAAGACCAGCGGGGTCAGCGCCGCCGTCACGACGAGCGCCACGGTCGCGGGGTCCTCGGATCCGATGAGCTGCCTCGTCATGGACTCGGCCACGTGGGTCGCCAGCTCCAGCGCGAGGTTGTTGCCGATCAGGATGGTGATCAGCAGGGCGCTCTCGTTCCGAAGCAGCCAACGCATCATCACCGCACGACGGGAGCCGCTGCGCGCGTCGATGTCCACCTGCACCGAGGACAGGCTGTAGAAGCCCGTCTCGGAGCCGGAGTAGGTCGCGCTGAGTCCGACCAGGAGGAGCAGGAGCGCCGTATCGACCAGGAGGTTCATCGGGAAGCCTCCCGCTCGTCGCGGCCTCGCTCTCCACCGGTCAAGGCCTCGCCGCGACGGCTCATGAGCGTGAGCGTGACCACCCGGCGGCCCCGGACCTCATCGATCACGCCGATGAGGCCCGCCCCGAGGTCCACCTCGTCGCCGGCCTTCGGGATACGCCCGAGGACCGCGCTCACGAAGCCGCCCACCGTCTCGAACGCGGCCGGAACCACCTGCAGGCCGAAGGAGTCGTTCCAGTCGCGGACCGAGAGGCTCCCGGACACCCGGAAGCGCCCCTCGCCCACGCCCACGATCTCCGGCGCCTTCTCCTCGCCCTCGACCCGCAGCTCACCGACGAGCTCCTCGAAGACGTCCTCGAGGGTCACCACGCCGGCGGTGCCCCCCCACTCGTCGATCACGACGGCTTCCGACACCCGGTCGAGATGGAAGGCGTTCAAGAGGGAGCCGAGCCGCGCGACCTCCGGCACGAGCTTGACCGGCATCACGAGCTCCTCGGGGTCGCGCCCTGGAGCCAACAGCAGGTCACGGACGCCGATTCCCCCGGCCACGTGGTCCGCCCCGTCCCGGATCGCGAGGACCCAGGTCATGCGCCCCCGTCGGGCCTCGTCGAGGACCCGCTGCCGCTCGGCCGCGAGATCCTCCTCCCCGAGGTCGAACATGACGAGGTCCACCCGCGGGGTCATCGCCTCGCGCACCCGGAGGCGCTCCAGCTCCACGATCTCCCCAAGCAGGTTCGCCTCCTTCGCCGCCAGCACTCCCTCGCTTCGGCTCCGCTCCAGAACCTCCGCGAGGGCCTCCGGGGTGACGCCCTTCTCGGAGCGCTCGTCCTCTCCGATCAGACGCCGGGAGAACTCCAGCGCGCCGCTCACCAGCTGCCGGGCGGGCCCGAGGGTTCGGACCGCGGCGGTGACCGGCGCCGAGGTCAAGCGCGCCACGGCCCGAGGAGCGCGGAGGGCCAGGGCCTTGGGGAGGATCTCACCGGAGATCAGCAGGATCACAAGTGCACCGAAGCCGCCTGCGAACCGCGCCTCTTCCGCGGACAGCCTGCCGGAGCGCTCGATGAACTGCCCGAGGGCCGAGGGCGCCACCGCGAAGAACGCCAGGTTCACGATCAGGTTGCCGAGCAGGATCGTGACCAGGAGCGAGCGGGGGTCCTCCAGCAGCCGGCGGACCCGCGGGGACGCGAGGGTCCGCTCGCCCTCGTCGAGCTTGAACAGCGCCGTCTCCGAGCTACTCAGGGTGCCGGAGATCAGCACCAGCAGGACAATCGAGACCCAGATCACGTCGCCGACTCCCCCGCTCGCTCGAGCGGCATTTGGATGGCGACGCGGAAGCCCTCGCCCTCCACGCTGGAGACGAGGACGCGGCCATCGTGGGCCGCGATCACGTTGTGGACCATGGCGAGCCCGAGGCCCGTGCCCTTGCCCTGCTCCTTGGTCGTGAAGAACGGGTCCGCCGCGCGTTCAAGGACCTCGGCAGGCACGCCGGGACCATCGTCCTCGAAGATCAGCTCAAGGGACCCGCCGGCCGTCAGGCCCAGCTCCAGCCGGATCCGCCCTCGCTCCCTCGAGATCCGGCCGCTCGCCCGGCCCTCATCGATCGCGTCCAGGGAGTTCACCAGCAGGTTGAGGAAGGCCTGCCCCAGCTCATTCGCGGCGCCCTGGAGCGGGGGCAGCTCCCGCAGCCGCTCCATCGAGGACGGGAGGAACGGATCGAGCGGCCCGGAATCCTCTCCAGAGCGCAGGTGAAGCTCGAGGGCGACCCCGAGCTGCTCGGCCCGGTGGCGGATGAGCCCAAGGGCGTCGGAGAGAGGGCGGTCCACCTCCACCTCCCCGAGCGTGGCCTCCCGGGGCGAGAGCCGCAGGAGGCGCCCGACGGTCTCGCCCATCCTCTGCAGGCCTCCACTCACCAGCTGGAGATACTCAAGCCGGCGCTCCTCCGGGAGGTCCTCTCGCTTGAGGGCTTCCACGGCGTTGGCCAGCCCGCCGAGGGGGTTGTTGAGCTCGTGGGCGATCCCCGCCGCGAGCTCGCCGGTCGCCGCGAGGCGGCGCTGGGTCATCGCCGCGGCCTCGGCGCTCCGGACTCGTTCGGTGGCCTCCTGCACCGCGACCTCCAGGTCCCGGTTGTATCGCTCGAGGCGGACGGCCATGGAGTTGAAGGTGCGAACGAGCCCGCCGAGCTCATCCTCCTGGCGGCCCCTCTCCCTGGCGCGCGCCGAGAGATCCCCCGCCTCCAGCCGGCCGGCCGCGCGGGCCAGCCCCGCCACCGGGTCCAGTACCGTGCGCCGGATCAGCACGAGGGTGCTCAACGTGACGCCCGCAAGGACGAGCAGGAACACCGGCAGGATCTTCCGAGTCCGCGAGGCCGCGAACTCGATCGGCGCCCCCCTGAACCAGGCCGCACCCCAGGCCGTCCCCGACGTGGTCAGCACCGGCGCAGCGGCGCCGAAGCTGTTGCTCACCAGCGCCCGGCTCTCGATGGCGCGGGCCATCATCGCCAGCGCCTCGTCTTCCTCGAAGTCCACGGGGCGGTGAGCTCGCCCCAGAGGATTCAGGTAGACGCCCGCCACGTCGAACGTCCCGTCGGGCCGCCGCTCGGGCGCCTGCGCCACGATCACATCGTCGAAGTACCGCCAGCCGCTCCAGTCCAGCACCTCCGCCGGACGCAGGCGGCCGAGCCCGTCCACGACCGCGTCGAGGTGGTCGCTGAGCTGGAGGGAGTAGTCGTACTCGATCGCCTCTCGGTCCAGGCTCGCGGCGCGCTCGTTGATGACCGCGATCACCGCAAAGGAGAGGACGTTGGCGGCGATGACCGCCGCTGCGATCGGGCCGCGGATCGAGCGCCGCCAGGGTAGACCCCGGCGCGCCTCCCCAGGCGCTTGCGCGTCAGCGGGCGCCGAGGTCAGCGGTTCTGGTCTTCGATCTGGATCCAACGTGTTCCTGGCCTGCGATCAGCGCGTCAGCCCTGGCCGCCGATGGTACTCATCATCTTGGTGAGGGGCAGGATGAGGGCGACCACGAGGCCGCCGATCAGCACCGCCATCAGGACGAGGATCGCGGGCTCCAGGACCTTGAAGAGCGCGGCCAGCTTCCTGTCCACCTGATCGTCATAGGCATCCGCGACCTTGAGGAGCATCGAGTCCAGCTCCCCCGTCTCCTCACCGACGTCCACCATGTTGGTGACCACGTCATCGAAGAGGCCGGTCTCCCCCATGGGCCGGGCGATCCCCTCGCCCTCGCGCACGGTCCGCCGGATGTCCTCGACGGCGTCCACGAGGACCTCGTTGCCGCTGGCGTCGCGGACGATGCCGAGGGCGTCCAGGTGGGGCACCCCCGCCTGCACGAGGGTCCCGAAGGTCCGTGCGAACATGGCCGTCATGGACCGGTTGAGCACCGTCCCCAGGAACGGGACCTTGAGGAGCAGCGCGTGCCACCCACGCCGGTAGCCGCGGTTGCGCCCGACAGCGACCTTGTGACCGATGAAGGCCAGGATCGGAACGCCGAACACGACGTACCAGAACGACGTCATGAAGTCGCTGATTCCCAACAGGATGCGGGTGGGCTCGGGGAGCTCCACGTCGAAGCTGGTGAAGATCTCGTTGAAGGTCGGGATCACGAAGATGATCACCGCCGAGACGACGCCGATGGAGACGAGGATGAGGATCGCCGGGTAAATGACGGCCTGCTTGATCTTCGATCGGATATCGGCGGCCTTCTCGCGGAACTCCGCCAGGCGATCGAGCACCCGGTCCAGCACACCGCCGACCTCTCCAGCTCGCACCATCGAGGAGTAGAGCGTGTCGAAGACCTTCTCGTGCTTGGCGAGGGCGTCGGAGAGCGGCGCGCCCCCGGACACGTCCTCCGTGATCTCCCGGAGGATGTCCTTGAAGGGGCCAGGCTCGGTCTGGCCCTCGAGGATGGTGAGCGCCTTCACCACGGGGATCCCCGCGTCGGACAGCGTGGCCAGCTGTACGGTGAAGTCGGTGACCAAAGCCGCGTTGACCCGGCCGCCCCGTCCCTTCCGGACGGGGGCGTCGACGAGGCCGCCGGCTGCCTGTGCCCGCTTCGGCGCGGGAGTGGATCGCTGGATTCGTTTGGCCATATCAGACGAGGGTCTCCCGGAGGACTTCTTCGATCGTGGTTCGTCCCTCGGCGGCTGCCCGCAGGCCTGCCTCCCTGAGGGACCTCATGCCGCCCGTGAGCGCCGCCTCCCGCAGCTCCTCGATCGAGGAGTTGGCCTCGATGAGTCGGCGGATCTCGTCGTCGATCGTCATGATCTCGAAGAGCCCGGTCCGCCCGCGGTAGCCGGTGTGGTGGCACTTGTCGCAGCCCTTGCCGTAGGAGAGCGTCCGGCCGCGGACGAGGTCTGCGTCGGGGCCCAGCTCCATCAACACGTCCTCATCGGGTTCGAACTCGACGCGACAGTCCGGGCACACCGACCGGACGAGGCGCTGGGCCACCACCGACTCCAGGGTGGCGGAGATGAGGAAGGGCTCCACCCCCATGTCGACCAGCCGGGTCACGGTGCTGGGCGCGTCGTTGGTGTGGATGGTGGCGAAGACCGTGTGCCCCGTGAGGCTGGCCTCCACCGCCGTCGCCCCGGTCTCCTGGTCCCGGATCTCGCCCACGAGGATCTTGTCCGGATCCTGACGCAGGATGGAGCGCAGGACGCTCGCGTAGGTGACGCCGATCTCATCGTTGATCGGGACCTGGACGATGCCCTCGATGTCGTACTCGACCGGGTCCTCGACGGTGATGATCTTGGTGTCGGGCGAGTTGGCCTCGGACAGCATCGCGTACAGCGTGGTGGTCTTGCCGGAGCCCGTGGGGCCGGTCACGAGCACGATGCCGTGGGGCAGTGTCGTCATCGCCCGGAGCGCCGCCTCGTCATGGGGTTGCAGCCCAAGGGCCTGGAGGTTCAGGCTCACCGCCGAGCGGTCGAGCACACGCATGACGCAGCCCTCGCCGGAGGCCCCCGGAAGCGTTGCCACCCGAAGGTCCACGGGGCGACCGTCGATGGCCAGCTCGATCCGCCCATCCTGGGGGACCCGCGCCTCCGTGATGTCGAGGTCCGCCATGACCTTGATGCGGCTGACCAGAGGGACCGCAAGGTGCGGCGGCGGCGCCTCTACCTCGTACAGCGCTCCGTCCACCCGATATCGGATCCGGAAGACGCCCTCGTAGACCTCGAAGTGCACGTCGCTCGCGCGGTCGCGGATCGCTCGGTGCAGGATCGAGTTGAGCAGGCGCACCACCGGCTTGCTCTGGGCGGCGCTCTCCGCGTCCCCGAGCGAGGCATTGGCCGCGTCGGCGATGGCGTCCGCCAGCGTCGACTCCTCGCCGTACAGCTCGAGGACCAACGAGCGAATCAGCTCGCCGTCGGCCACCACGGCGCGGGTCTCGTACCCGGTGGTGAACGAGAGATCCTCCAGGACCGCGGTGTTCATGGGGTCCGCGAGAGCCACCAGGAGGACGTCTCCCTCCAGCCGCAGCGGCAGCACCCCGTAGGCGTGGGCGGCGGACCCATCGATGGTGCCGATGGCCTCCTCGGTCGGGCGCTCGCTGGTGAGGTCCACGGTCTCCATTCCGGCCTGCTCGGCCAGGGCCAGGGCGATGTCTCCGGGGGTACAGGCCCCCATCTCGACCAACGCCTGGCCGATGAGGCCGCCGTGGGTGCGCTGCTCTGCGAGGGCAGCCTGCACCTGGCTCTCACGGATAATTCCGCGCCCCTTGAGGACCTGCCCGAGGAGCGGGCGGGCCGGTGAGGATCCACCGTCGGTCACAGGCGCGCCTCCAGGTCCTTCGGGTCCTGCGCGTAGTCGAGGGCCGTCCGGGCCGAGATGTCGCCGTTGCGCAGGAGTTCCATGAGGTAGTCGTCCAAGGTGACCATCCCCATGCGCTTGGAAGTCTGGATGGTCGACTGGATCTTGTTCGTCTCGTTCTTGCGGATGAGGTTGGCGATGGCGGGGTTGTTGATCATCACCTCGAACCCAGCCACGCGCCCCTTGCCGCCGTCCTTCGGCATGAGCACCTGGCTGACCACGGCGACCAGCGAGACGCTGAGCTGAGCCCGCACCTGCTCCTGCTGGTTCGCCGGATAGGCGTCGATGATCCGGTTGATCGTCCGGGCGCTCCCCGTGGTGTGCAGGGTTCCGAAGACCAGGTGTCCTGTCTCGGCCGCGGTCAGCGCCGCAGAGATCGTGTCGAGGTCGCGCATCTCCCCGAGCAGGATCACGTCGGGGTCCTGGCGCAGCGCCCGGCGCATCGCCTCCGGGAAGTCCGGCACGTCCTGACCGACCTCGCGCTGGGTGACGAGCCCCTGGCCGTGGCGGTGGTAGAACTCGATCGGGTCCTCGATCGTGATGATGTGGCGGTCGAGGGTCTGGTTGATCCAGTCGATCATCGTCGCCAGCGTCGTCGACTTACCGGAGCCCGTCGGGCCCGTGACCAGGATCAGCCCGCGGGGCCGGCGCAGGAGCTGCTGCACCGTGTCGGGGAGGCCGATCTGATCGAAGGTCAAAAGCTCGCTGGGAATCAGGCGCAAGATGGCCGTGAAGCGCCCGCGCTGCTTCATACAGCTCACGCGAAAGCGGGTGCCCGACTCGTGCGCCAGGCCGATATCCGTGGTCCCCACCTCGAGCAGTTCGGCCCAGTGCTTGTCGTCGCAGAGCTCGCGGCACCACCCCTCGACGGTCGCGTCGTCGATCGTGTCCGTGGAGAGGGACACGAGCTTGCCGTCCACCCGCCCCACCGGGGGACGCCCGGGGTTGAGGTGGAGGTCCGAGGCGCCAACCTCGATCGAAAGGGACATCAATTCCTTGGCATTCATGGGAGCTCGTGGGGCCTTCGCCCGCTGCATCCTCGAAGGCGCCGGCCGTCAGGCCGAGAGGGACGCCTCCTCCTCGGGACTCAGACCATCGGTGCCGACCACACGGAGCACCTCCGTCACGCTGGTGACACCCTCGGAGACCTTCCGCGCGCCGTCCTCCACTAGGCCTCGCAGGGCGCCAGAGGCCTCGGCGGTCTTGCGAACGTCCCCCTGGGCCGCGCCCCGGAAGGTCATGTCCCGGATGGTGTTGTCCATGCTCATGAGCTCGTACAGCGCCACCCGGCCCTGGTACCCGCTCCCCTCGCAGCTGCGGCAACCCCGGGGGCGCTTGAAGCGCACGTCGCTGCCGGGGGCGAGGACGGTATCGGGGTCCAGCCCGAGCGCATTCACCTCGGCCGACGTCGGGGTGTAAGACTCGGCGCAGTCGCCGCAAAGCCGGCGCACCAGGCGCTGGGCGAGGACGCCCTGGACCGAAGCCGAGACCAGGAAGGGCTTCACGCCGAGGTCGGCGAGCCGGGTCAGGGCGCTAGGCGCGTCGTTGGTGTGCAGCGTCGAGAACACGAGGTGCCCCGTGAGCGCCGCCTGGATGGCGATCTCGGCGGTCTCCAGGTCCCGGATCTCACCGACCAGGATCACGTTCGGCGCGCAGCGGAGCATGGCCTTCAGGATCCGGGAGAACGAGAGCCCGATGCGCGGCTCGACCTGCACCTGGTTGATCCCGCGGATGTGGTACTCGACTGGATCCTCCGCCGTGATGATCTTCACGTCCGCGCGGTTCAACTCCTGCAGGGCCGCATAGAGGGTGGTCGTCTTGCCCGACCCCGTCGGGCCCGTCACAAGGACGATGCCGTTCGGGCGCGCGATCATCTTCCCGAACCAACGCTGATCGTCGATCCCGAGCCCGAGGTCCCCGAGGCCGAGGAGGCTCTTCCCGCGGTCAAGCAGCCGCATGACCATGGTCTCGCCGTGGTTGGAGGGCAGGATCGAGGCGCGAACGTCCACGTCGCGGCCGCCGAGCTTCAGGCCGATGCGCCCGTCCTGCGGCTTGCGCTTCTCCGCGATGTCCATGCGCGCCATGATCTTCAGCCGGCTCATGAGCGGCGCCGACAGGTGGTCGGGGTGCTCGGCGGCGTCCCGCAGCAAGCCGTCGACCCGATAGCGCACGCGGACCCGGCCGTGCCCGGGCTCCACGTGGATGTCCGATGCGCGCTGGTCCAGCGCCTGCCGGAAGATGCTGGTCACCAGCCGGATGATCGGGGCGTCGCTTTCCTCGTCGTCCCCGTCCACCACGGCGCCCATGGACTCCGCAACGGCGTCCTCGACCCCGGCACCGTAAGCGGTCGAGATCGCCGACTTGAGCGCCGAGGGCGCCGCGATCGCACAGGAGACCTCGAGGTCGCCCAGGAGGAACTGCAGCTGGTCCGCCACGATCCGCTTGAAGGGGTCGTCGATGGCGACGATGAGCCGCCCCCCCTTCTCCATGACCGGCATGATCCCCTGCTCGGTGGCGAACTCCGAGGGAACCTGCGCGATCACGCCATCGGCGACCTTGCCCTTGGAGAGGTCGACGAAGGGCATCCCCTCTGCCTTGGCGAGCGCCCGATAGACGGTGGGCTCGTCCACGAGCCCGAGGGAGGCCAGGGCCTCCTCGAGGGCGACCCCGCCGTTGCGTTGATGGGCCCTCGCACGCTGGAGGTCCGACTCCTGGAGCGCTCCGGAGGCGACGAGGATTTCACCGAGGTCCTGGCTCACGGAGGGTCTTCGACTGGAGGGGGATGCGCGCGGCGGCGCGGGGTGGAACGGGCGAGGGCCGCAGGGGCTATCCCCCGCGGCCCCTGATGGTACCGCCCGCGAGCCGGAAACGTGTCCGCCCTCGGCGACCTGTTGCGGGCCGAGACCCGCCCTGGGGTCATCCCCCCTTCTTGATGCTCGGCGTGGGTCGCGCCGCGCCGCGCGCCGTCTTGCGGCACACGCCGGAGAACCGAACGAAGTCGGTGGGCTTGGTCGGGTGCCCGGTCTCGATCAGGACCCGGCCCCGGAACGATCCGTCGGCGTCGTCCGGGAGGCCGGTGAGGCGCAGCTCGATGTCCACCGCGTTGCTCCCGCTGACCGGCTTCACGCTGACCTTGAAGCGATCTTCCCACTGCAGGGGCTGGTTGCCTTCGCCCGTGAGCGTCGCCTTCACGTTGGAGAGGTCGAAGTCCGCCTCGTGGCAGGTCAGACGGACGTTGCGGACCACCGGCTGGTCCGGGCGAACGAGGCCGAGGGACAGGTACTGGGTCTGCAGGGAGATCGCGCCGAGGATCGTGTAGTTGACGTTGGCGGTGACCTGGTAGACCGTCGGCGCGCCAGGCTTGGCCGGAGCCTTGCTTGGCAGCTTGTCGTTCTTGGGAAGCTCGACGTCGCTGTTGAGGCGGACCGCGTAGCTCTTGCCCCCCTCCGGCGAGTCCTTGCCCACCGTGAAGGTGGCGCGCCAGACGCTGGCCTTGCCGGACTCGTCCGCGTTCACCGGACCGAAGTCCATGGCCAGGCCGGCGGGGAGCGGGATCGGGCGGGTGGCGTCCTCCGAGAGCATGATGCGCTCGCCGGTGGAGGTCCGGAAGTCGATCGTACCCGTGCGCTCGGTCCCCTCGCGGATCTGACCGAACTGCAGGAACGGGGGCGACGCCACCAGGAACGGCTCCACGTTGGCGGCCAGCGAGAGCATGGTCACCCCGGTCTTGCCGTCGTTGGAGTAGACGTTGATCCGGACGTTGGTCTTGTTCTTCTTGCTCTTCGTGTCGAGTGTGGCGCTGATCTGGATCTCCGACCCGGGCGCAATGGGGCTCCCGTAGCTGTAGAGCGCAGGAATGTCCTGCCCCTCTGCGAGCACCTTCACCTCACCGAGGGTGCACCCGCAGGTCGGGCTCGCCTGGGAGATGACGACCGGCTCCGTCCCGCTGCTCTGGAGCTTGAAGGTGTGAATCAGGAGGTCCCCCTGTCGGGCGCGACCGAAGTCGTGCTTGTCCATGCCGAAGGGGATCTCGAGCTTGGCGTTGGGGTTGCGCGGCGGACGCGGCGCAGCGGCCGGCTTCTTGGCCTGCGCCTGCTTGAGCTTCTCCTCGTACTTCCGCTGCTCCGCCGTCATCGGAGCCGCGGGCCCGGCTGAGGGCTTCGGCTTGACGGCAGAGACTGATTTCTGCGCGGCCTTCGACGCGGGATCACTCGAGCCCGCGGCCCCGACGGGGCTCAACTTGACGGGGGCGACCAAGCCGCCAGAGCTCGGCCTGGATGAGGGGATCGCGGCCGGCTTCGGCGGGGCTCCCCGCCCGGAGAGTCGACTGCGCCCAACGGACCCCTTCTTGGCAGCGTCACCCTGCTTGGCGGCGTCCTGCTGCTTGGCGTCCTGCTTCTTGGCGTCCTGCTTCTTGGCGTCCTGGTTCTGGACCGAGGCGTCGTCCTGGGGGCATGCCGCCGCGGCTGGCGCGGCGATCAGCTGGAGGGCGAGGCCGAGGGAAGCGGCGGCCAGGAATCGGGCGGCCGTCCGGACGACTAGGGGCTGGATTACGGCGCTGAGGGGTGCGTGGTGAAGCATGGGATCTACGAATGGGATTCGGGCGCTAGAAGATTGCCAGCAGTACCGACATGGAGCAGGTCTTTTTTGAGGTTCCGTCGGACCCGGGATCGCTACAAGGTGTGTGGGGGCCTCCCCCATCGTTATCGGCAGGTCGGGACCCAGAAGCGCAGACGGGTATGAATCGGAAGCAACAGGAATCGACGGGCGGTCAATCAGCGCACCTCCAAGAGGGCCCCTCGCGGGGTGGGAGGCCTCGGGTCTCCCCGTGGGCTTCCGTGGCGCTGATCAGCCTTTGCAGGGCCCCAGTGAGCTGGAGGGGCGTTGGCGCCGCTCTTCTTCTGGGACTCGCGCCCGCCTGTAGGGTTCCCTCCCCCTCGGTTCAACAGGGGCTGGAATATGGATTTCGTACGCCCAAGCAGGCGTTTAGATCCTGGCGTACGGCGGTTCAGGGCGATCTGTTGGTGGAAGAATATCGCTGCTTCTCTCGCCGCTGGAGGGCGCGCAACGGCGTCACCCTGCTGAAGTACGGCGAGGCCCGGGATGAGCTCCTCAGCGAGGTCCCCAAGCTTCGTTGGGCGCTCTACCGAGCGGACGCGCCGGAATTCCTGGACCGCCAGGACCGGTCCGCACTCCTGGTGGCCCGGGTACCGGGCCCCCTCTGGGTGAGCGATCAGTACCTGCTGGTCACCCTGCGGCGACAGGGGTTCTGGGAGGTCTCCGTCGAGGATACTCCCCTCGAGCCCGAGTTCGGCGATCAGGTGGAGGACCCCTTCCGAGCCCAGCTGTTCTGGTTCGACGAGGAGGGCGACCGGTTCTTCGTGATCGTCGACGACTTCAGCGACCGCGCAGAGGGCGCCGACCCGGGCTCGATCCACCTCGTGTCCGCGGGGTGGGAGTGGAAGATCGACGACTTCACCGTCGTGGACGAGCTACCGGACGGCATCGAGTCCATCGAGTGAACCTCAGCGAGGGGAGTTCACTCGCGCCTGGAACGCGGGCATGGGGAACTCGACTCCGAGGATGTGTCGCCCGGGCCCGGAGGGGATCTCCAGCGCGGCCGGCGAGCCGTCGATCCTGTAGGTGACCTCCTCGCGGGCGTCGAGGGGCGCGACCCACCACGCCAGCGTGTACGCACCCCCGCGGGCCAGGGAGAGCTCGGCCCCGCGCCCATCCAGGGCCACCACCTGCGGCCCGCTCATCCCGCCGGCCCCGGGCCGATCCGGGGCGTAGTCCAGGGGAGGCTCCAGGCCCACCGGACGCAGGGAGAGTCGAACGCTCCACCGCTCGGGATCGGGGAGAGCCCCCGTCGCCTGGAACGCAGCGCGGACCCCCGGGCCTAGGTGAAGCTCCTCGTCGCCATAGAGCCCCTCGAAGAGCTCGGTCGCGGCGCCGGGGACGAGGGGCACCACGTCAAGGCACGGTGCGGTGGCCGCGAAGATGGCCCGCCCGGCCTCGATGGCCGCGTCCCCCTCGAACGCGCGCGCCGGATCGGCGCCTGGCCGGGCTTCCCGCCACACCAGGTGACCCGCCCTGGCCAGCGCCCCCGACTCCTCGAAGATGCGGAGCTCGAACCAGTGCAGGCTCTCCCCGAGCCGGATCGGATCGAGGCGCGGGTCGAGGGGGACGTCGCGACCGCAGAGGACGCCCTCCGCCCGCCAGATCTCCGCACCGCTGCCCAGCTGAACGATCACGGTCCCCGTGCCCTCGGGCAGCCCGAAGACCTCGAAGGCCCCGGTCGGACTGACCTCGACCACGCGGCGAACCGCGAGGGGTCCCTCGTGAGCCCGGGCGTTGACTGCCACTCGCATCCCACTCAGGGGACGGGGGCCCTCCGCTCCGTCCTCACCGCGGAGCGGCAGGTCGGCCTCCGCCGTCCCCGCCGCGAGGGTGACGCGGCCGCGCATCACCCCTGAGAGATGACGGACATTGTCGTAGAGGTACTGAGGGTCGCTCCGGAAGACCACCGTCTCCCCGCCGCACTGAATCGGCAGCGCGCCAACGGCCCACAGCAGGCCCATGAGGCCGAGCAGTTGGAGGAGGGTTCGGGTGGAGAGCGACACGTCCCAAAGCCTACCCGGGTTCCGCGCCACGGGTACCACCCCGCGGGCCACGCGGGTCACCTGGCGCGGGATCTCAGCCAGCGGATGGATGAGCCCTGGACGGACTCGAGCGAGGCCGCATGGCCCTGCTCGCCGGCCCGCGCGAGGTCGTCGCGGTTGGCCTCGCACCACTCGCAGCCCAGCTCATCCACGTGGAAGGCGATGAAGCTCGCAGGGCCGGGCTCGAGGTTCCCCGCGAGCCAGCCCGAGATCCAGCGCCGCGAAGGGCAGGACACCCGCCGCTCTCGCCAGACGGACTGCACGTCCATGGGCGCGTCCGCGTCCGCCGCCAGCCCATCGAGGGACGCCGCGACCTCCTCTGCCCCTGGCTTGGAGAGGAGCAGCTCCCGGATCTTCTTGAGCGCCCGGAACTTGATGCCCGCCACCGACACCTCGTCCCGGAGACCGAGCAGCTGCCAGAGGTCCCGGTTCCGCATGCCGCCGCGCAGGATGCCCTCGACCACCATGAGCCGGTTCATCTCACCCGCGGACCACGTCAGCTCCACCCACTCCAGCAGCGCCTCGACCATGAACTCGCGTCCGCGATCGGCCAGGTCGGTGCGCCGGATGATCTGGCTGGGGGTCCGCTCGTCGGCGGCCACGGAGTCGAGGTCCAGGGCAGCCACCGGGTCGTCGTCGTCCCCGCCCCGGCCGCGGATCTCCTGGCGCCGGAGCTGATCGATAGTGCGGTTTCGGCAGATGCCGAAGAGGAACTGCTCGAAGCTGTAGGCGGAGTCGAAGCCCCCGATACCACGCACCGCGCCGAGGAAGGTCTCCTGAACCACGTCCTCGCGGACCTCCGCGTCCCCGATGCGTCGGGCGACATAGGAGAGCAGGCGCCCGGCGAATGCGCCCTCCACGCGGGCCCACTCGGCCTCGTCGAAGGCCTGGAGGCGCGCCACATCCGGGCTCCAGTCCGCGTCGCTCATGACCCCCACCCCAGCTGTTCCACGGCATTGATGCCCAGGAGCCCGAGGAGGGTCGCCCCGAATCCAACGGTGGCCATCAAGAGGAGGAACAGGGCGAAGCGGAAGGAGCGCCCGATCCAGCCGCCCTGCTGGCTCCGCACGAGCTGGTCGGAGATGGACCGGTACCCCGCCAGCACGCCGCCCATGACGGCTACTACAGAGCCCACGAACACGTCGAAGGCGACGCGGTTCGTCTCGGCGAGGGTGCCTGCCAGGCCCCCCGTGACCCGCGGAGGGACGGGGATGACGACCGGGACCGAGGCGGCGGAGGTCTCCTCCAGGGGGGGCGTCTCCTCGCCAGCCCGCTGCTCCCTTGACTCGGCGGCGAGCTCGGCCACGAGCGCCCGGGCACGGCTCGCCGGGCCACGCCCTTCGGCGGCGCCCGACGAACCGGAGCCCGCAGGCTCCTCGGCGCGCTCCTCCACCTCGTAGCCCCCATCGAGCAGCGAGGGCGTGGGCGGTTCGGGCCTCGCGCCCCCCGGTGTCGCGCTGCCGGTCCCCACGGTCAGGCGCGGGACCTCGAAGGTGATGTCATCGCCGGCGAGGGCGGACTGCCCGAGCATCCCCAGCACCTCCCGCACGCTCTCCGGCCGGTCATCGGGGTCGAGGCGCAAGCACGCCTGCGCGGCCTCGAGGGCGACAGGGGGGAAGCTGTCTGGAAACTCGGGCGGCTCGTCGCTCTTGCGCACAACGAAGGCGCCACCTTCGCCGCCATGGAAGGGGACCTTGCCCACGAGGGACTCGTAGAGGATGACGCCGAGGCTGTAGATGTCGGCGCGGTGATCCGCTCGCTGGACCAGCATCTCGGGCGCCATGTAGAGCGGCGTGCCCCGCCCGAAGGTGAGCGTCATGCGCCCCCCCTCCAACAGTTTGGAGAGGCCGTAGTCCCCCAGCCGGGCGTTGTCCCCACGGATGAAGATGTTGCTGGGCTTGAGGTCGAAGTGAACGATCCGCCGCTCATGGAGGGCCACGAGCCCCCGGGCCGCCTGGGTCACGTGCCGGAGCGCCTCCGGCATCGTCAGACGCCCCTCCTTCAACCGCCGGGCGAGGGTCTCTTCACCGGCGTAGCCCATGATCAGGTAGGGCACCCCCATGGCCGCCCCCTGGTCCTCGATCGTCACCAGGTTGGGATGGTCGATGGACGCAAAGCTGCTGACGAGGCTTAGCTCGCGCTCCACGGCGGCCCGCTGGTCGTCGTCGTCCACCTTCAGGAACTTGATGGCGTACGCCTTCCCGATGGAGGTCTTCCGCGCCTTGTAGACGTCGCCGAAGGCGCCGCCGCCCAGCCGGTGCTCGATCGTGTAGCCCGGCACGAAGTCCGGCTGCCGGAACGAGTTGTAGAACGCCTCCCAATCCATGACGGCCCCGAGGCTAGCCCGCGGGCAGCCGGAACGCGACGGGCAAGCCGCCCCGAGCCGGAACTCTGCCGCGGGATGTCCCCGCCCCGCTCAGCTCAGCTCAGCGCGGAGCCTGGACGGCGGCGAGGGGACCTCCCTCAGAGCGCCGAGACGACGATCCCGCCGCCGGCTTCACGCGCTTCAAGGAAGGCCTCGCGCGCCGCGCCGTACAGGTCCTCGCGCCGATCGATGTCGGGGCTCGGGAAGTTGCCGATCCCGATGGCGATGTCGATCCGATCCCCCACCAGATCGAGCAGACGGCGCTCGTCCGCGTTGTCCGCGACGCGCCGGGCCATGATCTCCGCGCCGTCCGGGCCGGTGTTCGGCAGCAGGAAGAGGAACGAGTTCTCATCGAAGCGGCCGAGGACGTCGGTGTCCCTGGACGCGTCGAGGAAGATCGCCGCGAGCTCACGAAGTACATCGTCCGACGCCTGGCTCTCGAACCCGAGCATGGCGCAGGCCAGCGGGGCGTGGAAGCGCCGCGCGCGCTTGAACTCCTCGTCGAGCTTGTAGGAGAGGAACGAGAAGTTGAACAGGCCGGTCACCGGGTCGATGACCGCCTTGAGCAAGGCGTCATCCCGGGTCTCCCGCGGCGCCGGCGCGGCGCTCGAGAAGGCCGCCCCGGTCACGAGGGTCTGGAGCAACGCCTCCGGCAGTTGGTCCTCCCGCGCCGTCCCCCGCCCCTGGGTGGGCAGCGCCGGGCGCGGGCCGCCGTTGAGCCCGAGCAGGGCGGTCAGCTTGCTCGCGCTGATCGGCCTCGTGAGCGAACCGGTCGCCCCGCAGAAGCGGGCGATGGACTGGGCCTCCGCGTTGTTCTGGTCCACCAGCAGGAAGGTGCGGCAGCGCGTGCGCCCCGTGAGCTGGCGGAGCACCTCGTAGACGTTGCGGTCCTCGGGCCCGGTGGTCCGCATCCAGGCATCGACGATGACCACGTCACCGGGCGCCGGGGGCGCCTCGGTGAGCTCGCGCCAATTCTCCACGTGGGCCACGCTCCACCCGGCGAGGGCGTCCTCCGCGAGCGAGGAGGACTCGATGGCCGCCCTGGCCGAGGCCAGCACGGAGTCATCGTGGGTCGCGATTCGAATGGAACGGAGGCCGTCGCCCATGGGTGATGCAGGTGCGGTGCCCCGGGGTGGTCGGGGCGATCTGGGGTCTCGTCGCGGGGCCGGCGCCCGCTCAGGGACGAGGTTGCAGATCTGACACCTCGGATTCAAACGGCACGGGCCTGAATCCGGCCGCACCGCAGGTGACTGCGCCCGGCCACGTGCCTCGTCGCCCCCCCTGGCTCGTTCCGTCCAGGCGCCCAGGGGGTGGGGCCCTCAGCTGGAGAGCTCCTCCATCCACTCCTCGGGGATGTCGTAGTTGGCGTAGACGTTCTGGACGTCCTCGTTGTCCTCCAGCCGGTCGATCAGCTTGAGGATCTTCTCGGCGTCGGACTTGGAGGCCACCTCGACGGTGTTCTGCGGGACGTACCCCGTCTCCGCGGAGAGGAGCACCGCGCCCCCCGCCTCGAGGGCGGTCTTCACGTCGAGGAAGTCGGTCGCGCCGGCGAACACGGTGGCCACGTCGCCCTCCACGACGACGTCCTCAGCCCCACCCTCGAGGGCGAGCTCCATCAGCCCGTCCTCGTCGAGGGCCTTGCCGTCGAAGTCCTCGGCCCCCTGCTCGCCGGTCATGTCCACCACGAAGATGGACCGGAAGTCGAACATGAAGGACACCGAGCCGCTGGTCCCCATGTTCCCGCCGCCGCGCTCCAGGGCGAACTTGACGTCCGGCGCCGTGCGGTTGCGGTTGTCCGTCAGGCATGCGATGAGCAGCGCCACGCCGCCAGGCGCGTAGCCCTCGTACATGAGCTCCTCGAAGTCATCCCCATCCTTGGACCCTTCCCCGCGCTTGATCGCGCGCTGGATGTTGTCCTTGGGCATGTTGGCCGCCCGGGCCTTCTCCACCGCGTACTTGAGCTTGAGGTTGGTGTCGGCCTCGGCGCCGCCCTGGCGCACTGCGGAGATGATGTTCCGCGCCAACTTGCTGAAGATCTTGGCTCGCTTGGCGTCCACCGCGTTCTTGCGGTGCTTGACGTTCGCTGCGTGAGAGTGGCCTGCCATCGCTCGGAGAGGAAGTGGGTCGGAGGGGGACGGGCGCAGCGGCGCCTGTCTCCCCAGATGGTAGCGGGAGAGGAGCAGAGCACTCCCCGTGGGTTTGAAACGGTCACGCCCGCCACCGCGGGGAGCCCGGCCCGAAGGCGGGGACTCGCGCGGAGGCGGGCGTGGAGGGGCGGTGCGTCCTGGTGGACGCGGCGCGGATCAGCGCTTCGAGAACTGGAAGCCTCGGCGTGCGCCGCGACGTCCGTACTTCTTCCGCTCCTTCATCCGCGAGTCACGGGTCAGCAGGCCCGCTTCGCGCAGGGCGTCGAAGGACGCCGGGTTGATGTTCTTCAGGGCACGCGCGATGCCGAGGGAGACGGCCTCGCTCTGGCCGGTGGGGCCTCCACCGTTCACGTTGCAGAACACGTCGTACTGACCCGTGGAGCCCGTGGCATCCAGCGGTTGGCCGGCACGTTGACGGGTCTGCGTGGTGACGAAGTAGGTGTCCATCGGCTTGCCGTTGACGACAAAGCCGCCAGCGCCGGGCTTGAGGCGGACGCGCGCGATCGCGGTCTTGCGGCGACCGAGACCCCAGGTCCAGGGATTGTTGACTGCCATTGGAATCTGGTCCTTGGATCAGAGGGTGTCGACCTTCACCGGCTTCTGAGCACCGTGCGGGTGCTCCTCGCCAGCGTAGACCTTGAGGTTACGGAGGAGGTCCCGGCCCAGGCGGGTCTTCGGGAGCATCCGGCGCACGGCGAGGGTCACGATGTCAGCGGCGCGACGCTCAGCGACCTTCTCGATCGCGACGTGCTTCTGACCATCGGGGTACCCCGAGTAGTGCCGGTAGATCTTGTCGGAGCCCTTGGAGCCGGACAGCTTCGGGCTGGCGCCGTTGATGACCACCACGTGGGCGCCGGTGCGCTCACTCGGGGTCCATGTGGGGCGGTCCTTCCCTTGAAGGACGGTGGCGATCTTGGCCGCCATGCGGCCGAGATTGTTCTCGGAGGCGTCAAAGAGGAGCCAGCGCTCCTCGACGTCGTCGCGTCGTACGTGTGTGGTGGTCATGGGTCGCGGGGCCGCATCGAGAGCGGCGCGGGGGGCCCTGGAGAGGCGATCGCCGGAGGGGCGACCGTCCCCTGGGGACGGCGCTGACGGAGACCGCCAGACGCGCAACGCAACGCCGGGACACAGGTCTCGGCGCGGAGCGAGGGCGAGAAGATTAGAGGGCGAGCCCCGCCGCCGCAACGGTCGAGATCCGAATCCTCGGCCAGAGGCGTCCCGCCGGGACCCGATCAGCGCTCCGCCGGAGCAGGGGCGCCGGTGACCCGGATCCAGGTGTCCCCCCTCTCCCCCGCCCCTGCACCGCCCGCTTCGAGGGCCCCCTCAGGCCCCCCGAGCCCCCTGAATCCCTCCCCGGAGAGGCGTCCGAGGACCACCCACCCGCCTCCGTCCACCCCCCCGAGGGCCCACGCGGGCGGCGATGCCGTGGCGGCCGAGGCGTCGGCCGGCCCCCCCGTCTCGGGGCCGGATCGCCCCTCCCCCAGCCGCCAAGGGCCTGTCACCCGCCACCCTCCGGTTTCCCCGCGGACCCACCCAGGGTCCAGGTCCCCCCAGCCGTTGATCGCAGGCTGAAGCGGCCGAAGCCCTGGATCGAGGGGGCGGAGGAGGTCGGCGACCGCCCCGTCCCCGAGGGCCAGCTCCAGCCGCCCGGCGGGGCCGGTGAGGTCGAGGGTGCAGCGCCTGGGGGGTCGACCATGGAGCTCGATGGCGGCGGGCCCTGGCCCGAGATCGTCCAGGCGGAGGGTGACCCTTCGGCGGTCGACCTGCAGCCAGGGCGAGGCCCCGGCGACGCCCTCCAGCGACCGCACCCCTGGGCTGAGCCCCTCCGGAGAGGCCAGGTGGGACAGCGGGGTGAGGGCCATCGCTGCGCCGAGCCCTACGGCCGCGCCGAGGGCGGCGCCGGTCCAGGGGCGGCGGGGCTGGAAGCTGCGCCGAACGGCGAGGAGCAGCAGCATGGCGGTCCAGGCTCCCAGCAGCCCGGCCAGCGCGGGGGCACGCCGGACCACGGGGGGTGCGGGCGGGCGCTGGCGCGCGGCGAGACCCGGGTCCGGGGACCACGCGGGGGCCATCACGGCCGTCACACGGCCATCTGGTGCCGGGGGACCGGGCGAGAGGGCCTCGACCGTGGGGATCACCGGCCCGGGCGGGCGCTCGGCAGGAACCGGGATCCACGCCCGCAGCAGGCGGGAGGCGCCCAGGTCGAGGTTCGAGAGGATCTCGAGCGGCGGCGCGTCCCCGACCCTCACCTTCGCGGACCCCAGCGGCCCCCTGAGGGCGAGGTCCACGGGCAGCATCTCAACCGCCGGGCCCGGGGCCGGGTCCCTCCGCTCGCCGCCGCTGCCCCAGCCCAGCAGGCCGACGAGGACCACCGCCGCCCCAGCCCCGGGCCAGCCCCCGAGCCGCCCGGTCCAGATGAGGGCCAGCGCGAGCCCGCCCGCGACGAGGACCGCCTCCGCGGATCCAATGGGCTCCCCGGCCACGGAGGCACCCAGCACCCCGAACGGGATCAGGGACCCCGCTCCCACGGAGAGGTCGAGGAGAGCACGTGCACCCCCTCGCCGCTCCACGGATGGCCAGCCAAAGCAGACGACGCCCGACACCAGCAGCACCAACAGGGCGCCATCGATCCCTCGCCACGGCCCAACGTCGAGCCCCGCGAGCCAGGGCCCGAAGAGCGCCGCCGTCGCCGCCAGGCCGAACAGGACCGTGCGGAGCGCGAACCCGCCTTCCGCGGCCGAGCCCACTTCGGACTCCGCCCCCGGCTCCTCCGGGGCGCTCAACGGCCCCCGTCGGGGTCCCCTTCCCAGTGAGCCTTGAACTCCAGGACCTCGGCCTCGGTGAGGAGCACCGGCCGGTCGAATCTCGTGTCGAGCAGCCGCCAGGGGGCCCCCTCCTCCCCGCCTCCGAGCGCCGTGCGAACGTGTCCCCACTTCAGGTTGACCGGCAGCTCCCCCTCGTGGAGGGGATGGGGCGGTCGGCCGAACACCACCCGCCGTCCCTGCTCGAGCTCGATCATGACGCCGCCGGGCAAGCGGATGGGCGAAGCAGAGCCGCCAGAGCGGTCGAAGATCGGCGCGTCCTCCGCGGAGGCGTCGATGACCACGCGCCCCAGCTCCCGAAGCTCGTCGGGTCCGAGGTGGCGCCACATGGAGTCGGCCACGTCCAGCGCCGCGAGGAGCGCGGGGACCTCGACCCGGTCCCCCGGCCGGACCTGCCCCTGTTCACGATCCAGGAGATCGAGGGGGCCGAGGGCCGGAAGCCAGCCCCCGTACGCGAGGTGAGGGGTGATCGAGTAGCCACCTAGCACGGTCCCGTCGCTGGCGACGGGGAGGAAGTCGCGACCGCCCACCCTCACGCAGGCGACGGGCTCCCGGAGCCGGACGGGCAGGTTGAGCCCGTCAGGCCAGCGGACGCTCGGGGGACCGACCTCCTCGATGAAAGGCAGCGCCTCCACGCGCGCGGCGAGGGAGCTGATCGCTTCCCCGTCGTCGGCGTTCACCGAGTCCGCCTCGAGGAGCAGCCCCTCGAGGTCTTCGAACCACTCGTCATCGAGCCAGGGGGCGTCGGTCTCGAGGCTGTAGCGCGTGACATCGATGCGAGCGAGGCCGCGATCTCGGGCATCTGCCTCGAGCCAACGAAGCCCGCCGAGGAGCCCGAGGAAGAGCAGGGCCAGCGGGACCCATGTGGGAACGCGACCGGCCTCCGAGCTCCACGCTCCCCCCTCGCCCCCGGCCGGGCAAGGTGCGCGATGCTTCGGAAGCGGCGAGTGGACGCTCAACGGCCCGGGAGGACGAGCAGCGGCTCGGATCGTCCGCGCCGCGCTCCTCCCCCGCTCAGTTCCGCGTGGGGGCGAGCTGGGTGTCGATCGTGGACCCCGGAACCTCGATCGGGACCGCGCTCGGGCCCTCGGAGACCGACTGCGGACCGAAGTTGCCGCCGGAGCGGCCACCCAGCCTCTTGGTGGCCTCCTCGATGAAGAGGTCGAGGGCGACCTGCATCTCCACCACCTGCTCCCGCGAGAGGGCGACGGCCTTGGCGCCGCCCTGGGAGTGAAGCTCGTGGCCGAGAAGGCGCGAGACGAGCTTGAGTTGCGCCAGGTGACGCTCGAGGTGAGTTCCGTGTTTGTGCTGTGAGTTCATGGTCCCTCCGGGGGTGTGCGGACCCCTGGTCTATCCCATCGGGGGGGTGCGGGACAAGGCCGAGGCTCGAGCTTGGCGAGGATCTCCAGGACCCACGCGCTCCGCACCGCCGGGAGGCCGCCACGGAGAGGAGGTCCCGGGGCGCACGGGACCGACCCCGCGGGGCCGGGCACGCAGGCGTCGCGAACGGGGGCTCGGGCGAGGGATAGCCGACTCGAAGGTGGCGACCGGCGGGGCGGAGCGGCACATTCCATCGAGTGATGTCATCCCACGACCAGAGACCGCCGAGCGACGACGCCGGCTCCCCGGGCGGGGATCTTCCATTCGGATACCTCGGCCCCGACGCCGGCCCCGACGCCGAGCCACAGCCGAGGCCCAAGAATGACGGCGGCGGGGACCGTGACGGGGGCGGGGTGCCGGGGCGCTCCCGCCGGCGGAGGCGCCGCCGGAGATCCGAGGAAGCGGCCGAGGGCCGCACCGACGCGCCCGAGCCCCCGTCCGAGCAGCCCCTGGATCGCTCCGAGGAGCCCCGGCGACAGGGCGCCTCCCAGTCCTCTCCCACGGCAGAGTCCTCTCCCGCGGCATCGCCCCCCGTCAAGGCCGGCGACGCCGAGCTCCCGCCCCCCTCCGAGGTCTTCGGCCCCGATGGCCGAGTCGTGGGCTGGAAGGGCTTCAAGCTCTCCCGGTTCCAGCTGAAGGCCGTGGACGCCATCCGTGAGGGCCGCAACGTCCTGGTGTCGGCTCCCACGGGAGCGGGCAAGACCCTGGTGGCCGAGTACGCCATCGAGGTCGCCGTGCGCTCCGGGAAGCGCTGCATCTACACGGCCCCCATCAAGGCCCTCTCGAACCAGAAGTACCGGGACTTCCGAGACGACCCGATGATCGACGTGGGCCTGATGACCGGGGACGTGACCATCCACCAGTCGGCCCGGGTCCTGATCATGACCACGGAGATCCTGCGCAACGCGATCTTCGAGAACCCTCGGCTCCTCGATGACGTGGCCTACGTCGTCTTCGACGAGGTCCACTACCTCGACGACCGGGAGCGCGGCACCGTGTGGGAGGAGAGCCTGATCTTCATGCCCCCAAGCGCCCGCGTCATCGCCCTCTCGGCGACCATCGCCAACGTCGAGGAACTCGGCGCCTGGATGGAGGAGATCCGCCCCCAGGAGGTCGACGTCATCATCGACGACCGCCGGCCCGTGCCCCTCTCCCACTGGGTCCACACGCCGGAGGCCAGCACCTTCGATCCCTCCGGGATCAAGCGCGCGAGGAAGCGTGCGGAGGCCGCCGCGGCCAAGGCGCCACCGCGACGACGCCGAGGGCGCGGCCGCGGCGGGCGTGGACGGGGGCGCGGCTTCGGCCGCCCGGAACCGCCGGACCCGCGCCCGCTCTTCGATGAGCTGGTGGACCGTGAGCTCCTCCCGGCGCTCGTGTTCTCCTTCTCGCGTAAGGACTGCGAGCGCTTGGCCAGGAAGAACGCCAAGCGCGACCTCCTCTCGGCCGACGAGTCGCGGCGCATGGCCGAGCTCCAGGAGGAGCTTCTCACCTCCTTCGACCTGGGCCGCGGGCACCTCGACGGTGAGGTCTTCGGCATGGCCCGGTCCGGCGTGGCCTACCACCACGCGGGGATGCTGCCCATCTACAAGGAGGTGGTCGAGCGGATGTTCACCGCCGGGCTGCTCAAGATGCTGTTCACCACCGAGACCTTCGCGCTCGGCATCAACATGCCTGCGCGCGCGGTCGTGTTTGCGGGTCTGCGCAAGTTCGACGGCATCTCCTTCGACTGGCTGAGAACCCGCGACTACATGCAGATGGCGGGCCGCGCCGGCCGGCAGGGCATCGACGACAAGGGCTTTGTCTTCCAGTTGCTCCCGGACCAGGAGCTCAAGGACGCTCCCGTGGAGCGCTGGGTCGGCGGACGCCCCGAGGCGGTCATGAGCCGCTTCCGGATGAACTACTCGACCCTGCTGCACCTGGTCTCGCGGGTCGGGCGCGACCGGGTCCACGAGGCCTGGGAGAAGTCCTTCCACTCCTTCCAGAACCGGGAGAAGAACCAGAAAGCCCGGGCCCGTCAGCGCCGCGAACAGATGCGCCTGATCGCCCGGCACCTCGATCTCCTCGAGGAGCTCGGCTACATCAAGGACCAGGCGGTGACCGGCAAGGGCGAGATCGCGCGCTGCCTGGGCGGCTACGAGCTCCAGATGACCGAGCTGCTCTTCAAGGGCGCCCTCGAGACGCTTCCGCCCAAGGCGCTCGCCATGGTCTTCGTGGCCATGATCCACGAGGAGCGGCGGGCCGCCCAGCGGCCCTGGGTCCCGGCCTCGATGTTCGGCGGGACGCGACGCCACATCGACTCGGTGGTCAGCGAGATCTGCCAGGCCGAGGCGCGCTTCGGGATCGAGCCGCCCATGAAGCGGCCCGACTGGGGGCTGACCCCCGCCACCCTGGGCTGGTTTGGGGGGCTCTCCATGGACGAGCTCGAGGAGCAGCTGGAGGTCAACCCCGGGGACGTCTGCCGCGTTTTCCGGATGGCAATCCAGCTCATGCGCAACGTGCGGCGCTCGGTGGACCGGGACTGGGACATCGTCGACCGACTCGACGAGGCCATCGAGGCCATGAACCGGGATGAGGTAGACGCACGCAAGCAGCTGGCCCTCGGGTAGGGAGCCCTGGCCCGCCCCGGGCGGAGCTGTCTCACTCCTTCCCCCCGGCGGCCCCCAGCGCCGGACCCCTACGCCGGCCCTTGGGGGAGCCGACGCGTGCCCGAGGTGGGGCGGAGACTGTCCCCACCGTGGATTCCCGATCAAAAGTGGCAGATCGGTGGGTACCCGTCCGGACAGAGCGTGCCTAGTGGAGGCACTCGCGGGTCGAGGTCTGGTAAGGTCTCCGCCCGCATCGTGCGCCCTCACGGGCGCGCAGCCCCAACCGATCCCCCTCCACCCGATGATGTCGGCGCCTTTCGGGCTGCCCATCAGCGGGTGATTCGTTGCCCCGCAGATCACACTCCATGCTCTCGAGCCTCGCCCTGGTCGTCGCCGCCGCAGCCGCCGACCCCGCAGCCACGTCGCTCCCTGCCCCTGCCTCCCTCAGGGCCAGCGTCGCCACGTCGATCGCAATTGACTCGTCCAACTCGGTCTCCCTCGAGACCAAGGACCGCCAGCTCCTCTCCGCGAGCTTCTTCGAGCCGAAGCGGAGAAAGAGCTCCCCGCCGGCCCCGGCGGCGATGCTGATCCACGACGCCGGCTCGACCCGCGAGGAGCTCGCCGAGATGGCCGCCTACCTCCACAAGAAGGGCTTCGCCGTCCTCACCGTGGACCTGCGGGGACACGGCGCCAGCGCCACGGACGACACCAACTTCAAAGAGGCCGACGAGAAGACGCGCGAGACGCTCTGGGCCATGAGCACGCGGGACATCGACGCCGCCACGAAGTTCCTCCTCAAGCAGGACGGCGTCCACGCCACCAACCTCTCCCTCGTGGGCGTCGGAGCAGGAGCCGCCCTGGCCGTGCGCCGCGCGGCCAAGGACGAGAACGTGCGCGCCGTGGTCCTGATCGACCCCGCCAAGGAGTCCTTCGGCTACGACGTCTGCGGTGGTGTCAGCGACCTTGGTGGTCTGCCGACCCTGATCCTCGCGCCCAAGTCCAGCCGAGGAGCGGCGGACGAGATCCGGACCACCGCCCACGAGGTCAACGACGGCCTCGAGTACGTGGAGATCAACGCGCTCACGAGCGACTCGGCGGAGATTCTGGGGGACAAGCGCCTCAAGCCCTCCGCCTCATCCTGGCTGCGCGACCAGGTGATGCCCAAGAAGTGAGCGCCGACACGGCCCTCTCCCGTCAGCGCGGAGCCGGTCACGGCTCCGCGCTGTCTTCGTTCTGGGTCCAGCGGCGGCCGTCCCAAGGCGAGGACCGAGGCGAATCGTCCTCGCCCCGGGAGCGAACACCCTCGGCCCGCCAGCAGAGCGAGTGGCGAGGGCGATTCCGGGGCCGATCGGGGTAGACTTCAGGCGCATGTCCATTCGAAGCCAGGTAAGAGCGCTGCTCCCCGCCTCCCTGCGGGGCCGACTCCGCCACGCCCTCGACGTGGCGGATACCGAGTGGCACCACCTCTTCCAGCGCAGCGCCATCCGCCGCCGGCTCGAGGAGCTCAGGAAGCTCCCGCGAGGCCTGCATGTAGAGGGCACCAACATCTGCAACGCCAGCTGCGTCTTCTGTGCCTACCCGCAGATGGAGCGCCGCAAGACCACGATGTCCATGGATGACTTCAGGGCGGTGGTGGACGCCTACGCCGAGATGGGCGGGAGGAGCGTGTCCCTGACGCCGATTGTGGGCGATCCGTTCGTGGACAAGCACATGTTCGAGCGCCTCGACTACCTGATGGGGCGCGAGGAGATCCGCTCCATGAGCTTCTACACCAACGCCATCCTCATGACGCGGGAGAAGTCCGAGCGCCTCATGGCGTACGCGGACAAGCTCCACGTTCACGTGTCCTGGGGAGGCTTCGACGCGGCGACGTGGAACGAGATCATGGGCGTCGCGAAGTTCGAGGCGGCCCGGGACGCCGTCCTCGACTTCCTGGACGTCAAGGAGGCCACCGGAACCGCGATCCCGTTCACCCTCGCCCTTCGCTGCCCCCCCTCCGCCTGCCGCGGGGAGTTGTGGGACCGGCTGAGCGAGTACGAGTCACGCGGTCTGGTCGAGATCGCAGACATGCCGGACTACGACTCCTGGGCCGGCAAGGTGACTCCCGAGGCCCTCGACAGCGTGGGGCTCAAGCCGCGCACGATGCCTTACAAGCGCGGGGCCTGCGAGCTGCTCTTCACGAAGCCGGTGGTCCTCGCGAACGGCGACGTGAACGCCTGCGCGTGTCGGGACGTGGAGGCCGAACTGGTCGTGGGCAACGTGAAGGAGACGCCCCTCTCCGAGATCTGGGCAGGCAAGGGCATCGACGACCTCATCGAGCAACACGAGGCGGGCGACTACCCCGATGTTTGCAAGCGTTGCACCTACTTCGTCAGCGTCTACAACTCGCGCAAGAGCCGCACGTTCGCCAGGGACGGGCAGCCCTCGGGGAACTGGGCCGAGGACTGAGTCAGCTCAGCGCGTGACGCTGCAGGTCCTCGAGCGAGACGTGTTCGAGGGCGCTGGCGTGGGTGGCCTCGAGCCGCACCGGCGGCGCGCAGCCCGCTTCGAGGGCCTCTCTCCAGCGGAGGACGCAAAGGCACCAGCAGTCCCCAGGCTTGAGCCCGGGGAAGGAGTACTCCGGCCGCGGGGTGGAGAGGTCGTTCCCCATGGAGGAGCTGAAGAGGAGGAACTCGTCGGTGACCTTTGAGCAGACGGTGTGCCGACCCAGGTCGTTCTGCCCGGTTCGGCATGAACCGTCCCGGAAGAAGCCCGTCATGGGGTCGGTGCAGCACGGCGCGAGCGGCTCTCCGAGCACGTTCGTCTCGATCTTCTGGATCATGGAGACAGGTTCTACTGGGTCAGCCCCGTTGCCTGCCGCCCGACGAAATGAAAGGTGTCGGCGAAGTGAAGGAGGCCGCGTTCTTGGGCACAAGAACGCACCCTGCGACATGCGGACGCACTTTTCTGGCCGAAAAATGGCGCGGTTTCGAGACGTCGATCTGAACCCGTCCGGCAGCGGCCACTATCACCTCCAAGATCGGAGTACTCTTCGATCAGGCGCCCTGCGCTAGGTCGAAGTCCCCATCGCTCGATCACCGACTCTCTAGCAAATATCCGTCCCCCAACACTCGCCCCATGAAGACTCTCTCTCCCATCCTGCCCGTTGCCTTCGGACTGACCTCGTTGGCCGCCGCTCAGGTCACCGTGATCGCTACCGAACAATTCGACTACACCGCTCCGGGGCTCCTCCAGAACGCCAACACTGGCACCGGCTGGAGCAACGCTTGGGACCTCCCCGCTGGCGGTGGCAACGAAATCGTCATCTTCGACCCGTCCGTCAACCCGCCGATGACCTGCGCCGACTCCGTGGGGAACTACGCGGGTCAGGCCCAGGAGTTCGTCGCGGCGGCCCGCGTTCCTGACCAGACCGGCCACTCCAGCGTCGTCGACAGCGGCTTCTTCGGGGCCGATGGCTCCACGATCTGGATCTCCTTCCGGACCCAGATGTATCAGCAGTTCGGAAACGGCTCCTTCGGCGCCGTGCAGCTCTTCAGCACCCAGGACCCGAGCAACGAGCAACTCCTCCTTGGCTCGCCCTGGGGCACCAGCTCCTGGAATTGGGGCTGGGACGACGAGGGCGGCGTGGGCCTGCCCCCCGAGTACGACTTCACCACCGACGCCTCGCAGTGCGCGAAGCTCGTCTTCCGAATCGACCACCAGCCCGGCGACGAGCGCGTCCGTATGTGGGTCGACCCGGTCGCGGACTTCCCCGTTTCGGAGCTGCCGAACCTCGACGGGCTCATCGGAGACCTCCGCTGGGACGAGATCCGCCTGAACTCCGGCGGCTCCGGCACCCACTTCTTCTGGGATGACCTGGTCATCGCTCGGGGCGAGCCGTCTGCCAACGTGGGCATCAACTACTGCACCGGTGTGGCCAACTCCACGGGCGCCGTGGGCAACATCATCGCCAGCGGTAGCCTCACCCTCGCGGACAACAACATGTCCCTCGTGGCCTCGAGCCTCCCGAACAACTCGTTCGGGTTCTACCTGACGAGCCGGGTCCAGGGCTTCATCCAGAACCCCGGCGGCAGCCAGGGCAACCTCTGCCTGAGCGGCTCCATCGGGCGCTACGTCGGCCCCGGCCAGATCCTCAACTCGGGCTCCGGCGGCACCTTCACCCTCGGCATCGACCTGACGCAGATGCCGACCCCGACGGGCCTCGTCGCCGCTCAGGCCGGCGAGACCTGGAACTTCACGACCTGGTACCGCGACGCGGTGGGCGGCTCGGCGACGAGCAACTTCACCGACGGCGTCGCGGTCACCTTCCAGTGATGCCGCGGCTCCCTCGCTGAGGGAGCCACACGAAGAGTTCGATCACGCTCATCGTGCCCCCCACAGGGGTGCGATGAGCGTGTTCATAGATCGCGACTTCCAGGCGAGCGATTGAGCGCTCCTGTAGGGTCCCTCCCCATCCTTCGGACGCCGTCGTCCGCCCACGCGCCGCCCCCCACGATCCACTAAGATCCCGGGCCATCATGAACGATCGCTCCAGCTACACGCTCCTGGTCTCGCTGACCGTCGCCCTCGGCGGCTTCCTCATGGGCTTCGACAGCGCGGTCATCTCCGGCGTCGTCGATCCGCTCAAGACACACTTCGACCTGAGCGCGGGTCAGGTGGGGACGGCGGTGGCCTGCCTGACCGCGGGGGCGACGCTGGCCATGGCGTTCGCCGGGAGGATCGCGGACCAGTTCGGGCGGAAGCCGGTGCTGATCTGCACCGCGGCGCTCTTCTCGGTCTCCGCGCTCTGGAGCGCGTTCGCCGGGAGCTACGGCGAGCTGGTCACCGCCCGGATCATCGGCGGCTTCGGCGTGGGCGGGGCCCTCCTGATCGCGCCCATGTACATCGCGGAGATCGCTCCGCCGGAGAAGCGCGGCCGACTGGTGTCCTTCAACCAGCTCAACATCGTGCTGGGATTCTCCGCGGCGTTCTTCTCGAACTACTTCCTGGAGCAGCACTTCAAGATCGCGGCCCCCACCGTCGCGGACCCGAACGCCATGGCCGTGGACCCGGCCGCCTGGCGCTGGATGCTTGGCGTCGAGGCGATCCCGGCGATCCTCTACTTGGTCTTCCTCGTGCTCGTCCCGCGCAGCCCGCGGTGGCTGGCCCTCCAGGGTCGCTTCGACGAGGCCCGCACCGTCCTGGCGAAGACCGGCGGCGAAGGGACCGCCGACTCCGCCCTCGAGGAGGTCCGCCAGAACCTCAGCGCCGCCAGGCACGAAGCGAGCTTCGGTGAGCTCTTCGCCTCCCGCATGAAGAGGGTCATGTTCATCGGGCTCGGCCTCGGGTTCTTCCAGCAGATCACCGGGATCAACGCGATCTTCTACTACGCGACCACCATCTTCGAGATGACCGGGGTCGGCCGTGACGCCGCTCTGATGCAGGCCATCTACGTGGGGCTGGTGAACGTGGTGTTCACCCTGATCGCCATGTGGCTCATCGACCGCAAGGGCCGACGGCCGCTCCTCCTGGTTGGTACCGGCGCCATGACCGTCGCGCTCCTGACCAACGCCTACGCCTTCAACGAGGGCACCTACCAGCTGTCCGAGGACGCCCTCGCCGCCGTCGCGGGGGATGTCTCCGGGGCGGCCGCAGGGGCGGGTGAGACGGCCGACCTGCCGGCCGCCGTCGCCGCCCTCGCGCCCCTGACGGAGACCTTCGACTCCCACAAGGCCTTCCTGCTCGCCATCGAGCGGGCAGCCGCAGAGGCGAAGCCCGGCGACCCCGCGCTCGCCGAGGCCATCGAGAAGGCGAAGGACGGCCTGCCGAAGAAGGCTCTCCAGGTGAACGGCAACCTGATCCTCGCGGCGATTCTCCTCTACATCGCGGCCTTCGCCATCTCCCTTGGCCCCGTCATGTGGGCCATGTTCTCCGAGATCTTCCCCGCGCGCATGCGGGGCGTTGCGATCTCGGCGGCGGGGTTCTTCAACTCGCTCGTCTCTTACGCCGTACAGAAGCTGTTCCCCTCCAGCCTCGCCGAGTTCGGTCCGGCAGGCGTCTTCCTCTTCTTCGGCGTCTTCGCCGCCCTCGCGTTCGTCTTCAGCCTCAAGGTCGTCCCCGAGACCAAGGGCAAGTCCCTCGAGGAGCTGGAGGCCCAGCTCATCGGTTGATCATGCGCCACGCTCTCCTCTTCCCCCTGCTGCTGGCCTCCTGCGCCGGCGCCTCCTCGTCCGCGGTCAAGGTCGACACCCAGGCCTGGTCCATCCCCGCGCTGGTGGCCGACGACGCGGTCTCCGTGGAGGTCCTCTTCCCCGCCGGCTCGGTCAGCTCCGTTGGCCCGCTCGAGGGCGGGATCGGCGGCGTCCGCCACCCCGAGGCCTCCGGCTGGATCGACTTTGTCGCCACCTTCCCCGAGTGCGGCCGCTGGCGCACCGAGGTCATGTTCGCCGACGGGCCGGAGGGAGAGGTCACGGCCTGGGTCGAGGACCGCGTGGGGAACAAGGACGGCCGGTCGTACAACGTCACAGGGCCCATGGTCGCGTCCGAGGCCGCGCCTAAGCCTTCCCGGGACGGCTCCCCGCTGGACGCGGGGCTCCACCGCATGCGCCTCCACCATGACGGGGGCGCCGTGACGGTGACCGGCGTGCGCTTCACCATGATCCGTCCCCAGCAGCTCACCCCCCGCTCCATGACCCAGTCCATGGACGGCGATGAGTGGGCCGTGGTGTGGGCCGACGAGTTCAACGGTGAAGGTCTCCCTGACCAGACGAAGTGGCTCCACGACGTGGGCAACTGGGGCTGGGGCAACTTCGAGCCCCAGTACTACACGGTGGCCGACACGGACAACGCCCGCCAAGAGGGCGGCAACCTCATCATCGAGGCGCGCCCCGACGACGAGGGGATGGCCTGGACCTCCGCGCGCCTGACCACGCGCGGCAAGGTGAGCTTCCTTCGGGGGCGTATCGAGATGCGCGCCAAGGTCCCCGCCGCGGACGGGACATGGGCCGCCGGCTGGCTGCTCGGCGACGACTACCGCGACGAGATCTCGTGGCCGTACTGCGGCGAGGTGGACATCATGGAGGCCGTCGGCAAGGAGATCAGTGACGACACGGGGAATGGCATCAACCACGGCTCGTGCCACACCCGCGCCTACTACTTCAAGCAGGGAAACCACATCACCAACGTGCTCCCCGTCGACGGGATGAGCACGGACTTCCATGTCTACGCCTGTGAGTGGGACGAGGACGAGATGCGCATGTACGTGGACGGCGTCCACTACTACACCTACGACAAGAAGGAGTCGGCCGAGGCGTGGCCCTTCGATCGGCCCCAGAACATCATTCTCAACCTCGCCATGGGCGGGGGAATGGGCGGCCCCATCTCGCCCGGAATCGGTCCTCAGCAGGTGGTGGTGGACTACGTCCGTGTATTGGAGAAGCGATGACCCCCTTCGCCACCAACCGCCGGGCGATCACCGGCGACTTCGTCACCCGAGACGCCGGCGGTAGCCCGGAGGGCGCAGCGGCCTTCCGCTGGGCGCGGATTCGTTCGGCGGATCGGATGGCGCCGTTCCTCACGACCCTCGCCTCGGGCTCCGACCACTGGGGCTTCATCTCAAGCAGGGGCGCGCTCACCGCCGGGCGCCGGAACGTCAACCAGGCGCTCTTCCCCTACCGGACCGTGGACCGGATCCACGACGCCCAGGGGGCCGTCGGCGGCTCCACCATCGTCCGCCTCCCTGACGGTGAGGTCTGGGAGCCGTTCACACAGCGCGGCGCCGGAGCCCACGAGGTCTCCCAGGACCTCGAGCGCTGCACCCTTGGGAGCGCCCTCGCCCTGATCGAGCACAACCACACCCTCGGGCTCACGGTCCGCCAGTGCTGGACCAGCAGCGAGGCCCACGGGATCGTCCGGACGGTCCGCCTGACCAATACGGGCGAGACCGCGCGCCGACTCGACGTCCTCGACGGCGTCCTCGACATCATGCCCCCGGCGATCGAGAAGTCGATGATGGACGCCTACAGCGTGCTCGTGGACGCCTACCGGTTCTCCGAGCTCGCCGACGGCGTCGCGCTGTTCGGCCTGGGCTCGATCCCCGTGGACCGGGCCGAGCCGAGCGAGAGCCTCTCCTCCACCACCGCCTGGTGCTCTGCCCCAGGGACGCGCCTCCTCAGCGCGGCGCAGCAGGGCGGGTTCCGGCGTGGCGAAGCCGTCACCGAGGAGAACCTCGTGCGGGGCAAGCGCAGCGCGTTCCTCATCGAGCAGGCCCTCGAGCTCGGGCCAGGCGAGAGTGCAGACTGGGTGATGGCTCTTGAGCTGGACCGCAGCGCCGACGACGTGGAGGCGCTGCTCGCGTGGCAGCTGGACACCGAGGATCCGAGCGCGGACGTCCTCGCGGGCGTGCACGAGAGCCGGGAGACCCTGCTCGAGCTCCTCGCCAACGCGGACGGCGTCCAGTGCACCGCGAGCGACGCCGAGGACGCACGGCACGCGGCCAATACGCTGTACAACACGATGCGCGGCGGGCTCTTCCCCCTAGGGACGCGACAGCCGCGCGCGGCATTCATCGAGCACCTGGCGACGGTGGCCCCCGCCGTCTTCGCCCGGAACGCGGACCGGGTCTCCGGGTGGCCCGAGGAGTGGACGGTGGGCGAGCTCATCGAGGACGCCTCATCGGACCCTGACCTCGAGCGCCACCTGCGCGAGTTCCTGCCCCTCGCCTTCAGCCGGCGGCACGGCGACCCGAGCCGCCCCTGGAACACGTTCTCCATCGACGTCCGCGGAGAACACGGCGAGCTGACCTTCGGCTACCAGGGCAACTGGCGCGACATCTTCCAGAACTGGGAGGCGCTCGGGCTCGCCAACCCCACCTACCTGGAAGCCTTCATCGTCCGCTTCCTCAACGCCAGCACCGCTGACGGCTACAACCCCTATCGCATCACCAGCGAGGGGCTGGACTGGGAGGTGCACGACCCGAACGACCCCTGGTCGTACATCGG
The DNA here is from genome assembly GCA_938075305.1 of uncultured bacterium. GTDB lineage: Bacteria > Planctomycetota > UBA1135 > UBA1135 > Saltatorellus. Next base: position 212,425 of record CALJGV010000005.1, read on the forward strand.
CTATTGGGGCGACCACCAGATCGTCTACCTGACCCGCCTCATCGAGCGCCTCGAGGAGCACTACCCCGGGCGCATGGGGACGCTCTTCGGCCGGAGGATCTTCGTCCACGCGGACGTCCCCTACCGCATCCGCGGCTTTGACGAACTCGTGCGCAACCCGCAGACGACGGTGGACTACGACAACGACCGCGCGTGGGTCGCGGGCGAACGCGTGGACCGTGAGGGCGCCGACGGCAAGCTCGTCCACGACGCCGGGGGAGACCTCGTGCGCGCGACGCTCGAGGAGAAGCTGCTCGTCCCGTTCCTGGCCAAGCTCTCCAACCTCGTGCCCGGCGCGGGGATCTGGATGAACGCCCAGCGTCCCGAGTGGAACGACGCGAACAACGCGCTGGTGGGTTCGGGTGCTTCGATCGTCACCACCTGCGCCATGTTCCGCCACACCGAGGTCCTCTCGAGGCTCTTCGAGGGCGCCGCTCCCCTCTCGCTCTCCACGCGGACGGGCCGTTTCCTCGCAGACATCGTCGAGGCGCTGGAGTCCGGCGATGCGGCGGCGGCGACGGTCGAACCGTCGGCTCGCTGGGCGACCACCGAGGCCCTCGGCCGGGCGGGCGAGCGCCACCGGGCAGCCGTCTACGGCGACGCCGAGGATGGGGTGGAGACCGCGCCGCTCGAGCTCCTGCACCGGCTCTTCGCGGCTGCGAGTGAGTGGCTGAAGGCCACCGCCGACGCCAACGTCAGGCAGGACGGCCTCTTCCACGGGTACGACCTCGTCGCGTTCTCCGAGGGCGAGGTAGGCATCCGTCACCTGCCCCTCATGCTCGAGGGCCAGGTGGCTGCGCTCTCTGCGGGGATCGTGCGCGGGGCCGACGCGGTCGCGCTCTTGGATGCGCTGCGAGAGAGCCCGCTCCACCGCTCCGACCTGGACACCTACCTCCTCTACCCGGACCGGGAGCTTCCCGGTCTCCTGGACAAGGGGGTGCTCAAGGAGGGCGCAGAGGAGCGCGTGCCGCTCATCAAGGAGCTCCTCGAGGCCGGCGACCGTAGCGTCATCCGCTCCGGGGCCGAGTGCCTGCGCTTCGCCCCCGGGCTCCTGAGCGCCGCTGCGCTGTCCTCCGCCCTGGAGGCCCTCGAGGATGGTCCCCTGGCCGCCTCGGTGGAGCGTGACCGGGACGCCCTCCTGAGCGAGTACGAGGAGGTCTTCGACCACGCGGCCTTCACCGGGCGGTCGGGCACCTTCTTCGGCTACGAGGGGCTCGGGTGCACCTTCTGGCACATGACCTCGAAGCTGATCCTGGCGATCCAGGAGACCCTGTGGTGCGCGGTCGACCAGGGCGAGCCGGAGGAGGTCTGCGAGGCGCTCCGCCGGCACTACCGGGCAGCCCGCGCGGGGCTGGGAACCCACAAGTCCCCCGAGGAGTTCGGGGCCTTCCCCACCGAGCCCTACTCCCACTCCCAGGCCGACGGCGGCGCCCGGCAGCCGGGCATGAGCGGGCAGGTCAAGGAGGACCTCCTCTCCCGGCTCGGCGAGGTCGGCCTCCGCATCCGCGAGGGCCAGATCCAGTTCGACGGGTCCCTGCTCCACGAGGGGGAGCTCCGCGACGCCGCTGGGTCCCTGCGGAGCCCGGCGGGCGAGGCCATCGAGGTTCCCACGGGAGCCTTGGCCATCTCCCACTGCGGAGTCCCCTTCATCATCCGTCGGGGGGCCTCCCCGGGGGTCGACCTGGTCGCCGTGGACGGGACCCGCACGCGCTGCGACGGGGCGGAGATCGACGCCGCCACGAGCCGCGCGATCTGGGCACGCTCAGGGGATGTCCAGCGCGTCGAAGTGACGCTGCCGACGACCGAATCGGACTGAGCCACGAGACTTCCGCGCGGATTGTCTTGAACCGCCACCGCGATGCGTTGGGATCGGTCCCCGTGAGCGTGGGGAATCTGTGAACAGGGGGAATCGATGAGAGGCACCAGCGACGACGCAGGCCTCGGGGGCGCGAGCCCCTGGGAGCTCGAGGGGGCGTCTGCGGAGCCAGAGCCCTCGGCCCACGAGATCGCGGGCCTCTTCGAGGGAGACGACGCCGCCCCCGCGGCGCCCACCGGCGGAGGCGCTGCCCGGGACTATGACGATGGCTGGTTCTTGGCCGACGCCCGCGCGCCCGAGCCCCTGACTCCCCCGGGCCCGGTCGAGGACGTCGACTCGGCCATGGAGGAGCTCCTGCAGCGCGTGGACGAGACCTGGGGCTTCCCCGGGCTACGCCCCTACCAGGACGAGGCCATGCGCGCGTCCCTCGAGGGTCGGGACGTCCTGGTGATCCTCCCCACCGGGGGGGGCAAGAGCCTGTGCTACCAGGCCCCCGCCCTGGTTCGCCCCGGGCTGACCCTGGTGGTCAGCCCGCTCATCGCGCTGATGAAGGACCAGCTCGACGGCCTCCTCGCCAACGGCGTGCGCGCGGCCATGCTGAGCAGCGCCCTCGACGATGACGAGCGCTCCGCCGTGAGGGGCGCCCTGGAACGCCGGGAGCTGGACATCCTGTTCGTCTCCCCCGAGCGGCTCGCGGTGGAGGGTTTCCACCGGGAGCTGGAGCGCGCCGGCCTCAGCTCCATCGCCGTGGACGAGGCCCACTGCATCAGTCACTGGGGCCACGACTTCAGGCCTGAGTACCGCCAGCTCGGTGAGCTCCGAGCGCGCTGCCCCGAGGTGCCCATCATCGCCCTGACGGCGACCGCGACCCCCAGGGTGCGCGGCGATATCGAGGAGGAGCTCGGGCTCACCGATCCCGTGCGGGTCGTGGGCGGCTTCGACCGGCCCAACCTCACCTACCGCGTCGTCCCCCGGCTGGACCTGTTCGAGCAGGTCATGGATGTGGTCCGCCGGCACCCCGACGAGGCCGGCATCGTCTACTGCATCCGCCGCAAGGACACCGAGAAGCTCGCACGTGAACTCGCCCGCGCGGGCGTTCGGGCCATGCCCTACCACGCGGGCCTCGACTCCTCCGAGCGCGCGCGAATCCAGGAGGCCTTCCTGGGAGAGGGCCTCGACGTGGTGGTCGCCACCGTCGCCTTCGGCATGGGGATCGACCGCCCGGACGTCCGCTTCGTCGTCCACGCGAGCCTGCCCAAGGGCGTGGAACAGTACAGCCAGGAGACAGGACGCGCCGGGCGCGACGGGCTCCCCTCCGAGTGCCTCATGCTCTACAGCGGATCGGACTTCCAGGGCTGGAAGGGGATCATGGAGCGCAGCGCGCAGGAGGCCGAGATGGAGGGGGTCGAGGGCGCCATGGACGAGCTCGCCGGATCCCTCGATCGGCTCGGCGAGCTCTGGAACTTCGCCAACGGCGGGCTCTGCCGGCACCGGTTCCTCGTGGAGTACTTCGGCGGTGAGCTGGCGGAGGGCAAGTGCGGCGCCTGCGATGTGTGCCACGGCGAGCTCCGCCAGGTCGACGACAGCCAGCGCGTCGCCCAGATGATCCTCTCGTGCGTGGTCCGCTGCGACCAGCGCTACGGTGCCGCCCATGTGACCGAGGTCCTCCGGGGCGCCGACACCCAGCGCGTCCGCCAGAAGGGGCACGACCAGCTCACCACCTACGGGATCATGCGCGAGAACGCCGCCAGCGAGATCCGCGCCTGGATCGACCAGCTGGTGGCCCAGGGGCACATCGGCGTGGCGTCGGGGAACTACCCGACCCTCCACCTCACCGCCTCCGGCGTCGAGGTGATGCGCGGCGATAAGGCGGTGACCCTGCTGGTCCCGCGGATCCAGGCCAAGAAGAGCTCGCGCCGCCGGGGCAGCTCCGTGGAGGCCGTTGCCAGCGAGGAATCCCTGGACGTGGACGCCTCCCTGTTCGAGGCGCTCCGCAAGCTCCGGCGCAGCCTCGCCTCGGAGCGCGGCGTGCCCCCCTACATCCTCTTCAACGACCGCACCCTGGCCCACATGGCCGCGCATAAGCCGCGGACCCCGGAGGCCTTCCTCGCCCTCAAGGGCGTGGGCGAGAAGAAGGCGGCTGACCTGGGCCCGCTCTTCCTCGCGGCGATCGCGGAGCACGTGGGCGCCGAATGAGGGCCTCGGGGCCCGCGGCGTGTCCCGATCCGAGAGGTTGACGCGGCGGAAGCGGTGACGCCCCGCTGGACCCGTCGAGGGCTCCAGCCGGGCGTCCTGGGGGGCCGATACCGGGGGCAAGGCAGCGGCTTGCGCGGCGGCCTCTGGGCCAGCGCCCCATCGACTCGCGACCTGCCAACCACCCCCGTAGACAGATGTTCACAAGGGCGATCCTCCCCACAGGCCTCCTTATCCTGACCGCGGCCCTCCTGATGCAAGTCGGGGACGAGGTCCACCCCGCCCAGGCAGCGGCCCAGAAGACCAACCACACGGCCACGCCAGCGGAGATCCGCTGGGACGGCAAGCTCATCAACGAGGACGAGCGGCGCCGTGCGGCCCTCGGCGCGGCCACGCGCGTGGCCATCAGCCGCTGGTACGACTTCGCGAGCCGCCGCGGCTACCGCATCGATCTCGACCAGGACCAGCGGGTCGTGCTGCTCTCCGACGCCGACCGCTTCAAGCGCTTCAGCACGAGCGCCGCCCTCGTCGAGCGCACCGTCCGCTCCTTGGCCCCCTTCCTGAGCCCCGGCTCCGAGCCCGTGGTCATCCTCCGGGCCACCTCGGACACGGACCTCGCCACCGCCCTCAAGGGGGCCCGCGCCCTCGAGGTCGACCAGCAGTTCGGCGCCTACCTCGAGGAGGGCGACGCCACCGCCCGCCGGGAGGTGGACGCCCGCCTCGTGGAGGCCGTGGCCTCGAAGATCATGAGCACCGAGCAGCCGTTCCTCTCCCGCTGGATGACCGACGGGATCGCCAGCCTCGTGGCGGAGCGCTCCTCCAGCCGGGCCCTGATCCACGGCGAGCTGCGGACCCTTCGCTCGGTCCAACAGGAGGTGTCCCGACGCGCCTCCGAGGAGGGCTGGGAGCTCGACCTCTTCAGGCTCAACGGCGGGATGGACTCGGACGCCGTGATGCAGGCGGAGGCCCTGGCCATCATCGCGTTCCTCTTCCGCTACCACGAGTCGGCCCTCGGCTCCATCGTGGCGGACCTGGGCCATCACGAGCCGGACGAGTCTCGCCCCAGGTACGAGGCCGAGCAGCGAGCCTTCGACCACCACCTCGGCCTCGCTGGCCAGGACGAGATCGCCCGTGCCCTCCTGAAGGGCCGCGACTACCGCCCCTGAGGGCCAGCACCCGCACGGGGCCCGGCTATCCGGAAGCACCGCCTCCCCCCGAATCCGTGCGCGGGTCGGGGGGAGGCGCCGTTTTTCGGGCAGTGACCGCACGTCCCAGCACCGAGCCCCGGATTTGGGGGTGCCTCCGGGCTCAGGATACGGACAATGGCCTCCATGCGCGTGCTGACCCTCGACGTCAACGGCGACCTCCAAGAGACGGCGGCGCCTGACCACTGGACCCTCCTTGAGGTCCTCCGCTACCGGCTCGGACTGACCGGCTCCAAGCAGGGCTGCGACAAGGGCGACTGCGGCGCCTGCACCGTCCTGGTGGACGGCAAGCCGGTGCTCTCCTGCCTGACCCTGGGCTCCCAGGCACAGGGCTGCTCGGTCCAGACCATCGAGGGCCTCCGGCCTGCCCACCTCAAGCGCAGCGGCGCCCCCGAGGGCACCGCGACCGGCGGAGTGGACCCCGTCCAGGACGCCTTCGATCGCTGCGGCGCCCTCCAGTGTGGCTTCTGCCAGCCCGGCATGATGCTGTCCGCCAGGGCGCTGCTGGACCGGACCCCGGACCCCAGCCGCGAGGAGATCCAGAAGGCCCTGTCCGGCAACCTGTGCCGCTGCACCGGCTACACCCAGATCATCGAGGCCGTGGAGACCGCCATCGCGGAGTCCACCGGCGCGGACTCCCCCCGGCCGAGCTGGGTCGAGGGTCGCGAGCACCTGCGCGAGGAGGCCCTCTGATGGCAGCGCGAGACATCCACGGCGTCGACGCCCCCTGGGAGGAGTTCCGGGTCGTAGGCAAGAGCCACCGCAAGATCGACGGCGTGGCGAAGGCGACCGGCGAGGCGGTATACGCCGACGACATCCAGCTCCCCGGGATGCTCCACGCCAAGACCCTGCGCAGCCCCCACGCCCACGCGAGGATCGTCTCCATCGACACCTCGCGGGCCATGGCCTTGCCCGGGGTGCACGCCGTGATCACCGGCGCGGATCTCTCCATTCAGTACGGCGTCATCCCGTGGACCCCCGACGAGACAGCCCTCGCCACCGAGAAGGTCCGCTTCATCGGCGACGAGGTCGCGGCGGTCGCCGCCGTGGACGAGGACACCGCCAACGCCGCCCTCGAGCTGATCGACGTGGAGTACGAGGAGCTGCACGCGTTCCTCGACCCGCGGGAGGCCCTCGAGCGGGACGCGCCGCAGATCCACAAGAACCGCAAGGAGAACAACGTCTCCAAGCACGTGGAGCTGGAGTTCGGTGACGTGGACGGCGCGCGCGAGGGCGCGGACCTCGTGGTCGAGGGCTCCTACCGCTTCCACGGCTCCACCCACGCGGCGATCGAGCCCCACTGCGCGGTCGCGCGGGTCGCCCCGGACGGGGTCCTGACCCTGTGGTCCGCCACGCAGATCTCCCACTACGTCCACCGTGCCCTGGCCCGTGTCCTCGAGTGGGAGCCCCAGCGGATCCGAGTGATCCAGCCCTGCCTCGGCGGGGCCTTCGGCGGGAAGTCCGACCCCTTCAGCCTCGAGTTCTGCGTCGCCAAGCTTGCCCAGCTGACCGGCAGGCCCGTGAAGATGCTCTGGACCCGCGAGGAGGTGTTCTACGCCCACCGCGGCCGTCACCCCATGGAGCTCGATTACTGCACGAGCGCCACCAAGGACGGCAAGATCACCGGGGTCGACGCCAAGATCCTGATCGACGGCGGGTCGTACAGCTCGTTCGGGTTGGTGACCACCTACTACTCGGGGCAGCTCCTCTCCGGCCCCTACGACTTCCCGTCCTATCGGTTCGACTCGACCCGGGTCTTCACGAACAAGCCCCCGTGCGGCCCGAAGCGCGGGCACGGCTCCGTGCAGCCGCGCTTCGCCTTCGAGTGCCAGCTGGACGAGGTCGCCGAGCAGCTGGGCATCGACCCCATCGAGATCCGCCGCAAGAACTTCCACGGGGAGCACACCAAGACCGTCAACGGTCAGCGCATCACCTCGAGCGGCTTCATGGAGTGCCTCGACAAGGTCGAGCGCGGCTCAGGCTGGACCGAGCGCCGCGGCAAGCTCCCCCGCGGGCGCGGCCTGGGGATCGCCGGGTCCATGTACATCTCGGGCACCAACTACCCCATCTACCCCAACGAGATGCCCCAGGCGGGCATCCAGCTCAAGGTGGATCGGTCCGGTCTCGTGACCGTCTTCAGCGGCGCCAACGACATCGGGCAGGGCTCGAGCTCGGTGGTCCGATACCTCGTGGCGGAGGAGCTGGGCATGGACCACGAGGACGTGCGCGTCATCGCCGCCGACTCGGACCTGTGCCCCGTGGACCTCGGCGCCTACTCGAGCCGGGTGACCTTCATGGTCGGCAACGCCACGATCGACGCCGCCCGCAAGCTACGGGCGAAGGTCGTCACGGCCGTGGCGGAGAAGTGGGAGGTCGACGAGCGGCGTGTGCGGCTGATGGAGGGCCGTGTCATCGACCTCGAGGACCCCGAGCAGGTGCTCACCACCCGCGAGGCCTTCGAGCTCGCCGAGGCCCGCTTCGACACCCTCGGCTCCACCGGTTCCTACAACACCCCCACCCTCGGCGGCGACTACCGCGGGGGCACGATCGGCGCGTCGCCGGCCTACTCCTTCACGGCCCACGTGGTCGAGGTGGACGTGGACGAGGAGACGGGCCGGATCACCGTCCCCAAGGTCTGGTGCGCCCACGACTGCGGGCGCGCCCTCAACCCGCGCCTGGTCGCCGGTCAGATCGAGGGGTCGGTGTACATGGGCATCGCCGAGGCGCTCCTCGAGGAGCACAAGGTCAACCGCTTCGGGCTCCACAGCGGACCATCGCTGCTGGACTACCGCCTCCCCACCGCCATCGACACGCCAGACATCGAGACCTTCATCGTCGAGAGCATCGACCCCGAGGGACCGTACGGAGCGAAGGAGGCCGGCGAGGGCCCGTTGCACTCGGCGATCCCCGCCCTCGCCAACGCCATCCACGACGCCGTCGGTATCCGACTCAGGGAGCTCCCGTTCACGCCGGCGAAGGTGCTCGCCGCCCTGCGCGAGAAGCGCGAACGCGAGGCCGGCAGTGGCGCGGCGACGGCCATGGACTCCAAGGGGGGGCTGGGCTGATGCTGCGCCTCCCCAAGTTCAGGCTCGAGGAGCCCACCGAGATCGACGGCGTCACCGCGCTCCTCGAGGAGCACGGCGAGAAAGCCATGGTCGTGGCCGGCGGGACCGACCTGCTGCCCAACATGAAGCACGGGCTCTTCGAGCCCGAGGTCGTGGTGAGCCTCGCCCACGTGGCGGACCTCCGGGGCATCACGGCGACCTCCGACGGGGGCCTGCGGATCGGCGCCATGACCACGCTCGCGGACATGGCCGCCAGCGAGGCCGTGATCTCCCGGGCGCCCGCGCTCGCCCAGGCAGCCTCCCTCGTCGCCGGCCCACAGCTCCGGACCATGGGCACGGCGGGAGGCAATGTCATGCTCGACACCCGCTGCCAGTGGTACAACCAGACCCACTTCTGGCGGAAGTCCCTGGGCTACTGCCTCAAGAAGGACGGCACCGTCTGCCACGTGGTCGCCGGCGGCCGGAAGTGCGTCGCCGCCGCGTCCAACGACACGGCGCCCACCCTGATGTCCCTGGGTGCTGACCTCGAGTTCGCCGGCGACGGTGGCGCCCGGACCCTGAAGATCGACGACCTCTGGAAGGCCGATGGGATCTGGAACAAGGGGGTCGGTCGCGGGGCGCTCCTGACCCACATCAACGTTCCCGCCCAGGCCTCGGGGCACCGCGGCGCTTACGGCAAGCTCCGTGACCGGGGCTCCATTGACTACCCCCTCTTCGGCTGCGCGATCCGCCTCGACCTCGACGGCGACACCGTCGTCGACGCCGACGTGGTGTGCATCGCGCTGGTGGCACGGCCCCTGCGAGTCAAGGGGGTCACCGACGCCCTGGTGGGCCAGAAGATCGGGACCGCGGGCTTCGAGCACGCGGCCGCGGCGGTCGCGGACCTGGCCCATCGACAGGCCAAGCCCATGGACAATATTCCCGGGGACGCCGCTTACCGGCGGGAGATGGTCCCCGTCTACGTTCGCCGCACGATCCTCGCAGCCGCCGCGGGGACGGGCCCGGTGCACCACATCTAGGGCGTAACGCGGCCTGGGCCGCCAGCCCAGGGCGCCTCACCTCAGGGACAGACGAGGATCGACGCCGCCGGGGTGGCCGCCTGGCCCCCGATCACCGCGCTGAAGGACAGCGTCGAGCCCACGAAGGGCACCAGGGCTCCGGGATCGAGACCGAGCACGGCCTCACCGCGCCCGTCTTGATCCAGGACCCCAGCGTTGCCAGTGAAGGGGGAGCCGCCCGGCCAGCTGGCCGTGAACTCGAAGAGGCGGTCACGGTTCAGCGGGACGCTCACGCCGCCGAGGACCGTGCCGGGCTGGGTGCCCGAGAGCGAGGCCAGCAGGCGGTACGAGGCGCCGCTGTCGGCCGCACCACGGTCGAGGATCACCGGAACCGGGGTCCCCTCGGCCGCGGAGAGCTCGCTCTGGCCGATGTGCACCTCCGCAGGGGCGGCGGACTCGACCACCAGCGCCGGGTAGAGCTGCACTGGCCGGATCCCATCGTCCACAGTGATGAGGTAGGTGCCCACCCCTTGGTTCAGCGTCGCCACGAGGTCGAAGCTGTGGGTCCCGTCCCCGTTGTCCACCATGTTCGTGGCCTGGGCAACATTCGGTCCGGAGGCCTTGGTCACCGTCACGGTCTGGCCGCCCATGGCGAGGGGGTTGCCGTCGATGTCGCGGAGCCGGATGCGCACGCGGCTCGAGGTCTGGCCATCGGCCTGCAGCCTCGGGACCGACGAGGTGACCTCCGACAGCACGTGGTCCGGGCGCGCCACCTGACCCGCTCGCCAGGCGTCGTATTCCTGGCGCAGGCGCGCGATCGGCTCCTGACCATTGGGGCCGCCGGCGTAGGTGATGCGGAGGTAGTAGTCCCCCGCCGCGCAGCCCGTGGTCCCCAGGCAAGGCGCGTCGGTGTCGCCGAGGCGCGCGATCGCCATGAAGGCGTTGTAGGAGGCGTAGGTGAAATTCGCCGGAGGGGAGCCGCACCCCGTGGGGGCCCCCGGCGCGCAGGAGCAGCGCCCGTCTCCACCCGCGTCCCGGGCCGCCTCCATGGCCGCCACCATTCGCTCGCCCAGGTCGCCGTTGGTCGCGAGGAAGGCGGCCTCGCAATCCAGCACCACGTTGGCGCCCGTGAGCACGTTCCCCTGGATCGCGTACTCATAGGGCCCGAAGGAGCCGGTGAGCCCGTCGGCGAAGTCACCGTTGAAGTCCCCCGTGTGGGTCACCGGGGCGCCGGAGAAGGCGACGATGCCGAACTGGCGGTTCTCGAAGCCCCCGTCGCTGGCCTCGATCAGGTCCAGGAGCTGCTGGGGCGTGGCGCCCCGCAGCGAGTTACGGAAGATGCGCCGGCGGTTGGTGGCCTGGGAGATGACGAACGACTGCGCGGCGCCCGCGGCGTAGCCCACGCGGATGACCGGGACAGCGGTCGCGATGTCGAAGCCCGCGATGCAGGTGGAGGTCGCCACCGCGAGCTCGCCGGTCTCCCGGTTGATGACCACGATCGACCACGTCGCCTTGGCGGGTGACGCGAGGAAGAGGGTGAGGAGCGCGAGGAGCGCGGCGCGAATCGGCGTGCAAGACATGCTCCAATCGTCGCCCCGACCCTTCGGGACCGTCAAGGACCGAACCCGTCCTCGCCGAGCGGTCGCACCCGCACGCCGTGCAGGATGGTCTGGGTGGCGAAAGTCGCGACTCCGAACGGGACGGAGGGGTCAACTTCGGGACGCAGCTCCAGCTCCCGCCCGCGCAGGTCCGCGTCGATCAGCGGCTCCCCGTCGTCGAGGGACACCCGGACCCGCTCGTCCGTGACCGCCAGGGAGACCCGGTAGCGCGAGCCGTCGGGGAAGTTCCGCAACGTACGCGTGTCGTTCCCCGACGCGTCCTCCCCGTCGAGGCAGGACAGTCCGCAGACCACGCCTCCCCAGCCGCCGAGCACCAGGGTCAGGTGCTCGCCGCGAACGGGGAAGGTCACCGAGAAGAAGAAGTCCGCGCCGAACTCCTTGGTCACGTCGAACTCGGCCTCGAAGGGCGGCGTCGGCGGCGTGCCCTGGTAGGTCAGCCCGGCGAGCGGGACCCCCTGGGGGATGACCACGCCGTCCTCCACCTGATCGAACTCAGGGAACTCACCGAAGACCCCGGCCTTCCAGCCCGAGAGGTCCCGCCCGTCGAAGAGCACCTCCCAGGGAACCGTGGGCGCGGACTCCGCGGGGGCCAGCCCGGAACCGGCGCCGGGCGCGGCGCACGCGGCGAGGCCCAGGGCGGCGGCCAGGGCGAACGCTCCTCGCTGGCGCCACGAGGACCCGCACGATCGAGACGGGACCCTCGCGGAACCTCGGTGAGCTTCGCTATGGTCCGCCCGCACCGCGCCGCCCCCAAGGATGGATGGCGCTCCCCGCTCCCCGACCCGCAGGACCCCATGACCACCGTCGTCGTCACCAAGAAGAACGGAGTCGCGTGCATCGCCGCCGACACCCTCGCCACCTACGGAGACCTCCGGGAGCCCGCGGACCTCGTGGCGTCCAGCGACAAGCTCGTCCAGGTCGGGGAGGCGTGGGTCGCCCCCACGGGCCCCGCCTCCGCTCAGCTGATCCTGGGGCACCACCTCCGAGGGCTGAAGGAGACGCCTCAGCTTCGGAGCGCGGACCAGATCTTCGACTTCTTGACGCAGCTTCAGCGCTCGCTCCGGGATGACTACTACGTCCTCGGCAAGGAGGACAGCCAGGACGACTACGAGTCTATGCGCATGGAGCTGATCATCGCGTCGCCCGGCGGCATCTTCGGCGCCTACCCCCAGCGCTCGGTCCAGGAGTTCCGGTCCTTCTACGCGTTCGGGTCCGGCGCGGAGTTCGCGCTGGGGGCCATGAGCGTGGCCGAGGCCAGCGCCCCGGACGCCGAGTCCCTGGCGCGGGTCGGGGTCGAGACCGCCGCGCGCTTCGACGTCTCCACCGAGCTCCCCATGACGGCCCAGCGGATTCACCTGGAAGCGGCTCGCTGAGGGGGCGGGGCTCAGATCTTCCGCACCTGCTTGCGCCGCGGGTCCACCGTCCGCCGCCGGAAGTCACCGGCGCTCTCCACCACCAGGCGGGTCCGCCGCCCCTCACCCTCGACCTTGACCACCTGACCGAGGTGGCGCCCGTCGATCTCCACCCAGTCCCCGCGGGCGAACGCCGCCTCGGGGTCCGCGGCGAGGGGGGCCGCCGCCGGGGAGGTCGCGGGCGCCGCCGCCCGCCGCTCGAGGTGAGCCTCGCGCCAGGCGGCGGCGTCCTCGGTGTTGTCGCACCCCATCCCCACGGCGTCCTCGAGGCCGAAGTGCTCGGCCAGGAGCGCCCGCCGCGGGCGATCCTCGTTCTTCGCGAACTCGACCATGGAGAGCAGCGCCCGGAGATCGTCCTGGAGCTTCTCTCCGGTCCCCAGGAAGGCGGGGAGTTCCTCGGGGTCCAGGGCCCGACGGACCTCCAGGTCGTGCCCCTCGAAGGAGCCTGAGGTGACCCCCAGGACCTCCAGCCAGCGGAGGGCGATCCCCACGCGATTGTCCCGGCGCTCCTTCACGAGCAGCTCCGCGCGAAGGTCGTCCTCGTCCTTCAGCTGCACGCGCTCCCCCCACCCGGCCAGGGTCTCGTAGACCATGACCACGTACTCGAGGGTCGGGTTCGCCCAGCGCACGAAGGTGTCCTGGATGGCGATGTCCTCGGGGAAGTAGAGCAGCTCGCACCAGGAGGGCGCGCCGTCGCGTCCGGCCCGCCCCACCTCCTGGGTCCACGCCTCGAGGGTTCGCGGCATCTGGACGTGGAGGACGAACCGGATGTCGGCCTTGTCGATCCCCATCCCGAACGCGTTGGTCGCCAGCACCACCAGTTCCGACGAGGCCATGAAGCGCTCCTGCATCCCACGGCGCTCCTCCGCGGAGAGCTTGCCGTGGTAGACCAGGGTCTCCACCCCGCGCCGCCGCAGCTCCCCGTGGATCCGCTCGAGGTCCTTGATGAGGGCGCCGTAGACGATGCCCGGGCCGCCGATGGACTGGATGCGGTCCACGAGGACGTCGACCTTCTCCTCCTCGCTGGACACCTCCGTGACCGCGAGGAAGAGGTTCTCGCGCTCGATCCCAGTGCGCAGGACCAGAGGGTCCTCGAGCTCGAGGCGAAGGACAATGTCCTCTGCCACCGCCGGGGTGGCCGTCGCCGTGAGCGCGATCGCCGGGACCCCGCCGAGGCGCCGGCGGTACTCCCCGAGCCTTGAGAAGTCGGGGCGAAAGTCGTGGCCCCACTGGCTGATGCAGTGGGCCTCGTCCACCGCGAGTCGGCGCACCGGGAGCTCCGGGAGGGCCCCGGCGAAGTCGGGCTGACGGAAGCGCTCGGGGGTGACGTAGAGGAGGTCCAGGTCCCCCGCCGCCGCGGCCTTCAAGCGGCGCGCACGCTCGGCAGCGCTGATGGAAGAGTTCACGTAGGCCGCGCGGATCCCGCGGGCCCTGAGCGCGTCGACCTGGTCCTTCATGAGGGCGATCAGCGGGCTGACGACGAGGGTCAACCCCTCCTCCACGACGGCGGGCAGCTGGTAGACCAGCGACTTGCCTGCGCCCGTCGGCATGGTCAGCAGCACGTCGCGCCCGGCGAGCACGGCGGCGATAGCCGCCTCCTGGGGGCCGCGATAGTCCTCGATCCCGAAGACCTCCTGGAGGGCCCGGAGCACCCTCGGGTCACGTGCCCCGCCCTGAACTCCCTCGACATCCATCGCGCCGATTCTGCGACCCGCGCCGGCCGGCGTCACGGAGTAATCAACGGCCCATGCGGGACGTGCCTTGCCCCTCGAGGACCCGCACCTCCCAGGGCTCGAACGGCCCCCACACGTCCACGTACCCGCCCGGCTCCGACGGCACGCGATCGTGGCGGTGTACCGCGCGGAGCGCGGCGGGCAGGGCGTCCTTGGCGCGGACCTCGCCGGCGCGGATCGCCTGGGAGACCTCCTGGGCTCCGGCGACCACGGTCACCACCAGCGCCGCGCCGAGCGCGAGGGGGCGGCGGAGCGCAGAGGAGGGATAGAGGATGCGCTTCATGGAGCTACTGGATGACGTGGGCTTCGGGGTCAACGGCGCTGTTGTTGGACTCGTCGCTCTCCGCGAGCGCCTCGAGGTCGTCGACCAACACGCCGATCCGCCAGGCCGTCGACGCCACGCCGGGCGGGAGCTGGACGGCGGTGTTGGCGGCGCTGCTACCGCCGATGGCCAGGCTGGAGAGCACGCGGGTCCCCAGCAAGGTGTCCTCCGCCGGGTCGATGACCTCGTCCTCGGAGAGGTAGATCCCCACCCGGAACGAGCTCGCGTCCAGGTCCCCGTTGTTGGTGACGGTGTGCGCCACGCTGATGACCTCGCCAGCGGTGAACGGAGACGCGTCGATCACGTCCACGTCCGAGGCCCTGAGGTCCGGCGCCGGGGGCGGCGGGATCTGAACCCGGAAGACGCCCGCCGCGTTGAGGCCGTTGTCGGTCTCATCCGACTCGGCGACGACGCCCTGCCAATCCGCGAGGGCGCCGATGGTGTACTCCCCCTCCGGGGTGCCCAGCGGGATCGCGACCGGCGCGCTGGCGACGGTGGAGAACGCGGCCCCCAGGCCGAACGGGACGAGCCGATCCCCGAGCAGCGTGTCGCTGCTGGTGACGGTCTCGTCCGTCGAGAGGTAGATGCCGATGCGGAACGCGCCGCACGAGGCGTCGCCCGTGTTTGCCACGCGCGTCACCACCTGGAACGACTCCCCAGGCTCCGCCACCGACGCGGCCGGGTCCATCAGCTCGGTCACCAGGTTGGGCGCGGCGACGCCGCCCTCCAGCACATCGAGGAGCCCCCCGGCGACCAGGAGGTTGTTGCCCTCGTTGAGCTCGGGTTCCGTGTTGAGGTCGTCGACCCACAGCCCCACCCGGTAGGACCCCGGGGCGATGCCCCCGGGAACCGGCATGCTCAGCGACCTCGAGGAGCCGACCCCGACGCTGAGGGGAGAGAGCTCGTGGAAGCCCAGGAGCACGTCGTTGGTCGTGATGGCCGCGTCGCTGGAGAGGTAGACCGAGACCCGCACGGTCGAGCTCGGCGCGAGCCCGAGGTTGGTCACCTGGTCCTCGATGTTGACCGCCGCGCCCGTGCCGGACTGGACGGCAGAGGGCGAGAAGCTGAATTGGCTGGCCACGAGGTCGGAGAGCGGCGGCGCCGAGACCGTCAGGCGGCCGAGGCCGATGAGGCCGTTGTTCCCTTCGTCGAGCTCCGCCAGCAGCTCGGAGCTGTCGGCGTACACGCCCACGAAGTACTCCCCGGGGGGCGTGGCCGACGGCACGGGAATGGACGTCGGACCTGAGTTGGAGACGCTCCCCACCGGGAGGAAGCTCTCGGTGCGGGTGCCGATCAGGATGTCCGTCGCCGGGTCGATCGTCGGGTCGTCGGAGAGGTAGACGCCGATCTGGAACAGGGGCGCCGCGGCGAGCCCCTGGTTCAGGATGGACTCCTCCACCACGATGGACTGCCCGCCCTCCACCGAGGGCGGGGAGAAGCTCACGGAGGCCGCCGCCAGGTCCGGCTCCGGCGCCGAGGTCACGGCCAGGGTTCCGGGCGCGGCGAGCTCGTTGTTCAGCTCGTCCATCTCGATGATGGCCCCGAGATCGTCCGCAATGGCCCCGATGAAGTAGGTCCCCGCCGTCACGAAAGCTGGGACCGTCAGGGAGCCGCTGGCGGGGTCCAGCGCGCCCACCTCGAGGTCCAGCACCTGCCGCTGCCCGATGAGGACGTCGCTCGGGGTGATCAGCGCGTCGTCCGACAGATAGATCCCCACGCGGAAGGCGCCGCTCGTCTCGACGCCCACGTTGCGCACGGCGTCATCGACGAGGATGGGCTGGCCGGCCTGGATCTCCACGACGCCGAAGTGGACCGACTCGATGACCAGGTCGGGGCGCTCGGCCTCGGCGACCAGGACCGTGGCGGTGGAGGCCACGACGTTGTTCCCTTCCGCCTCCTCCAGGAAGGCCCCCTGGTCGTCCGCGACGCAGAGCAGGTAGTAGTCCCCGGCCGGGGTCGTGACCGGAATCTGGAGGCTGTCGGATGCGGAGAAGGTCTCACCGGCGGTGAGCGTCAGGAGGCTCCAGGAGAGCAGCCGGACGTCCTGGGCGTCACGCTCGGTGTCCGCGGAGAGGTAGACGCCGACCTCGAAGGGGGCAGAGGCAAGGGTCCCCTGGTTGGCGACCTCGGCGGTCACCACCACGCTCGAACCCGCCTCGAGGGACCAGCTGCCCGGCGTCACTCCCAGGGCCGCCAGGTCCACCCCGGTGGCCGCCACAGCGGTGGATCCTCCTCCGCCGCCGCAGGAGGCGCTCATGCCCGCTCCCGCGGCCATCAACAAGACCGCCGCCAGTGAGCGGGGACACTCTGAGTCGACGCGCGCCATCGCCCGAACATCCGTTCAGCCCCTTCAGGGCGGGTCCAATATTCTCCGGACCCAGGATTCGGCCTCTCCAGGGTGGAGCCCAGGCCCTCTCCGGCGCAGGTTCTTGCCATGTCCAGTCACCCTCCTGATCCCGGCGGGCCCCTCCTCTGCATCCCCACGGAGTTCGAGCGGTCCATCCTCGAGCGCGTCGCGCCGGACCTGTTCACGGCCGAAGGGGGCCCGGGGGTCGAGCTCGTCGGCTTCGGCCCCGTGGCCGCGGCGGCCCGCACCGCGGCGCTCATCGCCCACCGGCGACCGGCTCGGGTCATCCTCCTCGGGATCGCGGGGAGCCTCGAGGGGGGCCCCGCCGTCGGCGAGGCGATCGAGTTCGGCGCCGTGGCGCTGGACGGGGTCGGGGCCGGCCAAGGGCCCGCGCTGCTGCGCCCCTCGGCCCTCGGGTTCCCCCAGTGGCTCGACACCCGGGGCGAGGTCCACGAGCAGCTCCAGCTTCCCGCAGAAGGCCCCCTCCTGCTCTCCGTTTGCGCCGCTTCCGCCAGCCCAGCGGAGGCCCTCGGCCGCTGCCAACGGTTCCAGGGCGCCGTCGCGGAGGACATGGAGACGTTCGGCGCCGCGCTCGCCGCCCGCATGGCCGGCGTCCCCCTGCACGCGGTCCGGGGCATCTCCAACGTCGCGGGGGACAGGGAGAAGGACCGCTGGCTCGTCGAGCCCGGCCTCGTGGCCGCGGCGAGCTCGGCGAGGTCGATCCTCCAGGGAGGTACGCCGTGAGCCACCGCCCCCTGCACCTCGGGATCTCCACCTGCCCGAACGACACGTTCCTCTTCCACGGCCTCCTGACGGGCGAGGTCCAGGTGGAGGGCCACGACGTCGAGATCGAGTTGCTGGACGTGCAGGAGCTCAACCAGCGCCTCCTGGACCCCGGGGCCGCGCGGGCCTTCGACGTGGCGAAGGCCAGCTACCACCTCGCCCTCCTCATGGCGGAGGAGCTGATCGCCCTCCCCACCGGCTCCGCCCTGGGGTTCGGCAACGGCCCCCTCCTGTTGGCCCGGGCAGGCCTCGACCCGCTCACCCCCAACCCCTCGAGCCGGGTCCTCTGCCCCGGCGCTCACACCACGGCGGCCCTCCTGTACCGCCTCTTCTATCCCGACGCCGCGGACGCGAAGCACGTCATCTTCAGCGACGTCATGCCCGCCCTCGAGCGGGGCGAGGCGGACCTTGGGGTCTGCATCCACGAGGGCCGCTTCACCTACGCGGCGTCTGGCCTCGGCCTCGTCGAGGACCTCGGGGCCCGCTGGGAAGCGGACACGGGGGCGCCGCTCCCGCTCGGTGGGATCTTCGCCCGGCGCACCCTGCCCGAGGAGACCCTCGACGCGGTTCAGGACGCGCTCCGGCGCTCCCTGGCCCTGGCGCGGGCGAAGCCCGAGGCCACCCTTGAGTCCATGCGCCGCCATGCCCAGGAGTTCTCCGACGACGTGCTGTGGAGTCACGTGGACCTGTACGTGAACGAGTGGACCCGGGACCTCGCGGAGGAGGGCCGCGGCGCGCTGGAGGTCCTCTCCCAGCGGGCCGCAGGGGCGGGGCTCGTACGGCCCGGGACCACCCTCGCGGTCTATCGACCCCTGCGCGAGCGTCGGCTGTTCCACCTCGTCGCGGAGTCGCGCGCGAGCGACCTGCCCCGTACGGGCCCCCTGGAGGTCCCTTCACTCGCGGTGGAGGGCTTCGTGCACCTCTCCTTCGCCGGACAGCTGGCGGGCACGCTGGATGCCCACTTCGGGGGGGCCGGGCGCGTGGCGCTCCTCGAGCTGGACCGCGACGCGGTCACCGAGGACCTGCGCTTCGAGGCCTCCAGGGGCGGTGCCCTGTTCCCCCACCTGTATCGCTCCCTGGACCTCGGGCGCGATGTGACGGCGAGGTGGACCCTGGAGCGCGAGGGCGGGTCCTTCCTTCTGCCCGACGACGTGGGGCGCGGCTGACCCCTGCACCACCAGCCAGGCCGTGGCAGCCCCTCGAGGGGCTCCGACCCCGCCCCAAAACGAGCAAGGAGCGCCGCTCCGTCGACCGGAGGGCGCTCCCTGAAGAGGTCCTGGGGCTCAGGATCAGCCCTGGGAGCCGCCCGAGTCACGGAGCTCGAGCATCTCCTTGCGGAGCTCCTGGGCCAGGGCCTTGATTTCCTGCATCGACTTGCGGACGCGGGAGGTGGCGGCCTTGTTGCCGGCCTCGGCCTTCTCGACGTCCTCGCGGCAGGCCGAAATGGCCTCCACCATCTGATCGTAGTTCTGGCTCATCGTTGGGTTTGGGGCTTGGGGGAAAGGCTTCCGTGCAGGGATGCCCGGGAGCGGGTGGGAGAGTCCAGGTGAAGCGCTGGAACGCTGGGGCGGGCCACCTGGGGCCGTTCCCGACCTCCACAGGGGGACACAGTCGGGGCCCAGGATCAAGGGAGAAGCGCCCCCAGGACCTCGCCAGGGGGGTGTGACGATCCAGTCAAATACGCCCATCCCCATTCTCCACAACAGCTTAGGCGCTCTTCAGTCGATTCTCGACGGGGGACCGTTCGACCCCCTTTCCTGGCCCCTCAGGACAGGTCCGCGCCCTTCAGGCCGCCCATCCGGAGGACCTCGCGGAAGTGCGCGGCCGCCACGGGCTGCACGGAGAGACGCTGTCCTCGCTGCACCACGGCCATGTCCGCGAGCTTCCCGTTGGCCTTGATGTCGTCGAGCGAGACGTCGCTCTTCAGCGCCGCCACCGCCTGGATGTCGACGACGAACCAGCGAGGGTTCGATTCCTGGCTCTTGGGGTCGAAGTGCGAATCATTCGGATCGAACTGGGTCGGGTCCGGATACCCCTCCTTGACCACCCTGGCGACCCCCACCACGCCCGGGGGCTTGGTGTTGGAGTGGTAGTAGAGGATCAGGTCCCCGACCTTCATCTCGTCCCTCATCATGTTCCGCGCCTGGTAGTTGCGGACCCCATCCCAGAGGGTGGTCCGCTTCGGGGCGGCCTCCAGATGGGCATAGGAGTACACGTCGGGCTCACTCTTCATGAGCCAATAGGAAGGACGTCGTGCCATGGTCTGTGCTCAGAGCAGCTGGTCGTCGTGGGGCGCCAGGGAGATCGGCGGGCCGAGGATCTCCGTGATCAGAATGGC
Source organism: uncultured bacterium (assembly GCA_938075305.1). Taxonomy (GTDB): domain Bacteria; phylum Planctomycetota; class UBA1135; order UBA1135; genus Saltatorellus. Next base: position 232,295 of record CALJGV010000005.1, read on the forward strand.
GGACCGCCAGGGCGATCGTCCAGCCTGGATCCGGCCCAGCGGGGATGAAAGCTCCGACTCCAGCGCGAAGGCTGCCCGCTCCCCTGCGCCAGAGAGCACCTCGAGCCCCTCCTCATCGGGCCTTCGTCCCGGCTCCGCGCTGCGCTCTGGCTCCGGCCGTGCGAAGAGGTCCGCCTCCAGCGCGTCCTCGCTGGGGATCTCCTCCAGGTCGCCTTTGATCGAGACCTCGAAGGCACTCTCCGGCGCCGTCTCAAGGTGTCCCCTGCCGCTCCCCGAAGACGCGAGTGCAGCGGGGCGCTCCTTCGGGACCTCCTGAATCGTCGCCTCGACCTCCTCCTCCTCGCTGACCTTGAAGGGGTCGGAGCGCGACGCTGCCATGCTCCGCTCTCTCCGGAGCCGTTGCGCGGCCAGCTCCTCTTCCCGCTGCTCCCGCCGCATCCGGATACGCTCCGCGGAGCGGCGGACGCGGTCGGGCTCCTCGTCGTCGTCGTCCTCCTCACGGAGCCCCTCGAGGAAGGCCTCCAGCGCATTCGACCGCCTCGGATTCGCGCTGGTCCCGATCCTCGCCTGGAAGTCCTGCCGGTTCGACTTGGCCGCGTTCAACAGGCCCCGGATCACCGGCCAGATCACCGCGAAGAACACGATGACGAGGCCGAGCAGATTGTCGACGTCAAAGCCGACACCCCCCTGAACAGGGAGCGCAGCGAGGGACGTGGGGACCGACGGCATCACGAGGCGGGGTTGGAGCCCCCGCCGGCCTCGCCGCCGATGCTGCGGCGCATGGTGGTGTCGGACTCCAGGTTCTTCAGGCGCAGCATGTCCATGACCCCGAGGTTCCCGGACTTGAGGGCCTCGGCCATGGCCAGGGGGACCTGAGCCTCGGCCTCGACGACCTTGGCGCGGTTCTCCTGCACGCCCGCCTTGAACTCCTGCTCGGCCGCCACGGCCATGGCCCGACGCTTCTCGGCCAGCGCCTGGGCCACGCGCTTGTCCGCCTCGGCCTGGTCGGCCTGGAGGCGGGCGCCGATGTTGTGGCCGATGTCCACGTCGGCGATGTCGATGGAGACGATCTCGAAGGCGGTGCCCGCGTCGAGGCCGCGGTTCAGCACGGTCTTGCTGATCTCGTCGGGGTTCTCGAGGACGTGCTTGTGGCTATCCATGGAACCAATCGTGGACACGATGCCCTCGCCCACCCGTGCGATGATCGTCTCCTCTCCCGCACCGCCGACGAGGCGGGCGATGTTGGTTCGCACGGTCACCCGCGCCTTGGCCAGCACCTGGATGCCATCCTTGGCGACCGCGGCCACTTCACTCTTGCCCTTCGCCGGGTCGGGGCAGTCGATGACCTTGGGCGTCACCGACGTGTTCACGGCGTCAAGGACGTCGCGACCCGCGAGGTCGATGCCGGTAGCGGCCTTGTAGTCGAGGTCGAGCCCGGCTCGGTTGGACGAGATGATCGCGCTCACCACGCGCGGGACGTTGCCGCCCGCGAGATAGTGAGCCTCGAGGTCACTGGCTGCGATCCCGTTGATTCGCGACTGCACGAGGTTGATCCGACCCACCACGATCACGGAGGGGTCGACCTTCCGCAGGCTCATGGCCAGCATGTCGAACAGCCCCACGCCCGCGCCCGAGAGCACGGACTGAAGGTAGAGCTTGGCGTACCGCAGGAAGAGTACGAGGAAGCCGAGCAGGAAGAGGCCGAGCACGACGAGGCCGATGACCTCGAGGATGCTGGGCTCGTCGCCGTCCGCGACGATGAGCGCGATGTGGGGGTAGTGCATGGGTGGGGTTTGAAGAGACGAATCTGACGCAGGAGGGCAGAGCCCGTCCAGATCATGAACTGGGTGGTGCGGAGTCCCGGGCCACGATAACCCGGTTGCCCGAGACCTCGACGACGACGACGGGCGTGCCCCTCTCAATGGGCTCGCCGCGGCTCACCACGTCCACGCGGCGACCGTCAATACGCGCCATCCCCGCGGGCCGGAGGTCGGCCTCCACGACGCCCGTCTTGGAGAGGAGCGTGGCGTCCCGGCGATCCACCGCGCGCCCGTCTTCGAAGCTGAAGCCGCGGGCCGTGAGCTTGCGCCCGATGGGCGTCTTCGGGAAGACACGCAGCCCGTAGGTGACGATCACCGGCACCAGGACAGCCGTCGCCGCGAGCAGCGTGAAGCCGAGGGTGAAGTCCTCCATGAACGCCAGGACCATGGACCCGATCAGCGCCAGCGCCGCGAGCAGGCCGAGGATGCCGCCGCTCGGAACAAAGACCTCGATCAGCACGAGCAGAAGCCCGCCGCTGAAGAGGAGGATGATCTGCGTCACGGTCTGGCCTCCTCAGCCTCGCCGGCGGACTCCGTCCCGACCGATTCGACGACCAGCCGCCCCGCGTTCACCTCGATCACCCTCACCCGTCCCCCCCGCGCGAGCGCGCCGCCCTCGAGGCGCGCCTCGTGGTAGGTACCCTCCTCGTCGCCGTCGAGGGCGACCTTGCCCACCGGGCGGAGGTCGGTGGAGGCCCTGCCCAGCGCGCCAGGCCGCGCGTGCTGGAGGCGGCTCTCGTCCCGGGCCTCGGGCATGGCGTCCGCGGCGCCGCCGGCGCCGGCGAGCACCATGCGACCGAGGACGGGGGTCTGCGGGAGGAAGCGAGAGAGGGTCCAGATGGCGAAGACCCCGGCGGCTGCGGTGGCCACCAGCTGGAAGGTGGCGTCGAAGAGGAGCTGGCGGTCCCAGGCATCCCCCATGGAGAGGTCCGGCCCCACCTGGCTCATGAGCAACCCCACCACCAGGCAGGTCGCCCCGACGAGGCCCGGCCAGATCATCCCGGGGACCACGAAGATCTCCGTCCCAACGAGCACGACCCCGACCGTGGCCAGGACCACGTGCGGGATGTCCGCGAGCCCGATCAGGTACTGACCGACGAACAGGCCGATGAAGCAGAGGATCGAGAGTCCTCCGGGGATCCCGAAGCCCGGCACCTTGAGCTCGACGTATCCGAAGAACAACCCGAGGAACAGCAGCAGCAGCCGCATACCGTGCAGCGAAGCCAGCAGGTCCTCCGAGCGAGTCTTGTCCAGGGGCTCGAGCTGCAGACCAGCGAGCCCCTCCTTGGAGAGCAGCGTCTCGGCCGTCTCGGCCATGGCGTCGGCGAAGCCGAGCTCGATGGCCTCCGCCCCGGTGAGCGCCAGCAGGGTCCCTTCGGGCACGACGGTCCGGACCAGCTCGGGTGCCTCGCCCTTGGCCACGAGGTCGTCCCAGCGCGTGCCGCTGATGTCCTGCTCGATGCCGTCGATCTTGACGCGGCGGACCTCGGTCCCCGGGTCGATCATGGCCTCCGCGAGGAGCTCGTTCTTCCCGTGGGTCTTGGCCCAGCCCCGAACCCAGGCGCGGTACGCCGAGGCGATCTTCTCGCCCGCGGGCACCATGCCCGTGGGAGTGAGCTGCACGGCCTGGGCCGCGCCAATAGAGCTCCGCTCGCGCACATAGAGCGTCTCGCACGCGATCGCGAGCCAGGTCCCCGCCGAGAGCGCCTCGTCATTCACCCACCCGATCACCCTCACGCCGTCCTTCACGGCGGAGTCGATGGCGCCTGCGAACTGTCGCATCCGGGTCAGCTCTCCGCCCGGCGTGTCGAACGCGATGATCAGCGGCGCGCCGCTCGCCTTGGCCGAAACGACAGCCCGCCGAAAGAGCGCCTGGTGCCCGGCGTCGATGGGGCCGTCCACCCGCATGATGAAGGCCGTCTCCGGCGACACCCGCGCGACCTCCTCGTCGGCCTGGGGGGCAGCATGGACCCCGCCCACGCCAAGGCAGAGCAGGAGCGTGACGGCGAAGAGACGAGCGATCGTGGCGGTCCTGTGCATGGGTTCAAGGGTTACCGTGGGACACGACCGACGGCGGCGCAAGCGGTAGCCCGGGTTCACTCCTCGAGGAAGCCCACAGCGGTCTGAATGGCCTCAGGATCCCTCAGGATCCGGCGGTGGCCGAGGCCGTCAAGTTCGACCATGCGCGCGGCCGGCCAGTGGGCGGCGACGAAGCGCCCCGCTTCGATGGGGACGTCCTCATCATCGGCGGCGTGGAGCACCAGCAGGGGCTGGTCCAGGGTCTCCACGAGGCGCCGGAATTCGAACTCCTCCGCCCGCTCCCCGAAGCGCTCCTCCATGAGCCGGACGAGGTCGTCCAGGAGGTCATCGCTGCCGGTGACCAGCTCCAGGTAGTGGGAGAAATAGACGAGCAGGTCATCGGGCGGGGACACATAACAGACGCGCGTGCCCCGCCACCCCTCCGCGAGCAGGAGGCTCGACGCGAAGGTCCCCATGGAATGGGCGACGATGCACGCGGGGCCGGCCCTCGGGTCGTCCAGGGTCTCAAGCGCCACCGCCCGCAGGGTGTCGCGCATGGTGGGCAAGGAGCAGCGCCTCCCGTCGGACTCGCCGTGCCCCACGTGATCGAACGCCACCACGTCGAACCCTGCCTGCTGGAGCGGCGCCACGAAGCCGTGGAGCTGCCCCCCACGGCCCTCCCACCCGTGGACGAGGATCGCGGTCCCTCGCTCCCGCTCACCGGCGGCCCGCCGCCAGCGCCAGGTGGCGAGCTGGCGCCCCTTGTGGGTGATGGAGAGGCGCTCCCCTCGGGCCAGGACCTCCAGCTCCCGAGCCGGTGGCCGGTGCCTGCGCGGGGTGACGAAGAGGTGCAGCGCGAGCCGCCCGGCGGCGCCACGGGACACCACCCGCAGGAGCCTGAACCCCAGCCGCATGGCGCGGAGCTGCCAGGGCAGGTTCAGGCGATCGACGCCGCGCTGGCTGGCCGGGTGGGCGTTGACCGTCATCGGTTGGGGTTCGGTGAGCAAGACGAGGCGCGGGGAGCCGCGGCGCCTTGATCGATCTTCCGAGGGCCTGTGCGGGGCCCGGCGGGAGGCGTTGGGTCATGGGCGCGCCGATCGTGGCGCGCCCCCTTGGCGCGCTGACGGCCGTCCCCCCCGGCGGCGGAGCCTTCCGGAGATGGGGAGTGGCGGGAGTGCATGGGAATCGAACCCACCGGCCCCGCTGTTCACGAGGCCCTAACCGGCTTTGAAGACCGGGCGGCACACCAGCACCGATCCACTCCCGTCCGGGGGAGGTTTTAGCACACCGCCCCGCGCCCTGCCGGAAGAACTCGTCCCCCCGTGTTCAATCCCCGTCGAGCGCCGTTCCGAGCGCGTCGAGGAGGCGGACCAGGGAGGCAACGCCGTGGTCGCCCATGTGCCCGATGCGGATGGTGGACTCGCGAAGTTCCCCGTAGCCCGGCGCCAGCTCGTATCCGCGGGCGCGCACGCGCTCCAGCAAGGCGGGGACGTCGCGCCCCCCGACCAGCGCGCAGGTCACCGAGGGCGAGGCGGGCCCGCCCCCGAGGGGCCCCAGCCCCCGGGCCGCGAGGAACGCGCCCGTGAGGTCTCGCATGCGGGCGTGTCGCCGGTAGCGGCGCTCCCATCCGTTGAGCCCGGCGACGGCCTCCGTCTCGTCCGTCAGGCGCAGCTCCACCTCCCCCGCGGCGATGGCCTCGAGCTGCACCAGGAGCGCCCGGTGGAGGGAGATCGTCGGGGTCATCGGCGGCTTCGCCTCGGCGTGGGCCTCGGTGATCCTGAGGAGGTCGAGGAAGAATCCGCGGTCTGCGGACCGAACGGCCCCGTCCAGCATGGCCTCGCTGACCGCGTAGAGCCCCAGCCCGGGCGGAAGCGCGAGGGCCTTCTGGGTCCCCGCGAGGACGAAGTCGAGCCCGTTGGCGGTCGCGTCGATGGGCGCCGCCCCGAGGTAGGTCACCGCGTCCACCAGGAGCATCGCCCCCCCACGCTCGGCGAGCGCACGGCCGACCTCGAGGGGGCTCACCGCGACCCCCGTGGACGTCTCGCTGAGGCAGACCGTGACCGCATCGAACGACGACTTCGCCAGCTCCTGGCGGGCGGCGTCGAGGGCCGGCGACGCTCCGGCAGGCGACTCGACCCGGACGACCTCCTTGCCAAGGGCCTCCGCGATCGTCGCGAAGCGCCTGGAGAAGGCGCCGTTCACCAAGCAGAGCACCCGCGGGCCCACCGCCCTCAGGGCCATCTCCATGAGCCCGGTCGCCGTGCAGGAGTGGACCGCGACACGGTGGGACGGCGCGGACGCCCCGAAGAGCGCCTCGAGGTGAGGGTCGAGGGCGTGGATCATCCCACGCATGGCCTCGGAGCGGTGCCCGATCATGGGCTCCGCCATCGCCGAGAGGACCTCTGCCCGGACCGCGGTGGGCCCCGGGATCCAGAGCTCCGGCCTCATGGGCGCGCCTCCTCGGCGCGGGCGAGGAGGTCGTCGAAGCGCCCCCCGGGCGCCCCGAGGAGCGCCTCGAGTTCCGTTGCGGAGAGCAGGTGCGGAAGGAGCGCGGCGAGGTCCGCCCGGTCCACCTCGACGTCCGCGCCGGCGACCACCTCCGCCCGGCGCTCCACCGCCGTGAACGCGATGAACCGGGCGCACACGTCCCTCGCCTCGAGGTCAGTGGCGCCGTCCCCCACGAGGGCGACGTCACCCTCCGGGAAGCGCGCCGCGAGGAGCTCCCGCTTGCCGCCCGCCCTGGCCAGGGGGGACCCGCGGTCGTAGTCGGCGTAGACGCCGGCACCGTCGAAGCTGAGGTCGACGGCGTGGATCCGGTCCGCGGGAACCCCGAGCTGGACGCCGAAGGGGCGGACGGCGGGGAGCAGGCCGCCGGAGACGATCTCCACGCGCTTCCCAAGGTGGTGCAGCGCCGCGACGAGCTCCCCCGCGCCCGCCAGCGCCGTGGCTTGGTAGCGCTCGGCGATCCTCCCCATGTCAGAGACCACGGGACGCGCGAGCTCGAGGCGCTTGCCGTAGACCTCCTGGAGGGGGACTCGCCCTTCCATGGCGTCGGTCGTCAGCGCCGCGATCTCGGGGTGCCCCGCCGTGAGTTCCTCGATGCCCTCGATGGTCGAGAGCGTGGAGTCACAGTCGAAGACGACGGCCGCGAAGGGCGGCCCATGGGCGTGACGTGGCATGGGGGCAGAGGGTGACGGGCGGCGCCCGCTGAATCAACCGCGCCTCGGGTCACGACGCGCGATTCGCCCTGGAAGCTCCCCGAGGGAGTGGAACCGGAGGCTGATCGTTCGACCTCAGCGCCTGAGGCCCGGCCCCCGGGCCTCCCGCACCACGTAGCCGAACACCGGCTCATTCTTGGGGCGGACGCTGGACTCCTCGTGGGCCCCTCCGCCGAGCGCCATCAGGTAGACCAGCAGGGCGCCCAGGCCGGCAGCGGCCAGCGCGACCCAGATCATCCGCCGCCGGACGCCGAGGTCCTCGGCGTCCACCCCGTCCGACTCGGCAGCCCCACGCTCGCTCTTGGCGCCCAGGTAGACCAACCGCATCCTCTTGGCCGGCGCGGATCGATGCTGCTCGTTGGTCATGTGTGGCGGAGAGCCCTGGCGGGGTGATCGGGAGGGGGCGAGCGCGCGGATCCCCCGCCGCAGCCTTCGGCCAGCACGCGGGGTCCGCTCCCGGGGAAATCGGGCTGTCCGGGGGGTGGACTTCGGAGGAAGCCAAAAAAGACGGCAACTCCTCGGATCCACGCCTCGACCGAGACATGCCTCGCGAAGAGAATGTTCGCCGCAACTCTCCCCCGCACCCCGAGCGCAGCACGCATGAGATTCAAGGACAAGCACGTCGTCGTCACTGGCGGCACCCGAGGCATTGGCCGGGCCGTCGCCCTCGCCTTCCTGCGCGAGGGCGCCATCTGCCACGCCACCTACCGGGGCAACGACGCGGCGGCGGAGTCCCTCGTGGAGGAGGCCGGCGACGCGGGTGAGCGCGTCCGCCTGGCCAAGTTCGACGTCGCCGACCACGACGCCACCGAGGCGTTCTGGCAGGGCCTCGGCGAGACCCCCATCGACGTGCTCGTGGCCAACTCAGGCATCCGACGCGACGCCGTTCTGGCCATGATGTCCCCCGGGGACTGGGACGCGGTCATCGGGACGAACCTCACGGGCTCGTACACCATGTCCAAGTTCGCCGTCCAGAACATGATGCGGCAGCGCCACGGCCGGATCATCTTCACCACCTCCCCCGCGGGTCGCTTCGGCTTCGAGGGCCAGGGGAACTACTCCGCGTCCAAGGCTGGCCAGGTCGGCCTCATGCGGTCCCTCTGCAAGGAGGTCGCCAAGCGCGGGATCACGGTCAACTGCGTGTCGCCCGGCTTCATCGCCACCGAGCTGCTCGACGATCTGCCGGACGAGCTCGTGAAGTCCTACAAGAAGTCCGTGCCGGCCCGGCGCTTCGGCACCACCGCCGAGGTCGCCTCAGCCGTGACCTTCCTCGCCTCCGACGAGGCCAGCTACATCACCGGCGCCACCCTCGACGTGACCGGCGGCCTCTGAGATCAGCACCATGAGTGAGTCCCATTCGAAGCCCGCGGGTGGCTCGGTCCTCGACCGACCCCTGACCGACTTCCTCCCCCACCGCCCGCCCTTCCTCTTCGTCACGCGAGTGATCGAGCACGACGGGGACACCCTCGTCACCGAATGGGACGTCCCCGAGGACCTGCCCGCCTTCGAGGGGCACTTCCCCGGCCAGCCTGTGCTCCCGGGCGTCCTGATCTCCGAGTTCTGCTTCCAGAGCGGGGCGATCCTGATCTACGCCACGAGCCAGGAAGACCAGGACTCCGTGGGGGTCCCGGTCCTGACCCGCATCGTCGACGCGCGCTTCCGCAAGATCGTGCGCCCTGGCGAGACGCTCCGCGCGGAGATCAAGCTGACCGAGCGACTGTCCAACGCCCGCTACGTCACCGCCAAGGTGACCAGCGGCGGGAAGGCGGTGCTGCGGCTGCAGTGCGTCCTCGCGGTAGCCCCCGCCGAGGAAGGCTGATGGGCGCCGACGGAGCCGCCGGGGACTGGACCGACCTCGCCGGCAAGACCGTGGTGGTCACCGGCCTCAAGAACCGCAAGAGCGTGGCGTGGCACGTCACCCGTCAGCTCGAGGAGGTGGGCGCCGAGGTCATCCTCGTCGTGCGCACCGAGGCCCGCAGGGACGAGTTGGCCAAGCTCACCGGGGACCGGCTGGTCCTGACCTGTGACGTCCGCGAGGAGGGCGACATCGAGGGCCTGCGCGCCGCCCTGGCCGAGACCGGCAAGACCATCCACGGGCTGGTGCACTCCATCGCGTTCGCCAACTACTCGGACGGGTGGAAGCCCTTCCACGAGACCAACGAGACGGACTTCCTCGAGGCGACGAAGGTCTCCGCCTTCTCGCTCGTCGCGCTCTCCAACGCCCTCAAGGACCTGTTCCACCGGGACGCCTCGGTGGTGACGATCTCCATCTCAAGCACCACGATGGCCGCGGAGAACTACGGGTACATGGCTCCCATCAAGGCCGCGCTCGACTCGGCCGTGGTGTTCCTCGCCAAGTCCTTCAGCGCCTTCAGCGGCGTCCGCTTCAACGCGGTCCGCGCCGGCCTCTTGAAGACCAGCTCGTCCGCCGGGATCCCCGGCTACGTGGACTCCTGGATGCACGCCGAGAAGGCGACGCTCCGCAAGGAGGGCCTCAAGACCGAGGAGGTCGCCGCCACGACCCTGTTCCTGCTGTCGCCGCGCTCCAGCGGCCTGAACGGTCAGGGCCTCGTGGTGGACGCGGGCATGGGGAGCAACTACTTCGACGCCGAGCTCCTCGGCGGCTGAGTCGCGGCGCCGTCGAAGGCAAACGCCCCCAGCGCCGGAGTGGAGAACCACTCCCATACCTGCCAGTCCTCGGTCCCGCCAGGGCCTGAGGCCCCCGCGATCCGGCGGCGCGCGATGAGCTCACGGATGCTCTCGAAGCCCAGGACCACGAGCAGTCCGCCCGGGGTCGGCTCACCGAGCTGAGCGAGGAGGAGGACCTCCTGGGCGATCGCTGGGTGCTGGATCCACTCCACCGCCCCCTCGCCGTCGGGGGCCATGATCACCACGAAGCGGCGCGAGTCGCCGCCGACCCCGCCGGCCTCGCTCACCCGCCGCTGCTCCATCGCAGGGAGCTCGCGGACCTGGGCGAGGGTGATCATCGGGAAGACCTCCGGGCGGAGCAGCCCCGCCGCCACGGCCGGATCCTCCTCCAAGATCTCCGAGACGTCCTCGGGGTCCTTCATGTCGAAGATGAGCAGCCCACGCGGTGCACCCTCTGCGGGCGCGATGGGACCGGTGACCAGGAGGCGGCCGGCCTCGGCCTCCCGCTCGAGGAAGCGGCGGTGTGCGTCGAAGACCTCCCGCTCGGCCAGGGCGTCGCCGGGGTCGAGGGCCTCCCCGGGCTGGACCAGCGCCAGGGTCAGCGCAGCGAGCTCGGGGGCGCCCCCGCCGCCGGTGCGGACGGCACCACAGGCGGAGCCCAACGCCAGCGTGGCGCCCGCCAGCCCCGATAGCATCCGTCGCGGTCCCATGGGGGCATCCTGAAGAACCGGCGTTCAAAAGGGAACGTCGCAGCACGATGTCCACGGCCCGACAGGTCCGATCGCAGGGGGAGCCGAGTCCGGCCCGGAGCCACCGATGCGACATCACGGGCGGCGACATGCCCGGGACCGACGGTGGTCCCTGCCCCTGACGCTCTCAGGTCGGGACAGTCTGTCTCCCAGGGAACCGGGCCAGCGCCCTTGGGATGGGGATTCCCGCAAGGCGGCCAAGCGCGTGGGTCGATAGCTGGCATGCCGCGGGGGCTTCCCTCTGGAGGACCCGCCGCACCACCAGCGCGATGAATCCGATCACAAGCACGAAACGAGTCTCTCCCCTCTTCTTCCTCGGCCTCGTCGCCGCCTGCCAGTCCACCACGATGGACTCCCAGCCGGTGGCCACGCCAGCCGCCGTCGTCCGCCAGCCCTTCTCGGACGCCGTGAGCAGCGGCGTCGCCGTGGCGCTCGAGCGCTGCGACGACCTTATCGAGGGGATCGAGGCGCTCATCGTGGCTCTCGAGACTGGCACGCTGGAAGGTGTTTCCCACGCCTATGCGGAGGCCCGGGCGCCCTATGAGGAGATCCAGGTCCTGGCCTCGGCTTTCCCCCAGATCGACCTCGCCATCGACGGGCGCTCCTCCGAGTTCGCCCAGGGCGAGCTGGACCCCGAGTTCCGCGGCTTCCACCGCATCGAGATCTTCGTCTTCGCCCGTCAGCGCATGGGCGCCGCCGTGCCCTACGCGGTCCAGCTCCTCGAGGACGCCCGCGCCCTGCGGCAAGCGCTCGCCGAGCGCGGTCGCTTCAGCGCCTCCGAGACCTTCGCGGGGATGGAGCGCCGATGCATGGACGTCGCCACGCGCATGGTGTCCAGCGAGGAGGAGATGTGGAGCAACCAGTCGCTCCTGGTGATCCACCACGCCTGGCTCGGCTGCTACGCCCAGTACAAGTACTTTGCGGGGGCCGTCCGTGACCAGGACGCCCTCCTCGCCGAGCGCATCGACCGGGCCTACCGCAAGGCCATCGAAGAGGTCGCCGGTGAGTTCTCGTCAGAGAGCGTCGAGGGGTCCCCCTTCACGCTGATCGACATGGGCCAGCGACGCCAGATCGCGGACGCCAGCCTGCAGCTGCGCAGGTACCTGATCCAGGCGCGCAAGGCCCTGGAGCTCTCCGACGCCTGAGCGACCCGGACGCGCGGTCGCCCGGACCGCGCGCTTGCCCTAGGCTGCGGGGCATGACCCGCGCCCAATCACTGCTCGCGCTCACCGCGCTCCTCGCCGCCTGCGCCTCCTCGTCCCCGGCCGACCACGGGTCAGGCGGCGCGGCTCGCCCCAACGTCGTGGTCGTCTTCGTGGATGATCTGGGCGCCGGCGAGCTCGGCTGCTACGGACAGCAGCACATCGAGACGCCGCGCATCGACTCCATCGCCGCGCACGGCGTCCGGTTCACGAACGGGTACACCGGCTCGCCGGTCTGCGCCCCGTCGCGCTGCGTCCTCCTCACGGGCAAGCACTCCGGCCACGCCGAGGTGCGCGCCAACTGGGAGAACGGCGGCTGGGGCCCGGACGAGCCCGAGGGGCAGTGGCCGCTCTCCGACGAGGAGGTCACCCTCGCCGAGCGCCTGGGCGCCCTCGGATACCGGACCGCGGGCTACGGCAAGTGGGGCCTGGGGGGCCCGGGCACCCGCGGCGCGCCCGAGCTCCAGGGCTTCGACCACTTCTATGGCTACCTCTGCCAGCGAGTCGCCCACAACTACTACCCCACCCACCTCTGGCGAAACGGCGAGCGCACCCCCATCGACGGCGCCGAGTACTTCAAGGCACACCAGAAACTCGAGGCTCCGCTCGAGAGCGACCAGGCCTACTACGAGCGGTTCGGCAACGGCAGCGAGCGCTACGCGCCCCAGCTCATCGCGGACGACATGATCGACTGGCTCGATGAGGCCGCCGGGAGTGACGAGCCCTTCTTCCTCTACTACGCGTCGATCATCCCCCACCTCGCCCTCCAGGTGCCCGAGGAATACGTGGAGCGCTACCCCGCGGCCTGGGACGCCGAGCCGTACCTCGGACAGCAGTCCTACCTGCCCCACCCCAGCCCTCGCCGCGCGTACGCCGGGATGATCAGCTTCCTGGATGACCAGGTCGGCCGAATCCTCGACACGTTGGAGGCCCGCGGCGTGGCGGAGGACACCATCGTGCTGTTCACCAGCGACAACGGCGCCACCTACGTGGGGGGCGTGGACACGGAGTTCTTCGAGAGCCACGACCAGCGCCGAGGACACAAGGGGCAGCTCTACGAGGGCGGGATCCGCGTTCCGTTCCTCGCCAGCTGGCCAGGACACTTCCCCGAGGGGAACGTGACCGACCAGGTGGTCTCCACCGTCGACGTCACGGCCACCGTCCTCGACCTGATCGGCGCGCCGGCGGCGACCGACGCCGACGTGGTGACGGACAGCGTGTCCTTCGCCGCCGCCGCCCGCGGCGACCTGGACGCCCCTGCCCGCCCGTACCTCTACTGGGAATACCGGCCGGCGGGTGCCCAGGCGGTACGCCGGGGCAATTGGAAGCTGGTCCGCACCGGGCTGAAGAAGGGCACCCCACAGCTCGCGCTCTACGACCTCGCCGCCAACCCCGCCGAGTCCCAGGCCCTGGACCTCTCGGGCCAGTTCCCCGAGCTCGTCGCAGAGCTCGCGGCCCTCATGGACGCCTCCCACGAACCCTCGGAGGGATTCCCCCTCCCCACCGTGGACGGGGACGCCGCCGAGATCATGAAGCGAAAGACCAACCCCTGATCCCGCCCAGGATCCTCTCGCTCCTGCCCCGCACCCCATGACCAGCATCCAGCTCATCGCCATCCTCGTCATCTTCCTCGTGGGCGGTGGCGGGGCACTCCTGCCCATGTTGATGCGGACGAGGGTGTCTCCCTGGGCCATGTCCAGGGGCAACGCCTTCGCGGGTGGCGTCCTGCTCGCCGCAGGCCTGATCCACCTCCTGGGCGACGCAGCCGCGGACTTCAGGGAGATCCACCCGGACCTCGACTATCCGGTCGCTTACGCCATCGCGTCCGCGGCGTTCCTCCTCGTGCTCGCCCTCGAACGCGTCCTCCCGGGCACGGGCGCTGCGGGTGGCCCCTGCACGGGCGACCCCGAGGCCGACGCCTTCGTCGGCGCCGCTTCGGCCTCCAGCTCGACCCCCTACCTCCTGCTGGCGACGCTCTCGATCCACTCGCTGATCGCGGGCGTCGCCCTCGGGACCGATGAGGTGCAGTCCTCGTTCCTCGTCCTGCTGGTCGCCATCCTCGCCCACAAGGGGTCGGCGGGCTTCGCCCTCGGCACCACGTTCCAACGCGCCGGCGTCTCCGTCCGGCGGGCCCTGCCCGCCCTCTTCTTCTTCGCCTGCACCACGAGCACGGGCGTCGTCCTTGGGCTGTTCGCGGACCTCGAGTTCGACGCGGGACGCATGCAGGTCGTCACCGCATGGTTCAAGGCGATCGCGGCCGGGACGTTCCTCTACATCGCGGCGCTGGATATCGTCCGCGAGGAGTTCTTCCCCGCCCACGACGATCGCCGCTGGCGGTTCGCCTGCGCAGCCGCCGGTGTCTCCGTGATGGCCCTGGTGGCGATCTGGATGTGATGCCAGGGGACCAGCGCGAGCCGGGTCAGGTCGGGTCAGAAGGTGATCGACCAGCGCCCGACGGACCCGTCCGGCTCACGGAGCTCGAGGGTACCCGTCACGCTGTCGTGGCACCACCGCACGCCGGGCGCCGTCGCCGAGCAGTCCTCCAGGACCTGGATCCCGTTCCGCATCACGCTGAACGGTCGCACCGGGACGCCCTCGATGGTGAGGTCCACCGGAGCCCCATCGATCGCGTCGGTCTCGACCTGGAGCCCGACCGTGGCGTCGAGGTCGAATTCCTCGAGATCGAGCCCGATGAGGGAGACGTTCTCCCGGTCGCCGAGCAGCAGGGTGGGCTGGCCGATCGGGGTGGGGACGAGGTCGTAGTTCAAGGCGGAGAAGCGGCCCGTCTGGTGCTGCTGCACGAGTAGGCCGTTCCAGCGCTCCTCGCGGTCCGCGAGGACCCTCCCCCGGCGCGGATAGGCCCCGAGCGCCTGCTGCGCGAGCCAGTCACAGACGCTGGCCTCATCGAGCAACTCCCAGCAGTGGTTCGGGCTGTTGGAGTTACCGGGGCAGGGCGGGGTGAGCTCGACGAAGAGCTCGTGGGAGAGCGTCGGGTCCCCGGACATGAAGGTGTCGAGCCGATCCGAGAGGGTCCGCAGGTAAACAAGCGGGTCCCCCGCGTAGTAGTAGGTCCGCACCGGAACGCCCACCAGGTTGGCGGCCATGTGGCGGCCGCCCGGGATGAGGCTGTAGTCCGCGGCGGGCGCGAGTGAGACGTCGATCAACGAGGCTCGCTGGTATTCGAAGCGAGGCGGGGGCCCCCCGAAGGTGGTCTCCAGCGGGGCCTGGATCCCGGGCTCCTCGTTCCAGATCACGCCCCCGTTGATGGCGCCCGTGTGGTTCACGATGGCGGCGAAGGCGCCGCCATCCCGGTTGCGGTGGCGCGCCCCGTAGCTCAGGGCGTTGCCCCCGCCCATGGAGAAGCCGACCCCGTAGACCCGGTCCCGGTCGATGGGCCAGTGGCTCAGGACGTAGTCCATCACCGCCTCGACGTTGAGCTGGCTCTCGGCCGCTCCGAAGCTGAGGTCCCCGGTGGGGACCCCGTTGGGGTTGAGGAGGAGGGGGTTGATCTGGATCGGCGCGAGGACGAACCAGTCCCGCGCGTCCGACTCGCTGAGAAACGAGGTGTTGTAGTAGGAGAAGTCGAGGTGGGAGACCCCGTAGCTGTGGAAGCCCACCAGGAGCGGGCGAGCCTGTCCGGCTGGAGAGTCCGGCACGTGAAGGGTGAAGAGTTCCTCGTTGCCCGTCTGGGGCACGAACAACTTCAGGACGTAGGCCGTGCCTCCGACGCCAGGGATGAACACCGGTGCCGCGAGGGCCTGCGCGGCAATGCACGTGAGCCACGCGGTGGTCGCCTGGCTCGTCCGCAGCTGCTGCGGCGAGATCGACATCGGGTTGCCCCCCGGCCGGCCCAGGAGCGTGCGCAGGCCCACCCCCGGCAGCTGGCGAGGGGCCTGGGGGCTCGCGTCGGCGCCAGCGCCGAGCGCGGCGGCGAGCAACAGGCCGAGGGTCGGAGTCAACGAGGCGCGGAGCGACATGGCAGGGGGGGGCAGGGGCGAGAGCCTCACGGGCTCTCCTTCAATGGTACCCCGGGCCAGGATCGCTGGAGGCCCGCAGCGGGGCCACGGAGGCCCGTCCGCCGCAGGCTGTCCCGGAGGCGAGCACCCGAACCCGCCTCCAGGCCCCTGCGCTCGATGCGGGCCCCCGGGGAGCGTGGAGCGCTCCCCCAGCCCCTCGCCCCCGGATTCCATCCCCGCGGGTTCAGCCCAGCGTCCACCGGGTCCGATGGCTCCCCCATGCAGCAGCGCCTCCTTCAATTGCTCCTGGCCGAGCTCCTCGCGTTCGGCAGCTTCGTCTTCGGTGGCCTCGGCCTCCTCGGGGCCCTCGTCACCTGGTCCGGCGACTCGCAGCACGCCCCCCTCCTCTCGTGGTCCCTGGTCGGCGCCTTCGCGCTCCTGGCAGCGGCACTCGGAGCGGTCGCCGCGACGCGCTTGCGGCTCGTCTTCTGGCCGAGGCCGGCGCGCGCATCAGCCTGGTCCCCCCATGCCGATGGGCCGGCCGTCGACCTCACCGAGGGTCACCGCAGCCAGGCCTGACCTCCGGGCGGACCGGGCGCCCTGTGGACCGGGCCGGCTCACTGAGCCGGGCGACCACTGCCCCCAAACTCACCGACCGTGCCCCGTCACGGTCCCGCGTCCCTAGCGAAGCGCAGCACGCGGCATGGGAACCGGCTGCCCCGACCGCAGGTCGAGGGACATGGAGGCGCCCGACGCTTCCAGGCGCGCGGAGAGGACCTGCGCGAGGGCGGCGAGGGTGGCGGGGCGCTCCGCCGCCAGGTCACGCGCCTCCCCCAC
Organism: uncultured bacterium; assembly: GCA_938075305.1. Classification (GTDB taxonomy): domain Bacteria; phylum Planctomycetota; class UBA1135; order UBA1135; genus Saltatorellus. The sequence continues at coordinate 248,745 of CALJGV010000005.1, forward strand.
GTCCTCGGCGAGGTCGTACAGCTCGAAGCGGGGGCCGCCCGTGCGCTTGCCGGTGGCCTCGTCCAGCTGGGCGCCCGAGTGGAAGTAGATCAGCTTGTGGTCCCCCACTCGCACGGCGCTGAAGGGCTCGATGCCCGGGCCGTTGACGCCCCAGAAGTGGGGCTGGTGGAAGAGGATCGAGCGGTCCCGGGGCGGCGCCTCGCGCCCATCAAGCACCGGACGCAGGTCGATCCCCTCCACCCGCGCCGCGTGATCTGCGGGGATATCGATCCCGGCGGCGCCGAGCAACGTCGGGAAGAGGTCGTGGGTCACCACGGGGCCGCGGACCAGCGCGCCCGGCTCCACCACCCCGGGCCAGCGCACGACCATGGGGACCCGCAGCCCGCCGTCGTAGGCGCTGCCCTTGCCGCTGCGTGCGGGGAGGTTGTGGGTGTGGCGCTCGCCGCCCCGGGCGTGGGCCGAGAGGCCGCCGTTGTCGCCGGTGTAGATCACGAGGGTCTCGTCGGCGATGCCCAGGTCATCGAGGGCGTCGAGCAGCTGCCCCGTGGCGTCGTCCACCGCCGCCACCATGGTGGCATAGGCGAGCTCAGGCCCGGTGAGCCCGCTGCCCTCGAAGCGCGCCTTGAGCTCCTCGTGGGCCATGATCGGCGCGTGCACCGCGTAGGGCGCGAAGTGCAGGAAGACCCGCTCGCCGTCGGCGACGCCCTCGCGCAGGGCGCGCTCCGCCTCGTCCGCCAGCACGTCCGTGAGGAACACGTCCTGGCCGTGGTACTTCTCCAGCCCGGGGATGTCCCAGTTGCGGTTGCGCCCCTTGTTGCCGCGGCGCTCCTCGCGCTTGGCGGCGCTGAAGTCGTCGATGCCGTAAAAGCTCCCCGGTCCGCCGGCTGCCCAGCCGGCGATGTTCACGTCGAAGCCCAGGGTCGTGGGGTCGCCGCCGCCGCGTCCACCCTCGGGGCCATCCTCCGGGCTCGTGCCGAAGTGCGCCTTGCCCACGTGAATGGTCCGGTACTCCGGCGTCATCAGCGAAGCCAGCGTCACATCCCCCGGCTGCAGCGCGTCCACGTCCCAGCTCGGCGCCTTGAGGAGCGGGTGCCGCGCGGACTGATCCCGTCCGAAGAACCGGGTCCAGTACGTGATCTGGTTGCGCGCCGGCGTGACGCCGGTCATGAAGCTCGTGCGCGTCGGCGTGCACACGGGCGCGGAGGCGTAGGCGTCCGCGAAGCGCATGCCCTCCCCGACCAGCCGCTCCAGGTTCGGCGTCTGGAAGTGCCGCGCACCCGGGCCCTGGGGGTCGTCCCAGCAGGACGGCGAGCAGTCTCGCCATCCCAGGTCGTCCACCATGATGACCACCACGTGCAGGGGCTGCTCGGGCACCTGGGTCCCGGTCGATGAGGGCCCGGCCGATGAGGTTAGGGCGGCGAGGAGCGCGGCGAGTGCGTGGGCTTGCATGGGCCCAGGATAGCCCGCCGCCGCGCCGACCCCGCCGCCGATACCATTCCCCCATGGCCCGCCGCCTCCCGCTCCTCTTCGCCGCCACGTTCGTCGTGGCTGGCGCCGCCTGGTTGCTCCACAGGGGCTCCACGGCTGGCGACCCGGGGCTGGTTCGGAGGAGCCCCGCAGGGGAGACCGCGGACCGGGGTGAGGCGATCCCAACTCGCGAGGCCCCCGCGGCGAAGGGCGCCGCCCGCGACCCGCTCGAGGTCAGGGCCGCAGCCGCTGCGCCCCCGCCGGATGACCTCGCCCTCCGCGTCGGCGTCCTGCTCGTCGCCGGGGACACCGAGCAGCCCCTCGTGGGCTACCACGTCCAGGCCTTGCCCGTGGGGACGAGCCCCCTCATCTCCCCCGGGCGTCGGAGCCCGTGGGTCACCGACCGCGACGGTCGGGTCGCGATCTCCGACCTCGACGGCGACGGCCCCTGGGACATCCACGCCTGGCCGGTGCACTGGGGGGGCTCGGGCTTCGACCCGTGGGCCGAATCCAAGGTGGGTTCTGCGAGGCTCACCCGACCTGACGTCTGGTCCCGCTTCGAGGTGGAGGTCGGGCCCACGATCATCTACCGCGGCGGACTTCCGCCGGGGGTGCGGGTCGAGGACCTGATCCTGGAGGCCCAGGCCACCATCTCCCCGATCTCCAGCATGCTCGGCGGCTCAGGTGGCACCGCGGCCGCGCGGTCCTCCGACGAGGGGTTCGCGCTCGCGCGCATCCGGCCGATCATGAACACCATGCAGGACGATGGCTTCATCGTCCGGGCGGTGACGCGGGACGGGCTGTGGTCGACCATGCGCATCGAACCAGGTCGGCTCTCGAACCGCTCGGTCGTCCATCTCGATGACCCCCTGCGCCCCCGGGGCAAGGTGGCGATCCGGATCGAGTTCGACCCGCCCGGAGACGAGCTGGACCCGGAGGTGGCGGCCAGCTGGGTCCAGTGGAGCCTGCCCCTGCAGGCCACGCCGCCCGGGGCCGCCCCCGGGGCTTATCGACGACCCTGGAACGCGGGCTTCCACCCCGTCGGTGACGGCATCTTCGAGCTCCATGACCTCCCCCTCGGGCCCGTCGAGCTCCGTACCCCCGCGGGCGGAGATGAGGGTGGGTTGGCCGGAGAGCTCACGTACCGCCTCGCCGCCCCCGTGCGGGTGGATGCGGTCCACGGGCCGGCGACGCCGCACACCCTGCGGCTCCGCGGCTCCCTCTGACCCGCGCGCCCCTTTCCGGCGGGGTCATCGGAGACATCCGGCCCTCCGCCGCGGAGAGCGGTATCCTCTTGGCCGCGTCCGCCGCCCGCCGCGGCGACGATCTCCATCGCACGGAGCTCCCCGCACGGATCCCCCACCCGCACGGCCCCTTGACCCTCCAACTGCAAGCGCTCGAGGCGCGCGCCCTGGACCGGACGCGCCCCTTCCGACACCTGTACGGGTACGCGCCCCACTTCCTCGACGTCGAGGGGAGGGCCCTGCACTTCGTGGACGAGGGGGAGATCGCCGAGGGCGGCCCCGGCCCGATCCTGTGCGTGCACGGGAACCCCACCTGGTCGTTCTACTGGCGGGCGATCGTCGACGGCTTCAAGGACCAGACGCGGGTCGTGGTCCCCGACCACCTGGGCATGGGCCTCTCGGACCGCGTCCCCGGCGGGACCCGCCTCGCCGAACACGTGGGCGCGCTCGTGGCGCTCATGGATGAGCTCGACCTCCGGGACGTGACCCTCGTGGTGCACGACTGGGGCGGGGCCATCGGCTTCGGCGCGGCCCTCGCGCGCCCGGACCGGGTGAGCCGCTTCGTGGTCACCAACACCGCGGCCTTCCCCTCCTCCCACATCCCCCGTCGCATCGCCCTGTGCCGGGTGCCCGGGCTCGGGCGACTCGCGGTCCAGGGGGGCAACGCCTTCGCCCGCGCGGCGACCTTCATGACCACCGAGCGCCCGCTCTCCGCCGAGGTGCGCGCCGCGCTCCTCGCGCCCTACGGCAGCTGGAGCGAGCGCGAGCAGACCTGGCGCTTCGTGGCGGACATCCCCATGCGCGAGGACCACCCCTCATGGGCACCGCTGGCGGGGATCGCCGACGGGCTCGAGAGCCTGCGGGGTCTGCCCATGGAGATCGTGTGGGGCATGCAGGACTGGTGCTTCTCCCCGCTCTTCCTGGCCGGCTGGGAGCAGCGCTTCCCCGGTGTCCCGGTCACGCGCCTCGACGACGTGGGGCACTACGTCATGGAGGACGCGCCGGACGAGGTGCTCGAGGCGATCCGCCGCGTCCGCCAGCAATCCGTTCACGCCGAGACGCGCGAAGGATGAGCGAAGACACGCGTCCCGCGCGCCCGCCCGAAGGCGCCGCCGACCCGTTCGCCGCCCTCGGCGGCGTGCCGGACGAGGTCAACATCGCCGCCTTCCTGCCGGAGGGCGCCAGCCGTCACCCCGACGCCTCCGCCGTCGTCTCTCCGGGCCCCGGCGGACGAGGCTGGAGCGTGCTCTCCTACGCCGAGCTCGAGGAGCGCTCCAATCGCATCGCCACCGGCCTCGCGGCGGAGGGCGTGGAGAAGGGCATGCGCGTGTGCCTGTTCGTCCGGCCCGGTCCGGACCTCATCGCCATCACCTACGCCGCCTTCAAGCTGGGCGCGGTGCCCGTCCTGGCGGACCCCGGCATGGGCCGCCAGAGGCTGCTCGCCGCGGTGGAGCGCATGGCCCCCGAGGTGTTCATCGGCGTCCCCGCCGCCCACGTGGTCCGGTCCCTGTTCCGCGCCCCGTTCCGGAGCGTCCAGGTGTTCGTCACCGTCGGCCGCCGCCTCGCCTGGGGCGGGACGACCCTCGCGCGGCTCGAGCGCACCGGCGCCCCGGACCCGGTGCTGGAGCCCACCCGCCACGACGACCCGGCGGCCATCCTGTTCACCAGCGGGAGCACCGGGCCGCCCAAGGGCGTGCTCTACACCCACGGGATGTTCCACGCGCAGGTGACGGGACTGCGGGCCATCTACGGGTTCGAGCCGGGCGAGATCGACCTCGCCTGCTTCCCCCTCTTCGCCCTCTTCGACATCGCCTTCGGGATGACCAGCGTCTTCCCGGACATGGACGTCACCCGCCCCGCCCGGTGCGAGCCCGAGAAGATCGTGCGCGCCATCCAGGAGTGCGGCGCCACCACCGCGTTCGGGTCCCCCGCCATCTGGCGCCGGGTGCTCCCCCACTGCCGCGCGCAGGGGGTCAAGCTCGACGGGCTCCGGCGCCTCCTCATGGCGGGCGCCCCCGTGCCGCCGGACCTGATCCAGGACGCCCACGCGGTGCTCTCCCTCGACGCTGACGTGCACACGCCCTACGGCGCCACCGAGTCGCTTCCCGTGGCGAGCGTCGCCGGGCGCGAGGTGGTCCCGGGCCTGCTCAAGGCCCTGAGGAATGGCGCGGGCACGTGCGTGGGCCGGCCGAGCCCCACCATCCAGATCCAACTGATCGGTATCACGGACGAGCCCATCGAGCGCTGGTCCGACGACCTCGCCCTGGGCCTTGGCGAGGTGGGAGAGATCTGCGTCCGGGGCCCGGTGGTCACCGCCGACTACGCGGAGGACGCCGCAGCCACCGCCGGCGCGAAGATCCCCTGCGAGGACGGGACCGTCTGGCACCGCATCGGCGACGTCGGGCGCTTCGACAGCGAGGGGCGCCTGTGGTTCATGGGGCGCAAGTCCCACCGTATCGAGACCCCCAGGGGCGTCCGCATGCCGGTCCCCCTGGAGAACATCTTCAACCAGCATCCGCGGGCGGCTCGCACCGCTCTGGTGGGCGTCGGACCGCGGGGAGAAGAGGTGCCCTTCTGCATCGTCGAGGCGCTCCCCGGGGAGCACCCAAAGAGCGACGTCATGACCCAGGGGTTCATCATGCAGCTGCGTGAGATCGGGCGAAAGGTCGCCCGCTCCGCGGACATCGAGCACTTCCTCTTCCACCCGGGCTTCCCCGTGGACCCGCGGCACAACGCCAAGATCCACCGTGAGGAGCTGAAGGCCTGGGCGGAGCAGCAGGTCCGATGAGCGGCAGCGCCGCGGTCACCGGGGGCGGGGGGTTCCTCGGCGGCGCCGTCGTGGACGCCCTCCTGGAGCGCGGCGAGCGCGTGGCGAGCATCTCCCGGGGTGCCTACCCCGAGCTCGAGGCCCGCGGCGTCGAGACGCTCCGGGCCGACCTCGCCGATGACCCTGGCCCCCTCATCGAGCTCCTCCAGCGCCGGGGGGTGGACACGGTCTACCACTGCGCCGCTCGCCCCGGGGTCTTCGGACCCGCCCGCGACTACGAGCGCGCCAACGTGGACGCCACCGCCCGCGTCATCGAGGCCTGCCGGGCCGCGGGCGTCCCGCGCCTCATCTTCACGTCGTCACCGAGCGTCGTCTTCGACGGCGGCGACCACGTCAACGCCGGGCCAGACCTCCCCTATCCGGACCGCTACCTCGCCCATTACCCCCGCACCAAGGCGGAGGCCGAGCGCCTCGTCCTGGCCGCGGACGGCCCCGAGCTCGCCACGGTGTCCCTCCGCCCGCACCTGATCTTCGGCCCCGGGGATCCGAACCTGATCCCGCGCCTCCTCGAGCGCGCCGACGCGGGCCGGCTGCGGATCGTGGGCGACGGTACGAGCGAGGTCAGCCTCACCTTCGTGGGCAACGCGGCGGCCGCCCACCTCGCCGCCGCCGACGGGCTGCGGGAGGACCCCGGGAGGCTGCGCGGGAGGGCCTTCTTCGTGAACAACGACGAGCCCGTCCGCCTGTGGGCCTGGATCAACCGCATCCTCGAAGGGACCGGACGGCCCCCGGTGACGCGCCGGGTCCCGGGGCCCGTGGCCCACGCCGCTGGCGCCCTCCTCGAGCTCGGCTACCGGGCCCTCGGGCTCGACGGCGAGCCCCCCATGACCCGCTTCGTGGCCCGCCAGCTGGCCACGTCCCACTCCTACGACCTCGCCCCCTTCGTCGAGGCCTGCGGCGGGCGCTACCGAGAACCCGTCTCCCTCGACGCGGCGACGAGCCTCACCATCGCCTGGGCAGCGAGTCGATGAGGGGCGGCCACGGCGCCGGCCTGCGCGCCACCCACAGCGCGAGAGGGTGCCCCTCGAGGAGCCGAGCCGCCCACGCTCAGCGGGGAGCCGATGGCCTCCGGGCGTCCGCGGGGGTCTCGTCGAAGAGCTCGGGGATCAGCAGGTAGGCCCCCCCGAGGAAGCAGGCCCCGCCGACCATGGTGAACAGGTTGGACCAGAACAGCGCGCCGGCGGAGGCGCCCACGTAGCTCGTCAGCCCGGAGACCTGGAAGGCGACCGAGCCCGCGAGGTTGATGACCGCGATCCACCAGGAGAGGCTGTGGGGCGCGAACGACACGGGGCTGTGGGAGACCTCGGCGTAGGCGAGGTAGCTCGCGACGAGGAAGCACACGCACCCCGCCATGTTCGGCGCCCAGATCCACAGGCTCTCCTGCGCCGACGAGAGCCCCGGTCGCGTGGCCGCGAGCGTGCTCACGTTGAACAGCAGGGTTCCCACGAGCTGGACGCTGCTGGCGAGGTAGCCCAGGTTGCGGGGCCGCCACCCCGCCCAGCGCCAGCGACGCCTGGCCTCCGTCCTGAGCGCCTCCTGGACGTCCCCGTTGAGCGCCTCCAGCCACTGGAGCCAGGCAGCCCCGGTGAAGAACACCGCCCCCACGGCGAACAGCCAGCCGAGGAAGGTGCCGTCCAGCAAGGCTCCCCCCACGGCGCCGGGGAACGAGGCGGCGAAGGCCCCGACGGTGAAGCAGGAAGACCCGCAGAGGAAGGCCGCGGCCACCCACCAACCCAGGCGGCCTGGCGCCCAGAGGTGCCCGAAGGCGCGGGGGTCGACGCCCAGCAGGCGCCCCCCGTGCTCGGCCTCCGCGACCGGGTGGGGCCGGAGGCCCTTGCGGTGGCGGCGGGAGTGCGCGACCAGGTGCTGCCCCGTTCGGAGGCGCACGAGGCACCAGGTGACGAAGGGCCCGGGGCCGTGCTCGATCACGGAGCTCGACGCCCCGGGGCGTGATTGGTGGCGACCCATGGTTGCTCCCGGCTCGGGGACCCGCTCCCTGCCGCGGGTCCAACCCAGGAGCACCGGGCGGGCTCCGGGCGGAGAGGGAGTCTGCTGCATCGCGGGGCGCGGGAGAAGGGAATCTGTCGCGCTGCTGGTGGCGCACGTCAGGAGAGTCGCTCCTGGGCCCCGGCCACCCGCGCCCGTAGGCTCGGGCTGTGGAGGCACCTGACCAGACCGCCCCGTTGCACTTCCCCTGGCGTCGCCGGGCGAAGTACGCGCTGGGAGCAAGCCTGGCGCTCCTGCTCATGTGGGCCGGCGCCTCGATCGCTGTGGCTGAGCGGCTCACGCGGCGCTCCCCCTTCAGGCCCGAAGAGTTGCCTGCGGTCGACTGGGCCCACGGGACGGCGGTCTCCCTCCACGCCCGGGACGGGGTCACGGTCCCCGCCTGGACCTTCGACGTGGACGAGGCCTCTCCAACCGTGGTCCTGCTCCACCCCAACGGCGGCAGCCGCTCCGGGATGATCGGCCTGGCCCGGGTCTGGGCCCGCCTTGGATACAACTCGATCGCCCTCACCCAGCGCGCCCACGGGGACGCCAGCGGCGAGCGCAACGACTTCGGGTGGTCCGCCCGGCTCGACGTCCTCGCCGCTCTGGATTGGCTCGTGGATCACCGGACGACACCGCTCCTCCTCCACGGCGCCTCCCTCGGCGCCGCCGCCATCTGCTTCGCGGCGCCGGAGATCGATGACGAGCGCTGGTCCAGGATCCAGGGGCTGATCCTGGAGTCGCCCTACTCGGACCTCGGGACCGCCACGCGCGCGCGGACCGCCTTGCGCTTGCCACGGGGCCTCGCCTCGGCCGCAGCGCTGGGCCTCGAGCTGACGGCCCCGCTCTTCCTCCCCGAGGGGGCAGGGAGGGCGCCCATCGTGGGTTTCGACTCGGTGCCGGAGGGTTGCCAGGTCCTGCTCCTCGCCGGGACCAGGGACCGACACGCTCCCCCAGCCGAGGCCCGCCGCTATCACGGGCGACGCTCCGCGGACTGCACCCTGCTCGTCGAGGGGGTCGGGCACGTGGGCTGGCTGACCGACACCCAGCGGGCTGACGGAGCGCTCTACCTTGCGGCGCTGCGACCCTGGGTCGCCCCCATCCCCGCCGAGGGGCCTGGACCCGACCACAAGTCGCCGGGCGCAGGGCGCCGCACCGGCCCCCGGGCTCGCTAGGCTCTGCCCCATGCGCGTCGTCAGCCTCCTGCCGTCTTCCACGGAGATCGTCCACGTCCTCGGCGCCGAGGGCGACCTCGTGGGGATCAGCCACGAGTGCGATCACCCCGCCTCGGTCCGAGGCCTCCCGGTCCTGACCTCGTCGAAGATCGACATCACCCAGCTCTCCGCGGACATCGATCGTGACGTCCGCCGCGTCCTCACCGACGCGCTCGCCGTCTACGACGTGGACGCGGAGGGACTCGGGGAAGTCCGACCGGACGTCGTGCTGACCCAGGACCTGTGCGACGTCTGCGCGGTGTCGATCCGTGATGTCGAGGCGGCCCTGCGCCAGGTCGCCAGCGAGGGGGTCCAGCTCGTCAGCCTGAAGCCCACACGGCTCGATGACCTCGAGGGCGCCCACGGGGTCATGGGAGACATCGAACGCGTCGCCGCGGCGCTGGGCTGCGCTGACCGCGGCCGACGCGTGGCGGACGGCCTGCGTGGTCGGCTCGACGCGCTCCGGGAGCGTTCGGAGGCCGCCCTCGCTGCCTCCGGCGCGGCCCGGCCCAGGGTGCTCACCATCGAGTGGATCGACCCCGTGATGGTCGGGGGCACGTGGATGCCCGAGCTCGTCGAGATCGCCGGCGGCGCGGCGATGGTCACCGAGCCCGGCCAGCACGCGCCGACCCTCGACCGCGCGGCCCTGGCCGCCCTGGACCCCGAGGTGATCCTGGTGAAGCCCTGCGGGTTCGACCTCGCTCGTACGTCCCTGGAGCAGGCCACCTTGGACGAGCTCATCGGAGCCATGCCCTGGTCCGATGCAGCGAAGGCGCGGGTCTTCGTCGCCGACGGCAACGCCTTCTTCAATCGCCCCGGGCCCCGGCTGGTGGAGTCCGCCGAGATCCTCGCGGCGATCACCCACCCTGAGGCGTTCGACGACCTGCGCGAGAAGCACGCCGCGCACTATCGCCCCCTCTAGCCCGGCCCGCAGCGACGAGGTCCCCGAGGCCAGGAGCCCCCCCAGATATCCAGGAACACACGGGGCGCGAGGCGTCCGTGGGCTCCTGGAGCGACCGGGGCTTCCGGTTGGGCTAGCGCCGCAGCCGTGCAGCCGGGACGAGCTTCACCCTCGGCTTGGCCTTCTCCGCCGCCACGTCCTCGGTGAGCACCTCCACAGCGCGCTCGAGCTGGGCGTCGGTGCCCTGGGCGGTGGCCCAGCTGGGGTCGTTCCAGAAGGCGATGTCCGGCTCACAGCCGTTCAGCTCCATGTCCTCCCCGCTCCCGGCGAGGTACCAGCCGCGGGTCGGCATGCGAATGAAGCTCCCGTCCAGGAGGCTCTGGCCACCCGTGGAGATCACCCCGCCCGCGGTGCGCATCCCCACGAGCCGGCCGCGGCCGAGGTGCTTGATCGCGTGGCTGAGGATCTCCGCGTTGGAGAAGGAGTGCTCGTTGCACATGACCACGATCGGCTTGCTCCACGAGGCGTAGACCTTGCGGTCCTGGGGGTAGCCCTCACCGCTCCCGCGGGACTGGGTGATCGCGTGCACGGGCTGGGTCAGCGCCGTGAGCACGTGGTCCGTGGTGCTCCCCCCGCCGTTGAAGCGCACGTCGATGATCATGCCCTCCTTGCCGACGCCCGCGTGGTACAGGTCCTCCTCCATCTGGCGGAAGCTCGTGAAGTTCATGCCCTTGATGTGCAGGTACCCGAGCTTGCCGCCGGAGAGCTCCTCCACCTCGGCGCGGGTGTTCTCCACCCACTCGTCGTAGAGCAGTCCGGCGACGCTGGTCGCAGGCCGCACGGTCACCTCGCGCTCCTCGCCGCCCTTCGAGCGGACCGTGAGCGCCACGTCCCGGAGTTGCTCGAGGGTGAGCATGGCGTCGAGGTCTGCCTCAGGACCAACGGGCACGCCGTCGATCGCGAGCAGCGTCTCACCCACCTTGACCTCGCTGCGCGCGAGGCTGCAGGGGCTCCCGGGGATCACGCTCTCGACCTTCAAGCCCGGCCCATCCGCGCCGAGGACGTAGCGGAGGCCCAGCTGATAGGTCGTCGGCGACCACTCGTTCTGGGCATCGAAGCTGGGGAGCGGGTCGCTGCCGCCCCGGTGGCCCATGTGAGACGCGTTGAGCTCACCGAGCATCATGTTGCACAGGTGGCTGAACTCCGCGGCCCCAAGGCACTCGGCGGCCACGGGCCGGTACTTGGCCCGCACGGCGTACCAGTCACGGTTGTTGTACTCCTCGTCGTAGAACCGGTCGCGCATGGCGCGCCAGGCCTGGTCGAAGGCGATCTGGCGCACCTCGCGCCAGTCCGCGGTCGTGCGGACGTTGAAGGTGAAGCCCTCGGTCTCGCCGCTCGCCTTCATGGAGGTCGGGACGCCCATGGTGAGCCCGACGAACTCCTTGGCGTCCTCGATCCAGCGATCCGTGGCCAGGGGGACCGACGCGATGCGCTTGGGGTCCTTGGGGTTCGGGAACTCCACCGCGTAGAAGCCGCGCTTGCCGTCGACCGTGCCGGAGAAGCAGAGGGTGTTGCCGCCCTTGCCCCAGATCAGGTTGGACTCGGTGGAGCCCGCGATCCGGTAGCGCTGCACCCGGTCGAGGAGGCCGTCGAAGTCGATCTGCACCAGGTCCTCGTCGGGCTTCTCCTTGGCGGAATCGTCCGCGCCCTCGTCCGCGTCGGTCTTGTCCGCGGGGCCACTCTCCGCGGAGCCACTGTCCGCGGAGCCACTGTCCGCAGCGTCGGGCTTGGCCTCGCTCTTCTTGGACTTCCCGCCCTTGGGCTCCATGGCCTTGAGCGCCTTCTCCAGGGTCTCGTCGCGGCTGGTGGCCTCGCTCGACGCCTTGGTGAGCTCCACGTAGTAGATGTCCGCCTCTTCGCCGTCACGGCGGCCGACCCAGGCGATGCGCTTGCCGTCGCCGGACCAGGCGGGGCTGCTGTCCCAGTCGGGGTGGCGGGACAGGTTGAAGGGCTCCCGCGTCCCGTCGAGGGGGACGATGAACACGTCCGGGTTGTAGTCGTCGTCCTGGGTCACGTAGGTGATCCAGCGCCCGTCAGGGGACCAGGCGTAGTCGGGGCTCGACCACATCGGTGCCACCCGCCGGTGGTCCGTGCCGTCGTCGTCCATGACGAAGATGTCGGTGCCCTTGATGTAGCCGATGTGGCTGCCGTTGGGGCTGAGCTGGAGGTCCGACTCCACGGCGCGGTCGTCGGTGACCTGGCGGAGCTTGAAGTCCTCGGCCATCCACCAGATCCCGTCCTCCTGGTCGTGGGTGGCGGCCCAGATGTCCGCCTCACCCCCGCTGTCGGTCACGAAGTAGAGGGTGGCCCCGTCCGCGCTGAACACGGGCCAGGTCTCGTCGTTGGCCGTGTGGGTCACCCGGACCGGCTCCTTCAGGATCCGGTCCATGACCCAGAGGTCTTGGCCCGAGACGAAGGCCATCTGCTTGCCGTCCGGGGTGAAGGCCACCCGGTCCGCCTTGCTGAGGGACCGCCGCTCCATCGGGCTCACCACCCCGTCCCCCGCAGCGAACAGCTCGATGGGCGAGCCCTCTCCGGTCTTCAGGTCGATGACCTGCAGGTCGAAGAGGCGGCGGACCAGCAGCTTGCCCCCGTTGCGCGCGAGCGCCGGGAAGGCCACGCCGTCGTCGGACCCGTCCGCCGCGCCGACGTCGGTGACCCGCGTGGACTCGCCGCCCGAGAGCGGCATGGAGTACACGTCGAACGTCCCGTCGGCGTCGCTGTTGAAGTACACGGTCTGGCCGTCGGCGGACCACATGGGGTCCATGGAGGCCACGTTCTGGAAGCGCTCCCGGTCCGAGTCCAGTCGCGTGAGCGTCACCGGCTCGGTGCTGAGGTCCGCGAGCCAAAGCTGCATGGCCTGCGGCCCCTGGTACCCCTTGCGGTTCCAGTTCGAGCGGCCCCGGCAGAAGAGCACCTTGGTCTGGTCGGGGCTGATGGCCGCGTCCCGCACGCCGGCGTCGAAGAGCATGCGCTTGGGCGTCTTGCCCGTGACGTCCACGAGGAACGCGCGGCCCGCCTCGGAGTAGTGCCAGCCCCGGTCGGTGGACTGGCTGATCAGCAGGTGGCCGCCGTCCGCCGTGATGTCGTGGAGGGTCTTCGAGGCCGAGTCGAAGGTCACCTGGGACGCCGGCCCCCCATCGGAGGGACAGACGTGGATCTGCCTGCGGCCGGATCGGTCGCTCGAGAAGTAGACGAGCGTGCCGTCCGGGCTGAACATCGGGGAGCCGTCGTCACCGGGGTGGATGGTCAGCCGCATGGCCTCGCCCCCGTCGATGGAGGCGGTCCACACGTCCCCCTGCCAGGCGAAGGCGATGCGCTGGCCGTCCGCGGAGATGGCGGGGTTCCGCGGGAGGCGAATGGCCGTCTCCGAGCCGTCGGGAGCCGGCGCGGGTACGGTCGCGCCCGCGAGGGGCGCCGAGGCAGCGACGAGGCCAACGAGGAGGACGCGGGGAAGGGAGAGGCAGACCATCGGCGTGGGGAGGTGGTGGTTCAACAGATACTCGGCAGCGCGTGCAGTTGCGGCCGCCACGCACGATATCGGCGCGATCGCCCCGCGGGTGAAGCGTCCCGGCCCACCCGTCGCGACTGAACGAGGTCCGTACATTGCGTCCCGCCATCGAACCGGCCTCCCTCGCCCAGGCCCCGCGCAATCGGAGACCACGCAGCGCGGCGGCCCCTAGGATGGTCCTGACCACCCCTTCCCCGCCACGTGCCCCCCAGCGCCCCGACGGCGCCACCCGAGATGACCTGCTCCGCCGCCTCCGCCCGACGCTCTCTCCCCCTCCTCGCCCTGCCGGCCATGGCCCTCGTGTTCGTCGCGATCGCCCTCACCGCCAACGCGCAGCTCGCCCAGGCCTCCCCGCTCGGCGTCCACGCCGAGGACGAGCTGCCCGACCCTGATGGGAAGCCCGCGGACATGTCCAAGCCGGTCCAGGTCTACGTGCTCCTGGGCCAGTCCAACATGCTCGGCGCGGGGAAGGTGAAGGGCGACGAGGGCTCGCTGACCTTCGCCGTTCAAAGCAAGGGGCTCTACCCCTACCTCGTGGACGACGCCGGCGCCTGGACCACGCGCAACGACGTGCGCCACGTCCGCGTCATGGGGAGCGGCACCGGGGGCTCGCGTCAGTTCAACAACGAGTTCATGACCGTCACGGGCGGCAAGATCGGGCCGGAGTACGGCATCGGGCACCACCTCGGCCACGCGACCGAGGCCCCCGTCATGGTCCTGAAGAGCTGCATCGGCAACCGCTCCCTGGGATGGGACCTGCTCCCCCCGGGGTCGGAGCGGTACGAGATCGACGGCAAGGTCTACGCCGGCTACAAGGACTCGCCGGACGTCTGGGACAAGGGCACCGAGCCCGAGCGGATCAACTGGTACGCCGGCATGCAGTATGACGGGGACGTGGCCCGGGCCAAGAAGGTGCTCGAGGACCTCGACAAGTACTACCCCGGCGCGAAGGAGTACGAGGTGGCGGGCTTCTTCTGGTGGCAGGGCGACAAGGACCGCTACAAGGACGCCCACGCCAGCAAGTACGAGGAGAACCTCGTGCGGCTCATCGCCCAGCTGCGCGCGGACTTCGGCGCCCCCGAGGCCAAGTTCGTGATCGCGACCCTCGGCCAGACGAAGAAGGGCGCGGACGGCAACGAGGGGAAGATCCTCGAGGCGATGCTCAACGTCGACGGCAGCTCCGGCAAGTACCGCGAGTTCAAGGGCAACGTGGCCACGGTCTACACCCACCCCCTCTCCAAGGGCGGCGCCTCCAACGGGCACTACGGCGGGAACGCCGAGACCTACATGAACGTCGGCGAGGCCATGGGCCGCGCCATGGTCGAGCTCAACGACGAGTAGCCCCCCACCAAAGGGGGGCCGGTCGCTCAGGCCGGCCCGTCGCCCTCGAGGCCGCTCACGCCGCGCAGGACGTCCAGGTCGTCCTCGTGGCTGTGGGTGAAGCCCATGGCGCGCTCGGCCGCGACGGTCTCGGCGGTCCGGAAGGCGATGACGTAGGCGCGTCGCCAGCGGTCGCTGACGTTTCCGCCGGAGCCATGGACGATCCGCTCGCGGAACGCGAGCGCCTCCCCCCGCCGCAGCGGCGCCTCGACGATGGCGGGGTCCCCTTCGTCCACGTCGGCCACGAGGGTGTGGGACTCGTCGCGGTCCCCCGTGAGGGGCCGGTGCCGCCGTAGCTCGGGCTCGAGGTGGCTCCCCTTCACGAAGCGCAGGCACCCGTTGCTCGCGTCCACGTCGTCGAGGGCCAGCCAGAGGGTGACCGTCTCAGGGGACGGCGTCGCCGGCCAGTAGGCCAGGTCCTGGTGCCAGTGGAAGACCGCCTTGGGGTGCCCCGGCGGCTTCGCCACCAGCTGGTCGTAGTCGAGGGTCGTGGCGTCGGGGAGCAGCCCGGCGGCCACCTCGGCCGCCAGCTTCTCCCAGGCGTTCTCCGCGAACGCGGGGTGATGCCGACGGGGCAGCATCACGTTCACCACGTCGAAGTCCTCCGGCGCGGCCCCGTAGTCCCCCGCCATGTCGCAGTAGTCCCGGCCGGGCACGGCGATCTCCCGCCGCACGAACCGCATGTACGTCGCCGTCAGCTCCTCGAGTTGGCCGTCGTCCAGGAGCCTGGGGATCCGCACGAACCCGTCCCGCCCGAAGCGCTGGCGGAGGTCATCGAAGTCGAGGTCGAACATGC
>CALJGV010000006.1 GCA_938075305.1 uncultured bacterium
CCCGCGGAGGTCAGGCGATCGCTTCGAAGGCGGCGAGGAGGCGGGCCTCGTCTCCGGGAAGGAGCGCGCGAGGGTCGAGGAGGACCGCGTCCTCGTGGATGCGAACGAAGACCGGGGGCTCGCCGGCCCTGAGGCGGGTCGCGAGGGACTCGGCGGAGTGGCCGTCTCCCGCGACCCGAACCGCCGTCGTGGGGAGGAAGATCGTCGGCGCGCTGCCGCTGCCGGGCTGCGACTTCTCCGGGACGGCCTCGGCAAAGAAGCCTGGCAGCGCGTCGATGGCCGCCGCGATGCGCGCGGCGCTCTCGGCGAGCTCGGACTCTGGCCGGTGCATGAGGCGGCGCGAGGGAATCTCGCTCCCGCGCCCCGCGAGCAGGAGTTCGAGGGTGGTCTCCAGGCCGGCGAGCGCAACCTTGTCCAGGCGCAGCGCCCGGTAGATCGGGTTCCCGCGCAGGGCCCGGATCGCCTCCACGCGACCGACGATCAACCCCGCCTGGGGGCCGCCGAGGAGCTTGTCCCCGGAGAAGGCGACCACATCGACGCCGGTGGCCACCGCGTCCCGCACAACGGTCTCGTCGCCGACCTCCTCGAGGGGGCGCGTGCCCTCCACCTCGATCCGCCCCGACCCCAGGTCCCAGCCGGACGTCACCCCGTGCTCCTTGCCGAGGCGCGCGAGCTCGGCGGGGTCCGCCTCCTCGGTGAAGCCGACGACGCGGTAGTTGCTGGTGTGCACCTTCATGAGCAGCCCGGTGTCCGGGCCGATGGCGCGCTCGTAGTCCACGGCCCGGGTGCGGTTGGTCGTGCCCACCTCCACCATGCGCACGCCGGCCCGTGCCATGACATCGGGGACCCGGAAAGAACCGCCGATCTCGACGAGCTCCCCACGGCTGACGATGGCCTCGCGCCCGCCGGCGAAGGTCTGCATCATCAGGAACGCCGCGCCGGCGCAGTTGTTCACGGCGATGCCCGCCTCCGCCCCCGTGAGGCGAGCGAGGAGCACGCCGAGGCGCGCGTCCCGCTCGTTGCGCCGCGCGCTGTAGCGGTCCATCTCGAGCACGCAGTAGCCCTCGGCCGCCGCACGCATCCGCTCCGCGGCCTCCGGGTGCACCGGGGCCCGCCCGAGGTTCGTGTGCAGCACGACCCCCGTGGCGTTCACCGCCGACCGAACGCCGCGTCCGGCCTCCACCCTGGCGCGCTCGAGGAGCGCCGCCTCGAACCCGCCGCCGGAGACCTCCGCCTCCACGTCGGCGGCGCTCATGCAGTCCTTCGCGATTCGGCGCCGGACCGCTTCGAGCTCCTGCTGGACGAGTTCGGTGCGGACCGCCGCCGGGATCGCCGCCATTCGAGCCGCCGCTTCCCCGGATCCTGCGGGGTCCCCGCCAAGGAGCCCATCGAGCATCCGCCGGCCCTCGTCCACGCTGGGGAGGGCTCGGAACGGGTTCGCCTCGCTGCTGGCTTGCTTGCCGGAACTCATGGTCCCCCGAGATTAGCGCTCCGAGCGCCCCCCGTCGCGTCGCCGGGCTCGATCCCGATCCGAGCCGCTGTTAGGTTGTGTCCATGGCGCCTCCCTCCCCGACGGCCTCGGCCTCGCCCTCCTCCACCTCCCATGGACAGCCGGGCCTCCCCGGGCACTGGAACCTGATGGAGCCGGACCCGGAGCTGGTCAAGGGTCTCGTGCACTCGGAGCGGGTCCCCGAGGTGCTGGCTCGACTCCTGGTGAACCGGGGGCACAGTACGCCCACGGAGGCCGCCTCCCAGCTCACGCCGACCCTCCACGGGCTCAACGATCCAGCCAGCCTGCCCGAGATGGGGCGCGCCGCCGAGCGCCTGGAGAAGGCCGTGGCCGACGGCGAGACCGTGCTGGTGCACGGCGACTACGACGTGGACGGGGTCAGCGGCACGGTCCTGCTGGTGCGCTTCCTCCGGCACCTGGGCGCGCGGGTCGAATGGCACATCCCCCACCGCACGCGGGACGGCTACTCCTTCGGCGACCACTCGGTCGTGAAGGCCAAGGAGACGGGCGCGACCCTTGTCATCTCGGTGGACAACGGGACGTCGGCGGTGGAGCCCATCGCCGCTCTCCGGGAGGCCGGCGTCGACGTGATCGTCACGGACCACCACGAGCCCCCCGAGGGCGAACTCCCCCCCACCTTCGCCCTGGTCAATCCCAAGCTCCCCACCTCCGAGTACCCGTTCCGGGAACTCTGCGGGAGCGCGGTCGCCTTCAAGCTCGCCTGGGCCGTCTGCCAGCGCATGAGCGGCGGCGACAAGGTCCGGCCCGACCTGCGCCAGTTCCTGCTCGAGGCCCTCGGCTACGTGGCCATCGCCACCGTCTGCGACGTGGTCCCCCTCATCGGAGAGAACCGCATCCTCGCCCACTTCGGGCTGCGAGCGCTGCACGAGTCCCCCTCTCCCGGCGTCCAGGCGCTCCTGGAGCGCACCGACCTCGCTGGCCGCGCCCTGACCGCCGAGGACATCGGCTTTCAGATTGGCCCGCGCATCAACGCCAGCGGGCGCATGGACAGCGCGGCGCGCGCGGTCGAGACCCTGCTCGCCGCGGACGCGGTGGAGGGACGCCGGCACGCGGAGCACCTCGAGTCCCTCAACGACGCCCGCCGCCAGGTGGAGCGCGGCGTCCTCGAGGAGGCGCTCGAGCAGGCCGAGCAGTTCGCGGACCCCGAGGCCTATCCGATCATGGTCCTCGGCGGCGCGGGCTGGCACCCCGGCGTGGTGGGCATCGTCGCCTCCCGGATCGTGGACCGCTTCCACCGTCCGGCGCTCATCATCGGCATCGACGATGAGGGCATCGGGCGCGGGAGCGCGCGCTCCGTCCCCGGCGTCAGCGTGTTGGACATCATGCGCGGCGGCGCGGATCACATGAACCGCTTCGGCGGGCACGCCATGGCCGCGGGCTGCGAGATCCACGGGGAGCGCCTCGAGGACCTGCGCGCGTCGCTGGTCGCGAGGGCCAAGGAGCTCCCCCCCAGGGACGCCGTCCAGGACCTCCGGATCGACACCCGTGTCCAACTCCAGGGCTTCGACGAGAACCTGATGCGCCAGATCCAGCGGCTCGAGCCCTGCGGCGAGGGCAACCCCCAGCCGGTGCTGCTGGCCGAGGATGTGCGCCTGGAGGAGATGCCCAGGATCATCGGCCAGGACCGGACCCACATGCTGCTGCAGGTCCGGTCGGGCACGACGGTGCTCAAGGCGCTCGCCTTCGGCATGGCCAGCCGCGAGCACGAGCTCCGGATGTCCCGCCCGGTGGACCTCGTCTTCACCCCGAGGCTCAGCCACTGGCGCGGACGCACCCAGGTCGAGCTCATCGTGGCCGACTTCCAGTGCCGGTGAGGCGCGCCCCATCCTGACCGGGTCGTCGCCGTCCTGGCACGGCGCGCCTATCCTCGGGGCATGAAGCCGCTCCCCACCTCGACGCTCGCCGCCCTCTCGCTCCTCCCTCTGGCGCTGGCCTGCGCCACAGGCGGGGCCACTCCCGTCGCCGAATGGCCACAGGGCCCCGGACCCAACGGGGACTGGAGCAGCGCCGGGCCCGAGCCGCCTAGGCACTTCAGCGTCCGCCGTGGAGTGAACGTACGGTGGCGAGCCCCCCTCCCCGAGACCGGCCAGGGCGGCGTCACGGTCGCGAACGGTCGCGTCTATGTCGCGTCCATGGCCCCCTGGGACCCCGCCAACGCCCTCGATCCCGAGGAGGCCGAGCGGTTCAAGCACGCGACCGAGGGGCGCGCGGTGGTGGGCAAGGACATCGACGCCCACTGCCTCGATGCGGAGACCGGCGAGCTGATCTGGACCCGGCGCATCGAGGGCAGCGTCCCCGCCATCTACACCTACCCCTTCTCCGACGCGACCTCGGCCTCGCCCGTGGTCTGTGGAGAGGAGGTCATCTTCACCAACGCGGCCGGCCGCGTCGTGTGCTTCGACGGCGAGGGGCGCGTGCGCTGGGAGCGCGTCTACACCCCCGCTTTCGACGGCCCCTTCAACAAGCAGTTCGAGCCCGTCGTCGTGGAGGACGGAGCCCGTCATGTGTTCGTCCACATGGAGCCGCTCGTCCCCGAAGGCGACGACGCCTCACCCGCCCGGTCGGAGGACGAAGGCGCCCTCCACGGCCGGTGGCACCACCTCGTGGGCCTCGACGCCGCGACCGGCACCGAGCTCTGGCGGAGCGAGGACGGGCTCACCCAGTACAACGCGCCGACCGTGGTGGGCGGCGGCGCGCCGCGCATGCTCCACGCTCGGGGCGGGCCCCACGCGGTCCCCGAGCGGCCCGTGGGCGTCACCCTCACGCGCCTCGACGGGGCAGACGCGGGGCAACGCAGCTGGCGCTATGAGGACCCGCGCGGCAACCACGAGGCCTCCCTGCAGACCATGGCCCACGACGCGCACCACGCCTACTGGATCCTCAAGGAGCCCCGTAACCAGCTCGTGGTCCTCGACCTCGCCTCCGGCGAGGAGGTGAGGTCCATCTCCCTCGTGAAGGGGGTGACCCGGCGCACCTTCGACCCGACCCTCGGCGACTGGATCACCGAGGAGGACGTGGATCTCGACAAGGGCGTCTTCCCGGCTCGCTACTCCATGATCGCCGCCCACGGCGCCGTCTACTTCCAGTGCTACGCCACGGCGTGGGGCAAGCCCACCATCGGTCCGGCCTACAGCTTCGGACGCGTGGACGCCCGCGCGGGCACCGTGGAGTACCTCGAGGTCCCCACGGATCTCGTCTCGGCCAGCAACGGGGAGCTCGAGTACCTCTGGCGGACGCCGCGTGTGGCCCGCCCGTTGAACAGCCGAGGTGAGGAGGTCACGGGGGACGACCGCTGTCGGTGGGACGGGTGGGACTGGGTCTTCAACGGGTCGCCCACGCGCGTGAACGAACGCCTGTACTTCACCCTGGCCAGCGGTGTCGTCTACGTGCTCGACGCGGCCGCCAGGCCCTTCGACGGGACGGCGCTCCTGGCCGTCAACGACCTGGGCCCGGCGGGCGAGGTGTGGACGGCGAACTCGATCTCGTACGCCGGCGGCCGGCTGTTCCACCGCACCGGCGCCGAGGTGATCTGCTTCGGCCGCTGACCCTCAGCGCAGCCCGAGGGATCTGAGCCCGACGGCCCTGGCCTCGTTCAACCTCGCCGACATCGCCTCCATCCGCTCGGGGTGCTCGGCCGCCACGCTCGACGCCTCCCCCACGTCGACCGAGAGGTCGTACAGCTCATCGGTCCCCTTGGGCCGCTGGACGAGCTTCCAGGGGCCGTCCCGCAGGGCGAGCCCCCTCGCCTCCTCCACCACGTACTGGCGGCCCACCGGGTCGTGGCCGAGCAGCGCCGCCATGGCGTCCCGGCTGTCCATGGCCTCCCCCTCGGGGAGCGGGACGTCGAGCATCGACGCGAAGGAGGCCACCAGGTCCACCTGCGTCACCAGCGCGTTGGACACGCCGGGCTTGATCCCCCGGGGCCAGCGGACGATGAGCGGCACGCGCGTGCCCCCCTCGTAGACCTGGTACTTGCCGCCGCGATAGGGACCGGAGCCGTCATGGCCGCGGTCGACCTCCTCCCGGCTCGTGAGCACGGTCGTACCATCCACGTAGCCGTCGTCGTACACCGGACCGTTGTCACTGGAGAAGATCACGATGGTGTCCTCGGTGAGCCCCCGCGCCTCGAGTGCCGCCATCACCGCGCCGGCGGCCCAGTCCAGCTGCACCATGGCGTCCCCCCGATAGCCGAGCTCACTCTTGCCGTGGAAGCGCGGGTGGGGCGTGCGCGGGACGTGGATGTCCTGGGAGGAGAAGAACAGGAAGAAGGGCTCCTCCGCGTTCTCGTCGATGAACCGGGTGGCCCGCTCCACGAACACGTCGGCCATGGTCTCGTCATCCCACAGGGCCGACTCGCCGCCGGCCATGTAGCCGATCCGGCCGATGCCGTTGATCACCGATTGGTTGTGGCCGTGGGAGCTGGGGTAGTAGGTCATCGCCTCCGGCTGCTTCTTTCCGTCGGGGTAGCTGGTGCTCCCCTCGGGGAGGTCTTTGAGCTTGCCGACGAAGAGCGGGTCCTCCGGGTCCAGCCCGACGACCTCGTGGCCCTCGAGATAGACGCACGGGACGCGATCGTTGGTGGAGGGGAGCAAGAACGACTCGTCGAAGCCCAGCTCCATGGGCCCTGGCTTGACCGACCCGTTCCAGTCCACGGGCTCACCCTCCGCCCCCAGACCCAGGTGCCACTTGCCCACCACCCCCGTGCGGTAGCCCGCCGCCTTGAAGGTGTCCGGGAGCGTCCAGGCGTCCACCGGGATGGTCAGCCTGGCGTTCGGTGGGAGCACGCGGACGCCGCTGCGGAAGCCGTGGACGCCGGTGAGCAGGGCGAAGCGCGAGGGCGTGCAGGTCCCGGCTGCGCAGTGCCCGTCGGTGAACCTCAGCCCCTCCGCAGCGAGTCGGTCCAGGTTCGGCGTGGGGATCTTCTCGGCGCCGTAGCAGCCAAGGTCCCCGAAGCCGACGTCATCGCCGTAGATGATCACGACGTTGGGGCGCCGGTCACCATCGGCTCGCGCGGCGATCGGGGCGTTCGCGCAGGCGGCGAGGGTCAGGAGCAGCAGGGCTGAAACAGGCGTTGCGTTCATCGTGGTCTTCCTCCTCCGTAGCCGAGACCGTTCAGGACCTCGCGGGTGATCGGGTCCAAGGAGGCCTCTTCGCCTCGCTTCAGGGCGCCCATGCCAAGCTCGACGGCCTCGAGCTCCGCTTGCAGCCGCGCGAGTTCCTCCGGCCTGGAATCGGCGAGGTCGCGCTGCTCCTCGGGATCCGACGCCACCTCGTAGAGCTCGGGGGCCACACCGTCACGAACGATCAGCTTCCACCCCCCCGATGTCCAGCTCGTCTGCGGCCGCGCCCACATGTTTCCGTGGGCCAGCGTCGGCCGGGGAACTCCCGCCTCCCCCCCCGCCAGGGCGACCAGGCTCCGCCCCAGGAACTGCTCGGGGAGGGGCAGGTCGCAGAGCTCACAGAGCGTCGGCGCGAGGTCGATGTGACGGACCGGGGCTTTCACCACCGCCGGCGCCAGCAGGCCCGGCGCTCGGATCACCATGGGGACCCGGACGAGCTCGTCGTAGAGGGTGTGACCATGCTCGAAGCCCCCGTGCTCGAGGAACTCCTCACCGTGGTCAGCGGTCACAACCAGCACGAGGTCATCTCGTTTCCCGCGGGCCGCCAGCCCGTCGTCCAGGCGCCCGATCTGGGCGTCCAGGTAGCTCACCTCGCCGTTGTAGAGCGCCTCCGCCCGCCGGATCGTGGCGGCCGCCGGCGAGAGCTCGCCCTCGCGGATCGCGACCATCTGCGGCCGTGTCCCGAACGTCCACTCGCCCTCCCGGTCTCCTGGCTCCGCCCACCGCTCCCGGAAGGCGCGCGGGGGCGCGTAGACGCAGTGGGGATCGAAGTAATGGACGAGGAGGAAGAACGGCCCGTCGTCACCGTTGGCCTCGATCCAGTCCAACGCCGCACGGGTCGTCGCGTCCGCCGCCCGAACTTCCACGTTGGTCTCGAACACCTGCTGGTCCACGGTCTCGAAGTCACGGGTCACGCCGAAGCGCTCCGGATCGAGGAAGAGCACGTTGACGATGGCATGCGTCCGGTAGCCCTTTTCACGGAAGGTCTTCACCACCGTCTGAACCCCGGCGTCGAGCTTGGTGAAGCGCCCCAGGCGTCCGCCAGCCCCGTGCTCCTCGGGGTGAAGGGACGTGAGCATGGAGGCCGTCGAGGGCAGGGTCCAGGGAGCGTGCGAGCGGGCTTGGTCAAAGCGCACGCCCTGCGCGGCGATTCGATCCAGGTACGGCGTCAACCCCTCGGGCCCCCCCATGCAGCTGAGCTTGTCGGCGCGTAACGTGTCACCGACGACCATGACCACGCTGGGCCTGGGGTCGTCTCCGCCGCAGGCGGCGAGGAGGAGGGTGCCCAGGAGGGCAAGCCGGCGTTGAACCGCGCGGCTCATCGGTCCCCTCCGGGCCCGGCCTCGGCGCCTCGACCCTCTCCCTTCGGAACGAGCACGACGCCCTCGCCCTCCGGATCGGGACGGAGGGTCAGGTCGGCTCGAACCACGGAGCCGTCTCCATCCCCTGAGGGGACCCGCAGCGGAGCGCGCTCCTCCATGAAGAGCTCGGCCCGCCGGGCGAGGTCTCTGCCCAGGCTGAAGCGCTTGTCGAAGACGGCGAACGCGACCTCGCGCACGGGGTCGTCGACCACGTCGATCTCGAACTCACGCCACTCGGTCCCCGGGCCGAGCCACCGGATGAGCGGTGAGGGGATCGTGATGCCCTCGAAGCGGAGGCGATCCAGCCCCCAGGCCCTGAGCATGAGCTCGTCCCCCCCACGGACCGAGCGCATGCGGAGCCGGATGGTGCGGGTGCCTTCCGCCTCCCGGACCTCGACCACCTCCAGCTCGGGGGGGAGTTCCTCCGAGGGCCCGGTGCTCACGGCGAAGGCCGCCTGACCCGACCACGGGATCCGCTCGCGGTCCTCCCCGAGGGTCGCTCCCCCCAGCGCGCTCGCGAACATCGAGCGGTCCTCCGCGTCCACGGCGGCCCCGCCGGAGAGCACGTGCCAGGAGGCGCTCCCGCTGGACGACTGCAGGTGCACGAGGTTCAGGCGCCCGGGCTCGTCCTCGGTGAAGGGGCGCGCCTGGGTCGCCGCCGCGCCCGCCGCGATGCCACACGCCACGAAGGCCGCGCTGAACCACGGGGAGGCGCCAGCCGCCGCGCGACAGATCCCGGGCAGGCAAAGGGCCGCGCAGGGGAGCAGGGGCCCGAGGAGGCTCACCCCCGAGCTCGCTCCGAAAGCGTCCAGCAACGAGAGATGGAGCGGCGTCCACTGGATCGCCGCCACGCCGACGGCCACGACCCCAGCGTTGCACGCCCGTGCGCCCAGATCGCCCTTCCTCGGGAAGAGGAACCAGGCGGCGGCGAGGACGAGGGCGGGCAACACGAGCAGGGGTGCCGCGCCTGGCACATTCCAGGACAGCAGCATCCCCGTCAGGGAGAAGCTCAGGGCCACCGCTCCGCAGGTCTCCGATGCGCTCATGAAGCGCGAGAGGAAGACGGCAAGAGCCAGCAGCAGGCCAAAGCCGAGGGCGACGACGCTGATGGCGATCACGTGGGTGGCCGCGGAGAACGTCGCGGCGGGCGCGCCGAGGCTGCGGAGCACATTGAGGTCCACCTGCGACGCCAGCGCGGCGAGGCTCGCTGCGACGGGGATCCCGAGGAGCGCGAGGGCCAGCCCCTTGAAGCCGAGGGCTCCACGGCCGAGCGCACGGCCCACCCCCACCAGGGTCAGCAGGAAGGACAGCGCAGCGAGGCCCCTGAGCACGGTGAGCGGTACGGTCACGAGGCGGCGCGAGCCGACGTCGAAGAACGCCACGTCGCCGGCCGCTCCCGCGCCCTCCGCTGCCGCCCCCTCGGAGAACGGCATGCCGTCGAGAGCGAGCGCCGCCTCGAAGGCGTTGGTCGCGTGGTGCTGCAGGCTGCGTCGATCGAGGTGCGCCAGGTCATCCACGGGCGTGTGGTAACGGGCCACGCCGCCGATGTAGGCGAAGTTGAGCCCCGGGACGCCGCGCTCACGCCAGACGGAGAAGTCCGTGTCGTTGGGCATCCGCCGGTAGACCTCGACGCTGATCGAGTGGGCGCTAGGACGGCTCGCGGCCTGCGCCCACGCCCCGACGAACTCCGCGTTCCCCACCCCGGTCTCGAACATGCGGCTGAGGCCACCGGTCCCACGGGCCTCCAGGTTGATCACCGCGCCAACGTCCGCCGCCCACGGATGGTGCTGCGCGAACGCCTCCGCACCCAGCAGCCCCCCCTCCTCGGCGTCCTCGAAGAGGAAGATCACGTCCCGCGAGGTGCCCCCCCTCGCCTTCAGGGCGCGGGCCACCTCGAGCAGCGCGGCGACCCCGGCGAGGTCGTCGCTGATGCCCGGTCCGGCGGGAACAGAGTCGTAGTGCGCCATGCAGAGGATCGCGCTCCCCGGCCCGCGGCCTCGGCCGTCGCCGCGGAGGCGCACGACGATATTCCGGGTCACCCCGGCCACGCGTCGATCGGCCGCGACGGTCACCCGCTCGGAGACCTCGGGCTCGAACCCCATGCGCCGCCACTCCGTGAGGATCCGCTCCCGGCAGCGGGCGTTCGCGGCGCTCCCCGGGGGCCTCGGCTGGGGCGCGCCGCCGCCATCCTCGCGGGCGATCCGCTCGAGGAGCGCGAGGGCGCGACCGCCGGAGGCAACCTCGGCGGGCGCGCTGGTCGGCAGGGGGGCAGGCGGAGCCCCCAGCCAGACCGCGCCAGCGCCGGCGATCAGCCAGACAAGGAACGCGCAGGCGACCCGCCAGCCATCCGCGCGCATTCGACTCGGGGTGAGTGGTTGCTCTTGCAAGGTCCGTTGAGTCTGCCACAGCGCGGCCCCCGCGGTGAGCACCAACTCCGCCGCGCGGCCGTGCCCCCGTCTGCCGCCCAATGGGCGGTTCGCCATTGGAGCGCCCCTGCCTGCCCCGTAGCCTGTGTCCGGATCCGCAGGTTCGAGCGCTCGCCCCACCAACATCGGCGGAGGCTGCTCGTACCCATGCGTCGCCCCGCTCCCCGCCGAACATGACCGCTCTCTTCCCCTCGCAGCTCGTCCCCGCCACCGCAACCCTCGCCGTCCTCGGCTTCGCGCCGCTCCTGGGCGGCTGCGGAGAACCCGACGCCGGGGTGGACGCGGCCCGCCCCACCGTCGAGGCCACCCTCACCCGGGAGCGGGTCGCCGTGCTCTTCTCGGACGAGGAGTACGGACTTGCCTTGGAGGAGATCTCGCCCCTGATCAACGGTACGAGCCCCGAGGTCGGCGACCTGGTCATCGCCGCCCAAGCCTCCCTCAAGACCGGCGACTTCGAGGGAGCCATGGCCCTCGTCACCCGGGCCCTCGAGGCCGCCCCCGACGACCCCGGCGCCAACTACCTCCGGGCCAGGCTCGTCTCCTACGACCCCGACCGGATGGAGGAGGTCCCAGCGCTCTACGAGCGTGTCCTCGAGCTTGCGCCCGGTGATCCGCCCTCCAAGCTCGGACTCGCGCGCGCACTCCTCGGACTGGAGGAGGACCTTGACCGCGCCGAGGAGGCCCTGGACGAGGTCGTGGCCCTCGGCATCGAGCTCGGGCTCCAGTGGTACGTGACCGCCGTGTACCAGCGCTACCGCTATACCGCGGCGTACGGTGAGGACGAGGAGGAGCTTCGCGCCTGGGACAGCCTCTGGACCTCCCTCCGCGAGAAGGGCTTCAAGTCCACGAACGACGTGGAGTTGGACCAGGGGCTGCTCGCCCGCGTGACCCCGCCCGCCCCCTTCGGTTCATTCCCCGCTCGGCCGGCCGTCGCCCCGACCTTCGGCGAGGCGCGGACCGTCGCGCCCCTCGGGCCGGGGGTCACCGACCTCGAGATCCGCGACCTCGACGGGGACCGCACCCTCGACCTCGTCACCATCCAGGACGGCGCCCTCGTGGTGCACCTCCGGGACGGCGGCGACGACTCCAAGCTGGAGTCCACATCGCTGGCGGCGTCCGGGATCACGGGCCCGATCCGCGCCCTCGATCTGAACCAGCGCCTCAGCGGTGACACCCTTGATGTGGTGGCCGGGGCCGGCGACCGCCTCGTGCTGTTCGAGCAGTCGGACGCCGACGAGGGCCCCCGCTGGGCCCCCTCCCCCGTCGCGCTGCCCTCCTTCGAGGGCGAGATCCGCGACCTCGAGACCGTGGACTTCGACCACGACGGTGACCTCGACCTCCTCGTGGTCGGCACCTTCGGAGCCAGGCTCCTGAGCAACGACGGAGCCGGCGCGCTGGTGGACAAGGACGGCAACGTGCAGCCGCGAGGCGCGTGGCGGGACGCCGGCGAAGCCGCGACCTTGCCCGAGGGTGCCTTCGACTGGTGCGCCGTCGAGGACCTCGACGGCGACAACGACGTGGATCTGATCTTCGGCGGCGCCGGCGGCACGCACCTGATGGACTCCCTTCGGCGCGGGCTCTTCGAGGACATCGGCGCGAGCGCGCTCGGCGGAGCCACCTTCGAACGGGAGCCCACCGTGGCGGATCTGGACGCCGACGGCCGCCCGGACCTGCTCGTCCCTGGTGCCGACGGGTCACGCTGGTTCCGGCGCACCGCCGCAGGGACCTACGAGCCTTCGGCGCTCGACGTGGCGGTCTCCCAGGAGAGCCACGTCGAGGTCACGGACCTCGACATGAACGGCGCGGTCGACCTGGTCTGGGTCGACCCGACCGGCACCTGCCGCGGCCTGCTGGACCTCACCCAGCCGGCTCCCCTTGCCTTCGAGGTGCCTACGGGCGGGAGTCAGGACCTGCTGGTGCGAGACATCGATCGGCCGGACCCCTACGCGCCGCTCACCCTCGAGGTGCTCCAGCTGACGGGCGACGGCCTGGTCGCGGTCTCCCCCACCAACGCGGCGAAGAACGCCCTGCTGCTCAAGTTCGTCGGGCAGAAGGACAACCGACAGGCGGTGGGTGCGGTCCTCGAGGTTCGGGCTCAGGACCTCTACCGCCGCGTCTACCTGCGCGGAGAGGCGGCAATCATCGGGATCGGCGACCGCCCCTACGCCGATGTGGTCCGGGTCTCCTGGCCCAACGGCGTGGTCCAGCAGGAGCTCGACGTGGAGGCCGGCGTTCAGTTCTTCCTGGACAACTCCGACTTCGGCGTCCAGCCCGAGGGCCTGATCGGCTCCTGCCCGTTCCTCTACACCTGGAACGGGGAGACGTTCGAGTTCATCAGCGACGTGATCGGGATCACGCCCCTGGGCCTCCCCATGGCGCCGGGCATGCTCGTGCCGCCGGATCACGACGAGTACGTGCTCGTGCGTGGGGATCAGCTCGTTCCCGACGAGAACGACGAGCTGGTGCTCCAGTTCACCGAGGAGCTGCGCGAGGTCACCTACCTGGACCGGGTACGCCTCGACGTCGTGGACCACCCGGCGGGCACGGCGATCTATCCGAACGAGCGCTTCAAGTTCCCCCCCTTCCCCGAGCCCCACACCCACGTGGTCGAGCGGGTCGCCAAGGTGCGCAAGGCCACCGGCTCCGACGGCGCGGATTGGACCGCCGAGATCCGCGACCGCGACTCCGTCCACCCGGTCCCCTTCGAGCGCCTCGCGGGCCAGTACCTCGGGCTCGCGGAGCCCCACTGGCTCGAGCTGGAATTTGACCCGGCGGACGTCAAGGACGCGAAGCTGCTGCGCATGGTCGCCACGGGCTGGTTCTTCTGGAGTGACGCCAGCGCGAACGTGGCCTCCGCCGCGACACCAGGCGTCGAGTTCATCCCGCCCGTCATCGAGATCCCTGGCCCCGACGGGGCATGGGTCCCCGCCGGTCCGCCCGTGGGCTTCCCCGCGGGCAAGACCAAGACCATGGTCATCGACATCTCGGAGATCCTGAACCGCGAGGATCCCCGCATGCGCCTGGGCTCGACCCTCGAGCTGTACTGGGACTGCATCGAGCTCGCCACGTGCGACGATGATGCGGAGCTCTTCACCTCTTCGCTGGAGCCGGTCGGTACGCGCCTGTGGTCCCGCGGATTCTCCGAGGGCCAGATCCCCGACCGGCAAGACCTCCCCCTCTTCTTCGACTGGGACAAGGTCGCGATGGAGCCCCGCTGGGACCAGCACCCCGGCAACTACACCCGCTACGGGGCGGTTGGACCGCTGCTCACCGAGGTCGACGACCGGTACGTGATCATGGGCTCGGGCGATGCGCTGACCATTCGCTTCGACGCGTCCGAGCTCCCGCCCGTCCCCGAGGGGCACGTGCGGGACTACCTCGTCTTCCTCGACGGCTGGGCCAAGGACCGGGACCACAACACCTACGAGGCCCTCGAGGTCGAGCCGCTCCCTTTCCACGCCATGAGCGGCTACCCCTACCCCGACACCGAGTCCTTCCCCGACACCCCCGAGCACCGCGCCTGGCGGGCGGAGTGGAATACCCGCCCCGCGCATCGTTGGGTCGTCCCCATGGCCCCGGCCCTTGAGACCGAGTGGGTACACGCCATGGTCGAGCTCGGTGCGGACCGTTGAGGCCGTCAGCAGCGATCGCGGGCTTCCGCGCGCTGGTGGGGCCGGCTGCCCTGGCCGCGGTGCCCGCCCTCGCCGCCTGTAGCGCGGCCCCGCTCCCCCACGATCGAGCGGTTCCGAGCTCGCCGGGCGAGGCAACAGCGGAGGACGCCCGAGTTCGCCCGGCGCACCGGTGGGACGTCCCGCCTCCGGGCCGCGTCCTCATGGTGGGCAACAGCTTCACCTTCTGGAACGGCGGCCTCTGGAAGCCGCTCGCCGCGGCCCTCGACGGCGAGGACCGCGGGGTCACGGTGGAGCCCTGCGTCGAGGGCGGCGCCTCCCTGGAGACCCACTGGCATCGTGACGAGGTGCTCGACCGGATCGACGCCGGTGAGGCGGACGTCGTCGTCCTCCAGGCGGACATCCCCGAGTCCACCGTGGCCTCGTTTGAGGAGCACGCAGGCAAGCTCATCGAGCTGGTCCGGGAGGCGGGAGCCCGCCCGGTCCTCTTCATGACCTGGGACTACGAGCGGCTGGGGTGGCTGTCGTTGGAGGAGATCGTCGCTGCCCACCGAGGGGTGGCGCTCGGGCAGAACGTCCAGGTCGTGCCGGTCGGCGAGGCCTTCGGGCTCGCACGACGCGAGCGGCCTGACCTCGACCTGTACGCGGCCGACCGAGAGCACCCGAGCCAGGCGGGGAGCTTCCTCGCGCTCGTCATGCTCGCCCTGAGCCTCGGCGCCGACGACGTGGAGACCATCGCCCCGTCACGGCGCTGGAGGAGGCTTGCGCCGGAGGACGTCGCGTACCTGCGAGGTCTCGGCAAGCGTGCCTGCGAGGCCGAGGTCCAGCGCATGCGCGAGTTCGCGGAGGGCAAGGCGTTCTGCCCGAATTGACCCCAACCGGACCGGCCAGCAGGCACCGCCCCTGCCCTTGGCGCAGCCCGATGGCGAGATTTCAGGATGACTGATACGGTGCGAAACGCACGTCACTCCCTTCCCCAACGCCGATCATGCGCCGTCCGCTCTCCCTCATCGCCCTCGCCTCGCTCACTCTCTCCGGAGCCTTCGCCCAGGGAGCAGACGACTGCGCGAACGCGCAGCCCATCACGGGCCTGGGCCCACACCCCTTCGACAACACCGCCGCAACCCCGACGCCCGGACTCTCCGACTGCAACGGATTGCCCGTCCGCAAGGACGTTTGGTTCCTGTGGACGGCGCCCAACACCGCGCGGGTGACGGTCGAGGTCTGCGGACAGACCACCCTCGAGACGCGCGTGGCGGTCTACGACGGCAACGACTGCAACAACCTCGCGCAGCTGACCTGCTCCGCGATCGACTGCAGCGCAGGATCGACCGTGCGCTTCTCGGCCACCGCCGGCCAGGAGTATCTCATCCGCTTCGGGTCCCGCTCGATCGGCACAACGGGGACCGGCACGTTCACCCTCTCCGAGTACGTCCCGACGTTGAACCCGAACAACGGTCGCTTCTACGAGGTCGTCGCCGAGAACCTCTCCTGGACCGAGGCGCGGGATCGCGCGGCGAACCTCACCTGGATCGGGCGCCCCGGCCGGCTCGCCGTGCTCTCGAATCAGGCGGACCTCGACTGGGCGGTCAATAACCTGTCCCTGGGGCGGCCCTGGATCGGGCTGTTCCAGGATCCCAATCACCCCCAGTACTCCGAGCCCGCCGGCGGCTGGGTTTGGCTGGATGGGACCGACGCCACGTTCATCAACTGGGCTCCCGGTGAGCCCAACAACACGGCAGCCGGCGGCGGCGCGGAGGACTACGCCGAGATGTACGGCAACGGCCAGTGGAACGACGCCGAGGAGAACCACCCCAACACCACCCACTTCCTCGTCGAGTACTCCGACGGCGGCTTCGGCTCCAACTACTGCACGGCGAACGCCAACTCCACGGGCATCGAGAGCACCATGTCCGCCGACGGCTCTCCCTCGGTGGCCGACAACGACTTCTCGCTCAGCGCGAGCGGGCTCCCCAACAACAGCTTCGGGTTCTTCATCACCTCGCGCACCCAGGGGTTCGCCCAGACCCCGGGCGGATCCCAGGGCAACCTGTGCCTCGGCGGCTCCATCGGCCGCTTCCAGCAGCAGATCGTCAACAGCGGCTCCAACGGCTCCTTCTCGATCCAGGCCAACCTCACCGCCTTCCCCGACCCCGCCCTGGGCACGGTGAGCGTCCTACCCGGCGAGACCTGGAACTTCCAGGCGTGGCACCGCGACGCCGTGGGCGGCTCGACGACCTCCAACTTCACCGACGGGCTCGAGGTCACATTTCAGTAACCCCGACCTGCAGCCGGTCGGACCCCGGAGGGATTGCGGTCGGAAGTTAGAAATCGCGTCTTGGAGTTGAACCGGAGAGGCTATACGGGGATACCCGTACAGCGCCGCCGCCGGTGACCGCGTGGGCCACCACGCCTCCCCTTGAGTCAGGGGCCGGCGCGCGAGCTTTGCCCCGCTGCCACCTCGATCACCATGCTCCGGAACCTGCCCGCCTTCCTCATCGCCACCTCCACGTTGACCCTCAGCTTCGGTCAGGGCGCAGACGACTGCGCCAATGCCGAGGTGATCACGGGCACGGGCCCGCACACCTTCGATAACTCAGCGGCGACCACCTCCACGGGGCTCTCCGACTGCAACGGCGTCCCGGTGTACTCCGACGTCTGGTTCAGCTGGACCGCCCAGAGCACGGCGCGGGTGACCGTCGAGGCCTGCGGGCTGACCAGCCTCGCGACCCGAGCGGCGGTCTACCAGGGATCGGACTGCGGCAACCTCGTCCAGTTGACCTGCGCTGCGTCCTCCTGCCCGTCGCACACCGCCGTTCGCTTCCAGGCAGCCGCCGGCGAGCAGTATCTCATCCGGTTCGGGTCCCAGACCGCCGGAGAGACAGGCGCGGGGAGCTTCCGGCTTGAGCTGCAGATCCCGACCCTGAACCCGAACAACGGAAGCTACTACGAGATCTTCGAGGACCGCCGGTCCTGGACCGACGCCCGGGGCCGGGCCGAGGCCCTCCAGTGGATCGGACGGGACGGACACCTGGTGATCTTCAACGACCAGCGAGAGGTGGAGTGGGTCGCGCGGGAGTTCCCCGGCACCCGCCCCTGGATCGGGCTCTACCAGGACCCGTCGCATCCCAGCTTCTCCGAGCCCGGTGGCGGCTGGGTATGGGTGGACGGGAGCGAGCTCACATACTCCAACTGGATCCCCGGGGAGCCCAACAATTCGAGCCTCGCCGGCGCGTCGGAGGGGTTTGCGGAGATGCTCCCTGGCGGCGCCTGGAACGACGCGGAGGACGATCACTTCTTCACGACCCACTTCCTTGTGGAGTACTCCGGCGGGGACCTCGGGTCCAACTTCTGCGTCGCGGCTCCGAACTCCACCGGCGCCGTCGGCGCCATGAGCTCCCAGGGTTCGCTGGAGGTCGCCACCAACCTGTTCCAGCTGACCGCGTCCTCGCTCCCGCAGCACACCTTCGGCATCTTCCTCGCCTCCCAGAGTCCCGGCTTCACCGTCGCGCCGGGGGGGTCCCAGGGGAACCTCTGCCTGAGCACCAACCACGGTCGCTTCTCCCAGCAGGTGATGGCCAGCGGCCACTTCGGCACCTTCACGATCCTCACCGACACGACGGGGTTCCCCACGACCGCCGGCGGGAGCATCGCGGTGGCTCCGGGGGAGACCTGGTACTTCCAGGCCTGGCATCGGGACCTCGTGGGCGGGGCCGCCACCACCAACTTCACCGACGGGCTCGAGGTCACCTTCCAGTGACCCTCCGCCGGCCGTCCAGCGGGCGGCCGACCCCAGGAATTCCCGCGGCCCCGCCTCCGGTTCACCGGGGGCGGGGCCGCGGGACATCCCGGCGCCCCGGACACTCTCACCGGGGGGTTCCCCTGACCGGGCGGCGGCGCGCTACCGGCGCCGATGGTCGATCCGGCTAGGCTCTGTCCCACGCCCTGGCAGACCTCGCACGGCCGGGCGTCCTTCCCTTCGCCACCGCGCCCATGACTCCCCGCTCGCCCGCGCCGCTCGCCGTCGCCCTTGGCCTCCTGGCCGGCTCCTGTTCGACCCCTGCGCCCTCCAACGCACCGCCACTCCAGGAGCGCCTCGAAGCCTCGTCCCTGGCCCGCGGCGAGGCCATGGACGCCGTCGTCGAGCAGACCTCGATCCCCGGCGTCGTGGTGGGCACGATCACCCGTGACGGCGCGGCGGAGTTCCTGTCCCACGGGGTGCATGGCATCGGCGACCCGACGCCCATGTCCCCCGACAGCGTCTTCGAGATCCAGTCGATGACGAAGGCCATCACCGCGACGGCGGCGCTGCAGCTCGTCGAGCAGGGGCGGATCGGGCTGGACGATCCGCTCGAGGAGGTCATGCCGGAGCTGCGACAGATCCAGATCCTCGAGGAGGACGGGACCCGGCGCCCCCCGGCCCGCCCCCTGACCCTCCGTGATCTGCTGCGGCACACGTCCGGCTTCGCTTACTTCTTCACGAGCCCGGCGATCCTCGCGGAGATCCGCCTCAACCCCATCACGGGCATGCCGTTGCCGGACAAGCTCGAGGAGGGTGAGTACGACTGGGGATTCGGTGTCCAGCCTCGCCGGATCTTCGACGCGGGCGAGGCGTGGGTCTACGGCCGCGGCGTGGGGGTCGCGGCGAGGGTGGTGGAGCGCCTCTCAGGGGAGGACCTCGACACCTACTTCAAGGGGCACATCCTCGGACCGCTCGGGCTCGACTCCACGGGCTACAACCTCACCGAACCGCTCATGGATGGGCGGGTCACCCTGCACACCCGGATCCCGGGCACGGGCGTGCTCGTCCCCATGCCCGACGTCCGCCCGGTCCCCATGGAGCGCTTCTACGGGGGGGGCTCCCTGCTCAGTACTCCGCGGGACTACGCTCGCTTCCTGCGCTGTCTCCTCAACGGCGGGGAGCTCGACGGCGCCAGGATTCTGGGAGAGGAGATGGTGTCCTTGATGATGACGGATCAACTCCCCGACGGAGTCCGCGTGACGTTGCCCCCTGATCCAGGGCAGGCGCAGGAACGCGAGCGTACCTCCCTCGAGGAGTACGACGACGGGTACAGCCTCTCCTGGGCGATCGAGGTGGGTGGCGAGGACGGCGCGCGCCCCGAGGGCGTCGGCTACTGGTCCGGCCTCTTCAACACCTACTACACGATCGACCCCGAGCGCGGCATCGCGGTCTTCAGCTTCAGTCAGTTGCTGCCCTTCGACGACCCGGAGGCCTACGAGATCTACCGCAGCTACGAGGACATGATCTACGGCGCGATCCTGGGGATCGGCGGCGGTTCCGCGGACTGAACCCCGTCGCCCGGGACGCCCCTCAACCCTTCATGGCCTCGAGGGCGTCGCGGAGGTCCGCCGGGATCTCCGCCGACTTCATGGTGTCCGGGTCGTAGCACACCAGCGCGGCCTCGCCCTCGGCCCATATCTCGCCCTCGGCCGAGCGGACGCGGTAGGCCTGTCGAAAGGAGCGCGTGCCCACGTGGACGGTGGAGAGTTCCACGCGCACGCTCTCACCTCCCCGGCCCGGCGCCACGAAGCGCACGTTGGTCTGGGCCAGGAGGAACGGGAAGGCCCCGTCCACGAGGACCTCGGCGGCGCGGCTGAAGCCATGCCGCGCCTCCTCGAAGAGCGTCAGGTACACCGCGTTGTTCAGCACGCCCTGGCTGTCGTCGTCGGACCAGCGGGTGACGGTCTCGTGGACGAAGTGCGGGAACTCGGGGATCTCGGGGGCTTCCATGGGCCCGAGTCTACGCCGCCGGCCGAGGCGCGGGGCGCTGCACCACGAGGGCCATGCCCGTGAACAGCCCGAGGGCCGCGAGCCCGAGCTCGGGGGTCGGGCGCTCCGCGAGCAGCGCCGCGGCGGCCACCGCCGTGATGATGGGCTGGGCGAACACGAAGAAGGCCGTGGTCGACGCCTCCACGCGGGCGAGGGCGTAGGAGTTGAGCGCGTAGGCCAGGATCGTCGGGAAGACGAGCACGTACGCGAGGGACAGCCAGGCCCCCTGGGAGGCCGCCTCGGGGAGGAGGGACTCCCCCACGAAGAAGAACGGCAGGAACGGAATCGAGAGGACGTAGATCCAGGCCACCAGCACCAGGGGCGGCATGCGGCGCAGGAGCGGCTTGGAGAGCACCAGGTAGATGGCGTAGCACAGGGCGTTCCCCGCCATGAGCAGGTTGCCGAAGGCGTGCTCGGACGAGAGGTCGCCGCCGCTCGAGAAGAAGAGCGGCACCGCGCCGCCCAGCGCCACGGCCACGCCCAGCACCCGAAGGCCGCGGAGCGCCTCCTTCCTCAGGACCACCGCCACCGCGTAGGTGAACACCGGGATGAGGCAGATGACGAGGCCCGCGTTCATGGGCGTGGAGCGCTGGAGGCCCTCCAGGAACAGGCCCTGGTTCAGGACGATGCCGAGGACCGCGAAGCCGAGGAGCGTCGGGAGGTCCCGCCGCGAAGGCAGGGCGCGCCGCCCGAACAGGGCCACCGCCATCGCCATCAGGACCACCGCCCCCACGCCGATGCGCCAGGTCGCCACAGCGAAGGGCGAGAAGCCCGTGTCCGCGTCCATGGCCAACGCCCCGAAGACCGGAAAGAGCCCGAAGCACAGCTGGACCGCCGCCAGGGCGAGGAGGCCCGCCCGAACGGACGGCTCCGCGGTCGCGGAGTCGTGGGCGTTGGCGCCGCTGGAGCTGACGCTGCTGCCCATGGGGCGGAGAGAATAGGCCGCGCCCGCGCCGGCTCCCGCACCCAACCCCCAGATCCGTCCGGAGATCCCCAGAGGTTCCCGGCGTTGCAGGCGGTGCAATCGGGTGGATCGCGGACTAACGTGAGCCCATGTCAGCCAGCGACGGAGCCGGCGGGAGCGCGATCCCTGACCCCAGGCCCTGGCCCCGCCACGGCGTCCGGAAGGGGACCGAGTACCGGATCTTCACCACCACCTTCGAGGAGCTAGAGAACCCGAGGACCGGTCGGCGCATGGAGCGCGTGGTCGTGGACGCCCCTGACTGGGTCAACGTCGTCGCGCTCACCCCCGGCCGCGACGTGATCGTCGTGAAGCAACACCGCTTCGGCGTCAGCGCCGCCACCATCGAGATCCCCGGGGGCATGATCGACCCCGGCGAGGAGCCCCTTCGCGCCGCCATGCGGGAGCTCAGGGAGGAGACCGGGTATGAGGCCGAGCGCTGGACCTCCATGGGCCACGTCGCGCCGAACCCCGCCTTCCTGAACAACCGCTGCCACCACTTCCTGGCCGAGGGCTGCACCCTCTCCGGCGCACAGCTCCAGGACCCGGGCGAGGACATCCACGTCGGCACCATGTCCCTCGACCAGATGCGCGCCGCGATCCAGGGCGGCGCCGTGGACCACTCCCTCGTCCTCTCCGCCATGCTGCGGATCCTGGACCTCCGCTCGCACCCCCTGGCCACAGGCGCCGAGGAGGGCCCCCGGTGAGCCGACGCAGGATCATCGTCCTGGGGGGCGGGATCGCCGGTCTCTCCACCGCCCACGCGCTCGCCCTCGAAGGAGAGGTGGACGTGACCCTGGTGGAGCGCGAGCCGCGCCATGACGCCCACTCCACCGGGCGGAGCGCGGAGATCCTGCGGGTGGCCGTGGACGACCCGGTCACGCGCGCCCTCGCCCTCGAGACCGACCGGCTCCTGGACGACCCGCGAAGAGCGGGGCTCGATGCCGACCGGCTGGTGGAGCGCACGGGCCTCATCGTCCTCGCCGACGCGGAGCCACCGTGGGCCGATGACCTCGAACGACGCGGACTCGCGCTCCGTGCGGACGCGGCCTCGCTGCGGGACAGGGTCCCGGACCTCAGGGAGTCCGCCGATGCCCTGCGCCTCGAGGGCCGCGCCCACTGGATCGAGCGCGGCGGCCGGATCCTCGGCGCCCGGCTCGTGGCCTCCCTCGCCCGCAGCGCCCGACGGGCCGGGGCCACGCTGGTGCGAAGCGCAGGCGACGCGGAGGTCCTCTTGGACACTGGCCGCGTCCGGGGCGTCAGGCTCCCGAGCGGCCAGCGGCTCGAGGCGGACGGGGTGGTCGTCGCGGCGGGGGCCTGGAGCGGACCGATCGCCCGGCGAGTGGGGCTCGACCTCCCGCTGAGGACGACCCGACGCCACATGTTCGTCAGCGCGCCGGCGCCCGGCGGCGCCGCCCCGCCGGTGGTCTGGGACGACGACGCCGCCTTCTACATCCGGCGCGAGGGCACCCGCTGGGGCCTCTCCGTGTGCGACGTGCTCGAGGCCGCGCCCGAGGCCCCTCACTACCCGGTGGACCCCGGGGTCCACCGCCGTGCCGCCGAGGCCCTCGCGGCGTGGGTCCGGCGCACCGGTGACCCGCTCACGCTGGAAGAGAGCTGGAGCGGGTTCCGGGACCTCTCCCCCGACGACCGCCCGATCCTCGGGCCCGACCCCAGGGTGCCTGGCCTCCACTGGTGCTGCGGCCTCGGGGGACACGGAATGACGCTCTCCCTTGGCCTGGGCCGGGCTGCGGCCAGCGCGGTCCTCGGGCGGCCGACCGAGCTCGCCACACAGTGCACAGTCGAGCGTTTCGAATTCGCGCCGGCGTAGTACGTTAGGGGCGTGATGATCCTCGGCCCCCTCCCGCTCCTCGTCCTCGCGGCGGCCCCCTCCGGGGCACAGGACGGCGCGGCGCAGCCTTCCCCTGAGGAGACCGCTGCGGTCGAGCACTTCGAGACCCGGGTCCGCCCGCTCCTGGCCGAGCACTGCGTCGAGTGCCACTCCGGCGAGAAGCCCAAGGGCAACCTGCGGCTCGACTCGATCCAGGGGCTGCGCGAGGGCGCGGCGGGTGAGCCCGTCTTCGTCGCCGGAGATCCCGACGAGAGCCTCATGGTCGAGGCGGTCCGCTACGACGATCCGTTCACGGCCATGCCCCCCGACGGCAAGCTCACGGACGACGAGATCCGCGCGGTGGAGCGCTGGATCGAGCTCGGCGCTCACCTCCCGACCGAGCTGCAGTTCGATTCGAGCGAGACCCAGCCCTGGTGCTTCCAGCCCCCGGCGGACGCCCGCCCCTCCGCCTCGGGAAGCGGCGACGCCGTGGACGCCTTCCTCCTGGAGGCGCTCGCAGCGGAGGGCGTGGAGCCCTCCCCCCCCGGCGCACCGAGCGCCTGGCTCCGCCGGGTGACCTTCGACCTCACCGGCCTGCCGCCGTCGCCCGCGGAGCTCGACGCCTTCCTCGAGGATGCGGCTCCGGGGGCCCGTGAGCGCGTCGTCGATCGTCTGCTCGCGTCCCCCGCCTTCGGCGAACGCTGGGCCCGGCGCTGGCTCGACCTCATCCGCTACGCCGAGACCAAGGCCCACGAGTTCGACTACCCCATCCCCAACGCGTACCGGTACCGGGACTACGTCATCCGCGCGTTCAACGCGGACGTCCCCTACGACCGCTTCATCACCGAGTTCATCGCAGGCGACCTGGTGGAGACCCCGCGCCTGGACCCGACCGGGCTCTGGGACGAGTCGATCCTCGGCACCGGCGCCTGGCAGCTCGGCGAGGAGGTCCACTCCCCCGTGGAGCCGCGGGGAGATCAGACCGACCGCATCGCGAGCCAGGTGGAGGTGCTGTCCAAGTCGGTCATGGCCCTCGGCGCCGCGTGCGCCCGCTGCCACGACCACAAGTTCGATCCCATCAGCGCCGAGGACTACCACGCCCTCGCGGGGTTCGCCCTCTCCACTGCGCCCAGGCAGGTCCGGTACGAGTCCAACGACCACAACCTGCACGTGGCGCGGGAACTGGCCGCCTGGATCGACGGTCAGCAAATCACCGCGCGGAACGCCGTGGCGGACGCGCTACAGGCCGAGACGGAGGGGCTCGATGGGGTGCTCGCCGCCGCCCGAACCGTGGCGCCCCCCGAGCCCTATACCGACGCCGCCGCCGCCGCGCTGGACGCCGCCTTCGAGGCCCGGGGGGAGCCGCGCCCGTGCCTCGTGCTGGAGGACTTCGAGGGCGAGGACCTCGACCACTGCTCCCTGGGCCCCTGGGTCCGGGAAGGGGAGGCGTTCATCGGACACCCGGTCCGGCGCGACGACATCCATTCGTCCCAGCCGACCTTCAAGCCCCGTGGCCGAGGGGCCGTCAACAGCTACGCGGGGCACCCCGACGCTCCCGGATCTGCGGACGCCTACGTGGGCACGCTCACCAGCGCGCCGTTCACGGTCATCCGGTCCTACCTCCACTTCCTGGTCAACGGGGGGGACGAGCCCACGGTCCGGGTCGAGCTGATCGACGCGGAGACGGGAGAGGCGCTGATCGCCACGAGCGCCGACCGCACCAACACCCTCACCCCCGCCCGCTTCGATCTTGAGCCCTTCCAGGGGCGGCGGGTGCGGATCCGTTTCGTCGACGAGCACGAGGGCGGCTGGGGGCAGATCGGCGGCGACCAGTTCGTCCTGAGCGACGAGCCCGACCCCGAGGTCCTCGACGTGGCCCTCCCCGCGTCCCGCCTGTCGGCGCTCAGCGGCGAGCTGGACGGCGCGGACCTCGACCGGCTCCTCGGCTGGATCGACGCCATGGGGTCGGAGCGCTTCGACGCCGGGGCCCGCCGGTGGATGGACTGGCTGGATCGCATCGAGGGCCAGGTCGCCACCGACGCCCGCGGCGTGAGGGAGCTCGTCCGGTACGCCACGCTCTCAGGCCCGAGCTGGATCACGAACGGCCCCGGGTTCGGCCCCGGCCCCCGCGGCGCGGGCGAAGTGGTCCTCGACCTCCGGGATGACGCGCTTGAGGTGGCCGGGATCACCTCCCGCCCCGCCGCCGTCGGCCACCCCACCTGGGCGGACCTGGAGGTGGTGGACTCCTCGACCTCGCGGGGGTCGTCGCTCAACTGGGTCCAGGCCGGTCGCACCCTGGTCTCCCCGGAGTTCGACCTGGAGCACGGCCGGGTCGCGCACCTCGTGCGCGGCGAGGGGCGGATGCTGATGCCGATCTCCTCCCACAAGCTGGTGCAGGGGCCGCTCCACGGCGGCTCCACCCGCGCCTTCGACACGGAAGGCGAGTGGCGCTGGGTGATCCAGGACGTGCCCTCAGGCGCGGGCCTCTCGGCCCACCTCGAGCTGACCGCCACTGGCCGAGAGCCGTGCGAGATCGCGGCCACGGTGGAGGTGGCCCGGGACGGCGCCCTCCCCGCGCCCCTCCCCATGGACTGGGTGGAGGACCGTTCGCTCGACGAGCTCGAGGGGGACACGCCCGCCGATCGCGCTCGCTTCGTGGTCCAGCGCGTCCGCGACGCCGCGGAGCTCGTCCGCACGGGCGCAGTGAAGGGGCGCGCGCTCTCCGACGGGGAGCGCAGCTTCCTCTACGGCCTCGCAGAGTTCATGGCCACGGAGGTCCCCTCGGTGCGCGCGGGCATCCGCGGGGCCCTCGCCCCCGAGCGCGGCACGCTCACCTACATCCTCCACCGCCGCGTCCTCCAGTCTCGGCTCGCCCCGGCGGCCCTCGAGCTCGAGGGCCGGGACGAGCGCGTCCTGGACCGCGGGAGCTGGCAGTCCCCGCTCGCGGCCGCTCCCCGACGGCTCCCGAGCGCCCTGCGCTCCGACGACGACCCCCTCGCACGGGACACCGAGGGCAGCGGACGGCTCGCCTTCGCCGAGGCGCTCCTCGGCGCCGAGGCGGCCATCGCCCAACGGGTCTGGGTCAACCGCACCTGGCAGGCGCTGTTCGGCAAGGGGATCGTCGAGACCCCCGACGACTTCGGGGCCATGGGCGCGCGCCCCACCCACCCCGAGCTCCTCGACCGCCTCGCCCTCGACTTCACCGCCGATGGCTGGTCCACCAAGCGCCTCCTGCGCCGCCTCGTGCTCACCGAGGCCTACGGGCGCAGCACCCGCCCGACTTCCTCCGCCGCCGAGCTCGACCCGAACAACCGTCTCCTCGGCCACATGGCCGTGCGGCGGCTCGAGGCCGAGGAGGTCCGTGACACCCTCCTGGCCGCCAGCGGCGAGCTCGACCGATCGACCTTCGGCGCCCCCGTCCCCATCCACCTCACGCCGTTCATGACCGGCCGGGGGCGGCCCGGCCGGAGCGGACCCGAGGACGGTGACCGCCGCCGGTCCATCTACATCGAGGTGAGGCGCAACTTCCCCCACCCCCTGCTCACGGTCTTCGATCAGCCGACGCCCTCCACCTGCCACGGGCGCCGCACGACAGCCAACGTCCCGGCCCAGGCCCTGGCGATGCTGAACGACCCGTTCGTGGAGGCTCGCGCGGTGGCCCTCGCGAACGACGTGGACCGGGATACGGGGGCGGCCGCCGTGGAGGAGCTCTGGCTGCGCACCCTGGCGCGGCGCCCCTCCCCCCCCGAGCTGGAGCAGGTGACCGCGCACCTCGCCGGCGCCTCCGCCGAGGACCTCGACCCGTGGGTCGACATCGCCCACACCCTGTTCAACACGAAGGAGTTCCTGTTCCTCGAATGAACGCTCGGCACCCGACCTCCTGCAGCGCGCCCCTCTCGCGGCGCGCCCTCCTGACCCGCACCGCCAACGGCTTCGGCGCGCTGGCGGCGAGCGCGCTCTTCGGGCCCGCGGCGAGCGCGGGGTCCCTCCTGGCGCGACCGGGCGGGGACGGTCCCTTCACACCCCGCGCCCCGCACTTCCCGGCGCGCGCGAAGAACGTGATCTTCCTCTACATGGACGGCGGTCCGGCCCAGATGGACACGTTCGACCCCAAGCCGGAGCTCGCGCGCTGGGCGGGGAAGCCGATCCCGGTGGACACGCCCCCCACCCAGTTCGACAACATCGGGACGGTCCTCCCCTCCTACTGGGACTTCAAGCCCGGCGGGGAGAGCGGCCTCCCGGTCAGCGACCTGTTCCCCGAGCTCCGGCGCCAGGCCGACAAGCTTTGCGTGGTGCGGTCCATGACCAACAAGTTCCCCGAGCACACCGCGGCGAACTACCTCCTGCACACCGGGCACAACCCCGCTGGCCGCCCCTCGGTCGGGGCTTGGTGCGCCTACGGGCTCGGCTCCGAGGCGGACAACCTGCCTGGCTACGTGGTGGTCGACGGCGGACTGACGCCCCCCGGCGGCATCGAGTGCTACGGGAGCGGCTTCCTCAGCCCCTCCTATCAGGGCTCGACCTTCCGCTCCGCCGGCGACCCGGTGGCACACGCCCGGGGTCCGCACTCCGGCACCGACCGCGAGGTCGGTCGCCGGCGCCTGTTGGACGGCCTGGACCGACGGGGCCAGGGGCGGGACGACGCCATCGAGGCCGCCCTCGACAACTACGAGCTGGCCTTCCGCATGCAGTCCGCGGTGCCCGAGCTCGCCGACCTCGGATCGGAGTCCGCCGCGACACGGGAGCTCTACGGCCTCGACGCCGAGTACAAGCCCACCGCGACCTTCGCGCGCCAGTGCCTGCTCGCCCGTCGGCTCGTGGAGCGAGGCGTCCGCTTCGTCCAGGTGCCCATGGTCGCGACGGGACATGACCGGTGGGACCAGCACTCCAACCTCAGGAAGGGCCACGCGGACAACGCCAGGGCCGTGGACCAGCCCGTGGCGGCCCTGCTCGCCGACCTCGAGAGCCGCGGGCTCCTCGAGTCCACCGTGGTGCTCTTCGCTGGTGAATTCGGTCGCACCCCCATGGCCCAGGGGGGCGGCGACGGCGAGAACCGGGGCCGCGACCACAACCCGCACGGGTTCTCCATCTGGCTCGCGGGCGGGGGGTTCAAGGGCGGCCATGCCTTCGGTGCCACAGACGACTTCGGCTACTTCGCCGTGGACCAGCCGGTGGAGATGCACGACCTGCACGCCACCCTCCTGCACGCGCTCGGCTTGGATCACACTCGCCTGACCGTCCGGTTCGACGGCCGGGACATGCGCTTGACCGACGTCTTCGGCCACGTACAGCACGATTGGCTGGCCTGAGAGGCACTCTGCGGCCCCAGGGATCGGTCGATCAGACCTCGCTCAGACGGCCAAGGACGCTACATTCGAGCCGGGGCGCCCGGATTTCCCAGATTCCCGAGGCCCCCGTCTCCCCCACCGCGCATCTCCGGTTGCCGCGAGAAGTGCTCGCCCTCGTCTCCAACGTAGTTTCCCCCGATGAACCAGATCCTCATTTCAAGCGCCGCGCTCCTGGTCGGCCTCGGAGCCCTCAGCAACAAGCCTGCCGTCGACGAGGTCGACCTTTCCCTCCGCTTCAAGAAGGGCCAGACCTTCTCGCTCAATACCAGCAGCGAGGTCGACATGGCCCTCGATGAGCTCTCCGTCATGGTCGACGGCGCCGAGGTCCTGGGCGATGGGATCGGCTTCGAGTTCATGGCTGAGATGAGGGAGGCCAGGACCACCGAGGTCCTCGAGGTGAAGGACGGTGAGGTCACCGCCATTCGGATCACCTTCGACGAGCAAGATGGCGAGTTCGAGGCGAGCTATGACGCCATGGGCGAGTCAGACACCATGAGCGAGTCCATGGACTCCGATTTCGCCGGCCGCACCATCGAGGTGCGCCTCGACGAGGAAGGTGAGGTCGTGGTCACCGACGTCACGGAGGACGCCGACGGCGCCCTCAGCGACGAGGAGCTCGCGATGTTCGACCTCGAGCCCTTTTCCGCGGGGCTGCTCCCCGACTCGCCCGTCGCGATCGGAGAAGAATTCGAGCTCGCCAGCGAGTGGATGGAGCTCGCCGCCGAGTTCATGGAGGAGGACCTCGCCGACGCCATGGACGACCTCGGGGACGAGGAGGCAGCGGCCGCCGAGGTGGTCATGGAGTCCTTCTATGAGGCCCTTAGCATCGAGGCCAAGGGCAAGGTCACGGGCGTCGAGGACGGCATGGCGACGATCGAGTACGAGATGTCCGCAGCCGTCGAGATGGACGACCTCATGACCCTCGCGGCCGAGGTCTCCCCTGAGGCTGGTGAGATCCCCCCTGGCGTGGAGGCCTCCATGCTCATGGGCCTCGAGCTCACGGGGACCGGCATGTTCGACATGGAGCTCGGTCAGCTCGTCTCCCTCGAGATCGAGGGCGACATGTCCATGGAGATGGACGGCGCTGCCGACATGCAGGGCACCAGCGCCGAGGCCTCAGCGGCCATGTCCGGGGCGATCGCCCTCACCATGAAGGTCGAGGTCGAGTGACCTGACGGGCAACGTCGGCGGCTCCTCCTGAGCCGCTCCGGCACCCTGCGGGCCGGCTGCGGAACTCCCCGCGGCCGGCCCGCGGTCGATTCTGAGCGGTTCCGCCGCCTGAATCTTCCACGGATTTGGTGTAAGGGTGCTCAGCCCCCGACGTGAAGAGGACGGCCGCACACGAGGTGTGGTCCCCCACTTCCCCTACCCCACCGAATGACCATGAGACTCCCGCTCGCCGCCGCCGCCTCCCTGCTCGCCGCCTCCGCTGGCCCCGCCCACGTCGATGACGCCTTCGACCTCAGCCCGAGGGTCGTGCCGGGCCAGCGGGT
The DNA here is from genome assembly GCA_938075305.1 of uncultured bacterium. Taxonomy (GTDB): domain Bacteria; phylum Planctomycetota; class UBA1135; order UBA1135; genus Saltatorellus. The sequence goes on from CALJGV010000006.1 coordinate 29,492, forward strand.
GGAGATCGCCTCGGAGTCCTCGTTCATCGGCGAGATCGAGGACCTCTCCGTCAGCGTCAATGATGTGGAGGTCATGGGGTCGGAGTTCGGGCTCGAGATGACGATCCGGACCGAGTCGTCGCGCATCGAGGAGGTCCTCGCCGCCGCCGACGGGGTCGCGCGGAGCAAGCGGGTGGACTTCGGACGTCAGACCATGGAGATGGACTTCGTGGCGGACCAACCTGGCAGCACCAAGAGCGAGGACGCTGATTTCGACCTCCCCCTGGACGGTCGGAGCTACCTCTTGAAGCTCGACGAGGAGGACGCCCTCCAGATGGAAGAGGTCTCTGACGAGGACCTGTTCGGCGGCGAGCTCGAGGAGCAGCTCCTCGGGGGTCTGAGCCTCGAGGTGCCCTTCGCGGACCTGTTGCCCGGGGAGCCAGCCCAGGTGGGCGAGCCCTTCGAGCTCGAGACCGGCGAGTACGCCGCCGAGGCCTTGGACATGGTGCTCCAGTGCGCCGACGCGCTGGACGAGTGGAAGGGGATGGAGGGGCCCGCGATCTCGATCAGCGCCCGGTGGATCCTCGACGAGGTCCAGCTCGAGGGCACCGGAACCCTCCGCGAGGTGGAAGACGGCATCGCCACCATCGACTACGCCATGGGAGGCAGCTACGAGGTCGACGACCTCATATCCATGGTGGAGGCCGCGGACAAGCCGGACACGCCCGCGCCGGAGGGAGCCGAGGGGACCCTCCGCGGCGAGGTCCTCCTCAAGGGCGTGGGGCGCTTCGACCTCACGGCCGGCCAGATGGTCGAGTTCTCCCTCGAGGGGGAGGCCACGGCCTCCATGAACATGAGCGCCGGGCCGGAGGTAGCGGTCGAGGTCTCGGCGGCCCTCAGCCACACGGTCACCCTCACGGTCCAGTGAAAGAAGCTCCCCGCGCAGGAGCCCCTTCCCCCGCGCCGGGTTCACCCGCCGGTCGAGAAGCCCGGTACGGGCCGGGGGCCACTCACGCGGAGCCGACCAGCTCCCGCGCCAGGTTCGAGAGGCCGCGCAGGTCGAGCTTGCCCGTCCCGAGCTTCGGGAGCTCCGGCACCTCGAACCAGGCGTTCGGCGCAGGCCTGAACAGGGCGGGGAGGTCGCTACCCGACAGGCGCTCCTTCAGCTGATCCAGCTCGAAGGGCATCGGGGTGTGCAGCACGATGAGCCGTTCCCCCTTGGTCTCGTGCTCGACGGCGGTCACCGCCAGCTCGGGGACGACCCCGTCCTCCTCTGTCTCCTGGCTGCTCGGCCCGAGGAGCTCGAACATGAGGTCGCCGATCACCTCCTCCACGCGGCCGTGGGGCACCATCTCGCCGCCGATCTTGCTGAAGCGCGAGAGCCGATCGGTGATGAACAGGAACCCGTCCCGGTCGATGTGGCCGATGTCCCCGGTGGTATACCAGCCGCCCCGCAGGACCTCGGCGGTCTTCTCTGGCATGGCGATGTAGCCCTTCATGACGTTGGGGCCCTTGACCAGGATCAGGCCGGATTCCCCTCCCTCTCGCTCGACGACCTCGGCGGGATAGAGGTCGGGATCCACGATCTTCACGGCGACCCCGGGGATCGGCCTCCCGATGGAGCCCTCCCTGTGTCCGCGCTGACGCGGCGGGAGGTGATCGCCGCCGGGGAGGTTGGCCGAGACCACCGGGGCGGCCTCGGTGCACCCGTACCCCTCCATCAGCTCCGACCCGAACTTGGCCTTCCACGCGTCGGCGAGCCCCTGGTTCAGCTTCTGCGCGCCGGAGAGGGCCACCCGGATCCCTGCGAACTGCTCCTTCGTGCAGCGGCGGAGGTAGGACTGATAGAAGGTCGGAGTGGCGATGGTGATGGTGACGCCGCCCTTCTGCGAGAGCTCCCCCACGACCTTCGCCTCCAGCGGGTTCACGTGGTACACGCCGCGCGCCCCGGAGAGGAACGTCGCCCACAGGGTGATCGTGTACCCGAAGCTGTGGAAGAACGGCAGGATCCCGAGGACCCCGTCCCCCGGCCCCAGCGCGATGACCTCGAGCACCGACTGGACGTTCGAGAGCACGTTGGAGTGGGTCAACATCACGCCCTTGGGGACGCCGGTGCTGCCGCTCGAGAAGATGACCGTCGCCACGTCCTCCGACTCCGGCTGTCCGCTCCGACCCCGGGGCGCCAGGAGGTTGGCCAACATCACCCCGGGGAGGAACGAGAGCGCCAGGTAGCGGAGCTTCATGGCCGTCGTGATGCCTCCTCGAATCTCCTCGAGCAGAATCGTCTGCTCCTCCCCCAGCGGAGAGGGGCGCTCAAGGCCTGAGAGGAAGCGCCGCGCGGTGATCACGTGATCGACGCCCGCCGTCTCGCACATCGCGGCGAGGTCGCCGTTGGACATCGTGTAGTTGAGGTTCACCGATGTCCGCCCGTCGAGGGCGAGGGCCAGGTTGACCAGGGCACCGCCGGCGCCAGGGGGCATCAAGACCGCAACGGAACGGGCCTCCCCGAGGTGGGTTCGCAGGGCGTCGCGCATGCAGAGCGCCCCCACCAGCAGCTTGCGGTAGTTGAGGTCCACCCCCGTGCTATCGAGCACGGCAGGGCGCCCGGCGTTCGCGCGCGCCTCCTTGAGGAAGCGCCAGGCGAGGGACCCCCGGCGCCCCTGGCGCTCGGTGCGGAGCTGAGCCACCTGTTCGGCGATGCGCTGGCGCACCTGGAACGCCGATGCGTCCGGGCTCATCGGCGCCCCGATGGACACATCCACCTTGAAGGGCAAGCGGCGCGGGAGCTTCCAGAACACCCGGCCCCCCTCGTGGCTGAAGATGCTCCCCCACAGCCGGTCGAGCGCGACCGGCAGGATCGGGACCCGGGCCTCCTGCGCGATGCGCTCGAGGCCCGCCGCGAACGACATCAGGTGCCCTGAGCGGGTCAGCCCCCCCTCCGCGAAGATGCACACCAGCTCCCCGCTCGCCGCGGCCTCGGCGGCCGCCGTCAGGGCGGCGACCTTCTGCGACTTGGAGTCCTGACTGCTGACGGGGATGGCCTCCATCTTCCTGGCGAACCATCCGAGCAAGGGCACCTTGAAGAAGCCGCGGTACATCAGGAAGCGCACGGGCCGGCCAGAGCTGGCGGCGACGAGCACCGCGTCCACGAAGGACACGTGGTTCGCCACCAGGAGGGCGCCCCCGGACCCGGGCAGGTGCTCGGCACCGATCAGTCGCGTCCGATAGACGGTGTGGGCGAAGATCCAGGCCACCAGGCGCACGGTGAAGTGAGCGGCGAAGCGAAGGGAGACCGCGAAGCCCAGGAGGATGAGGACCGCGATGGCGATCATCATCTCGGGCGGCGAGAGGGACATCGCCTTGAGGAGCAGGAGGCACGGCGCCGCGAGGAGGATGCCAGCGAAGTCCAGGACCTGGCTGAAGCCGAGCACCGAGCCACGGTCCTTCTCGGCCGGCAGCACCTGGACCAGCGTCCGGATCGGCAGGGAGAAGACGCCGGAGGAGAGCCCAAGAGCGCCGAGGCATCCCTGCACCCAGAGCAGGTTGGCCGGCGCGAGCTGGATCGCCAGCAGCGCGCCCGTCATCCCGAAGAGCCCCAGGGGCACCAGCCCCCCCTCCACGCGGTCGCCGGACAGCTTGCCGCCGACCACGGCGCCCAGGCCGATGCCGACGATGACAGGCAGCATGAGCCTGGAGGTCGCCGCGCTGGAGAGGCCGAGCTCGATGAGGCCATACTCGTTCACGACGAGCACGAGGAGTGAGGCGACGAGGTAGTAGAAGGCGCTCCCCGCGATCGAGACCGCGAGGGTCGGGTGACCCCGGAGGGCCTTCCAGTGGCGCAGGAACTCCGCGGGCAGGTTCCATGGGATCTCTCGCTCCGGCACTCGCGCAGGCTCGTGGCGGATGGCGAGGGAGGACACCAGCCCCGCCACCGCGATCCCGACGAACGCGAGGCCGGGGAGCCAGAGCTGGTCCGGGAATCGATCGAGCAGCTCGCCGGCCACCACGACGCCGCCGAGGATCGCGACCGTCGTGGTCGTCTGGATGAGCGCGTTGGCGCGCGACATGTCGCGCTCGTCCAGGAGTTCCTTCAAGATCCCGTACTTCGACGGGCCGAAGAGCGCGCTCTGGGCCCCCATGCACCCCACCACCACGAGCAGCCCCAGGTAGCTCTCGAGGTAGATGGCGAGGAGTCCAGTGGCCATGACCACGACCTCCAGCACGTTGGCGATCTTGATGATCGTCGACTTCGAGAATCGGTCCGCGAGCGCCCCGGTCACGAGGCACAGGACGACGAAGGGGAGCGCGAAGAGGGTGGCGGGCAGCTCCTGACGGTTGACGCCGCTGGCGTCCACTGCGAGACCGCTCTCCTGGACCCAGGGGATCGCACCCGCGGTGGCGGCCCCCACCGTGAGCAGCAGGATCAGCTGCTTGAAGGCGTTGTCGTTGAACGCCCCCAGGAACTGGGACAGAACGAGCGATCCGAAGGAGCGGTCTTTGAGGAGCTTGAGCATTTGTAGGCGACGCCCATCCTAGGGGATTACCGTCAGCCACTATCTGATCGGCCAGCCGCCCCCAACCCCACCCCCCTTGCGCTGATCGCAACGCTAGCCCTGGCTAAATGACGGGGCCTGCGCCCCCCCGAGTGGGAGGCGCAGGCCCCGCAGACGTCCTCGCTGCGGCTCAGGAGTAGATCTCGCTCCCCTGATCCTTGAACTCCGACGCCTTGGCCTGCATCCCGGCCTCGATGGCCTCGGTGCTGTCGAGGCCCTGCTCCTTGGCGAACTTCCGAACATCCTCGGTGATCTTCATCGAGCAGAAGTGCGGGCCGCACATGGAGCAGAAGTGCGCCACCTTGGCGCCATCGGCAGGCAGGGTCTCGTCGTGATAGGAGCGAGCCGTGACGGGGTCCAGCGCGAGGTTGAACTGGTCCTGCCAACGGAACTCGAAGCGCGCCTTGCTCAGCGCGTCGTCCCAGGCCTGGGCGCCGGGGTGGCCCTTGGCGAGATCCGCCGCGTGGGCCGCGATCTTGTACGCGATCACGCCATCCTTCACGTCCTTCGCGTTCGGGAGGCCGAGGTGCTCCTTGGGCGTGACGTAGCAGAGCATCGCCGTCCCGAACCACCCGATCATCGCCGCGCCGATGGCGCTCGTGATGTGGTCGTACCCAGGCGCGATGTCCGTGGTCAGCGGGCCGAGGGTGTAGAAGGGCGCCTCGTGGCAGACCTCCATCTGCTTGTCGACGTTCTCCTTGATCTTGTTCATGGGAACGTGGCCGGGTCCCTCGATCATCACCTGAACGTCGTGCTTCCAGGCGATCTTGGTCAGCTCGCCCAGGGTCTCCAGCTCACCGAACTGCGCCTCGTCGTTCGCGTCGGCGATGGAGCCCGGCCGCAGGCCGTCCCCGAGGCTGAAGGAGACGTCGTACTTCTTCATCACCTCGCAGATGCGCTCGAAGTGCGTGTAGAGGAAGTTCTCCTCGTGATGGGCGAGGCACCACTTGGCCATGATCGACCCGCCACGGCTGACGATCCCCGTGACGCGGTTCGCCGTCAGGGGCACGTAGCGCAGGAGCACGCCGGCGTGGATCGTGAAGTAGTCCACGCCCTGCTCCGCCTGCTCGATGAGCGTATCGATGAACAGGTCGATGGTCAGGTCCTCGATCTTGCCGTTGACCTTCTCGAGGCACTGGTAGATCGGCACGGTCCCGATCGGCACCGGGCTGTTGCGGATGATGTGCTCCCGGGTCTCGTGGATGTTGTCGCCGGTGGAGAGGTCCATCACCGTGTCGGCTCCCCAGCGGATACTGCGCTGGAGCTTCTCGACTTCCTCCTCGATGGAGCTCGTCACGGCGGAGTTGCCGATGTTCGAATTGATCTTCACCAGGAACTTGGTGCCGATGATCATCGGCTCGATCTCGGGGTGATTGAGGTTGGCGGGGAGCACCGCCCGGCCACGGGCGATCTCGTCTCGCACAAACTCGGGCTCCACGCCCTCCCGCGAGGCGACGAAGGCCATCTCCTCCGTGATGATCCCCCGCTTGGCGTAGTGCATCTGGCTGAAGTTGCCGGTGGTGTCCGCCTCGCGGCGGGCCTTGATCCACTCCTCCCGAGGCTTCGGCACGCCGACCCGCACGTCGCAGCCCTGCGGGCCGGAGGTGTCGTAGACGTCGACAGGGTCATCGTCGTTCGACAGGTGGATCCGTCGCTTGGGCACGTGGAGCACATGGCCGTTCCACTCGAGCCGGTCGTGGATCTTGTGGGAGCTGGGAAAGCTCTCCTCGAAGGGCTCGAGGGTGTCGTTGGAGTGGTCTTCGGTCTGAGTCATGGGACTTCCTACGCCGGTTCTAGCCGGATCAGGTTCGAGGGGTGCTTCTCAGGCGCATGGGCGCCGCCCCCGCCGGTGACCTCCGCGCGACCCCAGAACGAGGCACACCGCGAAGCATTTTGGGCAGGCCGCCGGGCGATCCAATCGGTCCAGCCGGCGGCTCTGGGCATGGTAGACCCCCACCGCCCCTCTTTCCGCCCCGGATCAGGTCAGAACCGACAATTTGCGCGCAACAAGCTGGGCCGAGCGAGCCTCTTCGGTTGTGAGGATTCGCACCCAGCCGCCCGCCGTTTAGGTCGAACGAATCCTCTCAGGCGCGTACCCTGAGGAAAGGGGGCGGCGTCGTCGCGACGCGGCCAAGCGCCTGCTCCTCCATTCGACCCACTCGCCGGGAGAAACCATGACTTCGTTCAACGTCCTGCTCGCACGTACGGCCGTGGTCCTTGGAGGCGCTATTGGATGCGCCGACTGGACCTTCGCCTTCCAATGATGAGGCGGTGGAGCCCGCGCCCCCGGTGGGGGCGCTCGACCCGCTGACGCACCGCGTCCCGCTGGCGGAGGCGCCGGCGGACCTGGCCCCGCGAGTGGACCTGCCGGCGGAGGCCAGGGGCCCCAAGCCGCTGGCCCCCAGTCGCCCCCGCCCATGGGACTCCCGCAGATCCCGCTCGGCGGGCTGCCGGTGATGCCCGGTCAGGACCCCTACGACATCGACCGCTTCGGGAAGATCGAGGACAGCGCCGACTGGCAGCTGTGGTGGTCCTTCAACAAGGACCGCTTCCTCCGCTTCACGAACATCCAGACCGGCCGCGCCTTCACGGGCAGCGATGACTTCTACCTCGGTAGCGGTCAGCGCGAGCAGGAGACCGTCGGTGGACGGGCCCAGGACCGCGTCATCGACGGGATCCTCTCGGACGCCCTCCTCAAGGGCCTCGAGAAGGGCGGCTCCAACGAGTTCTGCCAGTCGGCCCTGATCGCCATGACGCGAGTCGGTGGCCAGAACCAAGGCAAGTTCGACTGGGTCGCCAACTGGTTCCTCGCCAACGGCACGGATGAGATGCACCCGACGGCGGCCTTCGTGCTCGGCCTGACGGGCAACGCCTCGCGCGTGGAGATGCTCCGCGAGATCGCCCTCAACACCAAGAAGGGCTGCGAGTTGATCTCTCCCGAGGGTGAGCACCCCACGGCCCGCGTGCCGATGTCCATGCGCTCCTACGCGGCGTACGGGCTCGGCATGATCGGCGCCCGGAGCACGGACAAGCAGGTCCGGTCTCAGGTCGTACGGACCCTGATCGACATCCTCGAGAACGACGCCTCGGACGCCAACGATGCCCGCGTGGCAGCGATGATCTCCCTGGGCCTGGTTCCCCTGCACGTCGATGAGGACGTGGTGGCCTGCTACTGCGGCACCTGCGTCGTCCCCGACCCTCACACCTCCCTGCGCCCGCAGGTGACGTACCTCATGCGGTACTTCACGGCGGACGAGGAGTTCGACCCGATCCTGCGGGCCCACACGGCGACCACCCTCGGCCGCCTCGTGGCGGCGCGCCCGGACGGGATGACCGAGCGGATGAAGGAGGGCGTCTCCGAGGTCCTCGTTCGCGCCCTCGAGAAGTCCGCCCGCCAACCCCGTCAGGTGCGCGAGAGCGCCACCCTGGCCCTCGGGCTCATCGGGGACGCGGATGACGACAATACGGACAAGTGGATTCGCTGGGCCCTCCGACGCTCGATGAAGAGCGGCGGGGACATGGAGCGTCGCTTCGCGATGATCTCCCTCGCGGAGGTCGGCGGTCACGCCGGCCAGGGCGACGAGCCCTTCGCCGGCATCGGCGACGTGCGCAACGCCCTGACCCGCGGGCTCGCCTCCGGTAAGAAGAAGGAGAAGGCGTGGGCGGCCATCGCCCTGGGCGTGCTCGGCCACGAGCTCCGCGCCAAGGGGATCGAGCCGGACTCCGGCGTCGACACCGCGCTCATGTCCTCCATGCGCTCCGCGAAGCGAGTCGCCGACCTCGGCGCCTACTCGATCGCCATGGGCCTGCGTGGGACGCCGGACGCGGCGCCGCGCCTCTTGAAGAAGCTGGATCAGGCGCGTGACGAGGACGCCCGCGGCTACGTGGCCATGTCCCTAGGCATGGTCGGCGCCCGCGAGGCCATCGAGTCGCTCCAGGAGACCTTGGTGGACGCGGAGGAGCAGCCGCTCCTTCAGACCCGCACCGGGTTGGCACTGGGCATGCTGGGCGACGAGAGCGTCGCCGAGTCCTTGCTCGAGGTCCTCGACAAGTCCCTCGATGACGAGGAGAGCGAGGCGCGGCAGATCGCTGCCGTCTCGGCCCTCGGCTACATCGGAGACAAGCGCGGCGTGGAGATCCTCTGCGAGATCGTGGTGGACAAGGAGGACAAGTACTCCGTCGCCGTCCGCGAGTCCGCGGTGGTGGCACTCGGCCTCTGCGGTGACCGCACCTCCCGCCCCTGGCGGACGATGCTCACCCTGGGCTCGAACTACCTCGCCAACACCAAGACCCTCACGAGCGGGGACGGCACCGGCGTCCTCGACCTCAAGTAGGTCCCCCTCCCTAGGCAAGGCCGCTGGCGATGTCCGGCGGCCGTGCATTAGGCTCAAGGGCCCCGCGGAGCGCTCGCTCCCCGGGGCCCTTCCCATGCGCTGGACCCGCCTCCCCCTCGACAGGCTGCTCGACGTCCCCATCAAGGACCTCGGGCTCACCCTGGAGGCCTCGCCTCTCCAGGCGCGGCTGGAGGAGCTGCACGCGGAGCTCGAGCGGCGTTCGATCACCTTCCGGCCCTACGCGTGGCTGTCCACGGAGTGGTTCACGCCCGACGACGCCACCGGCTTCGCGGTCCCCTTCTACCTTGCCCACCCGCGCCTCGTTCGACTGGAGCGCACGCAGATGCTCGAGGTCGAGGGTGCGACACGCGAGGGCTGCATGAAGATCATGCGCCACGAGGCCGCCCACGCGCTGGACAACGCCTACGGGCTGCGCCGCCGCCGCCGGTGGCGGGAGGTGTTCGGCCGCGCAAGCGAGCCCTACCGCAGCTCCTACACCCCGGATCCGAACAGCCGCTCCTTCGTCCAGCACCTCGACTACTGGTACTCCCAGAGCCACCCCCTCGAGGACTTCGCGGAGACCTTCGCCGTATGGCTCCGGCCGGGGAGCCACTGGCGTAAGCGCTATGCGGGCTGGGCCGCCCTGACGAAGCTCGAGTTCATGCAGGAGCTCATGGGGACCGTCGGCAACGAGGCTCCTCAGCGGAGGACGCGCCGCCGTGAGGAGCCGCTCGCCCGCGTCCGGATGACGCTCCGCGAGTACTACGAACGCAAGAAGGCGATCTACGCAAGCGAGGGGACTCCGGCGTTCAATGGCCAGCTCCGCCACTCCTTCCCTCGCAGCGACGGTCCCGCGGACGGCGCTCCCCGCCTCGCCCCCTTCCTGCGCAAGCAGCGCGACCGCCTGGTGCGCCAGGTGGCCGCCGCCACCGGCCAGCACCGCTACCTCCTGGACCACGTCGTCCGGGAGATGACCCTGCGCGCACGCACCGAGGACCTGCGGATCCCGCGTGGAGAAGAGGACGCCCTCCTGGACTCGGCCATCCTGCTCACCTCGCTCTCGTCCCAGTTCGTCTACGGGGGTCACCCCAGGTACCACCGATGACCAAGCGGAAGCTCCGCGTCGCCGTCCTCATGCACGCCCACCTCGCGCCGCCGGAGTCCCTGGAGGGGCTCACGGAGACGCAGATGAACATCATCAAGCAGGAGCTGGACGTGTGCACGACGCTCAAGGCCCTGGGCCATGAGGTCATTCAGGTGCCCGTGGTCGACGAACTCGCGCCGATTCGCATCTCCCTCAAGGAGCGCAAGCCGCACATCGCCTTCAACCTGCTCACCCACTTCCACGACGCGGGGATCTATGACTCGGCCGTCGTGTCCTGGTTGGAGCTCATGAAGCAGCTCTACACCGGCTGCAACCCGCGGGGCCTGCTGGCGGCGAACGACAAGGCGCTGTTCAAGAAGGTGCTCGCCTATCACCGGATCCGCGCTCCGCGCTTCTTCGTCGTGCCCCGCGGCAAGCGCCTTCCCCGGCTCCCGAAGGGCCTGCGATGGCCGCTGTTCGTCAAGTCCCGCAGCGAGCACGCCTCCACCGGCATCAGCCAGGCCTCGATCGTTCACGACCTCGACCAGCTCCAGAGCCGGGTGACCTACATCCACGAGGCGGTCGGGACCGGCGCGCTCTGCGAGGAGTACATCGAAGGCCGTGAGCTCACGGTGGGTGTGCTCGGGAACAAGCGCGTGGAGATCAGCCCGATCTGGGAGCTGTTCATGGATGACCTCCCCGCGGGGGTCGCCAACATCGCTACCAGCCGCGTGAAGTGGGACCCCGAGTACCAGCGCAAGATCGGCCTGCGGACGGGGCCCGCCGAGGACCTGGACGCCGCCACGGTGGAGCGCATCCGGCGCACGGCCCGGCGCATCCACCGGGCGGTGGGACTCTCGGGGTACAGCCGAATCGACATGCGCATGGATTCGGACGGGCAGGTCTGGATCCTGGAGGCCAACCCCAACCCTGACCTGTGCTTCGGCGAGGACTTCGCGGAGAGCTTCGAGCGCCGGGGCTACAGCTACCCGCAGCTGATCCAGAAGATCCTGAACCTGGGCCTGCGCTACGAGGCGCCCTGGATGGGCTGAGAGCGAGCCAGGATCGACCGGCCCTCAGCCCATGGAGCGGCGCTCACTCCGGGGCGCCGGCGTCTGCCCCAGGCTCACCGGCTTCGGGCGTCTCCAACGAGCGCTCCTCGCGCAGGCCCCGGATCATCGCCACAAAGGTGTCGAAGGGGACGACCTGCTGCTCGCGGGTCCCGCGGCGCCGAACCGCGACCGTACCCTCCGCCGCCTCTCGCTCGCCGGCGATCAGCATGTAGGGCACCTGCTCCTTCTGGGCCTGCTTGATCTTCTTGTTCATGTGCCCGACCTCCAGCATGGCGTCGACCCGGAACAGCTCCGACTCCAGCGCGTCCGCGATCTTGCGGGCGTAGGGCGAGTGCTCCTCTCGAATCGGAATCACCGCCACCTGGGTCGGCGCGATCCAGAAGGGGAACTTGCCGCCGAAGTGCTCGATCAGGCCCCCCACGAAGCGCTCGAGCGAGCCGAGGATCGCGCGGTGCACCATGATCGGGCGCTTGAGGCCGCCGTCGGAGTCGGTGTAGTTCAGGTCGAAGCGCTCGGGCAGGTTGAAGTCGCACTGGATCGTGCTGTTCTGCCACTCGCGCCCGAGGGCGTCCTTGATCTTGTAGTCGATCTTGGGCCCGTAGAAGGCCCCTCCGCCCTCATCGAGCTCGAGCTCCAGGCCGACGATCTTGGCCGCCTCCTCCAGGGATGCGGTCGCCCGGGCCCAGATGGCCTCGTCACCGATGGTCTTCTCCGACGGGCGCGTGGCGAGGTACGCCTTGTACTCGAAGCCGAAGGTGGTGAGCACCTTGTCGATGAGCCGGCAGACACCCGCGATCTCCTCCGCGAGCTGCTCCGGCGTGCAGAAGATGTGGGCGTCGTCCTGGGTGAAGCCGCGGACGCGGAGCATGCCGTGCACGACCCCGCTTCGCTCGTATCGATACACCGTGCCGAGCTCGGCCCAGCGCAGGGGGAGCTCACGGTAGCTCCGGCCGCGATCCTTGTAGATCAGCGCGTGGCCGGGGCAGTTCATCGGCTTGACGCGGTACGGGAAGGCGTCGAGCTCCATGGGCGCGTACATCATCTCCCCGTAGTTTTCCAGGTGGCCCGACACAGCGAAGAGGCTCTCCCTGGAGACGTGGGGCGTGTAGACGGGCTTGTAGCCACCGCGCGTATGGAGGTCCCACCAAAACTGCTCGAGCTCGCGCCGGACGGTCCCGAGGTTCGGGTGCCAGAAGACGAAGCCCGCGCCCGCCTCGGCGTGCACGCTGAACAGGTCGAGGTCCGTGCCGAGCTTGCGGTGGTCTCGCTTCTTGACCTCCTCGAGCCACTCGAGGTGATCGGCGAGCTCCTCCTTGGTCCAGAAGGCGGTCCCGTAGATGCGCTGCATCATCGGGTTCTTCTCGTCCCCTCTCCAGTAAGCCCCTGCCACGTGCTGGAGCTTGAAGTGGAACTGGTGGTCCTTGAGCGAATCCACATGGGGCCCCTCGCAAAGGTCGCCCCAGCGATCGTCCCCCTCACCGTGGGAGTAGAACGTGATCTCCTCTCCCTCGGGGATCAGGTCGAGCCCCTCGAGCTTGAAGGTCTGCCCCCAGCTCTCGAGGCGCGCCCTGGCATCTTCGCGGGTCAGGGTCTCCTTCTCGATCGCAGGAGAGCGCTTGGCGATGCGCCGCATCTCCTTCTCGATCTTCCGCAGGTCCTTGTCGGTCAGCGGCTCTGGCAGATCGAAGTCGTAGTAGAAGCCGTGCTCGATGGACGGCCCGAAGCCGAACTGCGCGCCGGGGATCAGCTTCTGAACCGCGGAGGCCATGAGGTGAGCCACCGAGTGTCGGAGCGTCGACAGGGGAAAGGGCCCCTCGACCTGAGGAACCGGATCAACCTGGGTCATCTTCTTGTCGCGGGATCGTTGGCTCCGAGGGCCCCCCACCTGAGGGCTCCGGAGACGAGGGCGCTCCCGGTCGGCGGCCTCGTGGAGAGATGAAGTCGTGAGTCTAGACCCTTGGCCTGCGGGTTCACCGCGCTCCCCCTCGCATTTCTGTCCCGCGGTATCTCGTACCGCGACCGGCCTCCCTCGCGCCTATGATCTCGACGACCTGGAGGCCACCTGCATGGACATCGTCATCTACCTCTTCGAGGGCATCACCGCCCTCGACGCCGTCGGTCCCTACGAGGTGCTGACCCGACTCCCCGGGGCGAACGTGCGCTTCGTGGGCCCCGAGCGCGGGTCCGCGCGGACCGACAACGGCGCCCTCGCCCTGGTCTGCGACGCCGGGCGAGATGAGATCGAGCGCGCCGACATCTTGCTGATGCCCGGCGGCTTCGGGACCCGCCGTCTGGAAGGCGATGAGGAGCTCCTCGAGTGGGTACGGCGCATCGACCGCACCACGACCACGACCATGTCCGTCTGCACGGGCGCCATGGTCCTCGCCGCCGCGGGCCTCCTGGAGGGACGGGAGGCCACCACCCACTGGGTCTCCCTCGAGCGGCTCGCCGAGTACGGGGCAGTCCCGACCGAGCGGCGAGTGGTGACCTCGGGGAAGTACATCACGGCAGCCGGCGTCTCCGCGGGCATCGACATGGCACTGGAGTTCGCCGCGCGGACCGCCGGGGACGAGCTGGCCATGACCCTGCAGCTGGGCATCGAGTACGACCCGGCTCCGCCCTTCGACTGCGGGTCCCCCCGGAAGGCACCGCCGGAGATCGCGGAGTCCATCCGCGCGCGCTTCCGCGCCCGTAGCTAGGTCGCCGCGCGCTCCCCGTCACCGCGCCAGAGCTTGACCTCGCACTCGAGCTCGAGCCCGGTGCGCTGGGCCACGAGGTCCTGGATCTCCTCGATCAACCCGAAGACGTCCGCCGCCGTCGCGGCGCCCTGGTTGATGAGGAAGTTCCCGTGGCGCTCGGAGATCGTGGCGTCCCCTCGGCGCCGGCCCTTGCCGCCCGCCTCGTCCACGAGGAGGCCCGCGGTCTTTCCGCCGGAGCGCTCGGGGTCGGGGTTCTTGAACACGCAGCCCGCGCTGCGCTCGGTGACCGGCTGCACAGCGTTCTTGCGGCGCAGGTACTCCTTGGACGCCTCGGCGACCTCGATCTTCGAGCGAGGCTCGAAGCGCAGGACGGCGCCCGCCACGATGGCGTCGCCGAGCCTCCCGTCGCGATAGACGGGGTCCCAGTCGTTCCGCGTGATGTCCTCCATCTCGCCGGCGGCGTTGACGACGCGGATCCGCTCGACCACATCGCTCATCTGCCAGAGGGTCCCGTCGCGGTCCTTGCCGCCGGCGTTCATGGCGATGCCTCCCCCCACTTGCCCCGGGACTCCGGCCATCTTCTCGAGGCCCGAGTAGCCCAGGTCACGGGCCGCCCGGCACAGCTTGGGGAGGGGCGCACCGCTCCACACGACGAGGCGCGGGTCCTCTGCGGGGTCCGCGGGCGCGACGCGGGCCGAGGGCAGCTGCTCGTCGAGGGTCTCCTCCGCGCTCGGGTCCCCCGGACGGAAGATCCGGTTGAGCCGCTCGGTGGAGATCACCACGCCGTCGAGCCCCGAGTCGTCGATGACGACGTTGGCTCCTCCCCCGAGGATGCGCATGGGGATCCCATACTCACGAGCGGCCACGATGGCCTCTCGGAGCTGCTCGGGGTCCGCCGGCTCGAGGAGCCAGGCGACCGGCCCCCCCACCCGGAGCGTCGTGCGCTCCTTGAGGTCAGCCCCTGGAAGTGAAGCGCAGGGCCAGTGCATCGAGGAGGTCCAGCTTGAGCGTGTCGATGTCCCCCGCCCCCATGACGAGGGCGCACCCGTTGGGCCCCAACCCTTCGACGAAGCGGCTGCAGGAGTTCATCAGGGAGCCGCCCGCCACCGCGTCCACGCCGGCCCGCCGGAGCTTCGACGCCAGCGTCGCCGCGTCTGCGCCCTCGATGCGGTCGATGTGCTTGCGGGCCCCGTACACGTCGGTGACCACGACGCGCCCCGTACCCCGCAGTGCCTCCACGAAGCCCTCCATGTGGCGGGCCGTTCGACTCGCCTGGTGCGGCTGGAAGAGGACCTGTAGATCACGCCCGGGGAAGGCGCGGCGGGCGGCCTCGATCGTGACCCGCACCTCGGTGGGGTGGTGGGCGTAGTCATGCACGACCGGGATTCCGCCGGACTCGCCCCAGCGCTCGAAGCGACGAGCGGCGCCGGGGAATTCGGCCACGCCGCGCGCTGCCGCGGCGGGGCTCACCCCGGCGCAGCCAACGGCCATGGCGATGGCCAGCGCGGCGTCCTCGACGTTGAAGCGGCCGGGGACCGAGAGCTGCACCTCGGGGGTCGTCCACCCCGGGCCGCGCACCTGGAATCGGAAGTACCCGCGGTCCTGACCGAGGAGGTCGAGCTTGACCTCTCGCCCCATGCGCCACACGCGGCCACGCACGGCGTCGGCGATGGCGTCGGGCACGTCCGCGCCGAGGACCACCAGCCCCTCGGCCGAGACGCGGTCCACGAAGCGGCAGAAGCCGCGCTCCAGCTCCTCGAGGCTCCCGTAGCAGTCGAGGTGGTCCTCCTCGAAGTTGGTGACGATGGCGCCGAAGGGCTGGAGCTGGAGGAACGAGCGGTCGTACTCACAGGCCTCCACGGCGAACCAGCCCTTGGGATCCGGGGAGATGGCGTTCAGGCGGCGGGCCTGGTGCAGCCCGCCCACGAGCGTGCCGGGCGCGGGCCCCCCCGCGGCCTCGAGCGCCTCGTGCAGCATCCACGTGGTCGTGGTCTTGCCGTGGGTCCCAGCCACCGCGAGGGTGCGATCCACCGGGCACAGGCGCCCGAGGAGCTCCGCATACTTGATGACCTCCAGGCCTCGTGCGCGGGCGGCCTGGACCTGGGGGTCCTCGTTGGAGATGGCGGCAGACCGCGCCACGAGTTCGACCCCGGAGGGCAGATGACCGGCCTGGCTCGCGCCGAGCGCCACGGAGACGCCGAGGGCGTCAAGGCTCTCGGTGAAGGGTGACGCCTCGCGGTCGTGGCCAGAGACCTCGTGTCCCGCCTCTGCGAGGAGCCGCGCAGCCCCGGAGAGGCCAGCGCCACCGGCGCCGAGCATGTGGATCTTCCGGGGAAGACGGGGATGCGTCGGTGTGGCGCGGGCTGCGGCGCTGTCGCTGGTTCGGTTCGTCACGTGGCTATCCAACCAAACGGGGGCACCCGCTTGAAGTGTCGACCCCGGAACCAGAAGCTCGTTCCATGGGAACTGTGGATCTTCGAGTGGTGCACACGGCGGCCTCGTTCATCGAGGCCCAGCTGCTGGTCGGCCTGCTGGAATCCGAGGGAGTGGCCGCCCGCGCGGCGGGCTCTGAGTTGATGGACGAGTTCAGCGCCGCTCAGAGACTCCTGGGCCCTACCGAGGTCGTCGTGAAGGCCGAGGACCTCCCCCATGCCACCGAGGTCGTCGCGGCCTGGCGCGAGGGACCCACCGACGACGCCCCCCCGCCAGAGGAGAGCCCCGGGGCCCCCACCTGAGGCCCTCAGGGGCGCCTGAGGCCCCCTGTCCTCGACAGACCGGGGCCCCGGGGTGGGGAGGGCTCAAGGATTCCACCCTCCCTGACGAAGTCAGCCATGTCGATATCCGCCTGAAGACGGCCCCATCCCCACCCGAGTTGCCCCATGCGTCACCTCCCCCTCATCGCCCTCATCGCCTCCGTCGCGCTTCCCTCGTGCGGCGCCCCCAGCGCGTCGGTCACCCCGTTCATCGCCTCCGTCGGGATCGACGGCGACCTCGCCGTGGGCGACGGTGCGGGGACCTCCGTGGCCTCCAACTTCGATGACCTCGGCCTCAATGACAACGAGGCCGTCGTGGGCGGCATCGTCCGCCTCAACTTCGCCGGTGCCGAGCTCTCCGTCGCCGGATACGGCGTGGACTTCTCAGGCACGGGAACCGCCACGGGCGACTTCGAGTATCAGGGCTCAGTCATCAGCGCCGGGACGGACGTGGCCTCGGACATCTCCCTGGACACGGCGCGCGCCCTGTTCACCTGGGACATCATCCCCCTGGACGGGCTCGACCTCGGCCTGGGCTTCGGCGTGACCCTGCTCGACCTCGACCTCCGCCTCCAGGAGATCGGCGGAGCGGGCACCACGATCA
This sequence comes from uncultured bacterium, assembly GCA_938075305.1. Lineage (GTDB taxonomy): Bacteria > Planctomycetota > UBA1135 > UBA1135 > Saltatorellus. The sequence continues at coordinate 46,571 of CALJGV010000006.1, forward strand.
CCTCCAAGGAGCTGATCCCCGTCCCCCTGCTCGCCGCGCGCGCCGCCTGGACCTGGGGCCCGGTGGACCTGCGAGCCGACGCCGGCGGGCTGGTCATCGAGTACGACGAGTCCGAGGCCTCGGTCTTCGACATCGGCGTCTCCGCCTCGGTGGCCCTCTTCGGGGGAGGCGACCTCGTGGTCGGCTACAAGACCGTGAAGATCGACGCGGAGTACTCCGACGACGACGCGGTGATCGACACGGACCTGGACCTCGACGGTTACTACATGGGCGTGCAGTTCTCCTTCTAGGAGCGCACTCCCCTCCCGCAGACGCGGGCAAGCCCCGACCGAAGGCGGGCGCCGGATCCACGCTGGATCCGGCGCCCGCCTTCTGCTGGGGCCACCTCGAGGGGTCGAGGGCCTCAGCGCGCGAGCGCCAGCTCCTCGAGCTCGCTCCACACGCGCTGCGCCGCGTTGGCGGGCACCGCCTCGCGCAGGTGGTGCCGCATCCGCTCCCGCTCCTCGGCCCCGGGCGCGCCGAGGAAGCGCACGAGTTCCTCGCAGCGGGCATGGTCCAGGTCCTGCTCCTCGACGATCCGCACGCCGCCGCTCAGCTGGCGGGCGTTGCGGACCTGGTGCTGGTCCACGTGGTGCGGGTAGGGCACGACCCAGGCCGGCGCCTCCATGGCGCCGATCTCGGCCAGCGTCGAGGCGCCGCCCCGGCACAGGACCCCGTCGGCCGCCACGAGCGCCGTGTAGACGTCGTCGAGGAACTCGATCGCCTCGTAGCCCTCCAGGCTGTCCGCGCCCTCGGTGCGCCGGCCTGGTCCCACCTGGTGCAGGACCTGCACGCCGGAGCCCAGGAGGAAGCTCACGTGGTTCCTGATGAAGGCGTTGAGACCCAGGGCCCCCTGGCTGCCGCCGAGAACCAGGAGCAACGGACGGTCCGGGTCGAAGCCCAGGTCGTCCTTCGCCTCGCGGCGGGCGAGGTCCCGGTCCGCGGGAGGCGCGAAGCGCCTCGCCACGGGCGGGCCCACGAGCTGGTGCTTCTCTCCCTCCAGGTTCGGCGGGAGCGTCTCCCTCCACGCATGGAGGACGCGCTGGCAGAAGGGGCCGAGCGTCCGCGTGGCCTTGCCGGCGGTGGCGTTGATCTCAAGGAGGACCACCGGGATACCGAGCGCTCGCGCCGCGAGGGCGGCCGGCGCGGTGGTGAACCCTCCGAGTCCGAGAAGGACCTCCGAGCGGTGCGCCTGCATCGCCTTGCGGGCGCTGAAGAACGAGGGGACCATGCGCTGGCTGAGGCGCACCAGGCTCGGCGCGCCGCCGCCCTCCGGCTCGATCGGTAACACGACCCGCTCAAGGTCCACGCCGATGTCGCACGCCTGGCGGTCGAGCTCCTTGAGGCAGCGCTCCTCGGCCCGGCGGCCACTGTGGAACCAAAGCAGGTCGTCGAGCCGCGGCACGACGTCGTCGTTCTGGCCGAGGGCCTCGTGGAGGGAGTCCAGGAGGTGGAGCCCCGGGACCACGTGACCGCCGGTGCCGCCGCCGGCGATGGCGAGGCGCAGACGCCGACGTGGGGCCGGGGAGGCTCCGGACGAAGCTCGCTCCCCCTGCTCCCCATCGAGCGGACGGTCGTGACGCGGGATGTCGTATCCCGAGAGGGGGTTCTCTTCAGCCATGGGCGCGGGAGATCAGCGGGCTTCGACCACGGCGGCCTGCAGTCCGACCAGGATCGGCCCCTCGGACAGCTCCCCGAGGGAGGGGCGCTGCTGGCGCTCCGCGACCACCAACGAGTCGGTGCCGTTGGCCTCCACGGCGTCGGGCACCTCCGGCTCGATGCCATGACGGAGGGTCCCCAGGCAGGGCCGCAGGTGGAGCCCGGTGGCCGCCGCGAGGCACAGGAAGAGCAGCATTCTGAAGCGTCGACTCATCGAACGGTGAACTCCCGGCGAGGGGTCGGCGCGACCGGCTCCGCGGCGGGGGCGGCGGCCGCGACGCTCGCGCCGCCGGGGATCTCATCCGTCCGGGGGAGGACGATGCGCATCCCCGGCTGGATCTGGTTGACGTCGAGGCCGGGATTCAGGGTCTTCACGAGGGGAAGGGAGCGCTTGTAAGTCCCGAACTCACGCACAAGCACGACGCTCAGAGAGTCGCCGGATTGAACGGTGTAGGTCGGTCGACCCGCGGCCGCGACAGGCGCCTGTGCGGGGGCGGCCGTGGCGGTGGAGGTCGGTGCGGAAAGGATGGTCGCTGCTCCGGCGTGGTCGACGGGCAGCTGGAGCGTGCGCCCCGAGTAGATCGTGTAAGGCTTGGAGAGTCCGTTCAAGGATGCGATGCGATCCACGGCCTTCGGATCGTTCAACTCGCGCCGCGCGATCCGCTCGAGGCTGTCTCCGTTCTGGATCGTGTAGGCCCGCGTCCTCGGCGCATCGGCCCTCGCAGACGCGGCCCGCGGGCGCGTCACGACCTCCGCCGCGGTGCGCGGGGCGCCCGCGGTGGCCGGCCGAAGGGGGCTCGACGGCCCCCCCACGCCGCCGCCCGTCGTGGACGTCAGCTCCCTCGGGTTGAGGTAACGACCACTCCAGTCCTCCCTGGGCTCCGGACGGAGCGTGCCCTCGAGGTCCGCGACGGAGGGCGCCCCGGTCCGGGCGGCTCCGGAGCGGCTGGATCCGCCGTAGGCGGCTGTGGACTGGAACGCGCTGCGGTCGCTGGCGGAGCGCTCAGCGGCCGCAGGGGCGCGGCGCGCTGCGCTGGACGGCGAACCGGCGGTGCGCTGACGGGTGACCTCCGGAGCGGGCTCGCGCACGTTCAGCGGGAGTCCCTCACCCCGGCGGCTCGAGCGCGTCCTCGGAGAGGGGCGACTCTCCGTGGCTTGCGACCGGGCGATCTCCTGCGCAGGACCACCAGAGGCGTCCACCTTGCCGTCGTCCCAGAGGGCTCCCACGACGATGAGGACGATGAGGAAGAGCAGGGTGACGAGGGCGTAGCGTTCGATGGGCTGCATGAGTCAGGGTGCGGTACGAGGTGCGGGACCGTGGTCGCGGGGACGCGCAGCCCCCAGGGCGAGGCCGGCCGCGAGGCAGGAGGCGAGGAGGGAGCTACCCCCATCCGAGAGGAACGGGAGCGCCATCCCCTTGGGCGGCGCCAGCTGGGTGACGACCTGGAGGTGGACCATGGCCTGCAGGGCCACGGAGAGCGTGAGGCCGAAGGCCGCGAGCGCCGCGAAGCGATCACGAACCGACAGCACGAGCCGGAGGGAGAACCAGACAAAGGCGGAGAAGAGCCCCACCACGAGCAGGAGGCCCCAGAGCCCGAATTCCTGCCCCACCAGGGCCAGGGCGTAGTCGGTCTGGGTGTATTGGAGGCCAGCGTTCCGGAAGCCGCCCTGACCGAACCCGACGCCCGACAGCCCGCCCGACGCCATCGCCTCGCTGGCCCGGGTGACCTGGGAGTTGGAGGAGCCTCCGGTCCAGACGGCGAAGCGTTCGGAGACATGGGAGAAGGTGGCGAAGGCCACGAGCATCAACCCGACCCCAACGGCCGCCACCAGCGCCACGTGCTGCTTTCGAGCCCCGCCCACGAAGAGCGTGAGTCCGAAGCAGAGCAGGAACAGGAGGGCGCCCCCGAGGTCCGGCTCTCGGAAGATCAGGCCGCCCGCGAGCAGGCCCACCAAGAGGGTGGGGATGAACCCGCGCCGCAGGCTCCGCAGGTCTCCATCGAGCATCGCGCAGCGCCTCGCGACCCAGAGGACAAAGACCACCCGCGCGACCTCGGAGGGCTGGATCGACGGGCCGCGGCCGAAGATCCGGATCCAGCGGTGAGCGCCATTGATCGGCTGCTCGAAGCCTGGCACGAAGACGAGCACCAGGGCAGCGATACAGAGGACCGTCGCCGCCGGGATCACCCGCTCGATGCCCCGAGGTCCGACGAACATGCCGGCGAGCAGGATCCCCGCGCCGGCGAGGCGGAACATGAGCTGCTCCCCCATGGCGCTCGAGAACTCCGCCGCGGGGAGCGTGGTCGAGGCGTGGGAGAGCTGGATCAGCATCCCGAAGGCCAGCAGGGCGAGGGTGGTGTACAGCAGCGCGTTCCTCGGCCCGGCGGGGTGAATCGATGCCCCATCAGGGATCATCGACTCGAACCGCTCGAAGGGCGATCCGCCTCGGCGGGAGTCGGGACGCGCGGCCATGACCATCAGCGCACCTTCATGAGAGCGAGACTCGCCATCGCGCAGATGGCCGCGACGATCCAGGCCCGGGTCACGATCTTCACCTCGTGCCAGGAGCGCTTGCCCGGCCGGAAGATCCCGCCCTTGGTCTGCAGACCGTGGTGAATGGGCGCCATCGTGAAGAGCCGCTTGCCGCCGGAGAGCTTGAACCAGGTCCGCTGGAGGGCGCTCGACCCCAGCTCAGCGAAGAAGACGAAGCCCAGGACGGGGAGCACGAGTTCCTGCTTGGCGACCACCGCCATCCAGGCCATGAGTCCCCCGATGGGCAGGGAGCCCGAGTCCCCCATGAACACATCGGCGGGGTGGGCGTTGAACCACAGGAAGCCCAGGCACGAGCCCACGAGCGCGGCGCCGACCACCGTCATCTCGGCCGCCTCGGGGATGTAGGGGAGGTTCAGGTACAGGGTCCAATCGAGGCGCCCGGTCACGTAGCAGAAGACCGCGAGGGCCGTCCCGGACAGGACCACGCACCCGGCCAGGAGCCCGTCCATCCCGTCGGTGATGTTGGTGGCGTTGGACGTGCCGGCGATGACCAGCCACCCGAAGAAGATGAACGCCAGCGTCCCGAGGAGCGAGTCCCCCAGGGGCAGCACGAGGTCCTTGAAGAAGGGCGGGTAGACCGCCAGCAGCGAGTAGCGTCCCGAGTCGTGGGCGTAGAAGGCAAAGGCGCCGACCACGAACAGGACGGCGATCGTCTGTCCTCCGAGCTTCGCCTTGGCCGACAGCCCCTGGGAGCCCTCCACCGCGAGCTTCAGGTAGTCGTCCACGAAGCCCACCGCGGCGAGCCCGACGACGAGCACGAGCCCGAGCACCACCTGGAGGTTGCTGAGGTCACACCAAAGGATGACGCTGAGCACGAGCGAGACGATCAGGAAGCTCCCCCCCATGGTCGTCGTCGAGTTCTTCCCCGAGGCCTCGGCCAGCCGCGCGAGCTCTGCGGAGTCCGTCTTGGAGGTGTTCTCCCCCACCCGGTGCTGGCGGAGCCAGGCGATGGTCGGACCCCCGAGGACCAGGGTCAGCAGCATCGAGGTGGTGGCCGCCATGACCGCCCGGAAGGAGATCGAGTCGGCCTCTAGCAGCGATGGAAAGAGCTCAAAGATCAAAGCATTACCTCGGCACCGCGCCGGTCGAGGGAGGGGTTCGCGCACGCGTGAAGGGACGCGCGCACCTGGTCTGCGAGGGCCTCGAGCCCGGCGGCTCGGCTCGCCTTGAAGAGCACCACGTCCCCCTCGAGGAGCCCATCCGTCGGCCCCAAGAGGCGCCGAGCACCCTCGTCCTTGGAGCGGGCATGCTCCGCGGCGACGCCCGACGATCGGGCGGCCTCGAGGAGCGACGCGAGGGGGGCTCCCGACTCCGCGGGGCCGACCACCAGGAGCCGGTCGATGCCCTCCTTCGCCACAAGCTCTCCGGCCTCGCGGTGCAGCGCGGAGGACCCAGGTCCCAGCTCTCCCATCTCACCGAGAACGAGCCAGCGACGCCCACCGCGCTCCCCGGGCTGGACCCTGGAGAGGAGCCGCGTGGCGGCCGCCACCGACTCGGGGTTCGCGTTGTAGGCGTCGTCGACGATCGTGACCCCGTTGGCTGTGCTCACCTCGAGCCGATGGGGCGCCGGTCGCAGGAGCGGTAAGGCGCCGAGCGCGGCCTCGAGGTCTCCTCCCAGGGCGAGGATCGCCGCGAGCCCCGCCAGGACGTTGGCCACGGCGTGCTCTCCGAGGAGCGGAACGGTCACCCGGCGGCCCCGAAGCGGCCCGGGGACCGTGTCCCCCTCCAGGGTGAAGCGCGTGCCCGACGCGCCGACCTCCAGCTCCTTGGCCTGGAGGCTGGCGTCCGCGCGCCCCGCGGCGGAGAAGGTGAGCAGCCGGACGCCGTCGGACGCCCGGGCGCGGAGCTCCGGGGTGCTCGCGCAGTCCGCGTTGAGGATCGCGGTGCCCCCGCTGGAGAGCGCCGCGACGAGGGCGCCCTTCTCCCTGGCGACGCCGGCGAGGCTCCCGAGCCCCTCGAGGTGCGAGCGGCCCACGTTCGTGACGATGGCGACGTCGGGGCGGGCGAGCGCGGCGAGGGGCGCGATCTCGCCGGGGTGATTGGTGCCGATCTCGACGATGAGCGATCGGGCCGTCGAGGTCACCTCGAGCAGCGTCAGCGGGACGCCGATGTGATTGTTGAAGGAGGCGCGACTCGCGCAGACCTCGCCCGTGGCGCCGAGGAGTGTCGCGAGGATCTCCTTCGTGGAGGTCTTCCCGCAGGACCCCGTGATCCCCACCACCCACGCGGTGGAGCGTCCCCGGACCAGGGCGGCCATGGCGCCGAGCGCCGCGACCGCATCGGCGCAGGTGGCGACCGCGACCTCCTCGACCTTGGCGAGGGAGGAGAGGACCTCCTGGACCCCCGCGCCCTCCTCCACCAGAACGGCGCGGGCCCCTCTCTCCACCGCCGCCGCGGCGAAGCGAGCCCCGTCGAAGCGAGGCCCGGGGATCCCGACGAAGAGCTTGCCGTCCACATCCCCGCGGGAGTCGGTGGTGACCCCCTCGATCAGGTTCTCACCGGCCCCCTCGGGGCCAGCGGTCCAGCGGACGCCACAGGCGGCGTAGAGGTCTGCGAGGCGAACGGGGATCACGAGGCGCACCTCCGCTGGGCGAGCTCGTCGAGGATCTCCGCGGCGACCACCCGGTCGTCGAAGGTCAGGACCACATCACCGATGGTCTGGGTGGACTCATGCCCCTTGCCCGCGATGAGGACCACGTCGCCTTCCCCCGCCATGGCGAGGGCCTCCGCGATGGCGCGGCGTCGATCGAGCTCCTGCAGAGGCGCGGCTCCCGACTCCGCTTCGACGCCCTCCGCCACGGCCCGCGCGATCTGGGCGGGGTCCTCGGTGCGGGGGTTGTCGCTGGTCACGATCACCACGTCCGCGAGACGGCCCGCGGCGGCGCCCATCAGCTTCCGCTTGCCCTGGTCGCGGTCGCCTCCGCAGCCGAACACGCAGAGCAGTCGTCCCGTTCCGGCGCCCGTCACCCGCGCGCGCAGGGATGCCAGCACACGCTCGAGGGCGTCCGGGCTGTGGGCGTAATCCACCAGCACCTCGAAGGGAGCGCCGCGCAGCCCCGACGGGAGCCGGATGGGCTCGAGCCGCCCGGGAGGAACCGTCACCTGGGAGAGGGCCTCCAGGATGACGGACGGATCGGTGCCCAGCGCCGACGCGATGCCCGCAGCGACGAGGGCGTTCTGGACGTTGTGCGCGCCCTGCAGCGGGAGCAGCAGCCGCGCAGGGTCCGGGAGGAGGCCATGCAAGGTCAGCCCGGTCCCACCCCGGAGCGGCTCGAGGTCCCGTGCCACCAGGGTCGCGTCCCGCTCGATGGCCACGTCGAGGATGCGCAGGTCCCGGGCCCGCGCGGCGGTGAGCATGCGGCGGGCGCCCTCGCCTTCGCCCGCGATGACCGCCGTCCCCCCCGGGCTGACATGGTCCCAGAGGCGCGCCTTGGCTCGACCGTAGTTCGCCATGGTGCCGTGGTAGTCCAGGTGCTCACGGGTGAGGTTGGTGAAGGCGCCCACCTTCAGGCCAAGGCCCTCGATCCGGCCCTGCACGAGCGCGTGGGAGCTGACCTCCATCAGCGCCGCGTCCCCGCCGGCCCCACGATGACGCGCCAGGAGCCGCACCAGCTCCGTGACCTCGGGGGTCGTGTGAGTCGCCGGGAGCTCCACCGGGCCGTCGGGGCCCGCGACCCGATGCCCGGCCGTCCCGAGCACGGCCGGTCGGCGCCCGGCGCAGGTGAGGATGTCCCCCGCCAGGTGGGCGACCGACGTCTTCCCGTTCGTCCCGGTGATGCCCACCAGGTCGAGCGTCATGTCGGGCCGCCCGTGCACCCGCGTCGCGAGCGCGCCCACGAGCTCCGCAGCCCGGGGGTGTCGCCAGAGGATGCCGCCGGCGGGGGCGGCCATGTCCTGCGCGAGCTCCGCGTCCTCGGACACCAGCGCCGCGAGCGCGCCCCTCTGAAGGACGTCGGGGACGAAGCGTGCGCCGTCCACGCGCAGCCCCGGCAGCCCCGCGAAGATCTCGCCTGAGCCGACCCGTCGGGAGTCCAGGTGGACGTCGGACGGCACCTGCTCGAGCCGTGGGTCACCGGGGGACAGCGTCGCGCCGGACCGGGCGTCCACGGCCGCCCCGCCGAAGGTGGACAGCAAGGCCGAGAAAGACGGCGCCGCGCCATCCGGCGAGATGGGTTCGTCGATGAAGCCCGGCCTCATCGTCGGCCCCCCTCGGTCTCATCCTCGGGGAGGGCAGCCCAGGGGAGGTCGTCCCCGAGCCAGGAGGCGTCGAAGGACCCCTGGGCCGACGCCGGAAGCTGGCCGCGGCGACGGGCGGAGTCCTGCCCGCTCGAGTCCGATCCGTCGGCGAGGGGCTCCCTCGTGCGCGCCAGGCCGAAGGCCTGGCGGAGGATGGCGATGGCGGTGCCGCCGGTCACCCGGGACCCGAACTTCTCTCGCCCCCTGGGCTCGTCGGCCACAACCAGCACCATGATCTCGCGCGGGCCCTCGTCGGTCACCACCCGCCCCGCCGCGCAGATCGACGAGGTGTAGCACGTCTTGTGATCCCGCTTGCGCTGGAAGAGCGCCTTGCGGTCGGCCGAGGTCCACTTGCGTCCCTCACGCGCGAACTCGGCGAGGGCCTCCATCTCGAGGTGCGCGCAGAGCTCGGTGCTGACCTTCTGGGTCGTCCCGGTCTTGGTCCCGATCCACTCGAACTCGGGGTTGTCCTCGGCGTTCGCGATGTGGCGGCCCGTCCCGACCTCCGCGCCGAGGGCCATCATCTCACGGACCTCGCGGCAGGCCGACTCGCCGAGCACCCGCTCTCCGGCGGGCACCTCGAGGTCCCAGGCCTCCTCCCCGCGCTCGATCCCGCGCAGCAGCCGGAGGGGCCGGCGCTCTCCGCCGCGCAGCATCGTCGCCAGGGCGGCGGCGTGCTGCCAGAGCGTGACCCCGACCTCGTGGCCGAAGGCCACCGAAGCGTGGGTCTGGTTACGGCTCCACGTCCCCTTGCGCAGCGGCGTCAGTCGACCCGCGCGCTCGGGTCCGAGGCCAGCACCCGGCGCCGCGTCGTAGCCGAGGGCCACGAGCCGCTCCCGGATGTACGCCGCCTCCATCTTGTGGGCGACCTGAACCAGGACCGCGTTGCAGGAGAACGCCAGCCCCTCGGCCGCGGTGATCCGGCCCGCCTCCGGGGCTCCCTCCGCCTCACCAATGCGGCGCCCCGGAAGCCGGAGCCCCCCCTCCTCGGCGAAGGTGGCGTAGGTCTCCCCCGGGTGGGTCACGCCCGCGTCCAGGGCCAGGGCCATGATGACCGCCTTGAACGTGGAGCCCGGGGTGAACACGTGGAGCAGGGGCGCGAACCCCGAGTACGCGTACTCGCAGCGGCTGTCGAGGGCGAGCACGTCCCCCGTCTCGACGTCGACCACGATGGCCATGGCCATGGCCGGGAGGTGCTCCTCCATGAGCTCACCCAGCTCGGCGTGGACGACCTCCTGGAGGTGGGCGTCGAGGGTCGACACCACGGTGGGAACCTCGGTGGCCTCGGTCGCCCCGAGGAAGTACTCGGGGACGCCGCCCTCCCAGGCCCGGCGACGATCCCGCGCGAGCACGCGGGTTCGATAGGTGTAGGTGCGCCCGCGGACCTCGTCCACGAGGTCGGACCAGGGGCCGTTCTCGATCTCCGTCCTGGCCGCCCGCTCCACGCCGCTCCAGGGCATGCGCTCGACGACCAGGGACTCGCGATAGGCGATGAAAGGATCCGGCGCCTGATCCCAGGGGAGCAGATGGGGCCGCTCCTCGCGGTCCTTCCGCGCCCAGTAGTCCGCGCGCGACTCATCCAGGACCCCCCAGTGGCCGAGGAGCCCGAAGGCGTCCTCGGGCCGCTCGAGCCCGTGGTCCGCATGGGGCGCCACGGGCAAGCCGCCGGGGCGAGTGGGGTGGCGCCGCTCGACGCGAGAGACGAGCTGCACCTGCCAGGGGGAGACGCTCTCCTCCTCAAGGACCTCCTGGAGGCGGTGGCCGCGGACGGGGTCCACGCCGCGCACCAGCACCCGGAACCGTGTGGGGAAGAGCTCGGCCCAGATCTCGGCTCGCATCAGCTCGCGTCGTTCGATGGACGGCGCCTGCTCGAAGGCTCGCCGCTTCTCGGCCCCGAGGGCTCCGAGGATCCGCTCCGGCCCCACCAGCCACACGAGGTCATCGAGCAGCCGCCGCGTCCAGCGGTCCGCGCTCGCGGCGCCGCCGAATTGCTCGCCACGAACCTCGGCCCCGAGCAGCACGACCGGATCCATGGCCAGCGTCCAGGCGCGCGGCTCCTCGGGGGGGCCGGCGAGCGCGACGAGTTCCAGCCCGCGGATCGGGGCCAGCCCGACCCGCTCGGGCCCCCCACCGGTGGCGAGGTAGCGCCGCACAGGCTCGGCGTCGGTGCCGGAGAACCGCAGAAGGATCGGGTCCGACGGGATCACCCTTCCCGGCCACTCTCCGGCGCTGAAGGACGGGGGCATGGCCCGCTCGAGGACCTCCGCCGCGGTCGGGCCTGCGAGCTCGGAGGTGGAGACTCGTGCGCCCGGGCGCCCGGAGGAGGAGGCCCCCTCCACGTGGAGCGCCTCGGCGATCCGGAGGGCCATATGGGCCGGGGTGTGCGATCGCCACATGGAGCGCGGCGAGATCGTCACGTCGACCGTTTCGACGGAGAGAGCGAGGGGCACACCGCCGCGGTCGACGATGGAGAAGGACGCCGTGGGCGCCGTCATCTCCCGGCGAGCATCCGGCTGCTGCCCCTCGGCGAATCCCTGGAGGTAGACGCTCCGCACCACCACCAAGGCGAAGACCAGCCCGATGAGGACGAAGACCCCGGCAGGTCGGAGGCCCGACGCCGCTTCGGGATACACGGCCGTGGCGGGAACAAACGGGTTCCCGTCGGGCCGACGTTTGGAACGCCCCCCCATCAGTTGGTGCAGCTGGCTCCCCCTCCAGGGAACTGGGCCTAGTGTCGTGAATGGTGATCCCCTGACCCGTCGCGTGCGGTGCGACGGCTCAGGCGAGGTCAGCGGAGGCTCGGTGCGGTGAGTTCCCCGACCCGCCGAGTTTGTTCTGCGGCGAGGTCGAATTCAAATCGTTCCAGCTCGACTCTCAGACCGCTGCAGCGTCGCAGGTTCCATTCGGATTCCCAGGTCAGCTGATCGAGCTCGGCCGCGTCCTCGAAGTTCTGCACCTGGACGCCTGCGGTGGCGGCCCCGACCGCCAGAGCGGCAGCGCAGAGGAAGACGGAGAGGGCGGCTCGAATCATGCTCGGTCTCCATGCTGGGAGAGGCGCTCGCCAACCCGCAGCTTGGCGGATCGAGAACGTGGATTGGCCCGGACCTCGTCCGGAGTGGCCTCGACGGGGCGCCGGGTCACCAGATCCCAGTCGCCGCCCCTGGCGCCGCTGGCCAGGAAGCGCTTCACCACGCCGTCCTCACCGCTGTGGAAGGAGATGGCGAGCAGGCGCCCGCCGGGGGCCAGATGGGCCCGGGCGGCCTCCAGGCCCGCCTCGAGCTCCTCGGCCTCCTCGTTCACGGCCCGCCGGAGCGCCTGGAATACGCGCGTGGCCGGGTGGATGGCCGCCTTTCCGGGCCTCTGGGGGCGCTGAGAGGGGTCCTGGGACCGGATTGGGCGCCCCAGGCTGATGGCCACCAGCTCACTGAGGGCCCTCGTCCGCTTGAAAGGGACCCGGCGGCGGGCCTCGACGATGGCCCGGGCCACCTTGCGGGCCCCGCGCTCGCCCCCCTCGTGGAAGAACAGGTCCGCGAGGTCGCCCTCGTCCCACTGGTTCACGATGGTCGCCGCGTCGCGCTCGCGGCGCGGGTCCATGCGCATGTCCAGGGGCCCGTCCCAGGAGAAGGAGAAGCCGCGCTCAGGGCGGTCCAGCTGGAGCGAGCTCGCGCCGAGGTCCATCAGGACCCCCACCACGGGCTCGTCGACCTCCGCGAGGAGGCCGTCCAGCTCGGACATCCGGGCGTGCTCGGTGCGCACGCGGCCTTGAAAGGGCTCGAGACGCTCCCGCGCGATGGACAGGATCTCGGGATCCTGGTCCACCCCTAGGAGGCGTAGGCGCGGGAAGCGCTCGAGCAGGAGTGCTGAGTGCCCCCCGGCACCCAGCGTCGCATCCACCAGCAGGCCGCAAAGGGAGTCGTGATCGCGTCTACCCCCCAGCAGACGCATGACTTCCTGGGCCAGCACGGGGATATGCACGTGTCCGTCACTTGTGGGATCCGTCATTGCAGAGCGCACATTCAGCTGGAGACTGCGGAGCGGGGCGACGGGCCCACCCTCGGAGGATTGGATGGAGCTCACGCCTGGACCTCCGGACCGCCGGCCCGGTGGAGCGGAGACTTCGAACCCCGGTGACGGTCGCCCCAGCGGTCCTTGGCCCAGATCTCGGCGCGGCTGCGCATCCCGACGGCCACCACCTCGTCCCCGATCCCGGCGATATCCCGGAAGCGGGCCGGCAGCACGAGGCGACCGGAGGTGTCGAGGGTGAACTCGGCGACGAACTCGAAGAAGTCCCGCTGACTGTCGAGGTCGGCCGCGCCTTCGGCGGCGAAGGCGCCGGTGCCGAACCCCTCCATCTCGCGATCGAAGCCCTCATCGTTGAAGACCCAGATGCAGCGGCCATGGGACGGCTCGAGGCACATGACGCCGTAGGGACGGTTCTCCTCATCGCGGTCGAGGGCGTCCTGGAAACGCTTCGCGAAGGACATGCGGCCCTTCTTGTCGACCGTGTGCTCGGACGGACCGAGAAAGCGCTTGCGGCGGGCGGGAGTCATCGGGTGACCCCCACTGCCAGTCGCTGCCCTTCTATGCCATTCCTTGCCACCCGGGTAGCTTGCAGTGCCACCAAGCTCCACACAAGACACCCACGCCGCAAAGTCCAAAAGTTTCTAAGCCACTGCGAGGCAGCGACTTACGCGCCCGGCTCCGCGCCCCGGGAGGGGCACAACATGATGTGTTCTTAATGCCGCTAGGCGCCCACCAACGCTAGATGTAGTGCCCCCGCGCCCGCGAGCACCACAGGGAGCCCACCGCGCGAGGTGCCCCCCAAGTCCCCCGGGCTGCGGCGCACCGGCCGCGCCACTGCGTGCCACCCGCCCCCTCGGCACCGCGCCACCGAAGCGACCTCAGGGCCGCGAGAGCGCTCCCCTGGAGGTCGCCAAGGTCACAGGTGGGTCGCCAGGGGTCCACGACCGCCTTCGGGGGACCGAACCGCCTCCCACCTGCGCCAGGTGCAGGCGGGCGCGCGTCAGGACGAGCCCGGATCGGCCCCTCTTGAGGGGACGGCCCTAGGCCTCGACGGGGGCGTCGCCCCTGGCCTCTGCGCCCTCGGGCCCTTCGGCCTCCGGGTCGGGGCCGTCGTTGTCCGCCTCGCCTGCGGCGGCCCCAGAGGCGTCCAGCCCGTCGTCCAGGTCCCCGTCGTCCAGGCCCAGCCGGATTCCGTGGGGCCCCTCTGCACCGTCGAAGACGGCCTGGAGTTGCGCCCGGACCTCGTCGAGGCGGTCCGCCTCGAAGTCGTAGACGAAGACCTTGTAGCGACGGTCGTCCCGGGGACGCTTGACGATGAAGGCCTCCTCGTCGCCCTCCCGCAGGACCTTCTCCACCTTCACGCGGCGCTTGCGCATCAGGAGCAGGCAGAGCACGTAGCGGAGCTCCCGGACCTGGAGCTCCTCGCGGGCCTCAAGCTCGAGGAACAGGCGGTCGAGGGACTCGAGGTCCAGCTGGACCGTCTTCTTCCGCTCGACATGGTGGCGCGTGAACCAGTGGAACAGGGGCGGCTCGGCCTCCCCGGCCTCGATCCTCGCCTGGAGGCCCTCCCAGGCCCCCACCGAGAGGTCTGCGCGCTGGAGCGCGCCCTCGATGACGGTCAGGAGCGAGATGTGACGCTCCCCCTCCTCGAATTCACGCTCGGTCTCCGCGCAGCGCCCCTGGCGGCGCGAGATCGTCCACGTCGATGCCATGGAACGGAGCCTATCCGATCGGAGCCCGATCTCCTCGGACCGCCCGGTCGTAGTGTTCGATGAGCGCCTGGCTGACCTCGGACCAGGGCCTGAATCGAGGGGACGGGGCCCGCTCGACCGGGTCCGAGCCGGCGCCCTCCAGGGCGGTCTGGAGCTCGGCCTCCAAGGCCGACCGCAGGCTCCCCACGTCGCCCTCTCGGAAGAGCGAACCGGGGAGACCATCCGCCACCAGCTCCGCCATGCCGCCGAGGTCCGTCGCCACGACCCGGGCCCCCGCGGCGAAGGCCTCGAGCATCACCAGCGGGCGGATCTCGGTCCACTGGCTGGGGGTCACCAGCAGGTCGGTGCGGGCCATCTCGGCGCGCACCTCCTCCCGCCCGAGCGCCCCGCCCACGGTCACCCCCATGGGCACCGCCGCCGCCCGCAGGCCCTCCACGTAACCCGGCTGGTGCTGGTCGGGGCCCAGGATCCGCAGGCTCGCGCCGCCCCGGACCGAGTCAGGGAGCTGCCCCCACGCTTCCAGGAGCAGGTGCGGCGCCTTGTGCGGCACGAGGGAGCCGAGGAAGAGCACCCGGACGGGCGCCCCCTGGGCTCGCGCGACCCGGGGATGACGAGCCGCTCCCTCCCAGTCCACGCCGGTGGTCTCCACGTGGAGCCGCGCGCCTTCGAGCCCCAGCTCCTCGAACCAGGGGACCATGAACCGCGCGGGGAGGAGCACCCGGTCCACGCAGCGGCGGACGGTGGGCACGAGGTCGTCGAGCCGGCGGGCGACTCCCTGCTCGAAGCGGAGCGCCTCTTCCGCCGATGGCGGGGTCCACGCGCCGCTCGGCCCTGCGGAGCCCCCTCCCGCCAGCCGCCGGGCCGCGCCGGACACGTCCAGTCCGGTGGCGCTCTTGACGGCGGAGATCCCCCGCGCCACACGCCGCTCGAGGTCGGTCTGCTTCCACTTGAAGCTCGGCAGACAGGTCCCGCAGCGGGCGGCGTCCACATGGGCACAGCGCGCTCCGTCGGGGTGCAGGAGCTGGCCGAAGCGTGCGCAGCCCAGCCAGAAGTCATGGATCGTCATGACCACCGGGATGCCCCGCTCCTCGCACAGATCGAGCAGCCCCGCGGACAGGTAGAGCAGGTGGTGGACGTGCACCACGTCCGGGCGGACGTCCTCGAGGATCCCTGCGAGGACGCGGTCAATGTCCGGACGGCGCCAGGTCTCCTCGAAGCTCCTGGCGAAGAGGTTGTTGATGACCTCGATGACTCGCAGACCGCCGTGGTCCCGCTCTCGGGTGGAGAGGTCGGGCCGGGCGATGTCCTTCTCCGTGGTGACCACGACCACCTCGTGCCCGGCGTCGGCGACGTGGGCCGCTGTGGCCGAGGCGAAGACCTCGACGCCGGCGGTGTGGCGCGGCGGGTAGAGATGGGTGGCGAGTAGGACGCGCATGGTTCAGCGGGGCACTACCCCACCCTAGTCCCGCGACCTACGGAATGCCCGGGCGAGCACGAGGCGGGTGCCCAGCCCGGCGAGCCCCGGAGCCGCCCTCACACCACCAACCAGCGGCAGAGCCCCCACCACGCGCGGAGCGCTCCATCGAGGAGCCGGAGCCCGAGGCCCCCGGAGGAGGAGAGGTTGGGGCTGAGGGTCAGCGGGCCGCCCACGAGCAAGCCGCGGTCGCCGATCTTGCGGCTGCGCTGGATCTGACGGCGCCGCCGAAGCGCCTCGGGGAGCCGGCTGAAGAACGCCTTCTTCCCACGCCACCAGGGCCCGAGGTTGCCCTGCTTCGCAGAGAAGAGGACCCAAGCGCCCTCGTAGACGAGGAGCCCCGGTGCGCTCACCAGCAGCGTCCACCAGCGGTGACACTTGACCATGTACAGCCAGCGATTCCGCGAGTGGAAGAACACGCGGCGGCCGGGGTAGTCGGTCCCCTCGCGGAAGCTGATGCCAGCCGTCCCCGCGTCGTGCAGCACCGCAGCCGAGTTCACCTTGAGGATCCGGTGCCCAGCCAGCCGCAACCGGTGTGAGAGGTCCAGGTCCTCGAAGAGGATGAAGAATGACTCGTCGAACCCGCCGACCTCGATGGCCGCCTTCTTGTCCACCAGCAGGCAGAGTGAGATCGCCACGTCGATGTCCTCGACCGGCGGCGACTCGAGGGCGCTGGCCTCCGCCCCGAAGTTGTGGAGGCTGATCAGCCCGGCGTAGTGGAAGTCTCCGCCGTCGTAGTGCACGCGGGTCGGGTCCGCCTTGAACAGGCTTCTGGGCTGAGCCATCACCGCCCCGTCCTCGGACGAGACCGCCTGCGCCAGATGTTCGAGGGTGTCCTCGGCCATGACCACGTCGTTGTCCACGAGGAGCACCCAGCGGTACTTCGCCGCGCGCATTCCGACGTTCCGGGCGGTACAGGCGCCGACGTTCTCCACCATCCGGAGGATCTCGACGTCCCGGAAGTGGGTGTTCAGCAGGTTGAGGCTGCCGTCCGTGCTCGCGTTCTCCACGACGATGAGCTCCGCCACCGGCAACGACTGCGCCTGGATCGAGCGGATGCACGCCTCGAGGTACGCCTCCCCCTGGTAGTTCACGACCACCGCGGAGATGGGCCCCAGCGGCGGGGCGGCTCCCTCGGAGCTGTGGTTGGGCTCGGCCATGGTGCGGGCGGGAAGAGGGGTCGTCGAGCTACTGCAGCGGAAGCTCGAAGTCCGGCGCCCGGACGGGCTCGCGGCGCTTGAGGCAGTACGGCACGTTGTACAGCACGCTGAAGAGCGCGCGCGTCACGATCCACCATGCCCCGTCGGTTTCGCGCAGGGACTTGCCCACACCGATGGTGCCCACGGCGTCGGTGACCTCGCCGGTCTCCTCCGCCTTGCGGCCACGGAGCAACACCTTGGTCAGGACGAGGAAAGGCATGCGCGCTAGATCCTTCGCCGGGGCGTACTTGAGCATCCCGAGCCAGGCGTTGCGCGCGTGATAGAAGAGGCTCCGCTTGCCCATCTGCAGGCCGAAGGGCGTCCGGTGGAACGTCTCCGCGCCGGGATACTGGAGCACTCGATAGCCCAGGTTGAGCAGCCTGCACGTCAGGTCCCGCTCGTTGCCGTAGATGAACAGCCGCTCGTCGTATCCCCCGGCCTTGTCGATGGCTTCCTTGCGGGCGAGGCTCGCGCAGCCCCGGAAGGTGCTCATGTAGCGCTCTCGGTTGAGCGCCTCGGCGTCGCGGAAGCTGTCGGGCATACCTGGCTCCACGACCTTGGTGGAGACCACCGCAGTGGTCTCGGGCTCCTGGGCCATCCGGGCGAGCGACCTCTCGAGCCACCAGGGCGTGAGCACCACGTCGTCGTCGAGGATCGCGATGTACTCGGTGAGCGCCGTGGAGAAGCCCACGTTGAAGGTCTCGCACGCCCCGTAGGCGCTGTTTGGCATGACCACCAGCCGTACCTCGGGGAACTCGTCCCGGATCATCTGGGCCGTGCCGTCGGTCGAGTGGTTGTCCACCACGACCACGTCGTCGAAGGGGCGCGTCTGCGCGCGGATCCCGAGCAGGTTGGCCCGCACGTCCTCGCGCTTGTTCCAGGCGGAGATGACCGCGGTCACGGTCCGGGGGTCCTCGCCGGCGCGGGCGCGGGCGGCCGCGCGCTCGACGCCGAAGGCCTCCGCTGCGGGGAGCGGAGCCGCCCCCCCCACGGAGACCTGCAGGTCATGGAGGCTGCACGCGGCGATGGCAGCCGCCACAAGCGCGCGCTGGTCATCGTCACCGTCCGCGCCTGAGGGGAGCGCCGCCGCCTCCAGGGAGTGCTCGTCGATCAACTCCCCGAGCTGCTCGATCAGCCCGTGGGAGCGACCGATCGCCCCGACCTCGAAGCCCAGCTCACCCTCGGCGTCCCCGGCGATCGTGACACGCTGGACCACATCCCCGCCCAGATCGTCGGGGAAGCCAGCGGTCGGCGCCGCCCGGACGAGCAGGGTCCGCAGGGACGCGAACGCGGTGTTGGGTTGATCGATCAAGGGGAGGGTGGGGATGGGGGCCGAAGAATAACCCCCGAACCGGGGTCAGGCGGCCGAGCTGCGAGGGCAATCCTGTCGCCGTTTGGCGCGGGAGAGCACCCGCGCGAGGCGGTCCAGGGGGCCCGATACAGCCGGGGCCGGGAGGGCAGCGGGCAGGACCGCGTCCCGGGCGGCCACCAGCGCGCGGATCCAGTCTCGGCTGGTGGCGGAGGCGCTCACGGTGAAACAGTGGGGTTGGCTCGCGAGATCGACGCCCCCCGGGGCGATCAGGGTCCGTCCCAGCTGCCTGCAGACCTCGGCGATGACGCCGTCTTCTGCGAGCTCGATGTCGGTGAGCACCACCGTGGCGTGCTGCTCGACGAGGCCCTGAAGTCGATCGGCGGACCCCGCGTCCTGGGCGTCCGGGCCGAGCAGTGAGCAACCGAGGGCCAGCTCCCCGACGGCCTGCTCGAGGGGCGAGGGCAGCTGCTCCCCCAGCACCAGGACACCGGAGCCACAGGGCGCCTCCAGGGCCGGTGAGAGCTCCGGTGCCGCCGGGGCGATCAGGTCGGTCCGCGACGCCTCCAGGAGTCCCGCGCTCCCGAGGCGAACCAGGTGTGAACGGGTGGACAGGATCACCCCGTCCGCGCGCTCCAGGAGAGCCCCGAGGCCCGCAGCGGGCTGGTGGCCGCCGGGGGATGCATGGACGCGCAAGATGAGCGGTCCGTCGCAGGCGTCGATGGCCTCGCCCTCGTACCCACCGTGGTCCGGATCGGCGCCGTCGTCCAGCACGTCCACCAGGGTCAGCTGCGCCTCGCCCGGCGGGGCGCAGCGGAACCCCCTGGCCTCCAGCCCTGCGCGGGTGGCTTCGCGGATGAGGGAGATGGCGGGGGGACGGCCGCCGGAGGGAGCGCTGGCGCGCGACAGGTCCACGAATGAGAGCTTCACAGGGAGCCAATCGACCGTCGGAGCCCCCCGTGTTCAGCCCAATAGCCCCTCGGAGCACAGTTCCGCGCGCGCTCTCGTCCCGGGACGGCGCGCCGCCGCCCCCGCCGTGGACCCGCGGGCCCTAGCGCTCCCCTGACCCGAGCAGCGACTGCACGCGCTGCATGATCGTCTTGGCCGTCGCCAGGTCGTCCGGGGCCGCCTGCCAATCCGCATAGGAGGGGTCGAGGGATCGGTAGGACTCGTTGGTGTCCTTCTCGACCCGGATCGTCACGTCGAAGGCCTCCAGGGGTTCCGCCGAAGCCGCGTCCTTGGAGGGCACGTAGCTGGCGAGGACCCGGGTCCGGAACCCCTTGCCCTTGTACGGCGCGAGGTCGAGCTTCCAGCCGCTGATGATCTCACGCTCACCGGGGTCCGCGCCGCCCCCCACCGGGTAGTCGCTCATGTCCACCGCGATCCGCAGCGCCTGCCACAGCTCGAATTCGGTGCGCGCCGAGATCGTCCGCTCCGCAGGGAACTCCTTGTTGACGGAGATGCAGGCGACGAAGCCGGGCGTGGTCAAGAGAAGGAGAGCCGAGAGGAGCGAGGGGATCTTCATTCTTGCGCGGCCTCTTCCGAGAGCGTCTTGGGGTCCTTGAGCACGATGCGCAAGGGCACCTCGTGGAACGGCAGCTCCTCCCGGAGCCGGTTGGTGAGGTAGCGTAGCCAGTCCTTCCCGATGTGCCGCTTGTCGTTGACGAATAGCACGAACGTGGGCGGCGACACCTCGGCCTGGGTGGCGTACTTCACCCGGGCCCGATAGCCCTTGGAGCTCGGCTGGCGCGCCTCCAGCGCCCGCTCCAGCACCTGGTTGAGGTCTCCGGTGCTGACCCGCTGCTGCCCCTGCTCGAACAGGTCGCGGGCCACGTCGATCAGGTCGTCGGCCCGCAGCCCCTCCTTGGCGGACAGGAAGACGATGGGCGCGAAGCCGAGGCCGGGGACCTGGGCGTCGAGGTACTCCCGGAACGACTCCGGGGTCTGCCCCTCCACGAGGTCCCACTTGTTCGCGGCCAGGATCGTCGGCTTGTACCGGTCGATCGCGTAGCGGGCGAGGTTCTTCTCGATGGACGACAGCTTGCGCGTCACGTCGAAGAGCAGGATCACCACGTCGGCTCGCCGGATGGTCTTCAGGCTGCGGGCGTCGGAGTAGAACTCGATGGCGTCCTCGAGCTTGGAGCGCTTTCGAATGCCGGCGGTGTCGATGACCGTGAACGTCTCACCGTCACGCTCGAAGACGACGTCGACCGCGTCGCGCGTCGTGCCCTCGATCTCCGAGACGATCATCCGCTCTTCCCCGGCGAGGTAGTTCACCAGGGTGGACTTGCCCGCGTTCCGGCGCCCGACCACGGCGATCTTCATCAGCGGGGTCTGGGAGGGCTTCTCCTCCGGCGCCCCGGGAAGGTGATCGGCCATGCACTGGCGCAGGTCCCCGATGCCCTCACCGTTCTGCGCGCTGATGACGATGGGCTCGCCGCCGACCCCGAGGGCATGGAAGGACTCGGCCTCCCACTCGAAGCCGCCGCCCTCCGCCTTGTTGATCACGAGCTGCACAGGCACGTCAGCGCCGCGCAGGAGCTTGGCCACCTGCTTGTCCGGCGGCGTGAGTCCGTCCCGGACATCGACGATGAACAGCACGAGGTCGGCTCCCTTCAGCGCCGTGTCCACCTGCGCCTCCACGTGGGGCCCGAGGTCGTCGCGGTCCACGATGCCCAGCCCGCCGGTGTCGATCACCTCGACCCAGCGCTCACCGTCCCGCGTGCTCAGGCGCGCGGGGACCGCGATCCGATCCCGCGTCACCCCGGCGGTGGGCTCCACGATCGCCACCCGGCTCCCGCAGAGCCGGTTCAAGAGGGTCGACTTGCCGACGTTGGGGCGCCCCACGAGGGCGACCCGCGGCAGGGGCACGGAGGGCCGGGCGGGGCCAGGCTGAGCCTCGGGCTGGGGAGCGCCCGACTCGGGGTCCGCAGGGGGGTCGACTTCGATGTGATCGTTCATGGGTCCAATCGGGCGTGGCCCTCAGGCTATCCCCATGGCCCGATGGACCTGGGGGAGGACGCGGATGTCGAGGTCCAGCTCACGGGCATGCTCGACGACCTCCACGAGGTGGTCGAAGGAAGGCGCCGCGCACTCGCCAACCGGGGTGACGGGGGCGATGAAGACGGGGAGGGTCGAAGCCCTCCGCGCGACGTCCTCGAAGAGCTCGTCGTAGTCACGGGGGTCCCGGTCCGCGGTGACGACCACCTTGGCGCACGCGTCGCGATCCTGGAGGAGGTCGAGGCAGCGCCGGCGCGCCATGCGCCAGTCCTCGGCGGTCACCGGCGCCGCCTCGTCGATGGGCGCGGGCTCTCCCTCGGCCGAGGTGAGCTCCACCGGGTCCCCCATGTCCGCGGGGAGCTTGAGGTCCAGGCTCACGTGGTCGACGCGCTCCACCACGCGGGCGAGGGCCTCGGGGTGTGCCCCCGCGGTCTCCAGGTGGAGGCGGCGCGGGGCGACCATGGAGCGGAGCCCGAGGATGAAGTCGGGCCACATCAGCGGTTCGCCGCCGGTGACGCTGACCGTCCTCGGCTCGCCGGGCTCCACGCCCGCGACCCAGAGGGCCGCCTGGAACGGCGAAGCCACGCGGGCCTCGCGGAGGGTCCCCTCGGGCGCCTCGATGCGCGCCTGCCCGTCCATGCGCGTGGCCCACGAGCCCGGCGTGTCGCACCAGCGGCACCGAAGCGGGCAGCCGGCCAGGCGCAAGAAGACCTGGGGCTGGCCAACGTAGAGCCCTTCGCCCTGGAAGGAGGCGAAGACCTCCATCACGGGCGCGGCGGCATGTGCTGGCTTGGGACTCATGGCGTGGGGAGGCTCGCGAGAGAGGGAGCAACGCGGGAAGCCGAGTCCCCCGCGAGGAGAATCGGCTTCGAAGTGCCCCCATGAACCGCGGGCGGGCCGCGGCGCGCGCCGGGGCGAGACGAGATGAAGGGAGCCAGCGTCTCCGCCGGCAGGAGGATCAGTCCTCCTTGTCCTTCTTCTTCTTGGTCGACTTGATCTTGAACTTGGTGCGGACCTTGGGGAGTCCGTACGCGGAGTCGTTGTCAGAGACACGACCCTCTTCCATCAGTTTGAGCAGGCGCTCTTTGCGAGTGAAGACGCTGCGCTCACCGATGAGGGTGTTGACACCGCGAAGGCTGGGGTGGATCGACATGATTGAGTTCCTCAGGATCGAATGAGGGGCGAAGAAGGTACTCGAACAGGGGGACGAGCAACCACCTGTCCGGGCCAAAATCTGTGCCGACTCCCCCTCCAGGAGGACCCCAGGGGGCGGCTGGCCGCTGGGGTGTGGCGCGACCGCCCACCGACGCCGGGCGGAGCTCCGGCCGGCCGGAGGGCCCACGGCCCCCCAGGGCCCCTAGGGCTCCCAGCAGGGGCGGCGGCCCCGCCTGGGCGGCCGGGGGCTGGACGGGGCTGAACGGCCGGGCACCTCACCCGGGCGGGCGAGCGCGCCGGACCGGACTCACTCGCTCTCGCGGTTGATGTTGACCACGTAGGCCGTGCGGAAGTCGGGGGTCTGACGCGGCCCCACGCGGAGATTCTGGAGCTGATCGCGCAGGTCGCCGAGCTCGTCGATGGATGCGGCGGCTCCCACGTGCAGGAAGATCCGCATCCCCCGGCTCAGGGGCTTGACGACCGGGAACCCGAGCTCCATCAGCAGGTCATAGGTGTCCCAGGCGAGGGCCTCGTTCGCGGGGCTCCGGCTGTAGTTGATCGCCAGCACCGTGAAGCGCATCGAGGGGTCCCAAAAGGCCCGATCGAACGCCGTGTCCGGATCCGGGTGAGCGGCCTCGGCCGAGGCCCCTTCCTCAGGGCCCGTGCCGTCGCCGTCGCCCCCCGCGGCGGGCACGCCGTCCGGAGCGGTCGCCACCCCGCCGGCCACCGCCTGGCGCGATGTGCCCGACCGGCCAGGGAGGCTGAAGCTGGCGGCCTCGAGCCGGTCCCCGTCGGAGGACTCTGCGCCGGTCGTGGTCACCAGCCCGAAGCCATGCTCCTCGAACTGACGCCCGAGCAAGAAGGCTCCGACCAGGAGCAAGACCTGGAGCGCAGCGAACCCGTAGGAGCTGAACGGCAAGGTCAGACGCGCTCCTTCGGCGCCCGCCTTGGCCTTCTTGGCCTTCTTGGCCTTCTTCGCCGCAGCACGCTTGGCCTCGGCCGTCTCTTGCTTGGCACCGCGGGACGCCTCGTCCACGGGGACGATGGCCGGCCCGTCGTGCACGCTCAAGGCGGGCGCAGGCACCGGGAGGTCCACGGGTGAAGGGGGGGGCCCCGAGCTCGATTCCGGTGCTCCGGAGGCCCCTTGGTTTCTGGAAAGCGCGGCGTCTTGGCGCTCCTGGGATGCCCTCGCGGAATCCTGGAACGCCTCGAGCATGGTGACCTTACGGCGCGTCATGGTGTGCCCTTGATGGTGCGGCCCGTCACCGGCCCCCGGATCGGGGTGCAGCGTGCGGAACGGTTGCGGTGATGGGGCGAGGCCGCCTGTGCGGGGACGGCCACCCCCAGGGGAAAGCTAAGGATCCGGAGCCCCCGGTTCAAGCTCTGCCTCTGGACCCCTGATGAAGCCAGGAAGTCGTGTTCTTGGCCCCGGCAAGCGGCCCAAGGGGAACCCCTCGCCCGGAGCCTCAGCTGCCCTCGCGGAGGGTCCGCAGCAGCGCGTTGGCGACCTCCCGCAGCTTCGCCTCGTCGGCCCTCGCCGGGCGCCGCAGGTACTGGTCCAGGGTGGCGATGGCGTCCTCCTTCTGCCCGCTCTCCCCCTGACACCGGGCGAGCATGAGCGCCACCTCGAGCCCGAGGGGTTCACCGTCGAGCTCGGAGTTCCGGAGCGCACGCTCCAGCGCGGGGACGGCCTCGGCGAAGCGGCCCGCGTGGAAGCGCAGCTCCCCCAGCAGGTGGTGAGCCATCGCGTCCTCGGGGTCCACGAGCGTTGCCTGCTCGGCGAAGACCAGGGCCCCCTCGAGGTCTTGCTTCCCCATGGCCTCCACGGCTCGCTGGATGTAGACGGCGCCCGACAGCTCGGCCAGCCCGGGGACCTGGGGGTCCGTATCACGGGCGGCAGCTGCCAGCTGCCCCGCCGCCTGGGTGTCCCCGTCGGTGAGCGCCGCGGCCGCCGACTCGAGGAACCAGCCCGAGATCGTGTATCGGCCGCGCTCCCCCTCGCCGAGCAGGCCGACGGCCTCGGCGACCTGGAGGCGCAGGCTGGGGGTCTCTCCGGCAACGGCGGCGAGCACCGCGGCGTCGAAGGCCCCGCGGGCCTCCGACTCGAAGAAGGTCTTGGCCATCCCCTGCTCGACCTCCGCGCAGCGGAGCTCGCGGGCCCGCAGGTAGTACTTGCGAGCCGCAGCGCGGTCGCCAGCCACCTGGGCCTTGACGCCTGCTGACCAGCTCATGCGAGCGACGAGATCGCCCAAGGGCTCCCCATCCTTGAGGAGTTGCTCGAGCAGGGCGATGCCCCCGGAGAAGTCACGGTTCTCCGCGATGATGATCTCCGCGTAGGTGCGGCGCGCGTCCGGGTCGGTCGGATCGAACTCGAGGGAGCGCTGGATTCGCTCGAGCGCGAGCTGGCCCTGGTCCTCGGCCATGGCCCGCTGGGCGGCCAGCAGGTTGGCCTGCCCGAGCGGCCGGCCCATGAACGGGAGCTCGGGGTCCGCGCGCAGCGCGGATTCCAGGAGCCCGAGCCCGATCTTCCCGCCCCCCACCGTGGTGATGGCGAGGATCCCCTGGGCACGCTGCAGTTCGGGGGTCAGGGCGCCGGCGGCCTCCATGCCCCGAGCGATCTCCTCCCGCGCCGAGTCGTGCAGCCCGATGGCTGCGTACAGCTCCGCCGCCGTGGCGTACGGCCTGGGATCGGCGGGGTTCATGGCCCGCGACGCCTCGATCTCCTGGAGCCAGGCGCCCCGATCCCCCTGGATGACCACCAGGCGGGCGCGGAGCAGCGGGCCCTCAAGGCCCAGCTCGGGTTGAATCGCGTCGAGCATGGGCGCCGCGAGGTCGGTCCGGCCCTCATCGAGCCAACGGCGGAGCTGGACCACCTCGGCGCGACCGTCCCGCCGGAGCTTGGAGGAGGCCGCGGAGAGCGCGCCCCCGTCCCCGTCCGCGGGGCTGGATTCGGAGCCGCCGCAGCCCGCGAGGAGGGCGACGAGCGCCGCCGCCGTGAGGCGGGGGCAGGCGAGGTGCAGCAGCGAGCGTTGGGGGGAGTCGGACATGGATTCGGGGGAGGTGGGCAGAAGTGTAGGCCGTCGTCGACGTGGGGTGGGTGCTCCGCTTCGGCTACCATGCGCCCATGGACACGCCGCGCGGAGGCTCGAACCACAGCGACACCCCTGGATCCGTGCGCTTCGTCACCTTCGGGTGTAAGGCGAACCAGTACGACACCCAGGTCCTGCGCGAGGCCCTCGGGCGCAGGGGGCTGAAGGAGACCGGTCCCGGCGCGGACCTCGTGGTGGTGAACACCTGCACGGTCACGGCCGAGGCCGGTCGCAAGGCGCGCCAGCTGATCCGGCGGATCGGCCGGGAGACCCCTGCCGCCCGGGTCGCGGTGACCGGCTGCCTCGCAGAATCGGAGCCGGAGATCCTGCGCGAGATCCCCAACGTGGAGTGGGTCCTGGGGAACGGTGAGGCCAAGCGCCCGGTCAACTTCCTGCGCCAGATCGGCCAGGAGGTGGACCCCGAGGAGCTCGGGATTCCGGCCGGAATCACCGAATTCGCGGGCCACAGGCGCGCTTTCCTCAAGATTCAGGATGGCTGCGACAAGCGCTGCGCCTTCTGCATCATCCCCCACGTCCGGGGCCGAAGCACCAGCCGCCCGGCCGAGGAGCTGGCCTCCGAGGTCCAGCGCCTCGTGGCGTCCGGGCACGTCGAGATCGTGCTCTGCGGCATCCATATCGGCCACTGGGGCCTCGACATCGGGTCCAGCTTCTCGGCCCTGCTGCGCCGCCTGGTGGAGGTCGAAGGGGTGGGCCCCCACGGGCGTCCGGTGGAGTGGCGCCTGCGCGTCTCGTCGATCGAAGCCACCGAGGTCGACGACGACATGGTGGCCCTCATGGCGGACCGCCCCGATCGGATCGCGCCGCACCTCCACATGCCCATGCAGTCCGGGGCCGACCCCGTCCTGAAGGCCATGAACCGCTGGTACACGGTCGCCGAGTACCTGCAGGCCTGCCACCGGATCCGGGCCCGGCTGGATCGGCCCGCGTTCACCGCGGACATCCTGGTGGGCTTCCCGGGGGAGACCGACGCCGACTTCGAGCGCACCCTCGCCACCGCCGAGGAGGCCGGGTTCACCAAGGTCCACGTCTTCCCCTTCTCGGCACGGCCAGGGACTCCGGCCGCCGAGATGGGCTCCCGGGTGCCTCCGGAGATCTCAAGGGAGCGCCGCGCGGCCCTCTCTGAGGCCGCCAGCGGCTGGGAGGAGGCCTTCCGACGGGACCTCCACGGGGCCCGGGATCGCATCGTCCTGGAGGGTTTCGTGGGTCTCTCGGGCCGCTATCAGCGGGTGAGCATCGACCCGGATCGCATCGAGGGGGTCCCCCCCGACGCCATCGATGTGGTCCTGGAGTGCGCCACGGAGACCACCTCCGACGGGCGTGAGATCTCCCGACTCCGGGGTCGACCGGTGCACCCGGAGCGGCCGGCGGAGGTCTCACTGTGAGTCACCCGTCCCCCCAGGAAGGGTCTTCAGGTGCCCCGGAGGACGAGGTCGCCAGCCTCAGCCTGGCCCTCCAGCACACCCTGGCGCGCCGCGCTGCCCTCGGGCAACGGCGGTTGGCTCGCGTGGACCGCCCCGCGCCGGCCCCGGCCGGACGGCCCGGTCCATCGGCTCCCCCTGCGGCCGGTCCCACGCCACTCCCGGGGGCTGCACCAGCGCCCGTCCAGGGCACCCCTGCGCCCACGGCCCGGCCCGCTCGCTCCACGCCGGGGACGGCGGCGCCCCCGGCCGCGGCGGTCCGCCCCGTCCCCGCGGGGCATCCCGTCCCCGCGGGCGTGAGCCCGGAACGCCTCGCGGTACAGGCGAAGGGAGCCTCCTCCCTCGAGGAGCTGCGAGCCTGCGTGGCCGAATGCACCGCCTGCGCGCTCGCAGCAACCCGGACCCAGACGGTATTCGGAGACGGTGGAGGCGCGCGTCGAATCCTCTTCGTTGGGGAGGGGCCCGGGGAGCAGGAGGACCGTCAGGGGGTCCCCTTCGTGGGCCGCGCAGGGGCCCTGCTGGACGACATCATCACCAAGGGCATGGGGCTCCGCCGGGAAGAGGTCTACATCGCCAACGTCGTCAAGTGCCGCCCGCCGGAGAATCGCGACCCCCTCCCCGAGGAAAAAGCCCTGTGCACCGCATGGCTGGATCGACAGATCGAGCTGCTCGACCCCACGGTCATCATCCCCCTCGGACGCCACGCTGCGGGGCATATCCTGGGCGTGGATGCCCCCCTGGGGCGCCTGAGGGGCAAGGTGCACGACCACCGTGGCCGCAAAGTCGTCCCCACCTACCACCCCGCCTACCTGCTCCGTTCTCCCCACGAGAAGCGCAAGACCTGGGAGGACATCCAGCTCGCCATGGAGGTGGCCGGACTCCCCCGCCGTGGCGCATGAGGCGACCGCCCGCGTCGGAATGACGAGGCGCTGCGGGCAGCGGGCGCAGAACGGGAGAAGGCCGGCCCCGGCTCGGTAACCTCGTCGGCACTCTCCGATATCGGACCCGTGTCATCTGAGATGTTGGTGCCCGTTGACCCTTCTGCGCGGGAACCGTACTCTCCGAAGCCCAACAGAGGCGCTCCATCGGGCTCCGCCGCTTCAGCGGGGGCTCCCGATGCTGGATGTCGACGCGGTCCTGACCGGCCCGTAGTCTCCAGCAACGGACGCGAGATCCCCCCAACAACCCGTTCTTAGAACCGCCCCGCGTCCCGTTCCACGGCCCAGATGCGACCATCTTGTCGCCCTGGGCACGCATCCCCCCCAGCGTTCGCTCCTGTCCCCCACTCACCGGCTGTGTCGGTGACGACCTGGGGCGGACGACCGTCATCTCCCCCCGACGACCCACACGCGTCTGACTCGATCCATGCGGACAAGTCTTTCCTACCTTCCGTTCCTGATCGCGGCATCCGTCGCATGCCAAGGCACTGACCCCAGCATCTCCACCGATGCGGTCGCGGACACCGCGACCTCGGAGTCCAGTGACCTCTTCACGTCCAACGTCGCCTCTGCGGGCGAGGACGCCGACTTCGCGCTGGCCACCAACGTGGTCGCCCAGGAAGGCGACGACGGTGACGACGGCGCCGACGAGAGCATCAACACCGCTCTGCTGCGGATGCAGAAGAGCAAGGTGCTCTCCCAGCAGTTCGCCGCCCGCGCGGACGAGGCGCTGAGCCGGTCGGATCTCCAGGGGGCGCTCGTGCTCTACTCCGAGGCGGTCCAGATGGACCCGGCGAACCAGGCGGCCCGCGAGGGGTTCCGCAAGGTCGAGGCCATGATGGGCGACCCGCTCGCCCAGGGCGCCGAGGGCTTCGCCTCCGAGGCAGACCGCTACCTGGTCAAGCAGACGATGACCCGCGCCCGCGCTGAGGAGTGGGACGCCAAAGGTGAGGCCGCCATGCGCGCCGGCGACTACGACCGCGCGATCGAGAGCTTCCGTCAGGCGGAGACGATCCTCCGCATCGACCCGCTCATCGCGACCAACTCCCTCGACGAGCGGCTCGTGAGCAACAAGCTCAAGGAGGCCATGCTCCTCCGCGACGAGGCCGCGCAACTGGAGATCGCGCAGCAGCGCTCCGCCGCCGCCGAGGAGGCCGCCCGCAAGCAGGACGCCGAGCGCGACCGGGTGCGCAACAAGCTCAGCAGCTACTACGAGCGCGCCAACTCCGCCTTCATGGCAGAGAACTACGACGAGGCCGCGAAGTTCGCCCAGCTCATCCTCGTGGCCGACCCCGGCAGCGAGGCCGCCCAGGAGCTCCTCGAGACCTCGCGCGCCGCCGGGCACGCCAAAGTCGACGAGCGCCAGCGCCGTGACTACCGCGAGGAGTGGCTCCGCACGTTCGACGACCTGCGGACCATGGACCTCCCCCAGACGCAGCCCCTGGTCTTCGACCTGGACCGCTGGAAGGAAGTCAGCACCCGCCGCTCCTTCTCCAGCATTCAGATCGAGTCTGCGGACGACCCCGAGCGCGCCGCCGTGCTCGAGCGCCTCGACCAGACCGTGGTCCCGGCTCGCTTCGGCGACGAGGACGGCCCCGCTGCGCTCTCCAGCGTCGCGAACTTCCTCCAGGCCCAGAGCGGCGTCAACTTCCAGATCAGCTCGCTGGTCTACGACGAGATCGGTGAGGACGAGGTCGCGGTCGACCTCGACGTCTCCGAGCGCAGCGTCACCCAGATCCTCGACATGATCGCTCTGCTCACCGAGGGCATGAGCTGGAAGATCGAGGACGGCGTGGTCCTGTTCGTCACCGACGGCGAGATGACCGGCGGTCAGGTCAGCGCGACCTACTCGGTGGCCGACCTCGTGACGCCGATCCCGGACTATCCGGGGCCCGACATCAACATCTCCCCCTCCGACGGCCTCCCCATCCCGGACGAGGACCTCCCGGAGCGTGAGGCCAACGTGATCGGCACCGGCGAGCTCGAGGAGCTGATCATGAACAACATCGCCCCGGCGAGCTGGGGCGACGATCCGGCCAACTCGATCCGCGTCACGGAGAAGGGAACCCTCGTGGTCAGCCAGACCCCCGAGGTCCAGGGCAAGATCAAGGAGCTCCTCGACGACCTCCGCGAGTCCACGGGCATCCTGGTCGATATCCAGGCGCGCTTCATGCGCGTTGAGGACAGCTTCCTCGAGGACATCGGCGTCGACTTCCGCGGCCTCGGCCTCCCGGGCCCCGGCCCGAACGGCGTCGAGTTCAACGACTTCGGCGACGGCTCGTCCGAGTTCGGCGACGTCATCGGTCGCACCAGTGACGTCGGCGCCTACTTCGACGACGGCCCCGACGGCAGCTACCGCGGCCGGGTCGAGGACCTGTACGACTCCCAGCTTGGCTCGGACAACTTCCAGGCCTCCGGCGGGCTCTCGTTCCAGTGGGCGTTCCTCAACGACCTCCAGCTGGAGCTCATCCTGCGCGCGGTCAGCAAGAGCGAGCGCAAGGAGACAGTGGTCGCCCCGCGGCTGCTCGTGAACAACGGCGCCCGCGCCAACATCTCGGTGCTCAACCAGGTCGCTTACGTCTCTGACTTCGACGTCCAGATCGCCCAGGCCGCGTCCATCGCGGACCCGATCATCAACGTCATCCAGGACGGCGTGGTGCTCGACGTGCGACCGGTGGTCTCCGCTGACCGCCGCTTCATCACCCTCGAGCTGCGCCCGACCATCGCCAAGCTGAAGCGTCCGATCGAGGACAAGCCGACCACCCTCGGCACCCAGAACTCGGTCACCATCCAGCTGCCCGAGGTCTCCATCGAGCGAGTCCGGACCTCCATCCCGATCATGGATGGCGGCACGGTCCTCCTCGGCGGCCTGAAGGAGTCCCGCAAGCAGGACAAGCGCTCCGGCGTCCCGTTCCTCAACAAGATTCCGCTGCTGAACTTCCTGTTCGAGCGGAAGGGCAACTACACCGCCAACCGCAAGCTCCTGATCCTGCTCAAGGGCGTCATCGTCATCCCGAAGGAAGACGCCCCCAGCGACGCCGAGCTCGGCCGCGACTTCTGATCCCTGGCCCTCCCCGAGGGGGCCAAGGACGCAGCCGCCGCGCGGCCCGCCTCAGCGGGCCGCGCGGCGGTTTCCTTGTTGGACGAGATCGGGCACGCAAGGGGCGCTCACCCGTTCACAGGGACGCCGGCTTGCCGTATCCTCTGCCGCCCGCTTCCTGGTCCCCAGGAGCGTCCGAGCCCGCATCCCGGATTCCTCGGCGCGCCCCCGGTCACCTCTCACATTCAGCGGACTAAGACCCGGTCGAAGCCCCACGCCGGCCTCCCCCCCAGCGAGGCCCCGCGAACGCGACGAACGAACATGACCATTTCATTCAGCGCCAGCCCCATCCTCCGCCAACTCCTCCTCCTCACCGCCGCGATCGGCCTCACCGTCCCGGCCGCAGCGCAGTCGAGCTCGGAGAAGGCCGTCGAGGCGGAGATCGACTTCGCGCGCGGACTCGCGAAGGAGTGGGCTTTCGTCGACATGGCCGAGTCGGTGCTCGACATCGTCGCGGAGAAGGGCGTCTCGGGTCGCATGGAGTCCGAGCTCGAGCTCGTCCGCTGCGACGTCTACTACATCGGCGCGAAGGCCTCGACCGATCCCACGCGGCGCAACGACCTCTTCGAGCAGGCCATGTCCGCGTACGAGGACTACGTGACCGCCAACATGGGGGCGGACAACCGCATCGACGCCCAGCGCACGATGGTCGAGCTCGCCAGCTTCTACGCTCGCAGCCTCGACATCTCCCTCGAGGAAGCTGTCGGTGAGGAGGCCGAGGCCCTCCGCGAGCGCAAGATCGCCGTGCTGGAGAAGTCCGTGAGGCTCTGCGAGGAGCTCATCGAGGAGATCGACGCCACCGACCCCATGACGCCCGCCCTCAAGACGAAGCGGGACGTTCTGATGCTCGACAAGGCGGGGCTCTATGCGCGCATCAGCTCCGCGACGCCCGACGACGCCTTCTTCAGCGAGCAGGCCATCGAGACATACTCCGAGCTCATCTTCGACGTCGGTGAGGGCACGGAGATTGCCCTGCGCGCCAACGCCGGGATCGGCGACGTCTACGCCAGCACCGGGTTCCCCGAGGAGGCCCGCGACTTCTACATCGGCGTCATCAACAGCGTGATCCCGATCGACCCCGACGAGCGCGAGGAGATGCTCGAGTGGTCCAGGCTGCCCCTGGACATCAAGCAGAAGCGCTTCCTCTACGTGGAGCTCGTGATCCCCGGCGTTCAGAGCACCTCGCGGGAGCTGGGTGAGCTCGAGGGCGCGATCACCGCCGGCCTCTTCTTCTACAACCTGTACCGCCAGGAGGGCTTCTCGCTCTCCGTCCTCGGGAACTCCGCCATGCTCGAGTTCGCCAGCACCCTCGTGGACGCCGGCGGCTTCATCGGCGGCGACCTGGGTGAGGGCAGCGCCCGCTGGTTCGCCACGGAGGCAGAGATGCGGGAAGAGGTGAAGTCCCGCCGACAGCAGCGCGACAGCATCTCCTTCGCCCTCGACCTCGCCAAGCAGATCGCGAGCGACAACCCCGGGACGGAGGCCGCCCGCGAGGGCGGCGAGCTCATCGCCTCCATCAACGAGCGCCCGGGCATCGAGATCCCCCCTGCCCAGCTCCTCCAGGCCGCGGACGCCAAGCGCGCCGGCGAGAACTACGAGGAGGCCCTGGCCGGGTACCGCGAGTTGCTCACTCGCCTCGACGCCCTGGACCCCGCCGACCGGGTCGAGTTCGGCGCCAAGGTCTACAACGGCATGGGCCTCACCCTGCGCCGCCAGGACCGTCAGCTCGAGGCCGCCATGGCCTTCCGCGAGGCGCTCCTCAACTGGCGCGATGACAACCTCAATCGCTCCAATGCCCGCGGCTACCAGAACACCATCAAGGCCTGGGCCCGCACCCTGGGTATCGACAAGCAGGATGACGTGGCCGCGCTCATCCGTGAAGCGGAGAACTTCGTCATCGCCTTCGACGAGGAGGGCTCTGCCGACGAGATCATCTTCAACCGCGGCGAGAAGCGCCGCAGTGACCGCGACTGGGCAGGCGCTATCGAGGAGTACGAGCAGATCAAGCCGGAGGACGGGTTCTACGAGCTCGCCCAGATTCAGATTGGCCTGTGCAAGCTCTCGAACAAGGACCTCCGGGGCGCCCGCGGCGCCTTCGACGACTACCTGACCGGTCGCGCCAAGGACCCCGAGTTCACCCCCACGAGCCCGCTCGAGGAGGCGCGCCGCAGCCAGGCACTCTCCCGCGCTGAGTTCTACCGCGCGTACATCGACCACGTGATCGCCAACGGGCGCTACAAGAAGTCCGACGGGGCCGATGACAGCGGCTTCGCCATGGTCATCGAGGAGCTCCGCAACTACGGCAGCACCTACGGCAACGCCGGGAAGTTCGTGATCCGCGCCCAGTCCATGCTGGCGGACTCGTACGCCAAGACCGGCGACGCCGCGTCGGCGGCCGCCATCGTGGCCGAGATGGTCGCGTCCAGCCCGGACGCACCGGAGACCGCGAGCGCGTCGATCGACCTCTACCTCGCACTCAATGCGCGACGCGATCGGCTCGAAGCGGCCGGATCTCCGGATCCCAACGCCTACCGGAAGGTGACGAGCGAGATGGCGAAGGCCCTCGAGGTCGCCAACGGCATCACCCCCAGCCCCGAGTTCAAGAACCTCCGGGCCGAGAGCAAGCTCTGGCTCGAGCTCCAGGAGTGGGCGAAGGCCAAGGCTCCCCTCGAGCGCATGGCCTCGCGCTTCAAGGGCGACGCGAAGTACGGCAAGACCGTCACGAACCAGGTCACCCCGGACCTCGCCGAGTGCCTGGTCGAGCTCGGGGAGATGGAGGCCGCGAAGAACCTCCTGGCTCCCCTCATCGTCGGCGACGACGCCCCGCTCAAGTCGCGACGCCCCACGCTGCTGCTCAGCCGAGCCATGCTCGGCTCCGTCAACGGCGGCGGCAGCGAGCGGGTCACCGCCACGCGCGGCGCGGGTGGAACGGAGGAGGAATTCCAGTTCATCACCGGCCGACTGAACACCTTCGCCCAGTCCGGTGACAAGTGGTTCGCCTGCGACTGGTACGAGGCCAAGTTCATGTCGATCTACGCCTACTACGTCTGGGGCCTCCAGGACGACCGCAAGGCCGCCAGCGCGACGCGGATCATGGACGAGGTGGTCGTGACCCTCGAGAACGACCTGCAATTCACCATCGTGGAGGAGAACTGCTCCGGGGAAGAGACTGAGCCCGCGCTGCGCGCGCGCCTCGGCAGCGGGGTGCTCTCCGCCCACTACCGCTGGCTCTACGAGCAGACCCGCTGATCGCCCACGCCTCCCCCTCCCCGCCCCACGCTCCCCACGTCCGCGACGCCCGATCTCCCCGAGACTGTGATGAAGATCGCCACCCTCACCTCCCTCGCCCGTACTGCCCGCCACCTCGCCCCCGCCGCCCTCGCGGCAGTCGCGATGCTCTCGGCCCCCGCTGACGCGGCCCCCCAGGCCAAGCCGGACCAGGTCTTCCGGATCAACCCGCGGACCAACAAGGCCAGCACGGTCACGGGCACCGTCACCGAGGACGGCCTCGAGAACGTCAAGGTGACCCGCCGCGACGGACGGGAGATCTCGATCGACTCGGCCGAGGTGATCCAGATCGCCTGGGGCAGCGGCTCAACGGCCTTCAGCGACGGCGGCACGTACGCCGGCCGCGGCGCGTGGGAAGAGGCCGTGAAGAGCTACCAGGAGGCCGCCGGCGACGGTGCCGTTCGCGAGCCCCTGCGCGCCGAGGCCCGCCGGAGGGCAGCCACCTCGCTCATGGCGCTGGCCGCCAGCGACATGACCCGCTTCGGAGATGTCGCCGGCGAGTGCGATCGGTTCATGACCGACTTCCCGTCCGCGCGAAGAGTCCCGGAGGTGCTGGCGCTCAAGTCGCGGGCCCAGTGGCTGAACGGTGACGCCGCCGCCGCCCGGGATGGGTATCGCTCGATCTACGACGCCGGCAACGGCGGCGCAGAGGGCTACTCCCCCATCACCACCGCCGACGCCGCCATGCACGCCGCCTACGCGGCCATCAGCGCCGGCGACAACGTCGGGGCCCGTGAGCTCTTCGACCTCGCCGCCGCGGCCTACGGGGCCATCGAGAGCGAAAACGCGTCGGTCATGGCCGCTGCGGCCGCTGGAACGGAGGTCGCCAGCATGGGCGAGGCCATCACCAAGGCCGCCTCCGGGGACGCCAAGAGCGTTCGCCGCACCTTCGAGTCCGCCTCCAAGAGCAGCGAAACCTCGGCCGGAATGGCCGCAGCGCACCTCGGCCTGGGGCACGCCTGGCTCGCCGAGGGCGACTTCCGCAAGGCCCAGTTCGAGTTCGCCTGGGTCGCTGGCCTCGATCACACGTCCGCCGATCGCCGCGCTGAGGCCCTGGTCGGGCTCGCTGAGGCGGGCCTCGCCGCCGGTGAAGCCGGGGACGCGAATGCCGCCAAGACGGCCCTCCGGCAGGTCGCGTCTCAGTACGGCGCCACGCCCTCTGCACGCAAGGCGGCGCAACTTCTCGAATCGTTGTAAAACATCACGGTTGCCGACGGCCCAGCGAGCGGTACGTTCTCTGTCCGGAAAACGGCCCTGCGGCCAGCATCCACCCTAGCCCTCGGGCTCCGTATGCCTCTCGGCGAGCGGTTCCCGTCTGGTCGGGATTCGATCCCCCCGACCAACCCAACCCAATCCAATTCATCCCCTCACCGCCCTGGTGACCATTCGGGTCACCTCCCGGGTCCGGTGAGCCCACGGTCCCTCGGCTCCTCCCCCTCCGATCCACGGAGGTCCGGTCAGAGCCCGATACGCCCCCAGCCATCCCAATGAACGCGAACTCCCTCCTCGCTCGACTGGCACCTGCAGCTGCCGCTGGCCTCGTCTTCCTGTCGACGGCGACCCCGGCCATGGCCCAGAACACCACCGCCGGCGACGTCTTCAAGAATGCTGGCCCCGTCGGCTGGTGCATCATGGTCCTCTCGATCGTCGCCCTCGCGGTGATCATCGAGAACATGACCTCCCTGAAGCGCGACAAGCTCGCCCCGCCGGAGCTCATCGACGAGATCGAGGTCCTCTTCAACGACGAGAAGTTCCAGGAGGCCATGGACCTCTGCGAGGAGGAGGAGACCTACTTCACCCGCGTCTGCGGCGCCGGCATCTCCAAGATCGGCCACCCCTACGAGGTCGTGGAGAAGTCCCTCGAGGAGATGGGCGACGAGGAGTCGATCAAGCTCCACCAGAAGATCGGCTGGCTCTCCCTCATCGCCAACGTCGCCCCGATGATGGGTCTGCTCG
Organism: uncultured bacterium; assembly: GCA_938075305.1. GTDB lineage: Bacteria > Planctomycetota > UBA1135 > UBA1135 > Saltatorellus. The sequence continues at coordinate 82,740 of CALJGV010000006.1, forward strand.
GCACCGTGATGGGAATGGTCACGGCGTTCAACGAGATCGCCCGCTCGCAGGGTCAGGCCAACCCGGCCGACCTCGCCGCCGGTATCTCCCAGGCGCTCCTGACCACCATGCTCGGCCTGATCGTCGCCATCCCGGTGACGGCTTCCTTCGCCTTCCTGCGCAACCGCCTCATCAAGACGATCATCGAGACCGGTGCAATCGTCGAGGACCTCTTTGAGCGCTTCCGTCCGCAGTCCTGAGCGGACGCCGGCGACGGCGGTGCCCCTGGGGCATCAGCCGTCCGCTGGCTGGCGAGGCCGGTCACTTCCGGCCCCCGCCCCTCACCAATCGGAGAGTTGCCCCCGGACGGCAAGACGCCGCCCCCCCCGCGCCCACGGAGACTGCACATGAACCTGGCAAAGCACGACGCAGAGACGGATATGGAGATGGACATGACGCCGATGATCGACGTCGTCTTCCTCCTCATCATCTTCTTCATGATCATCACGGACATGACTCAGCAGGACCTGGAGGACGTTGACCTCCCGGTGGCCGAGCACGCCCAGCCGGACAAGCCGGACCCCAAGGAGTGGCGGCCGATCATCAACGTCCCCCACGACGGGGACATGATCATCAAGAAGAAGACCTACTTCGATCCCGACGTGAACACCGGTCCGGACAAGTGGAACGACCTTGACGTCTGGCTGAAGTCGGCGGCCAACCGGATGAAGAAGGAGCCGATCGCTCCGGGTAGCTCCAAGATGATCCCGGACGAGCCCGTCCTCATCCGCGCCGACCAGTCCACGCCCTTCAAGTACGTGCAGTACATCATGGAGCGCTGCGGCCAGGAAGGAACGCAGATCTGGAAGCTGCAGCTCGCCGTCTCCACACCCGATACCAACGAGGCCGGCAACTGATCGGCGGGGCGAGCCTGCTCGCCCCCCTGTCCGCCACGCCCACCACAAGGGAGTCCAAAAGACATGGCCAAGAAGAAAGGAAGCGCCCTCAGCGAGATCACCAACGAGAAGTGCGAGCTGCAGATGACGCCGATGATCGACGTCACGTTCCTGCTGCTCATCTTCTTCATGTGCACGCTGAAGTTCAAAGTCCTCGAGGGCAAGCTCGGCGCGTACCTGCCCAAGGACGTCGGCGTCAACACGAGCCAGGCCGAGCCTGTCGAGAAGGTGGACATCCGCCTCGACGTGCTGCGCCCGGGCAACAAGATGCGCGAGACCCGGGATGGCCTCGTGCCCTACACCGATGAGGACGTGAAGGCGAACCGCCGCTTCGTCTACGACAACACCCGCCAGATCCGCTACACGGTGGGCACGAAGCGCACCACCAAGCTGGAGGAGGTCGTGAAGTCGCTCAAGGCGTTCATCAAGGCGGATCCCGAGAAGAAGGCCACCATTGACCCCAGGACGGACGTCACGAACCTGGACGTGGTCCTGGTCCTCGACGCGGCGATGGACGCTGGCTACACGGACATCACCTTCAAGGGCTCCTTCGAGCGCTGATCCTCTCGGATCTCCGCCCCCACACCGCAGCGCCCCCGGACGACCCGTCGTCCGGGGGCGCTGCTCGTTCCAGCCGTACGGAAGTCCCACCGTCCGGCCCCACCCATGGCCCAGGGAAGCGGCTCGGGGCCGGGAGCCCTCCAGGCCGGAGCTGCGCGGGTCGGGGCGCCCCCTGATCTCTGCCGCGCCCCTTGGCGCCACCCAGAGCAGCCCGTCCGGTGACCGGAGGCTCCATGGTGCCGGAAGTGAATGGGCCCTCGAGGTGAACGGAGCCCTGAGCACGAATGGCGCCCGCTCCAGGGGTGGGCTGCGCAGCGAGGCTCCGGTCCCAGCCCTCTGGCCCAGCCCTCTGGCCCAGCCCCCTGGCCCAGCCCAGTTCGCCAGTCCGTTGCCCTATTCGTCGCTCCTTCGCCGGAGGAGTGCCTGGCGAGAGACCCATGACCGTCACAGCCCCCTTCAGAGCTCAGCTCGCCCGTGCAGATCATGGGGCTGATTCGCCTCAGGGCCTTTGACGGTCCACGACCCCTTCCTTACTCTTTTGGACCCGTTCCTTCCTCCCATCGGGCGCAGCACGCGCTCGCCAGGATGAGCGTTCGGCTACGGCAGCTCCCCAGCTTCCGTTGATCGCGACTCAGGGACCCGATCCTCCCCGGAGGTCCCCCTGGTAGCGTGTCCATCCCCCCACAAAGCTCGTCGGCCGCGAACCGTCTAAACCTCGGTAGCCGGTCGATTTTCTACCGGTAGCTGCCAAGGTCTCGACACCTTCAAGCTCCCTCCCCCCACCTCCTTGCATTCGACGTGAGTCTTCCCCGCATGAGGATCACCGGCCCCGCCCTCAACGTGTCCTTCCTGCTCATCACCGGCAGCGCCTCCATGGCTCTTCTGGGATGTGCATCGACCTCTTCTGAGGCTCCCCAGGACGCTGAAGTCAGCACGACCAGCGAAGGTCGCCGCGCCACCATCGACCCCTCTACGATCGAGCGCGCCGGCGGCCTTACCGCTGCGCAGGACGATCAAGCCGGGGCGGACGCCGAGCTCCTGACGCTGCGCGAGCAGAAGAACAGGCTCCTCTTCGACGCCGCCATGGCACGCGCTGCCGACATGAAGCAGCAGCTGATGCTCGAGGAGGCGCTGGCCCAGGTGGACCGCGCCCTCGCGATCAACAGCGAGAGCCTCGAGGCGAAGCAGATGCGCGCCGAGCTGGCCGCGCTCCTCGACCGTCCCGACGGCGTGAACGCCATCGGCGACGCCGAGGCCTCGCGCTTCGCCCTCAAGCTCGAGCAGCTCAAGGTCACGGTCCGTCAGGACCTCAGTGACGCCCGCAAGATGAAGCAGCGCGGCGATTACGCCGGCGCCGTGGCTGAGCTCCGGCTCGCCCAGACCAAGATCGAGGTCGGCGGCTACGACATCGACTGGGAAGGGACGGACGTCGAGGTCCGCGACCTGCTGGCCCAGACCGAGCAGGAGCGCGCCCTCGCCGAGAGGAACGCGAAGGACCTCTCCCGCCGCGAGGCCTTCGAGCTCCTCAAGCAGAAGGAGACCGCCGAGGCCGACCGCCAGCAGGCGCAGATCGACCTGATCGTCGCCGAGGCCGCCACCGCCTTCGAGGAGGGTCGCTACCGCGACGCCGAGGAGTCGGCCCGCCTCGCGCTCTCCAAGCAGCCCAAGAACGACCAGGCCGAGGAGATCCGCACCGCGGCCTTCCGCGCCGACCGTCAGCAGGTCCAGGCCGACTACATCGTCAAGAAGTCGGAGCAGTTCAAGAAGTACCGTGAAGAGCTCGAGGAGATGCGGATCGCCCGCAACGAGATCATCACGCTCCCCGACGCCGACGAGTGGCGCCGCAAGTCGATCCTGCGGACCAAGCGCGTCTACAACCCCTCGAAGAAGATCTCCCCCATCGAGGCGGAGCTTCGCGCGGCCCTCGCCTCCAGCAAGGTAACGCTGCCGAGCATCGAGGACGAGGAGAGCCTCAAGGTCGTGATGGGCTACGTGGCCGACTTCACGAGCCTGCCCATCATCGTGGACCAGGCCGCCGAGGACCTCGTGTCCGACGAGGGCATCGTCTACAACTTCAACTTCCAGAACGAGCTGACGGCCGAGCAGGCCATCAACCGGATCGTCGCCGCCTCCGGCGAAGACATCCGCTGGACCATCATGTTCGACGCGGTGCTCATCACGAGCGCCGAGAAGGCCGTCGGCGCCCCCGAGCCCGTCGTCCACGACGTCTCGGACCTGATCTTCGCGCTGACCGACTTCCAGGGTCCTCGCATCGACCGGATCCGACTGATCGACCAGCTCGAGGACGACGACGGCGGTGGCCCCTTCGGCGCCATCGGTGAGGCCCCGCGGATCATCGAGCTGGAGAACCTCCAGACCCTGATCACCGACACGGTCGCCCCGGACTCCTGGGAAGTGGAAGGCGTCGGCATCGAGGTCGGTGAGACCAACCTGCTGGTCACCCAGACCCCCGAGGTCCAGATGCAGATCGTCGAGTTCCTGAACGACCTCCGTCGCTTCAACTCGTCGCTCGTCACCATCGAGTCCAAGTTCCTCGAGGTCACCGACAACTTCATCCAGGAGATCGGCAACGACTTCCGGGGCCTCGACAACCGGGTGCTTGAGGACGTCACGAACGGCCTCGAGGACCAGGCCTCCCTTGGCCTCGACAACGGCGGGACCGGCACCGACGGCACAAACGCCGCCGGCGCGCCCAGCGCGGGTCTCTTCTTCGATGACGGCCTGGACGGCGCCTTCAGCGCGACCACCCAGAACTTCTTCGAGACCGCCCTCGGAAGTAGCCTCAGCACCATCGGGGGCCTCAGCTTCCAGATGACCTTCTTCGACGACGCCGAGGTCTCCTCGATCCTGCGCGCCGTCGAGAAGAGCGAGAAGAGCCAGATCGTCAACAGCCAGATGCTCAGCGTCCAGGACTCCCAGCGCGCCTACGTGGCGGTGCTGAACCAGCGCGCTTACATCCAGGACTTCGACGTCGAGGTCGCCCAGTTCCAGGCGGTCGCCGACCCGGTGGTCAACGTGCTCAATGAAGGCGTCGTCCTCGACGTGCGCCCCACGATCCTCGAGAACCGCCAGTGGCTGCGCCTCGAGATCCAGCCCACCGTGGCCAAGGTCGTCGCGCTCCGGAACTTCTCGACCACCCTCGGCGGCAACACCGCCCCGGTCGAGTTCCAGCTCCCCGAGCTCGAGGTCCAAAGCGTCAACACGAGCGCCTTCCTTCCGGACGGCGGCTCGCTGCTCCTGGGCGGGCTCTCACGGATCCGCAACATCGAGCGTCGGGCGGAAGTCCCGTGGATCGGGCAAATTCCCGTCCTCGGCTTCCTCTTCAAGAGCGAAGGCTTCAACGACGAGCGCAGCTCGCTCATGGTGCTCGTGAAGGCGACGATCACGAACATCCGCGAGTCGGTCGAGTCGAAGCTGGAGTCCCAGTGATCAGGAGCGGGCCCCGGCGGCCCGCACCCTGAGCGCCCAAGAGAGCCCGGCGTTCCCCATCACAGGGGGACGCCGGGCTCTCTCCTTGTGCCACCACGGCCCCTTGGGGGGGGCCTGGGCCAGGGTTCTCTCAAATGGGCGCGAGTCGCCGCGCCAGCGTTCCGATGGAAGAGGGATCGACCTGTGTGCACAATAGGCTGCACCCGAGTCCGCTACCCGCGATCCCATGAAGGCCGTCCTCTTCGACATCGACGACACCCTGTTCTCCACCACGGAGTTCGCTCGAAACGCGCGCGCGCGTGCCGTGGACGCCATGATCGAGACGGGACTCGACGCGACTCACGAGGAGATCGCCGCCGAGTTGCAGGAGGTCGTGCGCGAGTTCGGCTCCAACTACAACCAGCACTACAACAAGCTGATCCAGCGCCTCCCCCCCCATCAGAAGCGTGACGTGAACCCGGCCCTGATCGTGGCGGCCGGCATGGCGGCGTACCACGACACCAAGTTCAAGGGCCTGCGCGCCTTCGACGACGTGGAGCCATTCCTGAAGGCCCTCTCGAACGCCAAGATCCGGACCGGGATCATCACCCACGGGTGGACCACCAAGCAGTCCGAGAAGCTCATCCGCCTCGGCCTCGTGCCGCTCCTCGGACCGCGGAACGTCTTCATCTCGGACCAGGTCGGGATCAGCAAGCCCAACGTGAAGCTCTACCAGCACGCGCTTCGAGAGATGGGCCTGCTTCCCGGCGAGGTCCTCTACGTGGGCGACAACCTCGCCCATGACATCGTGCCACCCGTGAGCATCGGGATGCACACCGCCTGGATCCGGCGGGCTGCCCGCGAGGGTCAGGACGTCGAGGCCGCGAACCCCGAGTTCATCGTGGACGACTTCCGCGAGCTCGCCGCGATCCTCAGGGAGCGCTTCCAGGTCCCCCTCGGGGAGTTCTAGGCGAGGACGCGGAGAGCCCTCCGCCTCACGGCCGCGCCGTGGTCGGGCTCTGGCAGCCCTCGAGCAAGCGGAGGCGGTGGTGTGCGGACCCGTCGGTGAACCCCGCTCGCGGCGAGAGGTCGGCGATGACCAACCCGGCACGCTCTCGCTCGCCTGCAGCCTCCACTCCCCCATCCGGTCGCACCACGAAGGGCGCGAAGGCGCTGCGCGCCTTCGAGGTGTTGCTGCCGACCACCCAGAGGTGATTGCAGACCGCGTGGGCACGTGCGGTGGCCGGGATGACCTCCATGAGCCCCTTCCCCTCGCGCTCCCACGCCTCCGCGTCGTACGCCCCGTCGTACCAGCCATGGAGGATCACGTCGGCGCCGAGGCGCGCGTACTCACGGTACACCTCCGGGTAGCGCCACTCATGACAGATGGCGACCCCACAGCGATAGCCGTCCACCTCGAACAGGAACGGCGACGAGCCAGGTTCGAAGTGCGCCAGCTCGGAGCGAGCCAACAGGCGCTTGTCGTAGCGCCCTTGGACGCTCCCATCCGGGGCCAGCACGAGCGCGGAGTTGCGGGGGCGGTCAGGGTCACCCGAGCGCGCGATCGTCCCCAGGACCACCCAGAGACCCGCCGACGCAGCCGCCTCACGAACGCGCTCGGTAGCCCGGTCGAGCGCCTCCCAGTCGAACGTCAGGAGGTCTGGGAACTCCGCGGGCGTGTACCCCGAGAGAGCGGCCTCGGGGAACACGACGAGCCGTACTCCCCCGGCTCGAGCCGCATCCAAGAGCGAGCACACCTCGTCCGCGTTGGCGGCCGGATCGCTCCCCACCGGAAACCCCGCGGCTCCGACTCGGAGGTTCATCGCCTGTACGCGGCCTCCATCAGCCGTCGTAGAAGCATGGCTCGTTCAGCCCGATGAGCTGTCGCTGCCGCAGCGTCCGCGCCCGCTGCAGCGCCGCCGGGCCGGCGGCGCTGGAGCACTCGCTTGGGAGAAGCCGAGGTGCGATCGGCGGGGTTGCGCCAGGACGTGTTCGCGATGATGTGGCAGTCCTCCCCCAGGAGGGGCTCTACCGATTCGAGGATCCTCGGGTTCCCGACGGCCCTCTGGACGAGCGAACTCCGGTTGAACATCTCGGAGCGGGGCGGATCGGGCGCGCCATCCCTCCCGTCCGACGGATACTCACGGAAGACCCGGTCGACGTCCTCCCGGATCAAAGCCGCCTCGTGCGGCGCGAAGCCCCCCCTTAGGAGGACGTGCCCGTCCCTCTCCCGGTCATGTGTTGGGGCCGCCGCGGCATCCTCTCGGTGTCGGTTGTCGTGGAGGGGCTTGTGCAGCATGGGCGCCCCGAGGCAGGCCGGGGCCTTCGCGAAGGTATGGCTCCGCAACCACCGAAGCAAGGATCGGCAGCTGCGCCCCCCGACCGGGATGGGGCCGGCTCGCCATCGGGGCCGTGACCCCGCCCGTGCACCGAGCCCCCCCTTGGGGGCCAGCCTGGTTCGTCGAACCGAGCCTCAGGCGCCGCCACCGGCGCCCCCCGAAGCCTCGCCTCGGCCGCCATCCCCGGCCTGAAGCCGTGCCTCCAATTCCTGGAGCTTGGCCTCCAGCTCCTTCACTCGCAGCCCGTCTCCAGGCTGGGGCTCCGCCACCCTCCTGGCGGCGCCCTTGGCTGGCATGGCCGTGACGAGGACGAGCTGGATCAGGCCGAACGCGAGCAGCCCGGCGAGGAATGCGACGGCTTCCATGGCGCGGGCGCTCCATGACGTACGCGCCCAGATCGGGGAGGCTGGCGAGCCTCGGGACAGAGCGTCCCGTGCTGAGGAGCGGCGAACAGCCGCTCGGCCCCCGGCCTCGCTACATGCCGAAGAGGAGCGCGAGGACCGCCACCCACATGACCGTGAGGAACCGCCAGTACTGGTACAGCATCTGGAGCGAGCCGGACTGAGGGCCGCGCCCGCCGGTCGAGCGCGCGAGGACGATGCTGTTCGCCACCACGCCGCCGAGGACGTGCGCCGCGTGGGCCACGGTGAGCATCAGGAAGAGGAATCCCTCCATGCGCAGGGTCCCGTCGCCATCGGGGTCCCCTTGGGCGATGAGGGGGAACCAGCTGAAGCTCTGCACCACCACGTAGATGGAGGCAGTGATGAGCGTCAAGCGAGTCAACCTGAAGGCCCGCGGCTGATCGCCCTCTTGACGGAAGGCCCGGGCAGCAGCGACATCGGCGATGACCAGCAGGACCGTGGCCGCGGCGAGCCGCATCACCTCGCCGCTGTCGACTGCACCCTGCCACTCATCCCGGGACCGCCACCAGATGATCCCGTAGGCGGCGAAGGTCGCGCCAAAGATCATGGTCAGGGAGGCCAGGAACAGCTTCATCCCGAAGCCCAGCACCTCGGACTCGGACGCGGGCGCCTCGGCGGGCGCCACGCCGCGCGCTCCAGCACCGGCGTATCCACCCTCGGGCAGGTCGCCGGACACCTCAAGGCGGGCACAGCGATCGATTGGACTTAAGGGGCCTGGGGTGGAGTAGCTCATGGGTCGTGGGTGGAATCTAGACCATCTTCGCCCGCGGATAGACCCCTGATGCCGCCCTGAGGCCGATTACCGCACGGGAGGACGACGGGGCCGTCCCAGGCGGATAACAACCGACGACAGGCCGGTGGGCCGGCCGCGGACTAAGGCCAATGGAGGCGACCCCGCCCCCTCCCCCGGGGGAAGGCAGCGGGGCCGCGCCGGAGTCACGTGGCGGACCGTCATGGGACGGAGCCCGACTGACCGAGGTCACTGCCCCAGGTCGATCGCGATCTCCTGCTGCTCCTTCTCGTTGATGTCGACCTGGTACTGGCCGCGGTCGATCCAGACGAAGCTGATGAACAGGAAGACGAACAGGAAGGAGCCGTAGATCAGGAGCGAGTGGAAGCTCTTGTCGAACCCCAGGTGCATGAAGATCAGCATCACCAGGGTCGCCTTGATGGTCGCGATGCCCATGGCGACCGGGAGGTCGAACGCGCCGAGGTGGAAGGTGGAGGCGGTGACGGTGAAGATCGTCAGGCCCATCAGGGCCAACCAGGTTCCGATCAGGAGCCAGAGCGGGAGGACGTGGTGGTCGCCGTGGTCATGACCCTCGGCGTGGTCGTGTTCCGTGGAGGCTGCAGCAGTCATGGGAGTCTTGTGGCTTGCGGGGCGTCGCTGGTGAAGGGGAGGTCAGCCGCGCGGGCTCAGTTGATCAGGTAGAGCAGCGGGAACAGGTAGATCCAGATCAGGTCGACCAGGTGCCAGTAGAGGGCCGCGAAGTCGATCGGACCGTAGTAGGTCGGCGTGAAGTGCCCGCGGATGGCCCGGGTCAGGAGCCAACCCAGGACGAGGATCCCGATGAGCACGTGGATGCCGTGGAGGCCGGTCATGCAGAAGTAGATGCCGAAGAAGATCTTCAGCTTCCGCTTCGTGGCCTCCGGGACGTTCGGATCGTTCCAGGGGGCGAGTTCTTCGTGCCCGTGTCCATCGTCACCGTGGGCCTCCTGCTCAGCGAGCTCGGCCTCGGCCGTATCCCCGCGAGAGAAGGCGACGCCCGGCTCCGTCTCCTCGGCGCTCTCCTCCTCTTCGGGGGAGGTGAAGGCGACGGTGTTCGCGTTGCCCTTGCTCTCGTCGCCGTAGGCCCCCTCCTTGGCCTCGTACTTGTCCCCGGGGAAGAGCCCCAGGTGGAACTTGTGGGAGTACTCGAGGTACTTGATCCCCATGAACCCGAACGCGCACAGGATCGTGATCGAGAGGTTCACGATCAGCCCGGTCTTCTGTCCGAGCTGGGCGTTCCTAACGGCCCAGGCGGCCGTGAGGCTGGAGAAGATGAGCACCCCGGTGTTGATGGCGCCCATCTGCGTATCCAGCGCGTTGGACGCGAAGGTGAAGACCTCCGGGTGCATCGCGCGATAGATGACGTAGGCGCAGAAGAGACCGCTGAAGAACAGGATCTCCGTCACCAGGAAGGCCCAGATCCCCAGCTTGCCGGAGTCAAACTGGTGGTCTTCGTCCTCGAAGTGGTGGGCGAGGAAGGGCTTGTCGCCGTGTCCGTGAGCGTCAGACATTGGGGAGCGTCGTTCCAGCGGCCGTTGAAGGGATCAGTGAGGCCGCGGTTCGAGGGGGAGCCCCGGGGACCGGGGCGGGGAAGGGTTTGAAGGAGTCCGAGAGCCGGCCGAAAGCCGACCCCCGGGCTGTGATTGGATCAGTGGGCCGTCGGGCGGTGGCCCACGGCGGGCACGTAGCCCTGGACCTCTTCGTCCCACTCCACGCGCTCCATGTCGTACGGATCGGTGGCGAGGGGCGGGTGGTCGAAGTTGTGGTGCGGCGGCGGCGAGGGGCACTCCCACTCGATCGTCGCGGAGCCCCAGGGGTTGGCCGGCGCCTTCTTGCCGCCGAACAGGGAGCGGAGCAGCGTGTAGGCCAGCAGCGCGAGCCCGACGCCGAGGATCAGCGTCCCGGTCGTGGAGAGGCGGTGGTAGAGCTCGAAGTCCGCGGTGTAGTCCGCGTACCGCCGCGGCATGCCGCGGGAGCCCATGATGAACTGCGGGAAGAACGCGAGGTTGAAGCCGATGAAGGCCGTGACCGCCGCGATGCGCCCGGAGGTCTCGCTGTACATCTTCCCGGTCATCTTCGGCCACCAATAGTGGAGGCCGCCGAGGAACGCGAAGAGGGTGCCCCCCACCATGACGTAGTGGAAGTGGGCGACAACGAAGTAGGTGTCGTGGAGGACGACGTCCGTGGAGAGCACCGCCAGGAAGAGACCTGTCAGGCCCCCGATGGTGAACAGCCACATGAAGCCCAGCGCGTAGAGCATCGGGGTGTCCAGCTGGACCGAGCCCTTGTAGAGCGTCGCCAGCCAGTTGAAGACCTTGATCGCCGAGGGGATCGCGATCGTGAACGTGATCGCCGAGAAGATCAGCGTCGCCAGGGTCGACTCCGAGCTCACGAACATGTGGTGACCCCACACGAGGAAGCTCAGCAGCGCGATGGAGACCGAGGAGTACGCGATCATCCGGTAGCCGAAGATGTGCTTGCGGCTGAAGGCCGCGATGATCTCGGACACCACCGCCATCGCCGGCAGGATCATGATGTAGACCGCGGGGTGGCTGTAGAACCAGAAGAAGTGCTGGTACAGGACCGGGTCACCGCCCTTCTGCGGGTCGAAGATGCCGATACCCAGGGTCGTCTCCATGATCAGCAGCAGCAGCGTGATGCCGAGCACCGGCGTCGCCAGGAGCTGCATGATCGCGGTGCCGTACATCCCCCACAGGAACAGCGGGAGCTTGTGCCAGGTCATCCCCGGGGGGCGCATCTTGTGGATGGTGACCAGGAAGTTGAGGCCCGTGAAGATCGAGCTGAAGCCGAGCATGAACACGCCGGCCGTGGCCTGGATCACGCTCGTGTCGGTGTAGCTCGTGGAGTACGGGGTGTAGAACGTCCAGCCCGTGTCGAGCCCGTTGGAGAACAGCGTCCAGATGAAGAACGCGGCGCCCGAGAGCCACAGGTAATAGCTGCACAGGTTCAGGCGGGGGAAAGCCACATCCTTGGCCCCCAGCATCAGCGGCAGGACGACGTTCCCGAGCGCGGCGGGGATGCCCGGGATGATGAACAGGAACACCATCACCGCCCCGTGCAGGGTGAAGACCTGGTTGTAGGTCGCCGCGTCCATGAACTGCATCCCGGGGGAGAACAGCTCGAGGCGGATCGCCAGGGCGAACAGGCCCCCCAGGAAGAAGGACAGGGAGATCCCCACCAGGTACATCAGGCCGATCCGCTTGTGATCGAGCGTGAGCGCCCAGGAGAGGAAACCCTTGGAGTGGTTGATGAAGTTCTTGTCGAGGTGCTGCACCGGGCGGACCGGGCTCTCGACGGGGATGTCAACTTGCGTCATCGGAGTGTCTTGCACCAGTCACCGGAGGATGCCGGTGTGCTGGGTGTGTCTTGGTTGGTTCGTCGCGTGGTCTTCCCCGATCGGGGAGGTTTGCCGGGCAGGTCCCGCGCGCCTGGCGTCCGCGCTGTCCCGCGGGATGGAGAGAGGAGCCCCCCGCCCCGCGGCGCTGTCTCAGTCACTCGGGTCAGTCCTTGCGGGCCACCCCTTCGAGGGACTTGATGAACTCGATCATCCCGTTGATCTGCTCCACCGGGAGCATCGGGCTGTAGATGGTCATCTGCTTGCCGTAGCTGACCCCGTTCGCGTCCACGACCACCTGGCTGTAGGGATCACGGATCGACTGGTTGATGTATTGCTCGTCCGCCACAGCGGAGGTCCCGTCATCAAACTGGCGCTCGAGGCCCCAGAGCCCGGCGAAGGTCGGGCCGGTGCCCTTGGTGCCGTCGATGGAGTGGCACGACTTGCAGCCGCGCCGGTTGTAGGTCAGCTCGCCGATCTCGAGGAGCGGCTTCATCTCGCCGTTCTCGTTGACCATCCAGTTCCCCGCCTTGGTCAGCCACGCCTCGTAGTCCTCGCGCGGCTCGACGACGAGCTTCGCGTACATGTTGCTGTGGTCCTTGCCGCAGTACTCGGTGCAGTAGACGCGGTAGGTCCCCGGCTCTCCGGAGTTGAACCAGATCTTCGTGTACCGGTTCGGCAGCACGTCGGACTTGCTGCGGTACGCCGGCAGGTGGAACGAGTGGAGCGTGTCCGTGGAGGTCATCACCATCTCGATCGGCGTGTTCGCCGGCACGTGGAACTCCTGGGGGCTCTCCACGCCGCTGGGGTACTGGAAGTTCCAGCCCCACCGGTACGCCGTGGCGTTGACCTTCATGCTGTCGGGCGGCGGCGTCCGGAGGTCGAGGAAGGTCACGTAGCCGCCCCAGAACATGATCGCGCACAGGATCGTGGGGATGATGCTCCAGGTGATCTCGAGGGGCGTGTTGTGGGTGATCGTCTGATCCGCACGGACGCCCGGGCGGCGACGGTACTTCACGCAAAACAGCACCATCAGCCCGCCGATGATGGCGGCGAAGATGTAGTTGATCCACATGATGAAGTTGAACATCCGGTCCACGTCCTTCGCCGTCTCGGACGCGGCCTCGGCCATCCAGAAGGAGCCGTTGTCCACCTCGGGGGCGAAGGGCATCATGTGGGAGCTGTCGGGGGTGATCACCGGCACGCGGCCTGCGTCCGCGTTGGAGGTCACCCGGAGCTCCTTGCCGTTGCGGTTGATGATCACCACGTTCGGGTCGGTGGAAGGGATGGCGACGTAGCCCTGGTGGGCCTTGTCGATATCCCCCGGAGCCACACCTGCACCGATCCAGGAGCGCTCCTCGTCGGTGAACTGCCGCGGCGCGTCGCTCCCCTCGTTGAAGGCCGCGATCACGGCGTCCACATCGAGGTCATCGACCACGCGAATCGTCGCCGGAGCGGCAGGTGCGGAGTCCTCGGCTGCGGCGGATTCGGCTGCGGCGGATTCTGCTGCGGCGGATTCTGCCGCGGCGGATTCTGCCGCGGCGGATTCTGCCGCCGTGGGTGCCGCCGGAGCCGCGTCGTCCTGGGCGAGCCCAGCGCTGGCGCCCGCGAGTCCGAGGAGGGTGGTGAGTAGGAAGGCTTGAAACTTCATGGTCCTGGTTTCAGTTGCTCGGGTCTCCGCCCGCCGCGCCGGCCGCGGGGGCCCCTGTGGGCCCCTGCTGCGCTTCGCCGCGCCGTAGGAAGAAGACACCGCCCGCGACGGACATCGCCGTCAGTGCAGCCGCGATCTTGAGAAGCATGATCGCGTCGGTCGTGTACTGACCCGTGGTCGAGTCAAAGATGAGGCAGTTGAGGAACGCGTTCTCGAAGAGCGTCCCGATCTTCCCCTCGCCGGCCTCGAGGAGCGCCGTGCGGAGGGTCTCGGGCGGCACGAACGTGCCGTCGAGGTAGCGGGTGATCTGTCCGCTCGGCGAGCAGAGGATCGTCGCGGCCTGGTGGGCATACTCGCCCTGGGACTCGACCCAGCGGTAGCTGAAGCCCGCCGCCGTGGCGACCCGGTCGATCTCGAGCTTCTCCCCCACGAGGTAGGACCACCCGCCGGCCGGGTCGGGCCGCGTGATGTCCTGCTTGTCGGAAACGAAGACGTAGTCGCTGAGGTACCGCGCCTCCGACCCCGCCGCCTTCTCGGGCGTGTCGCGGGGGTCGATGCTCACGGTGAGGACTCGGTAGTCCTCGCCAAGATTCAGGTCGATGGCCGCCATCGCCTCCGTCAACTTCGACAGCTGCATGCTGCAGAGCTGCGGGCAGTCGACGTAGTTGAGGGTCAGGATGGTGGGCCGCTCGCTGTCGAAGTAGTCGCCGAGGGAGACCTCGTCGCCGCCTGCGCCCAGGAAGGTCGCATTCAGGGGGAGCATCGCCTCAAGGTGCTGCTCGATCCCGACGCCGTCCAGGAGATCGTCGGCCGTCACCGCGCCCAGGGGCTTGGCCAGCCCCTCGCCTGAGACATCCTGCCCCATGGCCACCACGCCGAGCGCCGCGGTGGCGGCGAGCAGCGTCAGGGGGCGCAGCGCGCCCATCTGTTGGAGGTTCATGGGAAACATGTAGTTGCTACCTGTCAGGCTTCGATGCCGGAGCACCGAGGACTTCAGCGATTCGCGTCCTCGATCACCTTTTTCATCCCCTCCGAGACAGGGATGCTCACGGTGCCGCGCGTCACATTGCCCTGCCCGTCGTCGAGGTCGGGGTGCTTGAAGAAGCCATCCACCACCATGGCGTCGATGGCCTGCTGGGCCTCGAGGTCGGTGATGCGCGCGTCAGCCTCCTGCTGGAGGCGCTCCTCACGCTGCTCCAGGGTGAAGTAGTAGACGGCGGTGAGGAGGATCACCGAGACGGCGATGAGGATCGTGGCGACCCCGCCGAGCCACGCGATGAAGCCGACGTTGACGACGTCCTCTTCGATCTCGCGCTCACTGGTCTGTGCGTGCTCGTTGGCCATGGAACTGGATGTGTCCTGGGGAAGGAGGGGGCTCAGATGTTCTGGAAGGCCATGGACTCGGGCAGGCGCGGGTCGCCGATGGCGAGCGCGGGCTTCCCGTCGATGCGCTTGAGGACGGCGAAGGCGAACAGGCCGCCGACGCCGATCATGGCGGTGAGGTCCATCAGGCTGAACTGCGGGCCCGTGGTGGCGGGGTCCCCGCCGGGGACGCCGTTGACCATCTCAGGCATCACGTTCCAGTACAGGTCCACGAAGTGGAAGACCAGGCAGTACACCGCCCAGGCGGCGAGCACCGAGCGGTTGCGCTTCACGTGGCGAGACATGAGCCCCAGGAGCGGGATGGCGAAGTGCCCCACGAGGAGCAGGAGCGCGAAGCCGTTCCAGTCACCCCAGACCCGGTAATTGAACCAGTAGGTCTCCTCGGGGATGTCGGCGTACCAGTACAGCATGAACTGGCTGAAGGCCACGTAGCTCCAGAACACCGTGAAGGCGAACATGAGCTTGCCGATGTCGTGGTAGTGCTCGGAGGTGACGACGCCCTTGAGCTGGCCACGCTTCTCGAGCCACATGGTCAGCAGGGCGAGGGTCGCGAGGGAGGACCAGAAGGCGCCGGCGAACATGTAGACGCCGTACATCGTGCTGAACCACTCCGCGTTGAGCGACATCATGAAGTCGAACATCGCGAAGGTCAGGGTCAGGCCGAAGGCGATCATGCAGATGCCGCTGCGCCCCTGCATCTTCAGGGTGCGCGACTTGTCCTGGTCCACGTCCTGGGCCAGGGACTGGCCGCTGAAGAAGCGCGCGACGCCGATCCACACCGCGAAGTAGGCGATGACGCGGATCAGGAAGAACTTCGCGTTCAGATACCCCGCCTTGTGCTGGATGAGCTCGTGGGCCACCACGAAGTCGTGGTCGGCCCAGTCGTAGATCCACGGCTCGCCGGCGAGAACCGGGGCCACCAGGACCAGGAGGACCAGGAGCCCGAGGATCGGGAAGGCCGCCGTCATGGCCTCCGCCACCCGGCGCACCACCACGGACCACCCCGCGCTCGTCACGTGCTGGAGCAGCGTGAAGAACAGGGCGCCGAGGCTGATCGACAGGAAGAAGACGATGGCCACGAGCATGGAGTGCCCGAAGTGGCGCATCTCGTCACCCGCCGACGTCCCGAGGGCTGCGGTCGCGGCGAGGCCGGCGACGCCGATGCCAAGGCCGATCATGGCGGGCTTCGACAGGCCGGTCACCGTCACTTGGTCGGTGGTGGGAATTTCGATGGGTCCGTGCATGGAGCTGCGAGTGGTCGCTGTCTCGAGGGCGCGGGAGGGCCGTTAGAGGGTCAGGAAAGGGGCGGGGAACGGAGGGATCAGCGAGCCTCGCCAGCGGGCTCAGTGCCGCTGGCGGGGGCGTCGACGCTGGCCTCCGAGAGCCGCACGTCTTTGATGGTCGGAACGGGCTCGAAGTCGACGCCCGCGGGGAGATCCGCCGGAGCCTTCGGAAGAGCCTGGGACGCCTGGATGGCGCGGACGAAGGCCACGATGGCCCAGCGATCCTTGGGGGTGATCTGGGATCCGTACCCCTTCATGGAGCTGATGCCGTGGCTGGCGATGTGGAAGAGCTCGCCGTTGGTGTACGCCTTGGCCGAGTCGGACTGGAGCGCCTTGGGCGACACCCACCCCCACTGCTCGGCATCGATGGCCTTGGCGCGTAGCGCCACCGCCCCGAGTCCGTTGCCCTGGGCACCGTGGCAGACGCCGCAGTAGATGCCGTAGCGCTCGCGGCCACGCTCGAGCAGCGCTTCGTCCACGACCACCGCGGTCGGGAACGACTGGAGCCACTCGAACTTCTCTCCACCCATGGAGCCAGCCTCGTAGGTGGCGCGGGGCGGGACCGACGAGCCCTGGGCGACGCCGAAGTAGAGCTCGAAGTCGTCGCGCAGCTCGCCGCGCGGGATCGTGCCCTCCACGGGAAGGCGCATGGAGCGCCCGTCCTCGAAGCCCTCCCACCCGGTCTGGGTCTTGCGCTTGCGCTGGAAGTCCATGTCCGGCCACACGTGATAGCGCGGCTTCTCGGACGTGGCGAAGCGCCCCTTGACGGCGAGCGAGAGCGGGATGAACGTCGCGCAGGTGACCAGGGCCATGACCGCGTGGAACCACAGCGGCAGGGCGGCCCTCGAGGTGTCGACGGGGCAGTCCTCCATCTCGGAGGTGTTCGCACCCAGGATCGCGCGCACGCGGTCGGCGTCGAAGTTCGGGTCCTTCGCCTCCACGCAGATGGCGAAGCGGTCCGCGGTGACCCGGCGGAACTTCGGCAGCTTGTGGAGCGGGTTCGACAGGTGCGGGAGCTTGTTGAGCCCCAGCATCGCGAAGAACGCCGTGTACGCCGAGAAGAGGATGACCACCTCGAAGGTGACCGGGATGTTCGCGGGCAGGCTCCAGTTGGGCTTGCCGCTGATGAGGAAGACGTAGTCGTACGCGTTCGTGTACCACTGCAGCAGCAGGCCGCAGGCCATCCCCGTCAGGCCCATGCCGAGCACGATCCAGGGCAGGATCGTCGGCTTGGTCCCCATCGCCTCATCAATCCCGTGGACCGGGAAAGGCGTGTAGGTGTCCCACTTCTTGTACCCAGCGTCGCGGACCTTGCGGGCCGCGGACATCACGCTATCGACATCGTCGAAGTAGGCGACGACCCCGTGGATCTCGTCGTTCTTCTTCTGGTCTGACATCTGTTTCAGCTCCGTTGAGTCGTTGACGGCTCAGGCGTCGTGGCGGGAAGCGGGTGCGGCGGCGGAGCCGCCTGCGGAATGACTTTCGCCGTGGTCCTCGCCATGGGCGTGGGCCTGCGGCATGACCGTCTTGACCTCTGCGATCGCCACGACGGGCAGGAAGCGCAGGAAGAGCAGGAACAGCGTGAAGAAGAGGCCGAAGCTGCCAATGAACATCGTGATGTCCACCCAGGTCGGGCTGAAGTAGCCCCAGCTGGAGGGCACGAAGTCCCTGGTCAGCGACGTGACCGCGATCACGAAGCGCTCGAACCACATGCCGATGTTCGTGGTGATGCTGACGACCATCACGACCCAAAGGTTGGCCCGGAGCTTCTTGCTCCAGAACACCTGCGGGATCAGCACGTTGCAGGAGACCATGATCCAGTACGCCCACCAGTAGTTACCGAAGGCGCGGTTCACGAAGGCGAAGCTCTCGTATTGCACGCCGCCGTACCAGGCGATGAAGAACTCGATCGAGTACGCGTAGCCCACCATCAGGCCGGTGGCCATCAGGATCCGGCACATCACGTCGATGTGCCGCATGGTGATGATGTGCTTCAGCCCGAAGAACTGCCGCGCCGGGATCATCAGCGTCAGCACCATCGCGAAGCCACTGAAGATGGCGCCCGCGACGAAGTAGGGCGGGAAGATCGTGGTGTGCCAGCCCGGGAGCTGGGAGACCGCGAAGTCGAAGGAAACGACCGAGTGCACCGACAGCACGAGCGGCGTCGCCAGGGCCGCCAGGAGCAGGTAGGCCCGCTCATAGACGTGCCAGTGTCGCGACGAGCCGGTCCAGCCCAGGGAGAAGATGCCGTAGGCGATCCTGCGGGTGTTGTTCACCGCGCGGTCCCGGAAGGTGGCGAGGTCGGGGACCATGCCCATGTACCAGAACAGCAGCGACACCGAGGCGTAGGTCGAGACCGCGAACACGTCCCACAGGAGCGGGCTGCGGAAGTTCGGCCACATGGCCATCTGGTTCGGCAGGGGGAACAGCCAGTACGCGACCCAGACGCGG
Organism: uncultured bacterium; assembly: GCA_938075305.1. Taxonomy (GTDB): domain Bacteria; phylum Planctomycetota; class UBA1135; order UBA1135; genus Saltatorellus. Next base: position 101,318 of record CALJGV010000006.1, read on the forward strand.
CCGATGTGGATGCCCGGGAACATGCCCGCGCACACGACCGCGAAGATCGTCATGGCCTCCGCGGCTCGGTTGACCCCCGTCCGCCAATTCTGGCGGGTCAGGAACAGGATCGCCGAGATGAGCGTGCCCGCGTGACCGATGCCGACCCAGAAGACGAAGTTGACGATGGGCCAGCCCCAGTAGGCGGGGTTGTTGTTGCCCCAGACGCCGACGCCCGTCGTGATGAGGTGCAGGATCAGCATCCCGAGCATCCCGAGCAGGGAGACCGAGATGGCGAAGCAGATGATCCAGGCCCGGTTCGTCCGCTCGACCGGGATCTCAGCGATCCCGGCGACGGCGTCCGTGACGGTGGAGAAGTCCTCGCTGGCCCCCTCGACGAGGGGCAGGCGCACGCTGGGGTCGTCCTCGCCCGAGGGCTGGCTCCCGAAGGCAGAGGGATCAGTGATCGTCATGGCTGGTTGCCTCCTCACCGTTGTGGCTGTCGCCGTGGTCGTCGTGGCCGTGGCCGTCGTGGCCGTGGCCATGCCCGCCCTGGCCGTAGGTCGCGGGGTCGTAGTCCTCGCGGCCCTGCACGCCCTGGGGCATGGCCTCCGCGAGGCCCTCGTTCGGGTTCGAGATGCGCGCGAGGTACTGGGTACGCGGGCGGATGTTGAGCTCCGCCAGCATCGAGTAGTCCCGGCCCAGGGCCTGCTTCTTCGAGACCTTCGACTCGGGGTCGGTCAGGTCGCCGAAGTTGATGGCGCCCGAGGCGCACGCCGCCTGGCAGGCCGTGATGACCTCACCGTCGCGGATCTTGCGGTCCTCGTTGCGCGCGGTGATGCGCGCCTCGGAGATCCGCTGCATGCAGTAGGTGCACTTCTCCATGACGCCCCGGCTGCGGACCGTGACGTTCGGGTTCTGCGCCAGCTGGAGCCGCTTGTGCTCCGGCTTGTCCATGTACTTCGTGTAGTGGAAGTAGTTGAAGCGCCGCACCTTCACCGGGCAGTTGTTACCGCAGTAGCGGGTGCCGATGCAGCGGTTGTAGACCATGTCGTTGGTCCCTTCCTCGCCGTGCACCGTGGCCGCGACCGGGCAGACCTGCTCGCAGGGCGCGTTCTCGCACTGCAGGCAGTTGATGGGCTGGGTGACCGCATCCACGGTCGAGGCCTCATCAGCGTCGCCCTGGAAGTAGAGGTCGATGCGCATCCAGTGCATCTCACGGCCGCGCTTGACCTGCTCCTTGCCGACGATCGGGATGTTGTTCTCCGACTGGCACGCCACGACGCAGGCGTTGCAGCCGTTGCACGTCGAGAGGTCGATGGTCATCCCCCACTGGTGGGTGCCGTCGTAGACCTTCTGGTTGAACAGCGAGGTGAGCTTCGGCACGTGATAGACGTGCTCGGTGAAGTTCGGGTCCTCCTTCCACTGCTCCTCGGTGCCCTCCATGGCCAGCTTGTGGAGGCGCTCGCGGCGCCCCTTCATGCCGATGGCGTCGATCAGGTGGTGCTCCTGGGTGGTGGCGAACGTGTAGTCGCCGGACCCCTTGGCGATGGAGGCGCCGGTGGCGATCCCCATCCCGTCGGTCCCGCGCAGCGCGTAGGCGTCGAAGCCCGCCGCGCTCACCTCGGCCTTGTCGGAGCCGGCCACCAGGCCAGCGGCGCGACGGCCATAGCCCAGGGAGATCGCGAGGCTGTCCTCGGCCTGCCCGACGGCCACAAAGGCCGCGGCCTCCAGGGTCCGCCCGTTGAGGGTGACCTTGACCATATCTCCGGTCGTCACCCCCATGCCGTCGGCGGTCTTCTTCCCGATCATGACCGCGTTGTCCCAGGTCATCTTCGTGGTGAAGTCCGGGAGCTCCTGCAGCCAGCCGTTGTTGGCGAAGCGGCCGTCGAACACCTTCGGGCAGGGGAAGAAGGTGATCTCCGTCCCGTCGCCGCCCTCGGCGATCGCGGGGAGGGAGCCGACCGTGAGGTCGAGCGCCGCCATCCGCGTGCCGTCCACGACGCCATCGTGGATGGCCTGGCGGAAGCGAGCCTCGCCGTTGCCGGCCAGCCCCATGGCGTCGAAGGTCGCGCGCACCTCGGCGCGGGCGTCGCCCTCGCGGCCGAGCAGCGCGGCGCACACCTCGATGGCGCTCATGCCGCCGGCGATCGGCTTGATCAGCGGCTGGGCGATGTGGGCCGAGCCGTCCCAGGAGCGCGCGTCGCCCCAGGACTCGAGCCAGTGCGCGGCCGGCATGTGCCAGTCGGACATGGCCGCGGTCTCGTCACGGTAGAGCCCGTGGTGGAAGACCGTCACGTTCTCGGCGGCGCCGGAGAAGTCCAGGTCCGCCGGGGCGTCGTAGGCGGGGTTACCGCCGAGGACCAGCAGCGACTTGACCTCGCCCGAGCGCATCCCGGCGACCAGGGCGGCGAGCCCCGCGTCGGTGGCGCCAGCGGCGGGCTCGTCGGTGTAGGACACCGTGGTGCCCACCGCGCCCATGGCGGCGTTCACCGCGTGGGCGTGGGCGTGGACCTCGGCCGGCTGGTTGACGCCGGGGATGATCACGCAGCGCCCCTTGGAGCCCTTCATGTCGTCGGCCACCGCCTTGACGAAGGCCGCGACCTTCTCGTTCTTGCCGAGGGCCGCGGCGCGGGCGCCAGGGGTGCCCATGCCGAGCCCGGCCTCGATCAGCTGCAGGATCGCGCCGGCGTCCGAGCTCTTCACCGGCAGGCGGTGGTCGGAGACCACGCCCGTGGTGGAGAAGCGGCTCTCGATGGCGTAGAGGCGGGACATGTCCCCGAGCTCCGGCTCACGGCGGACTGCGAAGTCCGCGGACATCCGGACGGAGTCGGGGTGGCCGTTGAGGAAGTCCCCGTCGAGGCTGACCACGACGTCCGCCTTGGAGAGGTCGTAGTGGGTTCGGACCGGCTTACCAAAGGCCATCTGGGCCCCCGCGAGCTCGCTGTCCCGGCCGACCGGCGACCACCAGACCCAATCCGCACCGCTGGAGGCGAGGTCGCCGCCGAGCCGCGCGAGGGTCGGCGAGCTGTGGGTCGAGGCGAGCACCGCCATGCCGCCAGCGGCGGCGGCCTCCTTCATGGCCGCGATGGCGTCGCCGTAAGAGGCCCCGTCGTAGAGGCCCTGCTCGGTGCGCTTGAGGACACCCTGGCTGCGGTCGGGGTCGTAGAACCCGAGGACCTCCGCCTGGCTGTAGACGTCCGTTCCCTGGCCCACCAGCGTGTTCGGCTCGACCTTGACCGGCCGCCCGTCGTAGCTGGTGACCGTCACCGGGCGCGCGGCGCCGGCGAGGTCGAGGACCGAGGCGTAGTACTTGGGCTTCCCGGGGATCGTCTCCTCGGGGCGCACCGCGTACGGAAGGATCTCCTCTCGCTCCCAGCGGCAGCTCGAGGCGCCCGCGAGGGCGGCCGAGGCTCCCAGGATCTGGAAGAAGCGGCGCCGATCGACTTCGTTCAGTTGATCGAAGTCATCGGTCGGGAACTCACGGCCGACGAAGTTCGCGACGTCCTGAACGGAGTCGGAATCGGCTGCGGCACGGTCGAGGGACCCATCGAACTCTCGAAGTGACTGCCAGACTGCAGGCTTCGACTCGGCGTTCGGATCGTCGAGGATGTCGCTCATCTTGGCGCGCTCAGCTGATGTGCCTCGCGCGAGGATGTTGGGGTTGGCGCCCCGTTCGGGGCGAGTGCCGGAAATGGCGGTGTGGGACGGGAAGAGACGAGCTCCGGCCTCAGGAGGCCACGGAGCAGAGGTCGCGAATCAGCGGTGGCAGGTGCTGCAGGTCTCGCGGGGGTGAATCTCTTCCGGCGTGTAGAAGAGGGTCGAGGGGTCAACGCCTTCGGCCGGGGGCTCCCAGCCGAGGTTGGTGACCTGATCGAGGGGCCGCAGGTGCGGCTCCGGGTTGCGGTGGCACTCGAGGCACCACCCCATGGACAGGGGCTCCTGCTGGCTGACGACCTCCATCTGGTCCACGCGACCGTGGCAGGAGACGCAGGACACGCCGCGGCGCACGTGGGCCGAGTGGTTGAAGTAGGCGTAGTCGGCGATGTCGTGCACGCGAATCCACTCGACCGGGTCACCCGACTTCCACGACTCCCGGAGCGCGGCGAGCTTGGGGCTGTCGGGGCGGATGTTCGTGTGACAGTTCATGCAGGTCGCCGTCGGCGGGATCGCGGCGTGGGCCGCGTCCTCCACCGTGTTGTGGCAATACCGGCAGTCGATGCCGAGCTCCCCTGCGTGCAGGGCGTGGCTGTAAGGAATCGGTTGCTCCGGCGCGTAGCCGACCGCGAGGGTCTTCGGAGAGAAGCCGATCCACACAAACACGATCGCGTAGAGCGCCCCGCCGAGGGCACCCGCCGGGATCAGGAGCTTGAAGTGGTTGGTCCAGCGCGGGAAGTGGAAGGTCGTCATGGTGCGCAAGCGCAGTCTGCCGAGGACGTTGGACGGGGGGAGCCGTCGGCCGGTCGCGACAGGATGAGGGGTGGCGGTTGTGCGCACGGGAGCAGCCCGCGCGCTGGGCTGAGACGCAGCCACCTCCACGCCGTGGCGGGAGGAGAACGCTGTTCAGTCGCGAACAGAATAGTGACCTTGGACCCCATCTGGAATCTCCGAACGCCTCGCAATCGAAGGAAACTACAGGCGGGAACAACGGTCGCGCGGCGGCCGATCGCATCCACATTCCCCGGGGGAGCGCGCCAGTTGAGAACGAGTCGCAAGAAGACTGCGATGAAGCGTCGCGCCCCCCCCGGCAGCGGGCCTAGCCCTCGCCCCCAACGCAGATCCCCCGCGGCGAGCCGGAGCAGCCCCGCGAAGCCAGGCGCCCCGCCCCGCGTGGGCGAGCGCCAGGGCACCAAGAAGACGATCGGGGCGCGGAGTTCGTGAACTCCGCGCCCCGACCTGATTTGCGCTGGGATGGACTGGCGGCCCACCACCCCACGGCTGGGCCTCAGGCCCAGATCAGGACTTGCCGCGCTCCTGGGGAGCGTTCCGCTGGAGCTTGCGCTGCAGGGAGCGACGGTGGATTCCAAGGCGCCGTGCGGACTCGGAGATGTTGCCGCCGCAGTCGGAGAGGACCCGCTGGATGTGCTCCCACTCCATGCGCGCCAGGGACGGAGCACGGTAGGAGGAGGTGACGGCCGGGCCGTCGGCGGTGTCCCCACGCTCGTACTTCTCAAAGGCGGCGACCACGTCGTCCGCGTCCGCTGGCTTGGGAATGAAGTTGACCGCTCCGAGTCGGACGGCCTCCACGGCCGTGGCGATGGCGCCATAGCCGGTGAGGATGATGGCGCGGGTGCCGCCGTCAATCCCATTCAACGCCTTCAGGACCTCGAGGCCGCCCTTCCCGGGCATGCGGAGGTCGAGGACGGCGTACTCGGGGGAGTCGGACGTGGCGAGCGCGACGGCCTGGTCGAAACCGTCCGCGGTACGAACCTCGAAGCCGCGCTCACGGAGCGCGCGGGCGAGACGCTCGCGGAAAATCTCATCGTCGTCCACGATGAGCATGGACCTCGCGTCCACGTTGAGAGCCGATGCAGGGTCCATAGAGAGTTCAGTCATGATCACAGGTGGCCTCCTTGCCACGCGGCGATTCGCACCACGCGGGCGAGAGGATCAATGGATTCCGTAGTTCCAGCATAGGCCTCCGTGGCATTTCGCGTCAGACGATGCGCCGCAGTGCGACAAGCTGCCCCACCTGCGCGAGGAAATGTCGCTCAGCGCATCCCGCTGTGGGTCGTCACCGTCAGGTCGCCCGACTTCGCGAGCGGCAGGACCAGGCCGACCACCGTGCCGAGCCCCGGCGCGGAGTGGATCTCGATGTTGCCGCCGAGGTCCTCCACGAAGGAGCTCGCGAGGTAGAGCCCGAGCCCCATGCCACTGCCGACGTCCTTGGTGGTGAAGAAGGGCTCCAGCGCGCGCTCCGCCTCCTCCGCGGTCATGCCCGACCCGCGGTCCCCCACCGTGACGATGAGCGCGGACTCCTCCCGCACGACCCGCAGGCGCACGGTGGCGTCAGGGGGCGACGCGTCGATGCCGTTCTGCACAATGGCACGAATGGCCGTGGCGAGGCCCTCCCGCGGCAGCTCCAGGGCTGCGCCATCGGCGACCTCCATCACGTCGACCTCCACGCGCTCCGCGGCAGCCATCTCCCCGACGATGGTCTCGGCCAGGTCGCGGGCGCTCATGTTCGTCAAGGCCTCGCCCACCCGATCCCCGGCCGTGGCCGACATCCGGTTGAGGATCCGGCGGCAGCGGGCGACCTCGTCGCGGATGAGCCGCGCGTCCGCCGTCACGGCGTCGCCGACCGCGGACTCCTGCTCCAGCGCCAGCTCGAGCTCCTTGGCCACCAGCGCGATGGTCGAGAGGGGTGTGCCGAGCTCGTGGGCCGCGCCGGCCGCGAGGGTGCCGAGGGCCTCGAGGTGCCGCTGGCGCTCGCGGCGACCGCGCTCCGACTCCAGCTGCTGGGCCCGGGTGGCGAGGGTGGACACCACGCGGTTCACGAACAGCACCGTCAGGAGAGAGGTGAGGGAGAGCGCGACCACCGTGCCCCACGCCCGTAGGGCGGGGTTGGCGTCCAGCGCGGGCACCGGCATGGCGTACTCCATGATCATGATCATGGCGAGGCCCAGCGCCCCGACCGCCACCAGCGAGTGGCGCAGGGGCAGGAGCACGGAGCCGAGGGCGACGTGCACCAGGAGGAAGCCGCAGAACGGATTGGTGGCTCCGCCCGTGAGGGAGAGCAGCGTCGCGAGCAGCCCGATGTCCAGCAGGGTCACGCCCAGCTTGACGAGCTGCAGCCTGCGATCGGTGAACTCATTGGGCCCCTCCCCCGCGTCCGACTCCCGCATTTGCAGCTCGTTCTGCTGGAACAGGAGCAGCCCCGCGTTGGTGCCGAATTCCACGAGGAGGATCGTGAAGAGCGCCGGCAGCGGGATCTCGACATCGAGGCTGTACCGCACGACGAGGATGGTGATCAGCTGCCCCGCGATGGCCGCCCACCGCAGGTGAATCAGCCAGTGCAAGTTGACCTCGCTCAGTCGGCGGTCCGCCACGGTGGACGGCCCCTTGAGGACCGACCAGCGCACCATGCCCATCAGGCCGTGGAACCAGTTCGGGGCCCCACGCAGGGGGTACTCGTCCACGCGCTGGACGGCCGGCTCGGCGCTGGACGCCCCGCTGGAGGCCCCGCTAGAGGCCTCGGGGGCGCCCTTGGCGGGAGGGTCAGGGGTGGACGGCTCGGGCATCACCCACAGCTTCGTCGGGCCACGGCCTGAGGGCGAGCCTGCGTCGAGATTCTCGCCCAGGTCGCGTCCCGGCACGGGGCGCTGGCCCGGCACGGCAGCCCCCGGGCGAGGCCACCTCCCCCGCGGGGGCCGTCAGGGGAGGACCCCGGTCAGGAGTAGGGCTCAGTGAGATGGCACGCCGCAAGGTGGCCGCCCTCGCCCACCTGCCGGGTCTCGGGGTAGGCCGTGTCGCAGCGCCCCGCCTCGGCGACCGGACAGCGGGTGTGGAAGAAGCAGCCCGAGGGCGGGGAGATAGGCGAGGGCACATCGCCCGTCAGGGGGATGCGCTCTCGACGCTCCGAGCGGTCCGCGCGCGGGATCGCGGAGAGGAGCGCGCGGGTGTAGGGGTGCTGGGGGTTGTCGAAGACCTGGTCCACGGTCCCGATCTCCACGATCCGCCCCAGGTACATCACCGCCACCCGGTCGGAGATGTAGCGGACGACCGAGAGGTCGTGCGCGATGAAGATGTAGGAGAGGTCGAACTCCCCCTGCAGGTCCTTGAGCAGGTTGATCACCTGCGCCTGGATGGAGACGTCCAGGGCGCTGACCGCCTCGTCGCAGACGATGAGCTTGGGACGCAGCGCGAGGGCGCGCGCGATCCCGACGCGCTGGCGCTGGCCGCCGGAGAACTCGTGCGGGAAGCGGTTGGCCACGTCCGGGCGCAGGCCGACCTTCTTGAGGAGCTCGGCCACCTGGTCCTGGAGTTCGGAGCCCGAGGCGAGCCCGTGCACCTGCAGCGCCTCCCCGACGGCGTTGCCGACGGTGATGCGCGGGTTCAGGGAGGCGTAGGGGTCCTGGAAGATGATCTGCAGGTCGCGCCGGAACGAGCGCATCTCCGCCTTGCCCAGCTTGAAGAGGTCCACCTCGGTGGCGGCGTCCGGGCGATAGATCGCCTCGCCCGCCGTGGGCTCGATGAGCCGCAGCGTCGAGCGGCCGGCGGTGGTCTTGCCGCACCCCGACTCCCCCACCAGGGAGAGCGTCTCGCCGCGGCCCACCGTGAAGTCCAGGCCGTCCACGGCCTTCACGTCCCCCACGTGGCGCTGGAGCACGCCGCGCCGGATGGGGAAGTGCTTCTTCAGTCCGCGGACCTCGAGCAGGTGGTCGGTCGCCGCCTGGGCGCCGCTCCCCTCGTTCGTTGCGCTGGTCATGGTCATCAGAGTTCCTGCGCCTCGTCGAGGTGGTGGCACGCCGCCGTGTGGGCGGACCCGGCCTCCACGGGCTCGAGCGCGGGCACCTCGCTGGTGCACCGATCCGTGGCGAGCGGGCAGCGGGTCCGGAAGCGACACCCGCTCGGGAAGTTGGTGGCGCTCGGCACGATGCCGGGGATCGTCGTCAGCCGCTCGCCCGCCACCGCGAGGTCGGGCAGGGAGCGCATGAGGCCGATGGTGTAGGGGTGCCGCGGCCGGTCGAAGATGTCGTCCGCCGAGGCGTACTCCACCACCCGGCCCGCGTACATGACGGCCACGTGGTGCGCCGTCTCAGCCACGACGCCGAGGTCGTGAGTGATGAGCAGCACGCTCATCCCCGCGTCCTCCTGGAGCTCCTTGATCAGGTCGAGGATCTGGGCCTGGATCGTCACGTCCAGGGCCGTGGTGGGCTCGTCCGCGATCAGCAGGGACGGGTCGCAGGCCATGGCCATGGCGATCATGACCCGCTGGCGCATGCCGCCCGAGAGCTGGTGGGGGTACTCGTCCACGCGCTTCTCCGGCGCGGGGATCCCCACGCGCCGCAGCATCTCGATGGAGCGCTCGCGCGCGGCGTCCGCGTCGAGGCCCTGGTGCAGCCGCACCGTCTCGGCGATCTGGTTGCCCACGGTGAAGACCGGGTTCAGGGCCGTCATGGGCTCCTGGAAGATCATCGCGATCTCGTTGCCGCGGATCTCGCGCAGGCGCTCCTCCCCGGCGGAGAGCAGGTCCTCTCCGCGGAACAGGATCCGGCCGCCCTCGAACTTCCCCGGGGGCATGGGCAGAAGCTGCAAGATGGAGAGCGCCGTGACGCTCTTGCCCGAGCCGGACTCCCCCACGACCCCGAGGGTCTCGCCAGGCTTGATGGCGTAGTTGACGCCGTCCACCGCCTTGGCGGTCCCGTCGTCCGTGTGGAAGTAGGTCTTGAGCCCCTCGATGCGGAGGAGGTCCTTGCCGTCGTGATTCGAATCCGCCATCAGACCTTCATCTTGGGGTCCATGGCGTCGCGGATCGCGTCGCCGACGAGGTTGTAGCAGGTGACCGTGACGAAGATCGCCACGCCCGGGAACATCTGGATCCACCAGTTCTCGGGGTTGCGCGACTCGTTGACGATGGCGCCCCAGGAGGCGTCGGGCTCGCGGATACCGAAGCCGAGGAACGAGACCGCGGACTCGGTGAGGATGCCCGCCGCCACCGAGAACGCGGCCGCCACGAGAACCGGCGACATGGCGTTCGGCAGGACGTGCTTGAAGATCGTCCGCCGCGAGCTGAAGCCCAGGGCCTGGGAGGCCACCACGAACTCCTGCTCGCGCAGCCGCAGGAACTCACCGCGCACCAGGCGCGCCACGCCCGTCCAGCGGACGATGGCGATGACCAGCACGATGGCGAACATGGGCGGGACCGTCTCGGGGTCGGTGAACGCCAGCGCCAGGAGGATCAGGAAGAACGCGGGGATCGACTGCAGGATCTCGATGCCACGCATGATTCCGATGTCCACCCAGCCGCCGAAGTAACCCGCGATGGAGCCGATGATGACCCCGATGATCGTCAGGAGCGCGGCGGACAGGATGCCCACGGAGAGGCTGACGCGCCCGCCCCAGATCATCCGGCTGAGCACGTCGCGGCCGCTCTCGTCGGTCCCCAGGGGGTGACGGCTCGCGGCATTGAGCTCGGGCTCTCCGACTCGCACCTGGATCGCCACCTCGGCGGGGGCGATCCCTCCGGCCAGCTCCTCACCCACGAGGTCCAGCGGCAGCCCGGTCTCGGAGTCGCGAGCGCTGCCCTCTGTCCAGGTCGGCGGCCGGAACTTCTCGTCGGCGTGCAGCTCGTCGTAGCCGAAGGGAACCATCGGCCACACGAGAGCTCCCTGGGCGGCCTCGGGGTCGGCCGCGAGGTCCGCGGTCGTCTTGCCCTTGGCGAGCAGCACCACGTTGCCATCGGTGATGCCCTGCTTGTGCGTCGCGAAGTCGAACTCCGCCGTCGGCCCGAAGGAGCTGCGCCAGAGGACGCTCGAGAGGACCGCGAGGCCGAAGCACGCCGCCAGCTTGAGGCGCCGCGCCCTGCGGATCCGCTCGCGGTCCCCGCCGAGGAGCAGGCCATTCCAGAGCCGGTTCCACAGGGGCCAGGAGGCCCAAAGAAGCCAGAGCACCATCAGGACCACCTCCCAGGCGGCGATGGACTCCAGGAGCGGCCGCTCGGTGCGGCTGATCAGCGGCACGCCGCCGGCGTCGGGCTTGGCCGGGTCGAGGGCCTTGAGGTCCCTCCGCAGGGCGCGAGCCACCGTCTTGGCCTCGCCGAACTCGGCGACGGCGCCTTCACCATCGCCGGCGTCGAGCAGGTCGGCGCCCCTGGAGAAGTGCTCCTGGAAGGCCGTGAGCGGCTCCGCAGCCTCGGGGGGCAACATCGAGCGCATGGTCGCCAGCCGCAGCGTCGCGGCCTCGAACTCGACCCTCGCCGCGGCGGCCCGGGTGGTGGGAGCGCCCGCCGCCGCGTCCGCCTGGGAGGCGGCGAACTCCGCGTCCGACTGCTGGGCCAGCCGGTTGGCGGTGGTGGCCATGGGGCGCAGGATCCGAAGTGCGCTGCCGTAGCTCTTCAGGTCCACCGACTCGACCTTGAAGGGGCGATCGTTGGCGATCACGGGCGCGAAGATCGCGACCCCGTAGAGCAGGGTCAGGATCGCCACCCCCACCTTGAACAGGGTGCGCTTGCCCAGCTGCTCGAACACGAGGTCCCAGTAGTCCTTCGAGTACTCCGACGCGAAGCCGGACTCATCCAGCTTCATGTCGTTGAAGCTCGGCTTGCGCTTGGGCGCGCCGTCGTTGCTGACTTCTTCGACCATCAGTGGAGGCGGATCCGAGGATCCACGAGGGAGTAGGCGATGTCGGACAGCAGGATGCCGAACTGGGTCATGACCCCGACGAAGATGGTGGTCGCCATCACGATCGAGAAGTCGCGCCGCAAGAGGCCCTCGTACGCGTACTTGCCCATGCCCGGGATATCGAAGATGAACTCCACGATGACCGAGCCGCCGATCAGGATCGGCAGGATCGACGCCAGGAGAGTTAGCACCGGGATCATCGAGTTACGAAGCGCGTGGCGGTACACGACGCGGTCATCGCTGAGGCCCTTGGCCTTGGCGGTGCGGATGTAGTCCTGCCGGATCACGTCGAGCATCCCGGCCCGCATCTGACGCGAGAGGTAGGCGAGGCTGCCATACGTCAGGGTCAGCACCGGGAGGATGCAGTGCAGCACCGTGTCCCAAGCGTAGGCAAGAGTGTTCGAGGGGTCCGCGTCCTTGTCATGCAGCCCGAGGATCGGGAGCAGGTCGGTGCCGGTCTTGCCGAAGATCAGCACCAGCATGAGCCCCGCCCAGAAGGTCGGGATGGAGTAGAGGACGAACAGGACGATGGTCAGGCCGCCATCGAGCGCGGTGCCCTGCCGCCGTACGCTCGCGATGCCGAGGGGCAGGGCGATGATGTAGGAGAGCAGGACCGCGACGAGGCTCAGGGGGACGGTCACCTTGAGGCGCTTGAGGATCTCCTCCCGTACGGACTGGCCCGACTGCATCTCCTCGCCCAGGTCGAAGGCGAGCAACCCCCCGTAGGGATGCTCACCCGAGTTTGTCGTGCGGTCGCCGCCACCTTCCGTGTAGTACCACGCGAACCAGCGGCGCACCTCGTGCCGGGCGCCGTCCCGCTCGGTGAGTTCGGGGGACAGCTCCGGGGTCTCCCCCGTCACCGCCGCGAGGCACGCCGAGACCCGCTGGATGGCGGGCTGCTGCGTGGGGCCGGCCAGCCGCTGCTCGAAGAGCCCCTGGAAGATGCGGGCGAGGGCCTTGTCCTGCTGCCCGCTGGACTCCGCCGCGAACTGCACCAGGGCTGCGCTGGCCGCCTCCGCCTGGCCGTCTCCGCCGCCCGCGAGCGTCGGGTCCACCAGCGCCTTCACCAGCCTGTCCAGGGTGGCGCGCTCCTCGGGGGAGGTCTCGTAGAGGTGCTCGATGGGCGTGGGCCGGCCCTCGGCCACGGTGCGCCCCTCCACCCCAGGAACCTCGCGGTCCTCGGTCACCCGCTCGGTCCGCGGCGAGCTGAACCAGGGGTGTCCATCGGCGCTCAGGTTCAGGGGCCCCACGTAGTCCAGGAACTGGATCGCGATGCTGCGGTCGAGGCCGTGCTCGCGCCGGAACTTGTCGATCTGCGACTCGTTGTCGCTCGCGGCGCCCAGGTCCGCATCGCTCTGGCTGCCCACGGCGATGAGCGCGGGGTCGCCCGGGGCGATGTGGTAGAGCGAGAAGATCACCAGCGTGACCCCGATCGTCGTCGGGATCATCAGCAGGAGTCTGCGCAGGATATAGGCGAGCACGTTGGGGAAGGGACTCGGTGAGGGTCGGGGCGCCTTGTGGGCGGGTCATCAGACAACAGGGGCGGCCCGCTGTCGAGTCAGACTCCACAGCGGGCCGCCGCTTTTTGGCTCCGTCCAGCCTGGGGATACCCGGTGCCGGACCCGTCCCTCACTCCTCGAGGCTCTTGCGCGTCCCCTTGACCGACGGGTCCACGAAGTACCAGTCCCGGATCACGTAGCCAGGGTCGATCGCCGAGTGGCGGATGCCGCGGACCTTGAGCGAGGCGCCGAACTTGCGAGGCACGTTGTACATGAACATGTACGGCTGGATGTCCTCGTAGATGTAGCGGTGAAACTCTCGCCACAGCCCCATGCGGGCCTCCCGGTCGATCTCGGCCTGGATGCCCTCGATCATGGCGTCGACCTTGGGGTCCATGACGCCGGAGTTGTTGGAGGACTTCTTGTCCCGCGCCCCCCACTTGGAGTGCCACAGCTGCTCGGGGTCCGACTCCAGGGGCGGGACCCAGGCCAGGTTGCACGCGTCGAACTCCCGCGACTTGATGCGCTCGAGGAAGGTTGCCCACTCCAGGGAGGCCAGATTGATCTTGATCCCGAGGTCCTCGACCGCCGACTGCAGGGCGATCCCGAAGAGCTTGGAGGCGTCGTTGCCGCTGGGGTAGAGGAACTCGATCTCGAGCTCCACGCCGTCCTTGTCCGCGATGCCGTTGCCGTCCCGGTCGTACCAGCCGGCCTCCTCGAGCAGGTCGAGGGCGCCGTCGGGGTCGAACGGCAGCGCCGGCATATCCCTGGGGTACCCCTCGCTCTGGTACGGGACGGGGCCGGTGATCTGGCGCGCGAGCCCGTTGTATTGGGTCGCGAGGTAGGTCTGGAAGTCGAAGGCCATGGCGATGGCCTTGCGCACAGCGATGTCCTTGACCTGCGGCCGGTAGAGGTTCCAACCCGTGTAGCCGTAGGCGCCCAGGTAGAAGAAGCCCTTGTAGAAGTCCTCGCTGAACGACTCGCTGGTGGCCCGGCCGTTGAAGTAGTCCTCGGACTTCACGCGCTCGAAGAAGTCCACCTCTCCGTTGAGCAGCGCGTTCATGGCCGCCTCATCGTTGTCGATGTAGCGCCAGCGGATGGTGTCGAAGTAGCCCGGGCGCTTGGCCGCGTCGAAGTACGCCGGCTTGCCGTCCGCGCCGACGAAGCGCTCGGCCTCCACGTACTGCTGGGTCCACTCGGTCACCTGGTACGGGCCGAGGCCCACCCACAGCTTGTTGTGCGGGTTCTTGTTCAGGTGCTCGGCCTGCTTGCTGAGCGACGCGCCCGCGTCGTGGTCGGGGCACTGCTCGTCCAACAGGTTGTAGATGTGGGAGGGCAGCAGCGTCAGCGACGTACCGATGGACTCCAGCGCGTAGGCGTACTGCTTCTCGTAGAAGAAGCGCACGGTCAGCGCGTCCACGACCTCGCAGGCCGAGATCTTCTCGAACTGGAAGCGCTTCTCGTCGCAGTTGACCTCGGGGTTCCGGTAGATGGACCACGAGTAGTACACGTCGTCCGCGTCGAGGACCTGGTCCCCGAACTTCGCCGACTGCTCGGCCGAATAGACGAGGGACGGCTGCCAGCGCACGCCCTCGCGCAGCGAGACCGTGAAGACGGTGCCACGCTCCACGCGCTCCACGGCGCCCTTCGGCACCTGGACGGGGCCGGCGATCGACGAGCCCTTGGACATGGGCGAGATGGTCCAGTTCGCGCCCGCGTCGGTGATCGAGCCGTACACCGCGCGCACCTCGCGCAGGCCCGTCTCCCCCTCACCGCGGCGGACCACCTGGGCGGCGATCTCGCCCTCGACGGCGGGGGCGTCGGGCTTCAGGACCACCAGGTCCTCCTCGACCCAGGACGCGGCCGCGTCGGGGACGTACTCGTGGGACCACCAGTCCTGGAGGAGGAGGGTCTCGTGCGTCTCGTAGAGGAACCGGCGGGTGACCGCCGAGTTCTCGATCGGGTAGCACATGTTCTCCGGCAGGGAGGGCACGTGGACGATGGCCCGGCCGCCGTAGAGCGGCGCCTTGCCGTCGCCCTTGTCCGGGTGGAACTGGTCCACCACCGCCTCGTCAGCGTCGTCCGCCTCGTCAGCGTCGTCCCCGCCCGCGGCGTGGGCGACAGGGCTCGCGGCGAGGGCCGCCACGAGGCCGAGGGCCAAGGTCGTGCGCCAGCGGCGCGCGGAGAAGAACGTGGACTCGAGCATGATTTCAAGCATGGGGCGTTCGGGAACTCGCGGATGGGTCGCCACCTTTGCAGGTGCACGGGTGGCCACTTACCTTAGTCCCAAGACGGCCCGTGGCGACAGGCCACCTTCCCGATCCAGCCGAGGTCCGGCCCTTTGCTGCTCTGCCGGCCGGGCGGCCCGCTCCCCGCCCGGCCCCGCACCCTCGAACCATGCCCCACCACCATGCCTTCGCGGGGTCCCTCGCCGCGGCCCTCGTCGCCCTGTGTTGCTCCGCTGATCCGGAAGCTGCGGCCCAGGAACAAACGATCGCGCCGCCTGCGCTGGCGGCCGACCACGCCCAGGCGGACCCGGCGATCAAGGACGCCCTCGCTGGGGTCTTCGAGGGCGCCCTTGTCCCGGGCGCCGTGGCAGCCATCGCCCGGGCCGAGGGTGATACGCAGGTCGCCGCCTGGGGCCTTCGCAAGGCCGGCGGCGAAGCCCCCATGCTGCCCGGCGATCCGGTCCACGTGGGCTCGGACACGAAGGCCATGACGGCCGTGCTCGCGGCGCGACAGGTGGACGCCGGTCACCTCCGCTGGGACTCGACCCTTGAGGAGGTCCTGCCCGCCCTCGCGGCCAAGGTGCACGAGGGCTACCGCGAGGCCACCCTCACCCAGTTTCTCCGCCACACGAGCGGCGCGCCGGCGAACGCGCCCAACTGGAGGGCCTTCCAGGGCCTGCCGCTACGCGAACGCCGCCTCGAGATCGCCGCCGCGTCCCTGGGGGAGCCCCCGGCCGCGGCGCCAGGCACAGGCTTCCTCTACTCCAACCTGGGCTACATGGTCGCGGGAGCGATGATCGAGGCCGTCCGTGACGCCACCTGGGAGGAGCTGATCGCCACCGACGTCTTCGACCCCCTGGGCATCGAGGGGGCCGGCTTCGGGGTCCCAGGGACACCCGGTGAGGAGGACGCGCCCTGGGGCCACACGGTCCGGCGGGGTGAGGCGCGCCCGGTCCAGATCGACAACGACCCGGCCCTCGGGCCGGCCGGGACCGTGCACCTGCCCGTCACCGACTGGGCGCGCTTCGTGCTCCAGTTCACCGACGCCGCCCCCAAGGCCGAGGACCCCGACGCCCCGTTCCTCTCCCCTGCCTCGCGGGCCAAGCTCGTCGAGGTCGGCCTGGACGACTACGCCTGCGGTTGGATGGTCACGGAGCGTGGGTGGGCCGAGGGGACGGCCCTGACCCACAGCGGATCGAACACCACCTGGTTCGCCACGGTCTGGGTCGCGCCCGGAACCAACCGGGCCTACCTCGTGGCAGCCAACGCCGCCGGTCCCGGTGTCCCGGGCCTCGTGGACGGCGCCATCGGGTCCCTGATCGCGCTGGACAAGTAGGGCGCCACGGACCGGCTCGACGCCGCTGACCAGCCTTCACCTGGCCAGCAGGAGCACACCGGCGCCGGCTATGACTCGCTGTAGAACGGGTCGGGAGTGGAGGGATCACGGAGCTTGGCCGCGGCTCCCGCGCCGGTGAGCGGGAGCCCCGTGGGGTCGATCAGCCCCAGCTGAACCAGCAGGTTCGCCTGGTCCCAGTGGATGTGTTCGAACTCGACCTTCCCGTCCTTGAAGCCGACGATGACCACGAACACCACCTCGGCGAACTTCCCCGTGGGCTCGACGCCCGGGAGGATGTGGTCCATCTCGATCGTGTGCGTGAAGGAGATGACCATCTCGGTGACGAGGTGCTTGTCGGAGGCGGTCTCCGAGATGGTCTCGAACTGCACGTCCTCCGGGAAGAACTGTCCGATCAGGCGGTTCGCATAGAACTGCCGCACGCCGGCCGGTCCCTGGCCGCCGATCATCGTGGGGATGTTCACGATGTGCGGGTTCGGCGTCATGGTCGCCATGGTCTTGTCCAGGTCCCCCGCCAGCTCCGCCTCCATGTGCTCGGCGAAGATCGCGTCCAGCGAACCGGGCGCGGGCTGCTCCTGCGCGCCGTCTCCGGACGGTGCCTCACCGGCCCCGGGGGCCTGGCAACCGCTCGACATGCTCACCGCGCCCGCCGCCGCAGCAAGCGAGGTCGCCTTCATGAAGTCTCGACGTTCCATGGATCAAGGGTCCAGCATCGACCCCGGCCCGGCCACAAACATCGGCCGCGATTCCCTTGTGGATCGATCGAGGGGTGCCCCAGGCCCCAGGGACTCCCCCTCACGCCTCGTGGATCGCCGGCCCACGCGGCTCCCGCGCGCCCTCCCCCTGGAGCCCGATCGCCCGGCGCCGGGCGCGATGCCCTAGACTGCCCCCGGCGCGGCCCCCTCCCCGTCGCCACACCGCTCCCATGGCCTTCCAACGCATCGCCCGCCAGGTGACCCCCGTCGCCCTCCTGGCGAGCCTCCTCGGGGGGGCGATCTACGCCACCCGCGGGGCCCGCCTCGAGCCCGCCGACTTCGTCTTCAACAACGGCACCGAGGTCCAGACCCTGGACCCGGCCACCGTCACGGGCGTCCCCGAGGGCCGGGCCATCCGGATGCTCTTCGAGGGACTGCTTGTGTCTCATCCCGAGACACTGGCGCCCCTCCCAGGGGTCGCAGAGCGGTGGGAGGTGTCCGAGGACGGCCTCGAGTACACGTTCCACCTGCGCCAGGACGCCCTCTGGTCCAACGGCGACCCGGTCACCGCCGCGGACTTCATGTGGTCCTTCGAGCGCTTCCTCGACCCCCAGACCGCGGCCGAGTACGCCTACATGCTGTGGTATGTGGAGGGCGCGGAGGCCTTCACCACGGAGGTCGAGGACGGCAAGGCGGTGCACGGGTTCGACACCGTCGGGATCACCGCACCCGACGAGTACACGATCCGCTTCCGGCTCAAGGCGCCGACGCCCTTCTTCCTGGAGCTCATGGCGTTCTACCCGATGTTCCCGGTGAACCGGCGCAACATCGAGGAGGCAAAGGAGCGCTTCCCGGACCGCTGGCAGCAGCAGTGGCTGCGCCCCGAGAACATCGTCTGCAACGGTCCCTACGTGGTGGAGTTCCGCCGCGTGAACGACCGCATCCGCTTCGCCAAGAACCCCAGGTACTGGGACGCGGACAACGTCGCCTTCGAGACCGTGGACGCCCTGGCCGTGGAGTCGTACACGACGGCGCTCAACCTCTACCTCACGGGGGAGTGCCACTGGATCGACGTGCCCCCGGCCAACGTCATCCAGGAGCTGATGCCCCGGGAGGACTTCAACCCCATCCCCTACTTGGGCACCTACTTCTACCGGGTCAACGTCACCAAGCCGCCCCTGGACGACCCGCTCGTGCGGCGCGCGCTCTCCCTGACCATCCCGCGCAAGGACATCTGCGAGAAGGTCACCAAGGCCGGCCAGGTCCCCGCCTACGCCCTCGTGCCCCCCGGCCTCGCGGGGTACACCAACGCGGACATGCCCCACGGGGCGAGCTACGAGGAGGACGTTGCCGAGGCCAAGCGGCTCATGCAGGAGGCGGGCTACGGCGCCGGCGGCAAGACCTTCCCCACCATCGAGATCCACTACAACACCGCCGACGCGCACATGCAGATCGCGCTCGTCATCGCGGACGCGTGGTCCAAGTACCTGGGCATCAACGCGAAGCTCCTCAACCAGGAGTGGAAGGTGTACCTCGACACCCAGTCCAACGTCGGCTACGACGTCTCCCGCTCCGCGTGGATCGGCGACTACGCGGACCCCAACAACTTCGTGGATCTCTTCGTCACCGGGGGCGAGAACAACAAGACCGGCTGGGGTAACGAGGACTACGACCGGCTGGTACGCGATGCCGCCGCCGAGCTGGACCCGGCCAGGCGCATGGCCATGCTCCAGGAGGCCGAGGCCATCCTGGTCGACGAGCTGCCGGTGCTGCCCATCTACAACTACGTGACGCAGACCACCTTCAGCCCGCGCCTCGGCGGCTACTTCCCGAACGTCAAGGACGAGCACTTCCCGAAGTTCTGGTACTGGATGGACGAGGAGGAGTTGGCGGCCAAGCGCGCGGGCCACGGAGATCGTGACGACATGCAGCCCGTGGAGGCCTGGGGCCCCGAGGAGGGGCTCTACCCGCCTGCGCACCCCAAGGGCCGCGCCCGGACCTCGAGCGAAGAGGGAGGGGACTGAGCCGTGCTGCGCTTCCTCGCCCGCCGCTTCCTGTGGTTCGTCATCACCGTCTCCACGGTGATGACCGTGTCCTTCTTCCTCATGCACTCGGTGAAGGGCGGCCCCTTCGACGGGGAGCGCAAGCTGGACCCCGTCATCGAGGCCAACATCAAGGCCCGCTACCACCTGGACTGGCCGCTGTGGCGTCAGTACCTGCAGTACGTCGGTCCGTTCAATCTGGACGACCAGCGCGCCCTCGCCGCCTTCGACGAGGAGGGCGGGTTCGCGCTGTGGCGGTCCGAGGGCGCTGACGGTCAGCCCACCCGCGCTTTCGGCGGCGTGCTCACCGGGGACTTCGGCCCCTCCTTCCGCTACAAGGACTTCACCGTCAACGACATCCTCGAGGAGAGCCTCCCCATCTCCGCCCTGCTCGGGGTGCTGTCCATGATGTTCGCCATCGCCCTGGGGGTCTCGGCGGGCATCGCCTCGGCCCTGCGGCCAGGCTCGGGGATCGACCTGACCTTGCGCATCGCGGCCACCGGCGGCATCGCGCTCCCGAACTTCGTGATCGCGAGCTTCCTGGTCATCCTGCTGGTGTTCCTGATCCCGCTGTTGCCGGTGGCCGGCTGGGGCACGATCCAGCACATGATCCTTCCCGGCTTCTGCCTGGGGCTGGTCTTCGCCGCCTACATCGCGCGCCTCACCCGCACGGGCATGCTGGAGACCCTGAGCGCGGACTACATCCGGACGGCCCACGCCAAGGGGCTCGCGCCCCGCACGGTGGTCATGCGCCACGCCCTGAAGGGGGGCCTGCTGCCCGTGGTCTCCTACCTGGGCCCGGCCACCGCCGGGATCCTCACGGGCAGCCTTGTGATCGAGAAGATCTTCTTCATCCCCGGCACGGGCTCCCACTTCATCAACGCCGCCACGAACCGCGACTACACGCTCGCGATGGGCGTGACGATCCTCTTCACGGTGCTCGTCTACACCCTCAACACGGTGGTCGACATGGCGTACACGCTGCTCGACCCGCGGATCACCCTGGAGGACGAGTGAGATGAGCGACGCCCATCGAGACTCACGCTGGTCCATCGACGAGGCCGAGCTCGCGCGGCTCACGAAGGAGGCGCGCCAATTCAAGGGTGAGAGCCTGTGGTCCGACGCCTGGCGCAGGCTCCGGCGCAACCGCGCGGCCTTCCTCGCGCTGCTCTTCCTCGCGGCCTTCGGGGGGGTGTCCCTGCTCGCGCCCTTCCTGCCCATCCCCTCCCCCAAGGCCATCTCCCTGCGCGACGAGCCCGGGACGCCGGAGTGGCTCTGGAGCGTGCCCGCCGCCCCCACGAAGGCACCCGACCGCGGCGCGGCCACCACGCGCTCGACCCGCAACCTGTGGAACGACGGGTGGCGCCACCGCTCCACGGTGATCCTCGCCGCCGACGACGAGGGCGCCGCCGAGGAGGCCCGCGCCCTGGTCGAGGAGACCAGCGGCCGGGGCGCCATCCTCGAGACCTACCCCGCCGAGAAGGGCGACGGCCTGGAGGTCTACGCCTCGGTCCCCATGCTCGAGGGCGACGCCCCCGAGGTGGACTACCGCGCCACCGGCTTCGGCGGCACCGCCACCTGCTGGGAGGTCTTCACCGACGGCGCGGACGAGCCGGTCGGCGCGGTCCACTCCCTCCGCCTCCAGGGCGGCGACGGTACGGCCTTCGACGCCGCCCAGGTCTCCGGCTGGTCGGTGGAGGCCCGCGGCCGCTCCGTCCGCCTCTTCCTCAGCCGCGCGGAGGCCCGACCTGGCCTCGGGGACTGGGTAGTCGCCTACCGCCTCGCCGCCGAGCCGGGCTCGCTCCCCACGGCGGTGCTGCTGGACGGGACGCTCCTCACCGGCTCGGCCGCGGTCGCCTGGGAGGGCACCCCCCGCGGCGCCCAGACCGTGGACGCCGAGCTGCTCGAGGGCATCGAGGCCATGGACCTCGGCCGGCAGGTGGCCGCCTCCCTCGCGGCCTCCCCGATCGAGGGCGTCACCTACCTCGAGACCCGCCACGAGGACGGGTACTGGGAGTTCAAGGGGCTCGTCGGCGCCATGGACCGGGCCCTGCGTCGGGCCCGCATCGCCACCTTCGGCCTCTGGCAGACGGGCAACTGGATGGGCACCGACGGCCAAGGCCGCGACCTGCTGGCCCGCATCGTCTGGGGCAGCCGGACCTCGATCATCGTCGGGCTCATCGCGTCCCTGTGCTCGCTCCTGATCGGCGTCCTGTACGGCGCCTTCTCGGGCTACATGGGCGGGCGCATCGACAACCTGATGATGCGCATCGTCGACGTGCTCTACTCGATCCCGTTCATCTTCGTGGTCATCTTCCTGATCACGGTGGTCAACGAGTACCGCACGGAGCTCGAGGACCAGTTCGGCATCGACCGCGAGAAGATCTTCTTCCTCGTGATCGGCGCCATCTACTGGCTGACCATGGCGCGCGTGGTGCGCGGCCAGGTGCTGAGCCTCAAGAACACCGAGTTCATCGAGGCGGCGCGGGTCATCGGCGCCTCGACCACGCGCATCCTGCTCTCCCACGTGGTCCCCAACGTCCTCTCCATCGTGATCGTCTACCTGACCCTGACGATCCCCGCCGTGATGCTCTTCGAGGCCTTCCTGTCGTTCCTTGGTCTCGGCATCGAGCCGCCCAAGGTGAGCTGGGGCCTGCTCGCCGTGGACGGGACCCAGGCCATCAACCCGATCAAGATCTACTGGTGGCTCGTGGTCTTCCCCGCAGGCGCCATGGGCTCCACGCTGCTCGCCCTCAACATCCTCGGGGACGGGCTCCGGGACGCCCTCGACCCCAAGCTGCGGGGGAAGAACTGATGCCGATCCTCGACGTCCAGAATCTCCGGGTGCGCTTCGAGACCCACCACGGCGTGGTCCGCGCGGTGGACGGCGTCTCGTTCTCCCTCGAAGAGGGCGAGACCCTAGGCCTGGTGGGCGAGTCAGGCTCCGGCAAGTCGGTCACCAACCTCGCCCTCATGGGGCTCATTCCGAGCCCCCCGGGGGTCGTCGAGGCGGACGCCATGAGGTTCGAGGACCGCGACCTGCTGGCCCTCAGCGACGAGGAGTTGCGGAGCGTGCGCGGCAACGAGATCTCGATGATCTTCCAGGACCCCATGACCTCCCTGAACCCCCTGCTCACCGTGGGCCGCCAGCTCACCGAGGTCCTCGAGGTCCACGAGCGCGTCTCGCGCCGCGAGGCCCGCAGGCGCGCGGCGGCAGGGCTCGCGGACGTGGGGATCCCCGAGCCGGAGCGACGCCTGGACCAGTACCCCCACGAGCTCTCCGGGGGCATGCGCCAGCGCGTCATGATCGCCATGGGGCTGCTGTGCCGCCCCAAGATCCTCCTGGCGGACGAGCCCACCACCGCGCTCGACGTGACGATCCAGGCCCAGATCCTCGAGCTCATGCAGAAGCTCCAGCGCGAGTACGGCACCGCCATCATCCTCGTGACCCACGACCTCGGAGTCGTGGCGGGAATGAGCGACCGGGTCAACGTGATGTACGCGGGGCGGCTCGCCGAGACCGCGGGCGCCGTGGAGCTCTTCGATGACCCGCGCCACCCCTACACCCGCGGGCTGCTCGGCAGCGTCCCGCGGCTGAGCGGTGATACCGACGCGGACCTGGACTCCATCAAGGGCTCACCGCCGGACCTGGCAGACCTCCCGGCGGGCTGCGCCTTCCGGCCCCGCTGCACGTTCGAGACCGAGCGCTGCGCCGCGGAGCCGCCGCCCCTGTTCGACCTCGGCGGCGGGCGCAGTTCGGCCTGCCTCGAGCGCGACGCCCTCGGCCAGCCCGAGGGAGGTGCGCGATGAGCGCCCCGCTGCTCGAGGTCCATGACCTCCACAAGCACTTCGAGGTCGGCTCCCCTGGCTTCTTCGGTGGCCAGCAGGAGATCCTTCGCGCCGTGGACGGCGTCTCGTTCGAGCTGGGTCGGGGCGAGACCCTCGGGCTCGTCGGCGAGTCAGGCTGCGGCAAGAGCACCTGCGCCCGCACCCTGGTCGGCCTCTACCCGCCGACCTCAGGTCGAGTGCTGTACGAGGGCGAGGAGATCAGCAGCCTCTCCCACCGGGATCGCGCGCCGTTCCGCCGCAAGATCCAGATGATCTTCCAGGACCCCTACGCGTCCCTGGATCCGCGGCAGACCGTGTCGTCCATCCTCACCGAGCCCCTTCGCATCCATCGCCTCGCCCGTCCCCGCGAGCGGCGGCTGCGGGCCATGCAGCTCCTGGACGCCGTGGGCCTCAACCCGAGACACATCCACCGCTTCCCCCACGAGTTCTCCGGAGGCCAGCGCCAGCGCATCGGGATCGCCCGGGCCCTGGCTCTCGAGCCCGACCTGATCATCTGCGACGAGCCGGTCAGCGCCCTGGACGTCTCCATCCAGGCCCAGGTCGTCAACCTCCTCGGGGAGCTGCAGGAGCGCTTCAACCTCGCCTACCTCTTCATTGCCCACGACCTCGCCGTGGTCCGCCACATCTGCGATCGGGTCGCGGTGATGTACCTGGGCAAGGTGGTCGAGATCGCCGAGCGCGACGCCCTGTTCGACGACCCGCGCCACCCCTACACGCGCGCGCTGCTCTCCGCCGTACCGCACCCCGACCCGAGGATCGAACGCGGCCGGGAGCGGATCGTGCTCGAGGGAGACGTGCCCTCACCCCTCGACCCGCCGACGGGCTGTCGGTTCCATCCGCGCTGCGTCGAACGGGGCAAGGTGACCGGGGATCTGTGTGCCTCCGTGGAGCCCACGCTCGGATCGAGGAGCGCGTGCCACCTGGAGCCGGACGTATGAACGACGTGTTGCTTCTGTAACGAGCAAGCCGCGATCCAACGCCAGGGCCCCCCCGGCGGCCCCGGGCGATGCAAGTCGTCGCAGCCACCCAGGGGCGAGCCCCGGTTTCTTTGCCCGCGCGGTTACCTCCCGTGACCCAGGCACTATTGGG
This sequence comes from uncultured bacterium, assembly GCA_938075305.1. Lineage (GTDB taxonomy): Bacteria > Planctomycetota > UBA1135 > UBA1135 > Saltatorellus. The sequence continues at coordinate 125,395 of CALJGV010000006.1, forward strand.
TTCAGGAAAGGCAGGTGAGCCTGGGAAGGTTCACCGAAAGAGCAGTAAGGAGCTCTGATGCGGGGCCGATCGTCTGTTGACGGTCGGTCCCGCGCTTTTTGCCCCAGCCCCGTCTCGGGCAGCGTGGTTCCCTCGCGCGCTCGGTCACCGCCGCCGCGCCGAAGGTCTCAAGACGCGAGGCTTCCGATCAGGCGGAGCGCACGAGGGGAGACCTCGAGTTGGACCTCGCGCGCCGCGTCCATCCGGTCACCGTCAAGTTGCCAGGTGAGCGGCGGCCCCCCTGAGGTCGATGCGATGCGCGCCCTCGCTCCGGAAGTGTCCGTCGCGAGCCGGCTCGAAATGGGACGCTGCAGCTGCGCGAGGGCAAGCACCGCGGCCCCGACCAGCGGGTTCGCACGCTCGCGCACGTGGACATCGAGGCGGCCATCGTCGGGGCGCGCCCCCGGCGAGAGCCACATGGACTTGCCATAGGTGCGCGTGTTGGAGGCGATGGCGGACACCGCCCGTGAGGCGCGCACCTCTCCACCGATGGCCACCTCGAACCGCGGCGGCGCGAGCCGCAGGAGCTCCCGCAAGCCGCACCAGCCGTACAGGGTGTTGGCAGACCAGCGGTACCAGCGAGCCCCCAGGCGACGGCCGCGCGCGGCGTCGATCCTCGCGGAGATCCCTGCGTCGAAGCCGAACCCGGCCATGGCGAGGAAGACCTCGGCCGCGCCGCCGTCTGCACGCGCGAGGCCCACGTCCCAGTCCACCACCCCCGCCGCGGCGATCGCATCGATGGCCACGACCGGATCCAGCGGGAGCCCAAGCTCCCGGGCCACCACGTTGCCGGTACCGAAGGGCAGCACGCCCAGCTCGGGTCGGTCCGCTCCGTCGAGCTCGAGCAGGCCCGCCGCCGCCTCACGCAGCGACCCGTCCCCCCCGAGGACAAGGACGCGGTCCACCTCGCCGGCGACCTCCGCCGCCAGCTCTCGGATGTGGCCGGCACGCTCGGAGCGACGCTCCAGGGCCCCGTGGCCGAGAGCCTGGAGCCGCGCCCTGACGGACCCGGCCACCTGCACCGCGCGGCCGCGGCCGGCGATCGGGTTGTAGAGCACGGCGTACCTCACGGGCTCAACCGACGAGGGCCATCCCGAGCCGCGCGGCGCCCACCGCGAGCACGACGTTCAGGGCAACCACCAGCGCGGCCGTTCCCATGGATCCGTCCCTCATCAGCAGGACCACCTCCAGGCTGAAGGTGCTGAACGTGGTCAGCGCCCCGAGCAGGCCCACGGCCACGAACTGACGGTGGGACTCGTGCCCGTTCCCCGCCTCGATCCAGGCCCAGAGGGCCCCGATCGCGAGGCTGCCCACCACGTTGACCAGCAGCGTCCCGAAGGGCAGCGCCGCGCCCGCCAGCGCCCGCGACACGCCGTAACGCGCCACGGCGCCGATGAATCCACCGCAGCCCACAAAGAGGAGGTCCCGCATGGAAGCGAGCATACGGAAAGGCGGCTCGCGCTGTCCCTGAGCAGCAGCGGGGGCTCCGTGAGCGGGGCCTCTGTCAGCGGGGCCTCTGTCAGCGGGGCCTCTGTCAGCGGGGCGGCGCCGTGCGCGCTGCCCCGAGCCCACGGGCCCGCGTGGCCTGGGCCTTGAAGAGCGCCACCACCGGCGCCCCCGGGGTGAGCGCGAGCCGCTCCACCGCGCGCTCGGTGACCTCGGCCAGGACCGGCGCCTCGAGGCCGCAGTCCACCTGCACCAGGCACCGGGCCTCGGTCCGCGTCACCCGCTCCACGGTCCCCGCGAGGTGATTGGTGAGGGAGAGCCGAGCGTCCATGGGCGGCACCGCGAGCACGATGTCGGCGGGACCCAGGATGACCTCCACCTCGTCGCCCACCTCCGCGGTCACGTCCCCGCAAGCCACCTCGGAGGCCGCAGGGTCCGCGGGCGCCGCGCTCCCACGCCCCGCGAGCGCCACCCACCCGAGCCCCGTCTCGTCGCGACGGACCATGTGGCCGGGGAGCGAGAACGAGAGTCCGCTCCCGGCGAGCAGCTCCACGGCAGTCTGATCCGCGGCGATGGTCGAGAGGTCGCCCTGGGCCGCCGCCCGACCGCCGTCCATCAGGAGCAGCTCGTCCGTGAGGGCCAGGAGATCCGAGAGGTCATGGCTCACCATCAGCGTGGGCAGCCGGAACCGCTCCTGCACCCGACGCAGGAACGGCAGCACCTGGAGCTTGAGCCCGCGGTCCAGGCTCGAGAGCGGCTCGTCCAGCAGCAGCACCCGCGGCGCTGCAAGGAGGGCCCGCCCGATGGCGACGCGCTGGCGCTGTCCCCCGGAGCACTCCCTGGGCAGACGGTCGAGGAGGTCTCCGAGCTCGAGCAGGTCCACCACCTCCTCCAGCTCCACGCTGCCGCCAGGGACCATCCCGTAGCGGAGGTTGCCCTGGACCGACAGGTGGGGAAACAGCCGGTGGTCCTGGAAGACGAGCCCGACCCGTCGCCCATGGGCCGGCGGCAAGATCCCGGCCGCGAGGTCCACGAGGACCTCACCGTCCACCGCGACCCGCATCAGCTCCGAGGGGAGCAACCCCGCGATCGCGTGGAGCAGCGTCGACTTGCCCGACCCCGAGGGACCGAACACGCCGGTCGCTCCCCCGCCGAGGCGGAGGTCCAGGTCGAGGGTGAAGCCGCCGCGCCGGGCGACGGCGCGGATCTCGAGCCCGCTCATGTCTGCCCTCCACCTGCGCCACGCCGGAGCCGGCGCACCACCAGCTCGCTGGCCAGGAGCGCCGCCGCCGAGAGGAGCACCGACACCACCGTGAGCCGCAGCGCAGCGCCGTCACCTCCCGGGACCTGGGTGCCCTGGAAGATCGCCAGCGGCAGCGTGCGCGTCTCCCCGGCGATGCTGCCCGCGAGGGTGATCGTGGCTCCGAACTCCCCGAGGCTGCGGGCGAAGCCCAGGCTGAGGCCCGCCACCACCCCCGGAGCCGCGAGGGGCAGGGTCACCGTCCGGAAGCGCCGGAGCGGGCCCGCGCCCAGCACCGCCGCGGCGTCCTCGAGGCCGGGGTCCACCAGCTCCACCGCGGTCCGCACCGAGCGCACCACCAGGGGGAGAGCCACCACCGCGGCCGCCAGCACCGCCCCGAGGGTGGTGAAGGCCACCTCGATCCCGAGGGCCTCCAGCATCGGCCCCAGGGGGCCCGAGCGGCCAAAGGTAAGCAGGAGCAGGTAGCCAACCACCACGGGCGTCAGCACCAGTGGCAGGTGAACGACGGTGTCCAGGAGCAGTTTCCCGCGGAAGTCACGTCGGGCCAGGAGCCACCCCAGGGCCACCCCGGGGCCCGCCACGGCCGCGGTCGCCAGGAGGCTCACCCGCAGGGAGAGCCAGAGGGTCCCCCACTCCGCGGGCGTCAGGATGGCGACCACGCTCATCGCGCCTCGCCCCCGGGCTCCGCCGGCAGGAACCCACGGGCCGCGAGGCTCGCCGCCGCCTCTCCCCCGGCGCACCGGTGGAGGAACCGCCTCGCCCCCGCCCCTGCTGAAGGCGTGGGGGCCGCGCAGTACCGGATCGGACGGTGGAGGCCCGCGTCGAGGTCCCGGAGGACCTCGACCGAGGCGGACCCGACCGCGTCGGTGCGATACAGGATCGCCCAGTCCACCTCCCCGAGTTCCAGGAGCCGTAGGGCAGCGCGCGCGCTCCCGGCGGGGATCAACCTGGCCGACAGGTCAGGCCACGCGCCGTCCGCCACGAGGGCCTCCCGGGCGTACTGGCCGAGGGGCACGAAGTCCGGGTCCCCCGTGGCCCAACGCCCGGGGGGGAACGCGGCGCTGTCCGCCAGAGGAGCGGTCGCGACGGTGGAGCCGCCAGCCCCTTCCGAGCGGTGCGCCACCACGAGCCGGCCCCGCGCGAGGTCCACCCGCGCGTCGCCGTCCAGCCGTCCGGTCGCCGAGAGCTCGTCGATCCAGCGCTCATCCGCGGAGAGGAAGACATCGAAGGGCGCTCCGCCCTCGAGTTGCCGCGCCAGGGTCGAGCTGGAGCCGAGGGTCAGCCGAGGAGCCGGCTCCCCCGCCGCCACCCAACCGGCCACGAGGTCCTCCACGACCCCAGCGAGGCTGGAGGCTGCGGCGACGGTGAAGCCCGCCTCGGCCCCGCCCTGTGTCTGAGGGGGATCTCCACACCCGGGCCCCAGGAGCATCAGGCCCGCCGCCAGGAGGGCGCGCATGGGGCTTCGCGCAGGACGGCGGAGGAGGTGGAGCATCGGGCGCGAGGATAGCGTCTGGCCCGCCCGCGGGGCCCGCGCCACGGGCTGGACCGTGATCGAGACACGGCGAAGGCAATCCGCCCCGGATCGCCCCCGCAGGGGCCCCTGGCGGTTGCAATGGGGCGCCGCCACTCCCTGGGCGGCTCCCCTTCCCGACCGAAGGTCCCACTCACCCGAGGCCCCGACCATGCGCCTGAACCAGCTCGCCGCCCACCTCGCCGCTCGCCTCTCCCCTGGCCTCGCCCTCGTGGCGGCCGCCGCGGCCCAGACCGTCCACGTCGATGCGAACCTGACCACCGGCGCCAACGACGGGTCCTCCTGGGCCAACGCCTTCCAGGGCACCGACGGCCTGCAGGCGGCCCTCGGCGTCACCGTCCCCGGGGACCAGGTCTTCGTGGCCGACGGCACCTACCGCACGAACAACTCGGGGAGCCGCGCGCTCTCCTTCCGCCTGCAGAACGACGTGGAGATCTACGGGGGGTTCATGGGCGGCGAGTCCTCCCCCGATGAGCGCCCCGCCTTCGGCGTCGCTCCGTCGATCCTGACCGCAGACCTGAACGGCAACGACGGTCCGAACTTCAGCGGCAACGCCGAGAACTCCTACCACGTGGTCCGCACCCAGGGGACCAACACCTCCGCGGTGCTCGACGGCTTCACCATCACCGGCGGCAACTCCAACGGCAGCTCCAGCGGCAACGCCGACCGAGGGGGCGGGATCCTCTGCGTGGGCAACGTGAACCCGACCATCCGCAACTGTGACTTCGTGGCCAACCGCTGCACCTTCGGCGGCGGCGCGGGCTACATCAACAGCTCGGGGCCCGACTTCATCAACTGCTCCTTCCGTGACAACGTGGGCGGCGCCTTCGGGGGCGCCTTTGACATCGCCACGGGCGGCGCGGTGGTCTACGACGGCTGCTGGTTCGAGGGCAACCGCGCGTCCCGCGCGGGCGCCCTGGAGATCTTCTCCACGGGGAACGTCTCCGTCCTCAACTCCGTCTTCACCGGGAACGTCGCCACGGGCTCCTCGGGCGGCGGGGCCCTCTGGATCGGCTCCGGCGGCTCGACACGGGTGCGAAACTGCACCATTGTCGGCAACAGCTCCACCTCCCAGGCGGCCGGCGGCATCCGCGTCCAGGGCGCGACCCCAACGATCCGCAACACGATCTTCTGGGCCAACACCGGCCCGGGCGGCGCCCAGGGCCCCTTCAACCAGGTGTCCAACGGCGCCAACGTCCGCCATTGCCTCGTCGAGGGCGGTTTCTCCGGCACCGGCAACATCAGCGCGGCCCCGCTCTTTGTGGACCAGGCGGCCGGCAACTTCCGGCTCCAGGTCCCCTCACCCGGCATCGACGCCGGTGACAACGCCAGCCTGCTGGCAGGCTTCACCGAGGCCGACGCCGACGGGGCGCGCCGTCGGTTCGACGAGCCCTCCGTCCCCGACACCGGCGCGGGCACCGCGCCCATCGTCGACATGGGCGCCTACGAGACGAGCAGCAACATCGGCGCGGTGTTCTGCTTCGCCAACCCCAACTCCACCGGGCAGGTCGGACGCATCGACGCGAGCGGCTCCCTGGACGTGAGCCAGAACGACGTGACCCTCACGGCCTCCCGCCTACCGCTGAACGCCTTCGGCTTCTTCATCGCCAGCCGCACCCGCGGCTTCGCCCTGAACCCCGGCGGCAGCGCGGGCAACCTGTGCCTCTCCGGCTCCATCGGCCGCTACGTGGGCGCGGGGCAGATCCTGAACACCGGCACCGCCGGCGCCTTCTCTCTGACCCTCGACCTCGGCGCCATCCCCCAGCCCACCGGCTCGGTCGCCGCGATCGCCGGCGAGAGCTGGTCCTTCCAGGCCTGGCACCGGGACACGGCCATCTTCTTCGCCACGTCCAACTTCACCGACGGCGTCCGGCTGACCTTCCAGTGAGCCGCGTGGGCGCAGCCCACAGCAAGCACGGAGCCAGACGACGGCCCCGCCGGGGCCCATGGCGCCGGCGGGGCCGCCTCGTCGAAGGCCCACTCGGCCCGGGTACGACCCACGGGCTCCGACAGGACGGACGGTGCCGTCCGAAAGGCGCGTCAGTCCGCGCCGAGGCGCACCTCGTGCTCCTCGCCGGCCTCCACCTCGACGGATTGCGACTGGATGTCCGCCGCCCCCTCGGTGGGCGCGCCGACCAGTTGGAATCGGTGCCTTCCAGGGACCAGGCCGCTGAAGACAGCACGCCCCTCCACCACGGGCTTCAGCTGCGGCGTCTCATCTCCCGGTGAGCGGCCCATGACCATCGTCCCCTCCACGGCACCCTCCACCAGGACCGTGACCGTCCCGGCCTCGACGAAGCGCAGGTCCACGCCCTGGGTGATGGTCCCGGTCTCCACGACCATGGGCTTGGTCTCCACGGCCCCCTCGTCGTCGCTCTGCGCCTTCACCACCAGCTCAGTGTCTCCTGCGACCCCGCGCAGGGAGTAGCGCCCCTCTCGATCGGTCAGGACCGGCTCGGTGAGGTCCCCGTCGCTCGAGATGACCTGGGCTCCTCCTGCCGAGGAGCCGACCATCACGATCCCGATCGAGCGCTGCCCCCCGGCGCTGGGCCGGCGAGCGGAGACCCTCGCGCCGACCACGGGCTGGCCGGTGGCATCCAGGACCCGCCCCTCGATGAGGGTCACCGGCAGGTCCGCCTCGAACCGGGTGTCGATGGACTCCACCTCGACGTCGAACCGATCGTCCATGACCCGCGTGGGGTGGCTGATGCGGAGCTCGTACTCTCCCTCGGTCACCGAGTCGAACCGGAACTCGCCCCGGCCATCCGTCTCGGTGCTGGGGCCCGAGGGGCCGAGCCCCAGGAACCCGAGCTCCGGCCCGGAGCCCTTCGGACTCGCCAGCACCACCCGCGCTCCCACCAGGGGCTGGCCGTTCTCGGTGACCACGCCGGTGACCACCACGCGGTTCGGCGCCACGAGGGTCAGCTCCGTGACCGCACCCTCGACCACCTTGGCCTCGGTCCACCCTTCACCATCGCCACCGCCGAGGCCGAGGCCTTCGAAGTCGAGGGAGATCCTTCCGCCGTCGGCGGGCTCTTCCCCAACCTTGAAGCGCGCGGGTCCCGCGGCGAAGGCGCCGAGGGTGACCGAGCCATCGGCGCCCGTCCTCGCAGGCTCGCGCTTCTTGCTCCTGCGCCCTCCGTCCTGGCGAAACTCCACGATGACGTCGGGGAGCGCGCGTCCGGTGCCGTCCACCACCGTCACCGCCACCCATCCGGGCGCGGCGAGCCGGACGAGGTGCTCGGTGACCGTCCCGGAGGACGACACGGTCACCGGCCCTGTACGTGTCTGCGGATGATCGGCGTGGGAGACGGTCACATCCACGGTCGACCCCTCCTCCACGGCGAGCACGCAGACGCCGTCGTCGTCGGTCTCAGCGCTCGGAGCGGGTCCCGACAGGTCCACGGGCATGGACAGATCCCCCGGCCCCTCGGAGCTCATGCGCATGCTCACCCGGCGGCTGATGGTCCGGCTCCCGTTGACCGCCGAGGGAAGGTGCTCCGCCGCCCGGACCTTGGCGCCCGGTAGCGGGTCACCTTCGGCGGTGAGCACCGTCACCCGCAGTGAGGCGCGTGAGAGGAGGCGCACAACCCCGAGGTCCACCCGTTCATCCGGCTGGACCCGGACCTCTCCCTTCCAGGGCGCCTTGCCCCGGGCCTTCACCTCGACCTGGAGGACCTGACCGCCCTCCTGCGGGAAGAGGCGCTCCACACGAGCGACCCCGCCGGCCAGCTCCTCGTCCTCCGGGATCACCGGCGACGCCCATTCGAAGCCCGCCAGGACCTCCGCGAAGAGGACCGGTTCCCCCTCCTCATCCACGAGCCTCATCTCGACGCTGGCGCCCTCGCTGTAGGGGATCTGCACCCCGCGATCCCCGGCGCGGACCGTCACGCGGTTGGAGCGCTGGAGCTGCCCCGGGAGGATGCCGCCGCCGAAGCCCTCGAGCTCGACCCCGTAGGCGACCCCGGGGTCGAGGCCGGTGAGGCGGAAGCTCCCGTCCGGTTCGAGCTCGGCCTCCCGAGCCCCGAGGCCGTTGCCGCTCCCCAAGGTCAAGAAGCCCTGCCCCGACTTCGTCGCCGAGACACGCCACGACGCCTTCTCGCTCCACCCGGGGAGTCCGGTGACGCGCCCCTGGACCGCGCCGCCTCGCTCGAGGGTGACGAGGATGCCCTCGACCTTCATCCCCGCCCGGCTCAACTCCCCGTCGAACTTCGCCCCGACGAAGGCCTCGTGGCTGACCCGGTACTCGTACGCCCCGACGGCCTGGTCGGTGATCGTGAAGTGCCCCTGCGGGTCGGTTTCGACCCCCTCGGACCACCCGCCCCAGCCGAGGATCAGGTCCTCGATGCTTGAGTCCTGCAGCGCCTGGATCCGCGCGCCAGCGACCCCTCGCCCATCGCGGTCCACCACCCGCCCGATGAGCTGACCTCCCTCGACCATGGAGATGTCCCCGAAGTCGAGGGTGGCGCCGGTCTCGAGTCGCACCTCCCTCTCGAGGCTGACGTAGCCCGGGAAGGTCACCTCGAGTCGGGCCTTCCCGCCGGCTCCCTCGACCACGAAGCGGCCCCCGTCGTCACAGGTCCCGGAGGGCTCACCGGGCCGGTCACCGCGCCGGTAGAGCCGGACCTCGGCGCCCACGAGGGGACGGGCGGTCGCTCCGAGCACGCGCCCCTCCACAGCGGCCTTGGCCTCCGCCTGGTCCTCTTCCGAGGAGCCCTTGATCCTGGGGGCCAGGAGGGGAGCCGCCTCCCCCTCAGCCTCGGCCCGTCCTAGCTCTTCCGCCCTGGGGACCAACGACGCGAGCTCCGGGGCTCCGGCGTCCCCACCGGCCGACTCGAGCGCAGCGCCCTCCCCCACGGCGACGACCGCTCCGTCTTCAGAGGAGAGCGGGTCGCGGAGGAGGAACATGCCCGCCGCGAGGAACGCGAGGGCGAGCGCCATCAGGGCGAGGAGGAGGCGCATGACGGGAGCTTGGCTGGTTGTCTTTGGGCGGGCTAGGAGGGCGGCCATACGCAGGCGCCGACGGTGGGTTGGGCTGTACCCCGAGGATAGTTCAGGACCCCGAGCAGGATAAGCCTGAGCGCTTCGGGCCCGCGCCCGTGCCTCCCGGCTCCCCGCCCCTAGGCGTGGCAGAGCTGATCAACCAGCTTGCCGAGGTCCGCCTTGCTGGTCTGACAGAGGCGCACCATGTCGGCGAAGCCCACCTGGCGGGGGCCGCGCTCCGCCAAGAGGTCGAGGAGACGGAGCCACAGGGCGGCGGTCATCTCTGCGTCCGCAAGCGCGCGGTGGAAGGTCCCCTCGGTGGGGAGCTCGAGGTGCTCTACGAGGGTGCCCAGCCGGTGATTGGGCGCTTCGGGGCAGAGTCGCCGCGCCGCCAGCATCGAGCACGCGAGGTCCCCTTCCGCCTGGCGCCCGAGCCGCCCGAATTCAGCCTCGAGGAAGCGGCGGTCAAAGGAGGCGTTGTGCGCCACGAGGTTGGCGCCCCTCGCGAAGACCGCGAAGCGCTCCATGACGTCCTCGCAGGGCTCCGCGTCGCGGAGCATGGCGTTGCTGATCCCCGTGTACTCCTCGATGAAGGAGGAGACCGGCACGCCGGGGTTCATGAGCGACTGGAAGCGGTCCACGGGGACGCCGCGCTCGAGCCGGACGGCGCCGATCTCGATCGAGCGATCCCCCTGGGTCGGAGAGAGCCCGGTGGTCTCGAAGTCGAAGACGATGCATGTGCTGGCGTCACCTGTGGCGTGCATGGGGAGACCCTACAGCGCGCGCGCTCCGATTCCCTCCCCCGGCGCGGATCGGTGGCGCCGCGTCGTCCCTGGACCTCGAGGGACCCGCCGGCAGAGCCCGTCCCATCCGGAGGCGGGGGGGCGACACACGGCCCCCAGGAGCCATGCCTTCCGCGGTCGCGAGCGGGGCTGCGGGGCTTTGGTACGCTCGAGCAAGCTCTCCAATTTGTTCACGCCCTTCCCCCAACTGCCCATGAAACACCTGCTCCTCTCCGCCGCCGCCGCCGCCCTCTGCTCCGGGACGGCAACGGCGCAGACCTGCCTCGAGACCACCTTCGCCAGCAACAACGGCGGCGCTACCGGCTGGGCGAACTACATGGACGTCACCGTCCTCAACCCCACCACGGTCGTGAGCCTCGAGGCCAACTTCAACGTCGCCGCAGGGGCGCCGGTCAACCTCGAGGTCTGGACGCGGTCGGGGACCTACGTCGGCTCCGAGCAGGACCCGACGGGCTGGACCCTCGTGGCCCTGGGAGACGGGACCGCCCTCGCCCTGGGCTCGGGGAACCCGACCCCCGTCCCGCTGATCGCTCCCTTCGACTTCGTACCCGGCGGCGTGACCGGCGTGGCGATCGTCTACACGGAGGGCGGCAACCCGTACACCAACGGGAACGGATCCAATCAGCTGTTCACCGACGGCAACATGACCATCGAGCTGGGCTCGAGCTGTTCCGCGCCCTTCGTCGGCGGGAGCGTGTTCACCCCGCGCGTTTGGAACGGTTCGTTCTGCACCGGTTCCGCCCCCAGCATCGGCACGAACTACTGCCAGGCCGAGCTGAACTCTACGGGCGTGGCCGCCTCCATGAACGCCACCGGCTCCGCCGTGGTGGCCAGCAACGACCTGGTGCTCGAGGCCAATGACCTCCCGCTCAACTCGTTCGGGTTCTTCCTGGTCGCTTCGACCTCCGGCTTCGTGCAGAACCCTGGCGGGAGTGAGGGCAACCTGTGCCTCGGCGGCGCCATCGGGCGCTACGTGGGCCCCGGGCAGATCATGAGCTCTGGCGCCTCCGGGACCATCTCCCTGGCGGTCGACAACACGGCGGTCCCCCAGCCCAACGGCGCGGTCGCCGTCGCGGCGGGAGAGACCTACTTCTTCCAGCTCTGGAATCGTGACGCCGTGAGCGGGACCGCCACGTCCAACTTCACCGACGGCTACGAGATCACCTTCCAGTGATCCAGGGCCCCGCGCCCAACCAACACGGCCCCCCGGAGATCTGTTCTCCGGGGGGCCGTCCTGTTCAGCGCCGGGCAGGCCGCACGCTCACTTCCCGATCAGGAAGTGGCACACGTCTCCTTCCCGCATGACGTAGTCGCGGCCTTCCGTGCGGAGCTTGCCCGCGGCGCGGATGGCCGTCTCTGACTCGTGCTCGACGAGGTCCTCCACCGCGTAGACCTCGGCCCGGATGAAGGCCTTCTCGAAGTCCGTGTGGATGACCCCTGCGGCCTCGGGTGCCTTCGATCCGGTGGCGGTGGTCCAGGCCCGGATCTCCTTCTCGCCGGCGGTGTAATAGGTCTGCAGCCCGAGCAGCTTGTAGGTCGCCTGGATCAGCCGATCCAGGCCGAGGGCCTCAATGCCAAGGTCGGCCATGAACAGGTCCCGCTCCTCGTCCTCCATGTTCCGCAGCTCCGACTCGATGTCGCCGCAGATGGGGATCCACTCGGAGCCGGTGGCCGCCGCGCGAGCCGCCACGGCCTGCGCGTACTCCGACGAGCCGTCCAGGTCCTCGTCGGTGACGTTGGCGACGTAGAGCATCCGCTTGGTGGACATGAGGCACAGGGGCTTGAGGAGCAGCCGCTCGCGGTCCGTCCAGTCGTGGGTGCGCAGGAGGTCGCCGTTCTCGAGCATGCCCTTCGCCCGCTCGAAGAGTTCCTTCTGTTCCAGGGAGTCCTTGTCCCCCGAGCGCGCCTTCTTGGACACCCGCTCGATGGCCCGGTCCACGGTGTCGAGGTCTGCGAGCGCCAGCTCGAGCTCGATCACCTCGATGTCCTTCAGCGGATCAACCGGCTCCTCACGCACGACCTTGGAACCACCGAAGCAGCGCACCACGTGCATGATCGCGTCGGTCTCGCGGATGTTCGAGAGGAACTTGTTCCCGAGGCCCTCCCCCTTGGACGCGCCGGCGATCAGGCCAGCGATGTCGACGATCTTCACCGACGCGGGGATGACCTTGTCCGTCTGGATGAACCCGTGGATGGTCTCCAGGTTCGGGTCTGGCACGGCCGCCACCGCCACGTTGGGGTCGATGGTGCAGAAGGGGAAGTTCCCCTCCTGGGCGCCGGCCGCCGTGAGGGCGTTGAACAGGGTGCTCTTGCCGACATTCGGCAAGCCTACGATTCCACAGGAGACGCTCATGAGGGCGGAGAGAATAGCGTCCCGGCGCCCTCCAGGGTCAGCTCAACTGCCCGGCCCTGTGAGGGCGAGGCAGTCGATCTCCACCAGCACGTCCTTGGGGAGGCGCGCCGCCTCGATGGTGACCCGCGCCGGCGGCTCGGCGCAGTCGAAGGCCCGGCCGTAGATCTCGTTGACCGTGGCGAAGTCGCCCATGTCCTTGAGGTAGATCGTGCACTTGACCGCCAGGGCGAAGCTGGAGCCTGCGGCCTCCAGCACGGCGCCTAGGTTGGCCATGACCTGCTCTGTCTGCTCGGCGACGCCGCCCTCGACGATCTCCATGGTCTCCGGGATGAAGGCCACCTGGCCGGAGCAGTGCACGAAGCCTCCGGCCACGATGGCCTGGTTGTAGGGGCCGATGGCCCCGGGGGCCTTGTCGGTCTTGATGGCGATGCGCTCGGACATGGGCGTGGGGAGGGGGGCTGTTACGAGAGGGGGCGCCGGGGCACCCGGTGGACAGGATCAGAAGCGCCCGGCGAGGGCCAGGGCCACCGAGGGTGGAACGAAGGGCGAGAGGTCCCCGCCGAGGCGGGCGATCTGGCGCACCAGGGTGCTGGACACGTGGGCGTGCTCGGGCGAGGAGAGCAGCATGACCGTGTCGAGCTCCGGGGCCATGGCCCGGTTGGAGAGAGCGAGCTGGCGCTCGTACTCGAGGTCCGCTGCGCTGCGAATGCCCCGCACCACGGCGGTGGCCCCCATGCGCCTCGCGCCGTCCACGAGCAGCCCGTCCAAGGCCGTCACCTCAACGTTCTCGAGCTCAGCGGTCGCCTCCTCGAGCAGGGCCACGCGCTCCTCCACACCAAGCACGTGGCGCTTGTCATGGTGGGCCGCGACCGCCACGACGAGGTGGTCGAAGAGCGCCGCGGCACGCTCGATCAGGTCGATGTGACCGAGGGTCACCGGATCGAAGGTGCCCGGGAAGACGGCTCGGTGTTCCTTGGGGTTGGCCATGGCCCGTGATGATATCCGACCGGGCCCCTCCGGACCCGTCACCGTCACTGACCGCGGGCTCGCCCGTTCCCCCGGGGTGAAGGAGATCGCTGGACACCCTGGCCAGGGCACCTCCCCGGGACCCTGGCGCCGCATCCCATCGGACCAGGGGGCTCTCCTCCGGCCGTCTCGATCAGGCCCCGCCACCCTCCCCCCCGCTCCCCGGGCGCCGGCGCCTGCGCTGATCGCTGCGGGGGCCGGCTGCGTTGGCGCCTGGCTCGGCGCCACCTGCGGTGCCTCGGTCCGTCCGCCCCTGACGGCCACGCTCCGCACGTCGCGCGAGGCGCTGCCGGACGCCCCCATGCCTCACACGCTCCCGGGGGACCCGGGCGCATGGTCGCTCGCTACAGCCGCGGCGCTCACCCTCCTCGCCGCCCTCCTCGCGGCCCGCGGGACTCGGTCCCGGACCCACGGGCTCCGCGCGCCACTCCTGATCGGAGCCCTCGCGGTCCTCTGCGCGGGCCGCGCGGCCATGGCCCGGCCCGTCCCGTGGCGGGTCGACGGGCAGCCGGCCGTCGGCCATGTGCACGGGCTACGGAGCCCCTCGGACCGCGGGTACGGCGTGGAGGCCTGGGGCTTCGGCACCGAGGCCGGGCTGCTGGTCGCCCCCCGCGGTTCGCTCTCCCCCGGTGACCTCATCGCCGTGGACGGCGGGGCGAGGCGAGCAGGCCGGGCCCGGAGCCTCCACCGACCTTTGGCTCCGCGCACCAGCAGCCTGCGCCCCCGGTCTGATGAGATCGTCCGGCGACCGAGGGGTCCGGCGCCTCCGCCGGCGGACGCTGGCGCGATCCATCGCCTCCGACAGCGAGGGGTCCGTGCCTGTCTGGCTCACCCGGACCCCACCTCTGCCGGCCTGCTGGCCGCCCTGGTCTTCGGGGATCGGAGCGGGCTCACGCCCGAACTCACGGACCTCTTCACCCGGACGGGCACCAGGCACCTCCTGGCCCTCTCGGGCTTCCATGTGGGCCTGCTCACGATCCTCCTCGTGCTTCCGCTCGCCCGGGGCACCGCGGCCCTCCTTCGACAAGGGGCCGCCGCGACCGGGCGGACGGCCCGTCCGGGGGAGGCGCTCCTGGCCGCGGCCATGGTGGCGGCCTTCATCCCCCTCTCGGGGGGCGGCGCGCCCGCGACGCGGGCCGCGGTCGGCCTCGGCCTGGCGCTCGTCTCCGGACGCCTACGCCGCCGACCTTCGGTCCTCAACCTCATGGGCGTCGCCGCCCTCATCGAGCTCGGCCTCGATCCCCTCGCGCCGACCCGGCCTGGCACCCAGCTCTCCTACCTCGCGACCGCTGCCCTCGTGCTCGCGGCCGGCCCCGTCGCCCGTGCCCTGGGCACGGCCACCGGCGAACCACGAGGCTCCGGCTGGCTGGACCCGGTCGGGCCCACGGGCTGGCCACGGCCAGCGCTGCTGGTCGCCCTGGTGGAGCGGCTCCGGCTCCTGTGCTGGGCAGCGCTCTCCGCCGGGGCCGTCGCCTCCCTCGCGACCCTGCCGGTGGTCTGGAGCGTCTTCGGAGAATGGAGCCCCGCCAGCCTCCTCGCCACGCCCGTCGCGACCCCGCCGGTCGCGCTGCTAGTCACCTCCGGTTGGCTCCGGCTCCTGCTCCCCTTCGACGGGCTCGACCACCTCTCGAGCTGGGGGGCCGCGGGCCTCATCGCCTGGCTCGAGTGGGTCGACGGACTCCCCTGGACCCCCCTTCCGCTCCCCGAGCGATCCCCGGCGCTCGTGCTCCTCACCTGCGCCCTCCTGGGCGTCGCCTGCCTTCGCCCCGCTCGGAGATCCAGCGCGCGACTCGCGTGCCTCGGCGCCGCCGGTCTCGGCGCGCTGCTCCTCCCCTGGCCAGGCCCGGCCCTCGGGCCCGGCGCCCCTGGACCGATCCCCGCCACCCTGGAGGTTCACGTCCTCGACGTGGGCAATGGAACCGCGGTCGTGGCCCGGGCCCCAGGCGCCCCCACCTGGGTCCTCGACGCTGGATCCCGGGATCGACTGGCGGTGGCCGACGAGGGCGTCGGCGCGCTACTCCGAGCCCTGGACACGGGGGCAATACGGGTCGGGGTCTCCCATGACCACGCGGACCACGCCGCCGCCCTCCCCTGGGTCATGGGCCGCTGGGAGGCAGAGGGCTACCACGGGCCGACAGGCGAGGATGCCGGCCGCGACACTCGGCACCCTCGCGGGATCGTCTGGCTCCACAGCTCACTCCACGGGGACGAGCACCCTCCACTCCGCGTGGCCGCGATCGCCTCGGGGATGGCGGACCCGAACGAGGGCTCGGCCCTCTTCGACCTCCGCTGGCGCGCGCTGGATGGACGCTCGTGCCGGGTGGTCCTCTGCGGTGACGCGGAGGGACAGGGGCTGAGGGCGATCCTCGACGGTGGCGGTGAGTCCCCCTGGCTCGAGCCCGGACCGGTGGACCTGCTGCTCCTGCCCCACCATGGGTCGCGAACGCGATATCTCGCGCAGCTCCTCGACCGCCTCCAGCCCGCCCTCGCGGTCGTCAGCGGCGACACGCCGGAGTACGCCGCCGAGCTCGCGCGTCGGAGCATCCCCCTCCACGTCACGGGGCGCGACGGTCCCCTTCTCTGGCGCCCCACCAGGGCCGCTGGAGGCCCCCGTCGCCCCTCCGCCGAGATCCGCGGAGCAGACCGTCACCCGCCGCGCGCCGAGCCCTATACAAGACAGCTGGCCGCGCCCATCCACGCGACCGGTGCTCCCCTCGGAGGAGCCGTGCCCATGCTGAAGCCCCTCTTCATCTCGCTCACCGTCGCCCTCGGCCTGTCGGCCCCCGGCCATGGCCTCGAGGTCACGCGACAGGCCAAGGGGGAACTCCCCGCCCAGGACGACCCCGCGCCCTCCCCGGCCAAGGAGCGCGCGGTGAAGCGTGTCCTCCGGCTTCGAGGGGGCAGCGTCCTGCGCGGCCCCAGCCGCAGGACCCCGGCCGGACAATGGAGCGTGAAGTCCGGGAGCGAGTGGCGCACGGTGCCCGCCGCCACGGTCCTCGAGGCCGTGGATGAACGCGTGGCCCTCGAGCAGCTCCGCGCCCTCCGTGAGGAGCAGGGTCGGTCTCCCGCGAAGCAGGTGGACGGCGCCCTCGCCCTCGGGCTCCTTCCCGAAGCCTGTGGACTCTGCGACGAGCTCCTCGAGCTCCACCCCACCGACACCGACCTCCGCGGCGCCGCCGCCCGGGCGGGTCGCTATCTCGGGGGTCTCCCCGGGCGGGGCGACACGGACGAGCTGGAGCGGCTCCTCGACCTGGGGGCCAGCCCGTCGCTGCTCATGCGCGAGGTCGTGGTCGAGCGGCTGGTCACCGCCACGGATCGGTCGAACCTCGCGCGGACCCTGCGCGCCGAGCTGCGGGCCAAGCGCCCCTCGCGGCGCGCCTTCGCGGCCTTCGCCACCGGGCGGCTCTTCCCCAGTGAGGACCCGCGCCCGCTCCTGATCCACGCGGTCTACGACCCCTCGCCCCTGGCGAGGGAGTCCGCGGCCCGGGCCATCTCCGATGTGGGCGCCTATGAGGTCGCGGGCCCCCTGGTCCGCGCGGTGGAGGCCGGCAGCGGTGCGGTGCGCCTCCGCGCGGTGGAGGCCCTCGGCGCGAGCCGCGACGCCGCCTTCGTGGAGCCGCTCATGGGCCGGCTCTACACCCTGACCGCGCAGGCCGGCGGCGGCTCGGGGTACCGGCCGCCCCGCTCCCACCTGTTCGTCGGCACCCAGCGCGCCTACGTACAGGACTTCGACGTCGAGGTCGCCCAAGGGTCCTCCGTCGCTGACCCGGTGGTGAACACCCTCGTGGAGGGCGTCGTCCTCGACGTGAGCGTCATCGGCGTGCAGGAGGTCGAGGTCCGCACGGAGCTGCGCGTCATCCGCGGCGCCCTCGGCCGGATCACGGGCCGCAAGCCGGGCTCGTCCAACAAGGCCTGGCGCTCCTGGTGGGAGAGCGAGGAGGCCGCGCCCTTCCGCCGACCCGCAGAAGAGGAGATGGACGCCCCGCCGTCCTCCCACGGCGAGACGTCCCGCCGGCGCTAGGGCGCGCAGGCTCCCCGCTAGCCCGGCCGTCCGTCGAGGTTGCAGCGAGGAGCCAGAGATTCGGCTCCGTGCTTTCAGCGTGGAATCCGCCCTCCGGCGAACGGTAGGGTGGGCGCCGTCCTTCGACGAGGGGACGCCCATGGGGAGGGAATCAGAAACAAGGGTCGCTGTCACCGGCGACGAGGATGCTGGCGCCGCGTTGCGCGTCCGGGGTCTGCGCAAGCGCTATGGCGCGACCGAGGCCGTGAAGGGCGTGGACCTGACCGTCCGGTCCGGGCAGGTCTACGGCCTCCTGGGCCCCAACGGCTCCGGCAAGACGACCACCCTGTCCTGCGCCCTGGGCCTCCTCTCCCCCACCTCGGGGACCTGCGAGGTCCTCGGCGTTCCGTCGAGCGCGCTCCACCGGACCAGGGGCAAGGTCGGCTGCGTCTTCGACGTGCCCGCGCTCCTGAAGGGGCACACCATCGCCCAGAACCTCGCCTACCAGTCGAGGCTCCGCGGCCACGCCGGCGGCCGGGACATGAAGGACGCCCTGCGACGCGTGGGCCTCGAGGGGTTCGAACGGCGCAGCGCTGGCGGCCTCTCCCTGGGTCAGGAGAAGCGGCTGGCCATCGCCGGGGCGATCATGGGGACGCCGGAGCTCGTCGTGCTTGACGAGCCCCTCTCCGGACTCGATCCCATGGGCGTGCGCGGAATGCTCGAGCTCCTCGCGGAGCTGGTGGAGGGCGGGCAGACCCTCGTGCTCTCCAGCCACCGCCTGCACGAGATGCAGGAGATCCTCACCCACGCGGCGGTCATCCTCGACGGCGAGGTGATCCGCGAGGCGCCGCTCGACGCCTACCTCGGGCAGAAGGACACCTGGACCGTCGCGGTGCGGGACGAGGACTCCCTGCGCGCGTCCCTCGGCGCCGGCTGGACCTTGAAGTCCGGCCCGGTTGGCGAGGGGACCCTCTTCCTCGAAGCCCCCGGAGCGGATCCTGAAGAGCTCCTCGCGCGGCTCGTGGGCTCCGGCGCCGGACTCCACCACTTCGCCGCGGCCCGGATGGGCCTGCAGGCCTCCTTCGAGGCCCTGGTCGAGGAGCGCCGCGCGGCGACAGGAGGGTCCCGATGAGCGGCGCTCTCCGGGTCCTGTGCGCCGAGTTCATGCGCATGCTCGCCTCCCGCGCGGCGTGGGTCGGCGCGCTCATGATCATCGCGGTCCCCGCGCTCCGGATCTGGGCCGCGTCCTTTGCCCAGCGGGCCAAGGCGGTGGAGGCCATGGGTTCAGGGGAGACGCTCACGGGCCTGAGCGAAGGCACGGGCTGGGCCATGCTGGTCGGCGGATGGCGCGCTGGAATGATGCTCGCCACCGCGCTTCTCCTCGTGCAGGCGGCTCGCTCCATCGCGGGGGACCGGGAGACCGGGGTCCTGCGGCTGGCCGTGACGCGCTCCGCCTCCAGGTCCGGCGCTGTGGTCGGCAGGGCCCTCCTCGGGCCCATCCTGGTCGTGGGCATGGTGGCGCTCGCGGGCCTCACCGCCTTCCTTGCCACCACCGCCGCCGGGGGTGACTTCGGCGACCTCGTGGAGGACGACTACGCGATCTTCACCGCCGACGAGGTGATGACCGAGCTGCAACGCGCGCTGCTGGTCTGCTCCCTCGGACTGATGGCCATCCACGCCTTCGGGCTCCTCATCTCGAGCCTGGCGAGGGGGCCCGTCCTCGCCCTTGCTGGATCGCTCGCGACCCTCCTGGTGTGGGACGTGTTCAAGGACGACTTCGGCGCGGCCAGCTGGTGGGTCTTCGCCACCCACGCCCCCACCTTCGCCGACGCCTCCGCCATGTTCGAGATGGTGAAGTTCGCCGGCGGGTACTCCGACGCGGGGCTCCCCCCGGCGATCCACAACATGGGGCTCATCCTCGCGCCCCTGGAGGGGCTCGCCTTCGTCCTGCTCGCGGCCCTGGCCGTGCGGCGCCGCCCCCTCTGAGGGCCCCCCCGGACGGGCCGCCGGTCCCGTCGGGTTCGGCGACCGAGCAGCGCCGCGAGGTCGGTCGCCCGGATAACTCAGGAGCTACGACGTAGAAGCGGCGTGGCGCTGGAACCAGGACCTCTCAATCCTCACCATCGCCGGTGATGGCTCTCTCCTCCCATGCTCGCCTGCGCACCGCGCTCTCCCTCTGCGTCCTCGCCGCTGGCGCCTCGTGCCAGTACGCGCCGGAACGGACGATCCCGGACCCCCTACCCGAGACCCTCGAGTGGGCAATTCCCCAGGCCGGCGCCTCGGCCTTCCTCGGGGTCGAGGTCCGCGAGAACGACAGCGGCTCCCTGGAGAGCCTCTCCTTCGATCCTGGCGTGCGCGTGCACACGGTGACCGAGCGCTCCCCGGCCGCCGCGGCGGGGATCCAGATTGATGACGTCCTGTTGGACTTCAACGGCACCGAGGTCGCCGTCCCCGAGGACCTCCAGGCCCTGCTCGAGGGCTTCGAGGCCGGGGCGCCTGCGACCCTCCGGGTCCAGCGAGGTGACACGGTGTTCGCCCTCGAGGTCGCCCTGGAGGCCGGCGCCAGCGCCCCGGCCCCTGCCGAGGAGCTGTTCGTGTTGGACACCGCTCGCTCTCTGGGTGCATGGGGCACCTCAGAGGGCGCGGTCCTGGTGTCGAGCAACCCCAAGGGCCCCCTCGGCAGCCTGCCCGTCGGCACGCGAGTCGTGGCCCTCGACGGCGAGCCGATCGTCTCCGGGCGCGGGCTGGTCCGCCGGCTGGTGGCCATGGAGCCGGGCTCCAGGGTGTCTCTCACCACCGAGGGGGACGACGGCCAATCGCGGTCGCGCACCGTGACGCTCCTGGGCGAGGGGCGCCGCGTCACCCGCGCCTCCATCCCGATCCTCACCACCTACACCGCCACCGCCGACCGCTCCCGGACCTCGTTCGTGCTGCTCGACCTCTACGTCATCTCGCTCGTGCGGTACTCCCGCGAGGGAGGCGAGAAGCAGATCCGGGTCCTGCGCTTCTTCGAGTGGAACACCGGCGTCGGAGAGCTGGACGGATGACCCTCCTCGCTTCACTCCTGGGCGCCGTCGCCCTCGCCGGAGGGGGCGACGCGTCGTTTGTCGACGCCTCCGTGCGCGTCGATGGAAAGGTGCTGGACTGGCGCTTCGTGGACGTCGAAGGGGACGGTCCGATCGAGCTCGCCATCTCGCTCCGGACCCCCTCGGGCTCCCGCGAACTGCAGCTCTTCCGGTGCACCGAGCGCGCCATCGCGCCCGAGCCCTTCCGCAAGATCCCGGTCCTCAAGGACATCGTCGCCTGGACCTTCGCCGACGTCCGGGGCGACCTCGACGGCCGCGAGCTCGTGTTCCTCACCCGGCAGGGTGCCTGGTCCTTCGATCCGAGGCGGACCAGCTACAAGGGCAACATCGAGCGCCTCGCCGAGGTCCAGCTCATGTTCGACTTCCCGAGCACGCGGCAGCTGCCCTTTTGGAGCTACGTGATCCAGAGCGCGGAGGGAGAGCTTGACCACCTGCTGCTGCCCCGACGTAACGGCTTCGAGGTCGTCGCTCCCCTGGGCCGAGCCCCGGCGGAGGGCGAGCTTCCCTACGCCTCCATCGCGGACTTCACCGCCCAGCGCGGTACTGCCGCCACCGACCCTGAGGACAACGGCCAGCGCGCTGACGAAGCCCGCGCCCGCAATCGGGAGCGCGAGACGAGCTTCGAGGTGACCGTCGGGGACCGCTTCCAGCCCTTCCTGGGCGAGAGCCTGGGAGAGGCGCTGGTGGACGACGCCACGAGCCTGCAGGCACCCGCCATCGTGGACCTGAACGGGGACGGGCGTGACGACCTCCTGCTCATCGGGGACGACGAGCTCCGGGTCCACCTGAGCGGGCCCAAGGGCATCCCCGCCCGCCCCACGCGGGTCGAGCCGATCCCGGACTACCTGCGTTCCGGTGGTCAGGACGCGGCCCTTCGTCTCGTGGACGTGGACGGGGACGGCCGCCTCGACATCGTCGGCCTCTGGCGCGCCGAGAGCCGCGGGCTTGAGAACGGACAGTGGCGCATCTACGTGATGCGCAGCACGCCCGACGCCCTGATCCCGGCCAAGCCCACCCAGGTGCTTCGGTTCGAGGGGGCAGAGCTCCGGGCGACGGTCGCGGACGTGGACGGCGACGGACGCCCCGACCTCGCCCTGCGGCGCTTCGAGATGCCCAGCATGATCGAGACCGTCACCGGGCTCGAGTTCAAGTACTCCTACCTGCTCTACCTCGGGACCAAGCGCGGGACCTTCGACCGCCGCCCGGCCCTCAAGAGCGAGCGCACATTCGACGAGAACTCGATCCGCGAGATCATCGCGAACCGCGACCTCTCCATGGACTGCAGCGGGGACGGGGTCGCGGACCTCGTGGAAGTCGACCTCAAGGGCCGCCTCGGGGTCCGCCGGCTGCGAAAGACCTCGTCGCTCTTCGGCGGCGACAGCTGGCAGATCGACGAGGGCTACTGGAAGCAGTACGCCGCCCGGGGGTCCGTGGAGTCGCTCACCGTCATGGACCTGAATGGCGACGGCATCGGCGACATCGTGAGCTCCGCGGACTCCGTCCTGACCGTATACCTCTCCCAGCAACGATGACGCTCAAGAGCATCCGACACGGACTCGTCGCGCTCCTCGCGGCCACCGGCGGAGCCGCCCACGCGGCGCCGCTCACAGGGTCGGCGTGCCCCCCGCCTTGCCAGGACGGGGCCTTCGCGGAGACCCGGCTGGCCGTGGCCAAGAGGGGGGGGCTTCTCGCCCTCCGGGACCTGACCGGCGACGGCAAGATCGAGCTGCTCTCCGTGACGCCAGCCGGCATCCTCGCCCAGGCCCTGGACGCCGAGGGCAAGTACGCCGCCGCCGGGGCGCTCCTGGCGTGGCCCGCGGGCGGTACAGGCTGGGACCTGGCCGACCTCGACGGCGACGGTCGGGTGGAGGTCCTGATGGTCTCGGACGGCAAGACCCTGGTGCGGCGGTCCTTCACGGCCGCTGGCGCGTGGTCCGAGCCCGAGACGGTGCTCGAGACCGGCATGTACCTCCCGGCGGCCACGGTGCGCGTCCCGTTCACCCGGGACCTGGACGAGGACGGCCTGCTCGACCTCGTCCTCCCCGGCCCCGGCCGCTTCCACATGCGGCTCAACCGGGGCCTGGATGGCGCCGGGAAGCTTGGCTGGTCGGACCCGATCGAGGTCGAGTACGAGCCCGAGATCAACTACCGGACGGGCGACCCCGACCGCCTCTCGTCCACGTTCTCCCAGCGGGTGCGCGTCCCCTGGTTCAGCATGGACGACATCGACGGGGACGGGCAGCTCGACCTGGTGTCCGAGACCTCGGAGCGGGTGGCCTTCCACCTCGCGAAGCCCGAGATCGACGCGCGGCCGACCTGGAGCCTCGACCTCTCCGAGCTAAGGAGCGCGCCGTCGGCCAGCGACCTCGACCTCGACAACCTGCTGGGCGCGGTCAGCGGGCTCGCCCAATGGCGGGCGGTCGACCTCGACGGCGAGGGGCCCAGGGACCTCATCGTGAGCTCCGAGGGCACCTTCAAGGTCTACCGAGGCGCGACCCTCGCGGGCCCCTCCGGCGCACCGGACCAGGTCCTCAAGGCCTCGGGCAACGTCCTCTACTTCTTCGTCCGCGACGTGCTCGGGGACAGCGCTCCAGACCTGCAGATCGTGCGCGGTGAGCGCATCTCACTGGCCCAGCTGGTCAAGTTCCTCGTGGTGCCCGGCAAGCTGGACTTCGACGTCTTCACCTACGAGAACAAGGGGGGCACCTTCGACCGCCGCCCCACCCGTCGCACCACCCTGGCGCTGCGGATCCCGCGCATCTTCAAGCTCATGAACGAGTTCGAGGAGGTCTCCGAGCAGCTCGAGGCCCAGTGGGACATCCCCGCCCGCAGGATCGACTGGGACGGCGACGGCGAGGCGAACGACATCGTCGACGTGGTCGACGATCAGCTGATGGTCTTCGCCAACTGCGCCCCAGCGCAGCAGCGCTTCGAGGACCTCTCCGTGGAGGACGGCGTCGACGGCATCATCGAGAAGGTGGTGCTCAACGACCTCGACCGCCTCGGGGACGGGGAGGAGAGCGTCATCGACCTGGGGGAGCTCGACCGCTTCGCCGTGGCGCCCGGGAAGGGCCTGCGGGACGCGACCGCGGGCGAGACGCCTGTGCTCCGCTTCCCCACCTGGCCTGGCAAGGACGACCGGGGCGTGCGGGCCCGCGACCTTGATGGCGACGGCCGCCTCGACCTGATCACCGTGGTGGACGGGCCGGAGGGGCTGCAGGTCCAGTTCCTGGTCCGGCGCTGATCCTCGCCCCCGCGGCCCCCACCTCGCCGCGCTCAGACCTCGAAGCGCTTGAAGGCCAGGAGGTGCCCGCCGGCGTGGTGCGCGACCCCGGTGTCCCCCGGCGCGAGGCGGCGCGCGAGCTTGTCCGGGATCTCGAGGTTGCTCCGGGAGCCGCCCTCGTCCTCGATGATGACCCGGCGGACCGTGCTCAGGTGCTCCCCGTGCCCCGTGGTCTCGGTCCGGACATCACGAATCTCCACGACCTGCGCCTTCGAGGGCGAGGACGCGAGCTCGACCGTCTTCGCCCCTCTCCCGAGGGCCCCCACCACAAGCACGATGACCATCCCAGCGGGCACGAGGGAGAAAAGCCCCGGGGCGCCTGCCGCGGATGCCGTCGACGCGATGAACCCTGCCACGACCACGGCGAACCCGATCGGGATCAGCCCGAGGCCTTGCCGGGTGGCGAGCGGCGCGGTGGAGACCTGCCGCCCCAGCTCCGCCTGAACCTCCGGCCGCCCCAGGAGAGCCTCAAGGCGCGCCTGGCGCTCGTCCGCCGCGCTCACCGCCGGAGGGGCCGCTGGCTCGGGGAAGCGCGCCCCGCAGTAGGCGCAGAACCGATCCTCCTCGGTCCGCGCCGCGGCGCCGCACTCGCTGCACTTCGTGGACGTCATCTGGAGGGCGATACGCCCGAGGCCGCGGACGATTCACGGGAATCCGGATCTTGATCCACCGCGACCCGGCGCCCCTTGGGCCGCAGCTGGTGGGTCAGATAGGCGGCGGCCCACACGAGGGAGGAGATGCCGTGGGCCCATGCCCAGAGCGTGCGGCTCGCCTCGGATTCGGCGACCTGCAAGAGCACCCCGGTCACGACCATGGGGCCAAACAGGAGCGCGAGCCCGAGCCCCGTGGCCCGGCGCGCCCAGGGCCGAAAGAGCCTCGGCGCGACGTGTCCACTCCAGATAAGCCCCACGGCGAACACGAGGAGCGGGGCGGCGAGCAGGTGCAGGTTCCGCAGACTCGGCTCCCACGGGTGGATCCCGCTCCACTCCATCGCCAGCACCGGATCCTCGGGCTCGGGGCCCAGGTCGTGCACATAGCGCAGGTACGCCCAGATCGCGCCGCTCCCGATGACCAGGAACGACGCGACGTGGAGGATGCGTGCGGAGAGGCGGCTCACTTGAGCACCGTATTCGCGGGGCTCAGGGAGTCAAGGGGCCGCGATCGTCGCGGCGCTTTCCTTCTGGACCTTCTTCACACGGCCGACCCTCACCCCGAGCACCTCGTGCAGGGCGAGCGCCCGCCTGGACGCATTGGCCACCGCGCGGCAGGTCAGGGTCGCTCCGGTCGTGCCGTCCAGGCCGCGGCCGAGGGTCAGGGGCCGGCCCTGCTCGCGACCCTTGAGCGAGTCGTAGAAGGCGTCCTGGGCCAGGTACTCCGGAGGCTCGGCGAAGGCCACGGTGTCCACACAGCGCAGGTCGCCATCGGGGTTCACCGCCACCATCAGCGTCTCGCGCTTCGAACGCACGACGTGAGAGTCGAAGAATGCGGTGCCGACGATCTCGCCCTTGCGGCGGGCCACGTACGCAAAGGTCGTCTTCTTGCGGAACTTCTTCTGGTCGGCGAGCTCGTTGACCTTGGCCCGCTCGGTGTCACCGAGGCGGCAGACCACTCGCTCGATGGAGCAGCCGGGGAACGCCCTCTCGAGCGCCTGGTCGATCACGTCGCTCCCCCCCCGGCTCCAGGCGGAGTCGAAGGAGAGCGCGATGGCCGTGAGGGCGAGGGGTATCAGGGTTCGAAGGCGCAGCATGGCGGGATCAGAAGGCGTAGCCGATCAGGAAGCGATACACGTCGTCGCCCTCGTCGAGCATGGTGTAGTCCGTCTTGAGGACCACCTGGTCCAGGGGGCGGTAGTTCAGACCCACGGTGGTGTACTTGTCGACCTTGCCGCCCGACGCCGAGAAGCCGCTGGCCATCTTGGCCTGGGTGTCCAGGTCCTCGTAGCGCACGAAGGCGTCGAGGCTCTGCCCGGCGGGCGCGTCGATGACAGAGAACAGGTCATAGCCCGCCTCGAGGTACCAGCCGCGCATCTGCTCCGCGACGTTCTCGCCGGTCCGGAGGTTGAACGCGGCGGTGTCGTCGATGTCCGAGGACGCGTAGAGCCCGCGGACGGTCCACGGCCCCTCGTTCCATTCACCGTGGAGGTCCCAGATGGTGGTTCCGAGATCCTCCGGCGTGTTGACGCCCGAGTTGCCGTGGAAGATCGAGGCCCCCACCGTGACGCCGGGGATCGCGATGTAATCGAGGCGGGCCGTCAGCGCGACGGTGTCGATCGAGGCGCGGTTGGCCTTCTGGCGGCCGCCGCGAACGCCGCTGGCGTCGAACTCCTCCCCATTGAGGCCGTTGATGGCGTAGCCGGTCCACGCGAAGTCGCCCACCTGGCCGTATCCGCCGATGCCGGTGGAGCGCCAGGTCGACGGGATGATGCGCTTCTCGGTCTCCGGCCGGGCCGAAGCGAGGAACGTGGTCGGCTCGTGGCGCTCGTTGATGAACCCCAGCGGCACGAGGACCACGCCGCCGCGCAGGGCGGTGCTGTCGTTCAGCAGGTGGTCGAGGTAGGCGAACTCGATGGACACGCTCCCCGCGGAGTCCGTGGTCGCCGAGCTGGCGCCGGTCGTGCCATGCTCGATCTCGATCTCCGAGT
This sequence comes from uncultured bacterium, assembly GCA_938075305.1. GTDB lineage: Bacteria > Planctomycetota > UBA1135 > UBA1135 > Saltatorellus. Next base: position 151,847 of record CALJGV010000006.1, read on the forward strand.
TGAAGATCCAGTCGTCGGAGAATCGGCTGCCGAAATACATGACCCAGCGCAGGGCGTCGAAGTCGTCCCCGCTCTGGTTCCGGGTCACCTCGCCCAGGAACTCGCCGTAGCCGCCGAAGGAGAGACCGTCGGCGGAGTACACCGCGGAGGCCCGGGGCGCGAGGTTGCGGCTGGCGAGCGCCTCCCAGGCGGCCTTCTTGTCGGGGTCGACGTCAGCAGCGACGTCCACCTCGACCTCGGCGTCTGCGAGGGCGTCCATCGCCGCCTCGAGCTCGGCGGAGATCCGGTCGCGGTCCGCCTCGAGGGCGCGGAGGCGGGCTTCGATGTCGTCAGCGGCAGGCTGCTGGGCAGCCGGAACCGCGGGGGTGAGGGCTGCGAGGAGGGCGAGCGGGAGCATGGTCACTGGTCGAGGTTGAGGTGCTGGCAGTCGAGCGTCGGGAACGGACGCTTGGCGATGGCGCAGACCTCACCTGAGAACCATTCTCAACGCAAGCGCATTTGAGACTCATTCGCAAGAATGGTCAAAAAACCGCACTCCTGGCCCTCGAGGGCGCCCTCGGGGCTGCCCCGAGGGCCGCCCGCGGGAAGGGAGCTCAGCGCCGGATCGGGCGCAGCTGAATGTCCCGGAACTCGATGACGGCCCCCTCGGACTGGAGGCAGATCGGTCCGGCGACCTCCTCGCACCAGTCGGCGGTGTTCTGAAGCACGCCGTTCACGCGGAGCTCCACCCGCGGTCCATCCACCAGGATCTCGTATCGGTTCCACTCGCCCACGGGCTGCTCGGAGGAGGGCGCCCGTCGCTTCGTGTTGCGGCCCCGGAGCCGGGTGGGATCGGTGCGCATCCCGAAGGCGTCGATGTTCCAGAAGTCCCCCGCGTTCCGGTGCTGCAGCTGCGCCTCGATGGACCGCGGCCAGACCTTGTCCTCGCCGGTCATGCGTAGCAGGACGCCGGAGTTTCCCGGACCGCTCGCGGGATCGAACCGCCACTCGAGGGTCAGCAGATAGCTCTCGAAGCTCTCCCGCGTCTTGAGATAGCCGGACGGTCGCCCCTCGCAGCGGATCACGCCGTCGCGCAGGGACCACACGTCGTCGAAGGCCACCGAGGGGTCGGACAGGTGGTACGTCCAGGCGTCGAGCCCTCCCCCATCGAAGAGGACCACCGGCTCGCCGAAGTCGGGCTCGGCGCCGTGCTCCTCCCCGAGGAAGGCCACGAGGTCCGCGAGCTCCTGGGGCGTGAGGTCCGACGCCAGCCCCTGGGGCATGGTCGAGACCTTCTGCTTGGTCCGCTGCTTGATCTCGTCGCGCCCGAAGGTGACGCGCTCGCCGTCCGTCTCGAGCAGCGCCACGGTGGCGCCGTCGGCCAGCAGGAAGCCCGAGTGCAGGAGCCCGTCCTCGGTCTCGAGCAGGTACGTGTCGTAGCCAAAGGCGATGGAAGCGCTCGGGTTCAGGATCGCGTCGAAGAGCGCCTCCCCCGTGAGCTTCTTGCGGATCTGAGTGAGCTCGGGGCCCAGGTCGATGCCGACGCGCACATCGCCGAGCTGGAACGCGTGGCACGTGACGCACCGTGCGCGCTCCTCGTCCAGGAAGACCTGGCGGCCCCGCGCCGCGTCCCCCTCGAGCGCCATCAGCTCACCGATCGAGGGGATCGCCGCCCCCTCCATGCCCGGCCGCTCGAAGTGCTCGCTCGCCAGGGCGCGGATCGCGAGCTGGTCGCTGCCGTGGAGCAGCGCAGCGACCTCGGGCACTGCCGCGACGTCCAGCTCTCCGTCGCGCTTGGCCTGGATCAAGAGCAGGGCGCCCTGCTCGTTGGAGGCGAGCCGCTGCAGCGCCGCCGCGCGCCCCTCCTCCGAGGTGTCCTCGGCCATGAACTCCGCGAGCCACTCGAGGACCGCTGCGGGTTCGTCCGCGCGCTCGATCCAGACCTCGAAGCTCACCGACGTGCTGGACCCGATGTTCTGGTCCGTGCCGCCCCGCTCGGGGCCGCAGCTGCCCACGAGGCGCAGCGCGCCCGCGGGGATCGCGAAGGCCACCTCGCTATGGGCGTGGGTCCCGATGCCGCGCTCGTACGTCGCGTCTCCAACCTCGAGCGGGCCGCCCTGGGGGTCGCGGTTCGAGTTGACGCTGCCCCACTCGGCGCGAGCCTCCACCCAGCCGCTCGAGAGCGACACCTCGCGCCCGTCGGCCATCACCACGCGCGGGTCGATCCAGGCCGCCCAGTCGCAGGAGTTCCCGTCACCACCGTTGGTCACCACCAGCCACGCCATGGAGACGCGGTCGAGCTCGACGTCGAAGTCGGCGGTGCCCTCGCCCATGACCTCGCTCGCCCAGGCCCGCTCCGCGTCTGCGAGGGTCCCGGTGGAGATGTTCAGCCCGTAGTCCCGCCAGTCGTTGCCGCTGCGATGCTCGACCCACCAGCCGGCGTAGCCGCGCAGGTCCTCGGGGCCCGCCACCGCCGCCACGGCCACGGCGTCGGCCGCGGCACGGCCCGGGGCGAAGGCCAAGGCGTCGAGCGCCCGCCGCCGAGCGCCGGCGTCGAGCTGCGGGCTCATGGCGCGGGCCGCGAGCCCGGCCACGGCGCCCTCGGGGTGCAGCCGCCAGGCCAGGGCCTCGAAGCGCGCGTCCCATGCGAGGGGCGTGTCGGCGAAGGACGCCGAGAGCTCCGCGTAGGCGAGGCCCTGGTCCTTCTCGAGAACCTGGACCAGGGCCTCCAGCAGCCAGAGGTCCGTGCCGTCCACGCGCGCCGCGGCCTCGAGGCAGAGCTCCAGTACGGGGCCCTCCAGCGCCTCGCCGCGGAGGCTCTGCAGCACCCTGCGGAGCATCGCCGGCTCCATCTCCTCGATCAGGCCGTGACCGACGAGGGAGGCTGCCGTGGACCGGGCATCCTGCTGCAGCGCAGCCTCGACCATGAAGACGCTGGCCGGAGGGATCTCGATGGAGCGGTTCTTCGAGCCGCCGGCGGGGGGAGGAGGGAGCCTCAGGAGATCGTCTTCGAGCTCCATCGAGGTGAGGACCTGCGCGCAGCGAGCCGCGAAGCGCTCATCGCCTCCGCGACTGACCCCCGCCATCACGAGCGCGGGCACGACCTCCTCTCCCATCATCATGAGGGCTGCGCGGGCGAGTTCGCGCACCGCCGGCGCCGGGGACTTGAGCGCCGCGAGGGCCCCGGGGAATCCGCTGACGTCCACGGCGGGCGTCTTGACCTCGGCTCCCGCCGGCGCGATGCGCAGGATCCGCCCGTAGGCCTCCCGGTCCCGGGCGGCGTGCCCACCGACGCCGGGGTCGTACCAGTCCGCGACGTAGACCTCACCCGCGGGGCCCACGGCGACGTCGCTGGGACGGAACCACTGGCCGGTCTGACCGGTCTCGTCCGCCCGCGGGCGGATCAGGAAGCCGGGGTCCAGCTCGATCCCCGCGCCCACGGCGCGGGGCTGGTGGGCGTAGACCACGCGCGCGCCGGCGTCGCAGTTGAGCACCGCGCCGTCGATCCAGCGGGACATGAGTTCCCCCTCGTACACGGCGACCCCGGTCGGCCCGCCGCCGCCGTTGATCGTGCCCGCAGGCAGCACTCCGGGGTCACCCTGGTGCCAGTGCGCCTCCTGGGTCGTGAGCCCCGGGCGCCGGTCCGCCTGCCACGAGCGCGACCCGTCGGAGCTGAAGAAGCCGTAGTCCCCCCCCGGCATGACCCAGGTCGTCCGGCACGAGCGGTTCCCGTCGTCGTCGTTGTCGGCGGTGAACAGCTCCCCCATGGCGTTGACCGCCACCTCGTAGTTGTTCCGAAAGTTGTGGCCCATCACCTCGATGTCCGACCCGTCGTGGTTCATGCGCAGCACGAGCCCGCCGGTCCACACCTTGCCGTCGTCGCTCACGAGCCCGGGCCGGTTCTCTACCGAGCGCGGCCCGCCGCCGCGGTAGAGGCTGCCCGACCGCAGGGACCACCCATCGGGGCCCGTCACCATGTGCGGACCCGCGTTGCCCACTGCCACGTACAGCTTGCCGTCCACGTGCGGGACCACCGAGTGCAGCCCGTGGTCGTGGTCGAACCCGCCGAAGCCGGTCAGCACCACCTCGCGCTGGTCGGCGATGTCGTCGCCGTCGGTGTCCTCGTACACGTAGAGGTTGGGGGAACAGGACACGTAGATGCGGTCGCCGACCACCGCGATCCCCAGGGGCGCGGTGAGGTCGGGGTCCTGAACGAAGACCTTGGAGTCGTCGCAGACCCCGTCGCCGTCGGTGTCCTCCAGGATCACGACCCGGTCGCCGCCGTCGAAGTGCTTGCCGGGGTTCCGCCCCCCCCACTGGCGGTAGTTGACCGCCTCGGTGACCCACACGCGCCCCCGGGCGTCCACGTCCATGGCCGTCGGATTGAAGAGCGACGGGGACTCCGCCCAGAGGGTCGCGTCCAGCCCCTCGGGCACCTCGAAGGAGCCCAGCAGCGAGTCGCCGGGGGAGGCGTCCTGCGCGAGGAGCGGCGCTGCGAGGAGGAGTCCGGCGGGGAGGATCGAGGCGGCGCGACTGGGGAAGGGGAGCATGGGCCCAGTCTAGGGCGCGGGCGGGATTCTGCGCGCGGGTGAAGGCGCGCCCGCCTGGCCGGCGTGAGTCTCTCCCCGGTTCGCGGCCGCCCCGGAAGCTCGGGTCGCCGCTCCCCCGTCGGAGCGCCCCTTGGACCGTTGGACCGCGCGGCCCCCTAGGTGGCACCGCCGATCGCAGCGCCGTGCTCGCGGCGCCACATCAGGAGCACCAGGGAGACCACGAAGACCCTGAAGATCAGCGGCAGGTCCTCGGGGAGGTCCGCCTCGGCTCGCTGGCTCCACCACGACGGGCGCTCGATCCGCCCGACCACCCGCGATCCCTTACGAAGCACGTAGGCTCGGCTCCACATGCTCTCCGCCGCGACCGTGAAGCGCTCACGGCCGCTCTTCAGCTCGAAGGAGCGCTTGAACGCGCTCGGCTTGTGCGCGCGGAGGAGGACGCTGCCGTTGCACTCGAGCAGGAAGGCCCCGCCCGACCAGTGCTGCCGCTTGAGCTCGTATCGGTCCCCGTCGAGCTTGAAGGAGCAGCCCTCCCTGAACCCACGGGGAGAGAGCGAGAACCTCGTCCCGGTGGACGGTTCGGTCACCTCGAAGGCGGACCTCCACCAGCTCTTGGGTTCAATCAGCAGCATCTCTGGAGGGCTTCTACCCAGTCAGGCTATCGGCATTCGCTGATCGGACGGAAAATCCAGAGGCCCGCGCTGGCCCTCCCATACCCCCCCTCCTGCCATGATCATCCCCAACCTCCTCGTCGCCGACATGGACCGCTCCATCGCCTTCTATCGGGACCTCTTGGGCATGGAGGTCACCATGAGCGTGGACGCCGAACAGGGCTATTCGGAGGGCGAGCTACGCCCGGGATCGATCTTCGCCGGCCTCCAGTGGCAGGGGGCCCAGATCATGCTCCAGACCCGGGAGAGCCTGGCAGCGGAGCTCGTCGAGGTGGAGGTGGGCCCGCCCGGCGGGGTCTGGGGCACGGTCTTCATCCGCGGCTATGACCCCGACCCGATCGTCGACCGAGCCCCGGCCGAGGCCCGGATCAAGGGGCCAGAGACCACCTGGTACGGGATGCGCGAGCTGACCCTCCGGGACCCCGATGGGCACCTGGTGACCCTCGCCACGCCGGCCCAGGGAGCCCCGGAGGAGGGCCCCGCGGAAGCCGCCGTTGAGGCCGCTGGCCACTGAGCCGTTAAGCTCGTCCCATGCTCGTCTCCCTCAGCCTCCTCTCCGCCATCGCCTCCTCCGTCCCTCCGGCCCCCGCCCCCCACCAGGTCCCCGCCGCCGTCGCCGACGTCTACGCGGCCGACGCGGTGAAGGTCGACCGCCTCACGATCCCGTTCCGGCTCATGAGTCCGGCGAAGATCGAGGAGGGCGAGCGATACCCCCTGGTCCTGTTCCTCCACGGCGCGGGCGAGCGCGGCGACGACAACACCACCCAGCTCAAGTACCTTCCGGAGTGGATGGCCTCGGACGAGCGGCGGGCCTCCATGCCGTGCTTCCTCCTCGCCCCCCAGTGCCCGACGGACCTCAAGTGGTCCGACGATGCCTGGGGCGACGCGGTCTCGAGCCCCCTCAGCCCGGAGCCCACCGGCCCCATGCGGGGCGCCATCGAGGCCCTCTGCCGTGTCGTGGCCGAGCACCCCATCGACCTCGACCGCATCTACCTGACCGGCCTCTCCATGGGCGGGTACGGCACCTTCGACCTGGCCACGCGGCACGCCGACTGGTTCGCCGCCGCCGCCCCCATCTGCGGCGGCGGAGACGAGACCCAGGCCGACCGCCTAGCCGGGCTGCCCCTCTCCATCTGGCACGGCGACCGGGACGACGCGGTCCCGGTCACACGGAGCCGCGCGATGGTCACCGCGCTGTGGGCCCTCGACCAGAGCCCGGTCTACAGGGAGCTACCGGGCATGGGGCACAACGCGTGGGACGTCGCCTACCGTCCGGGCGGCTGCCTGGAGTGGCTGTTCCAGCAGCGCCGGGATCCCGCCCGTCGCCTCGACGCCGCGGCGCGCCTGATGGCGAAGAGCCTCGACCCGAAGGAGCGCGTGGCCTTCCTGGGCGACTCCATCACCCAGGCGGGCAACAACCCCGGCGGGTACGTCGACCGACTGCGCACCGCGATCAAGGCGGAGCACGCCGACGCGGTGGTCATCCCAGCGGGGATCAGCGGGCACAAGGTCCCCGACCTGCTCGCCCGCGAGGAGCGCGACGTCCGCGCCCAGGGGGCGACGATGGTCTTCACCTACATCGGGATCAACGACGTCTGGCACTCCCAGTCCGGCCGGGGCACGCCGCTCAAGGAGTACACCGCGGGTCTTGGGACCCTGATGTCCACCTTCGAGGAGGAGCTGGGCGCGGTGAATATCGTGGCCACCCCCACCCTCATCGGCGAGCGGCCCGACGGCGACAACGACCTGGACTCCATGCTGGTGGGTCACGTCGGGGCGGCGCGGGCCGCCGGTCAGGTCGCCAGCCGGACCCCCTGCGACCTTCACGCCGCCTTCCGCGACCACAACCGGATCTTCAACGCCGCGGGCAAGGGGCGCGGCTGCCTCACCACGGATGGCGTCCACCTCAACCAGGCGGGCAACATCCTCGTGGCCACCGAGGCGGCCCTGGCCATCCGCCGCGCGGCCCTCGCCCGCGAGGGCGGGAGCCGCTGAGCGGACGGGCGCGCGCGTTCACTCCGCCGCTTCAGCCGGGCCGAAGTGGCCGGCGACGAAGGTCTTGAAGCCCTGGACCGCCGTGCGCTGGGTGTAGAACTCGAGGCCGCGGAGGGCGCCGAGCTCCTCGCCGCCGCCCGCGCGGCCGGGGCCGCCGTGGACGAGGGTCGGCAGGACCATGCCGGGGGGCAGGGCCTGCTCGGCCATGCGCTCCGAGCCCATCCAGATGCGCCCGTGGTAGGGCGCAGCGTCCACGACGAAGCGCTCCCCCCAGGCGTCCTCGGCGAAGTAGGCGCTGACCACGAGGCCACCGCCGCCCCGGTTGACCAGCTCGGCCGCGCGCTCGGCGGTGCCGTCGTAGGGGATCAGCGTGAAGACCGGTCCGAACACCTCGAGCTCATGGAGCACGTCCTGGTCCGCGTCGCTGGCGCGCAGGATCGTGGGCGAGACGAAGCAGCCCTCACGCGGCGGCTCCGCGCCGCCGTGGACCACCTCCGCCACCTCGGAGAGCCGACCGATCCCGGCCTGTACGTCCGCGAGCTGGGCGCTGTGGGCCACGGGGCCGAGGCGCGTGGTCTTCTCCTGGGGCTCCCCCATGGGGTAGCGGGCGAGCTCGGCGATGAGGTCCGCCTGGACCTCGTCCATGCGGTCCTCGGGCACGAAGACCCGGCGCACCGCGGTGCACTTCTGGCCGGCCTTCTGGCACATGTCGAGGACCACGTTGCCCACGAAGAGCCCGTAGGTCTCCGAGGAGGCGTCCACGTCGGGGGCGAGCACCGCGGCGTTGATCGAGTCGGCCTCGATGTTCACGCGCACGTTGTTCGCCGTCAGGTTCGGGTTGCCGCGGATGATGCGCCCTGTGGCGGCGGAGCCGGTGAAGGCCACGCAGTCCTGGCCGTCCAGATGATCGAGCAGGTCTCCGGCGCTGCCGCAGATGAACTGGAAGGCGCCCTCCGGGACGAGGCCGGACTCCACCACCACCTGGGCGATGCGCCAGGCCATGAGCGACGTGGCCGCGCCCGGCTTCTCGATCACGGGCACGCCCGCGAGCAGCGCGCAGGCCGCCTTCTCCATCATCCCCCACGCGGGGAAGTTGAAGGCGTTGATGTGCACCGCGGCGCCGCGGCGGGGCACGCGGATGTGCTGCCCCCAGAAGCGCGCGGTGCGGCCAAGCTGGAGGCCGTCGCCGTCCGGGAGGAACGGGCGGTCCCCCAGACGCTTGCCGAAGGAGGCGTAGGCCGCGAGCGTCCCCGTCGCGCCGTCCACGTCGAACTTGGCGTCACCGCGGGTGTTGCCGCCGTTGAGCGCGCCCATGTCGATGAGCTCCTCGCGGATCTCGTGGATCGCCGCAGAGAGCCCCTTCAGCATGGCGGCCCGCTCCGCGAAGGTCATCGCCCGCAGGGCCGGCCCGCCCACCTCGCGGGCGTGGCGGACGACGGCGCCGAAGTCGACGCCCTCGGTGCTGCACGTGGCGACGGACTCGCCGGTGGTCGGGTTCTCGAGGGTCGAGCCTTGGCCCGATCCGGCCATCCACTGGCCGACGACGTAACTCTGGAGGGTCTGCATGCTGCCTGGGGTGGGGTCTGGGCCCGGGTTCGGGCCGAAGACGATATCCGATCCCGGCCCGGATGAGGTCCGCCGCGCCCGGTACCCTCGGGACAATGAGCAGCGAGGATTCCACAGGGGCCGCGGACGCGGCCAGCACCGCCGGAGGGCACCTGCCCGCCGGCTCCTTCGAGGGCAAGACCGTCGTGGTCACGGGCGGCGGGACCGGGCTCGGCCTCGACATCAGCCGGGGCTTCGCCAGCCTGGGCGCCACCGTGGTCATCCCCTCCCGGTCTCCGGACAACCAGGCGGCGTTCCTGGAGGAGGCGGCGGACCGGGGCTGGAAGGCCGCCGGGCGCCAGGTGGACGTCCGAGATGCGTCGGACGTTCGCCGGCTGGCCGACTCCATCAAGGACGAGTTCGGCCCCGCCGACGTCCTCATCAACAACGCGGCGGGGAACTTCGTCTGCCCCGCGGAGCGCATGAGCTCGAACGCCTGGCGCGCCGTGCTCGGGATCGTCCTCGACGGGACCTTCTACTGCTCCAAGGAGTTCGGCAAGCAGATGATGCGGGGCGGCGACGACGACGCGCCCCGCGGCGGCTCCATCGTCAACATCATCGCGACCTATGCCTGGACCGGCATGGCAGGAGTGGTGCACTCCGCCAGCGCCAAGGCGGGCGTGCTCGCCATGAGCAAGACCCTCGCGGTGGAGTGGGCGCGCTACGGCATCCGGAACAACTGCGTCGCCCCCGGCCCCTTCGAGTCCGACGGGGCGAAGCAGAACCTGTGGCCCAGCGACGACGTGGAGCAGCGCATTCGCGAGTCGGTCCCCCTCCAACGCTTCGCCGATCGCAAGGAGGTCGCCGCCCAAGTGCTCTGGCTCGCGAGCGACGCGGCCGCCTACGTCACCGGCGCGAACATCACCATCGACGGGGGGATGAGCCTCGGGGCGGGGCGCATGTGGGAACCCGGACAGCGGCTCGAACGGCGCCGACGCCCCGGCGCTGAATCCTCATGAACAGGGCGGCTGGACCTGACCGCGGGCACCTCGCCACCGAGGCCGCCAACCCCCGCAGCGCGGACCTCGAGCGCCTCGGCGCTGGCGCTGCCGTCGACCTGATGGTGAGCGAGGACCGGGCGGCCGTGGCGGCGGTGGAGGGGGCCCGCGAGGACCTCGCCGCGCTCATCGAGCTCACCTCGGCCCGGCTCGCCGCCGGCGGGCGCTTGGTCTACGTCGGCGCCGGGACCAGCGGTCGGCTGGCGGTCCTCGACGCCTCCGAGTGCCCCCCCACCTTCGGCGTCGATCCGGGCCTGGTCCGCGCCATCATCGCCGGGGGAGAGCGGGCCCTGCGGCACGCGGTGGAGGGCGCGGAGGACGACGGCCCTGCGGGCGCCGCGGCGGTGCAGGAGTTGGAGGTGACCAGCGCCGACGTGGTCGTCGGCATCACCGCAGGCGGCACGACCCCCTTCGTCCACGGCGCCCTCGGCCGGGCGCGGGAGCTCGGCGCCGCCACCGGGTTCATCGCCTGCGTGCCCCGTGAGCAGCGCCCTGACGACTACGACGTCTCGATCCGCCTGCTCGTGGGCCCGGAGGTCCTGGCTGGCTCCTCCCGGCTGAAGGCGGGGACCGCCACCAAGCTGACCCTCAACGCCCTCACCACCATCACCATGTCCCGCCTGGGCAAGACCCACCGGGGCCGCATGGTCGACGTGGACACCAGCGCCAACGCCAAGCTGGTGGACCGCGGCGCGCGGCTCGTCGCCGAGTTCGGCGGCGTCGACCGTGAGCGCGCCCTCGAGCTCCTGCGCGAGGCCGGCGGGCGCGCCAAGGTCGCCATCCTGATGGCCGCCCGAGGCCTGGACGCGCCGGCAGCCGAGCGGGCGCTGGAGGCTGCCGGCGGCATCCTGGACCGAACCATCAACCCCGACAAGACCTGACGAGATGCCCGACTCCCCGCTCATCCTCGCCCTCCTCGCCATCGCCCTGGCAATGTTCTTCACCTGGGCCCTGGAGATGCACAGGACCCTGCGAGAGGCCCTGCTGGAGCTGCGCCGCATGCGCGACGAGCTCGAGGTCATGAACCGGCGCGACTGAACCGCCGCGACCGAGTCGCCGCGACTGAGTCGCCTCAACGGAATCACCTCCGGGGGGGCGGCGCGACCGAGGCCCCCCGTGGCTCGCTCAGAGCCGGAGCATCCGGGTCTGCACCCGGACCAGGAAGCGCTCCCAGTCGAAGGCGGGCCCCGGGTCCTGCTTCTGGGCGGAGACGTGGTAGTGCCCCACGATCCCGCCGAACTCCGCCTCCTCGGCCTCCGTCATGCGAGAGGTCGTCACGCGGCCGAGGGCGTCGCGGGGGGCGTCCGCCTCCATCTCGGGGAAGTGCCGGCAGAGGGCCGCCGAGAGCTTCACCAGCGAGTTGTACTGCTCGGGAGTGAAGTCGTACTGCTCCCGGACCTCCCCCTGCACCGGGCCCACGATCTTCCGTCCGCGGGCGGGCCGGCCGACGAATCCAGGGGTCAGCACCCCCAGCGCCCGGGGGTCGCCCGGCGGAGTGATCCGCGGCCCCTTGGGGTCCGTGTCGTACCAGCGATCGAAGATCAGCGCGCCGTCGGAGTCGCCCACCGGGTAGGCCCCGATGTTGGCGATCTCGACGCCCACGGAGCGGGAGTTCACCTGGCGCGCGTGCCACGCGGTGTCACGCAGGTCGAGGGTCTGGTAGATCGTCCCGTCGATGTCGATCATGAAGTGCACCGAGAGCCCGCGACGGTCATGGAGCACCTTGAAGCAGGTCTGGCTCACCCCGCAGACGTCGTAGTGGACGACGAACATGTCCAGGGCGCGCTGGAGCGCGAGGAAGCCCCCGGTTTCAGGGGCCACCAGCACCTCGCCGGTGGCCCGGTCCACCCGGCCCGGGGCGTAGCGCAGCTCGCCGCGCTCGGGAGCGCTCACCGAGGGCGCCGGCTGGTCGAAGTGGAAGTCCGTCGAGTAAGCGTTGTAGCCCAGGGGGTCATCCCAAAGGACCACGGGCGCCCCCACGTAGATCTCCTCGCCGCAGGCGATGATCGACTGGTTGATGTCGACCGTGAGGACCTCGGCGGCGAGGCCGGCCTCCTCGGAGGCGCAGGCGGAGAGGGAGAGCAGCGCGAGCGCGGCGGGAATGGCGGACTTCATGGACATGGCGCCAGATTAGCCCGTGGGAACCCAGACGCCCGCGGATTCCTCAGGTCGTGGCCCCGCCGCAGCTGGACCCCGCCCCCGCGGTGCAGCCGAAGCAATGGCGCCCCGTGGCGATCGATCGGTGAGCGACATCGTCGAGCCGGAAGTCGTCGATGTGGGCAGGCGCCCCGTCCAGGAGGCCGATCTCCAGCATCTGGTTGAAGTCACAGTCGAACAGCCGTCCGTCCCACCCCACCGAGAGCGTGTGACGGCACATGACGCCGTCGACGGAGGCGGGGTTGAAGGCGTTCACGAGCTTGCGCAGGTAGGCCTCCGTCTGGTCCTTCGACTCCAGCCACTCCAGGTAGCGGCTGATCGGCATGTTGGTGATGGTGAAAAGCGCGTCGAAGTCGATGTCGTACGCCCGCTTGAGCTCTCGCTTCCACTCGGCCTCCAGGGACGCCTGACCGGCGGGCAGGAAGGCGCCCACGGGGTTCGTCACGAGGACGAGGCGCAGCTTGGGATCCCGGCCATAGCCGCGCGCATTGAGCCTCCGCAGGGCCTCGATGGAGTCGTCGAAGACCCCGTCCCCCCGCTGGCGGTCGGTGCCTAGCTTGCGGTAGTGCGGGAGGGACGCGACCACCTCCACCTCGTGCTCTGCGAGGAAGTCCACCAGGTGGGCATAGGGCCGGGTGAGCAGGATCGAGAGGTTGCAGCGATCGATCACATGTCGCCCGGCGGCCCGCGCCCCCCGGACCAGGAACTCGAACTGGTCGGACATCTCGGGCGCGCCCCCCGTGATGTCCACGACCCCCGCCCCCGAGGCCTCCATGACCTCCAGGCATCGCTCGGCCGTGGCGCGGGACATGTCCTCCTTGCGATCCGGCCCGGCGTCCACATGGCAGTGGACGCAGGCCAGGTTGCAGCGGCGCCCGAGGTTCAGCTGGAGCACCTCGAGCCCGGTGGCGAAGAGCGGCGCTCCCAGCGCCGTCTCCGCCGCCGCGCCGAAGTCACCGTCGCCCTCGGGGAGCTCGATCCCGTCGAGCCGCGCGCGCTGCCATCGGGGGTCGGCCAGCGGTGAGCGGGACCTGTGGAGGGTGGGGCCTGGCGGGGTCGGCATCGAGCTCACATCCCCAGGGAGTCAGCGACCTTGCGCATCTGGACGCCGTGCACCAGGGCGGCGCCTCCGCGGATGGCGGCCGCCACGTGCACCGCCTCGGTGAGCTGCTCCACGTCGCAGCCCTGCTCCAGCGACCCCTTGGTGTAGGCGTCGATGCAGTATGCGCACTGCAGGGCGTGGGCCACGCCGAGGGCGATCAGGTTCTTCTCCCGGGTGGAGAGCGCGCCGTCCTTGAAGACCTCTCCGTACCACTCGAAGAACTTCTTCCCCATCTCCGGCGCGTGGTCGGCGATGTCCGCGAACTTCCCCAGGTCATCTGTGTCGTAGTACGTCTCGCTCATGATGCGCCGAGCCTCGCCTGTTGGCCGGGTCTTCGCAAGGCAGGATCCCCCGCGCCGGGGAAGAGGTCGTCACCCATCCGCATGCCGCCCGTCTCCGTTGACGATGAAGACCGTCCGTGTCCACAGCGCGTGCCTGGAGGGTGCGGGCGCCTTCCTCGTCACGGTCCAGGCCCGCTTCGAGCCCGCCCAGCAAGGACCCACCGAGTTCCACCTCACCGGCCTCCCCGACGCTCTCCTGCGGGAGAGCCGAGGCCGACTCGCCTGCGTGCTTGCGGCCAGCCGCCTGAAGGCTGGTTCCGGCCGCCTCCACCTGCACCTGACCCCCGCCGCGCGGCGCAAGTCCGGGGAGGGGCTGGACCTCGCCCTCGTCCTCGCCTGCGCCGCCGCCGTGGGGCACCTGCGCCCGTCCCAGGTGAGCGGCGTCCTCTTCCTGGGCGAGGTCGGCATCGACGGCTCGCTGACCTCCACGCCGGGCGGGCTTGCCGCCGCGCTGGAGGCGCGGCGGCAGGGCATCACGGAGGTCCTCGCGCCCCCCACCGCGGCGCGAGAAGCCGCCGAGCTCCCGGACGTCTCCGCGTTCGAGGCTTCCACCCTCGAGGACGTGCTCCAGCACCTCACGCGGGACGCCGCCGATCCCGGGCGGCGCCCTGCCCTCGAGCCCCAACCCGCGCCGGAGGACGAGGCGCCCTCGGGGCGATCCCTCGACGAGGTCCGGGGCCAAGAGGAGGCCAAGTTCGCCCTCCAGGTGGCCGCCGCGGGCGGACACGGCCTCCTGCTCGTGGGGCCGCCGGGGGCTGGCAAGACCATGCTGGCCCGCCGGCTCCCGGATCTGCTACCCCCGCCCAACCTCGAGGAGCGAATCGCCGCCACGGCGATCCGCTCCGCCGCGGGTCGATCCCCAGAAGGCCTCGTCGGGGAACGCCCCTTCCGGGCACCCCACCACACAACCAGCTTCGCGGGCCTGCTCGGAGGGGGGAACCCGATCGCGCCCGGCGAGATCACCCTCGCCCACGGTGGAGTCCTCTTCCTGGACGAGCTGCCCGAGTTTCGCAGGGAGGCCCTCGAGGGACTCCGTCAACCGCTCGAGGAAGGCCGGGTCCACATCGCCCGGGCCGGACGACGATTGAGCCTCCCAGCCGACTTCCAGCTCATCGCAGCCATGAACCCCTGCCCGTGTGGGTACGCGGGGCACCCGCGCGTGGTCTGCCGCTGTCCCCCCTCGGCCGTCCGCCGCTACCGCCAGCGCATCTCGGGGCCCGTCCTGGACCGGATCGATCTGCGCGTCGCCCTCCGCCCCGTGCCACTGGAGGACCTCGTCCCGGGAACGGCCTGCCCGGCGAACCAGCCCCCCACGGCGGGCGAGGGAGCCCGGCTGATCCAGGAGGCGCGCACGGCGCGCCGCCGCTCCATGGGCCGTGGGGCGCAGGGGGGCCGGTGCAATGCCCGCCTGCAGAGCGACGAGCTGGACGCCGTCGCCCCGCTCGACCCACGCCCCGCCGCGCTGCTGCGACGCGCGGCTGACGGGCGCCAGCTCTCCAGCCGGGCCGTCCAGTCCTTGCGCCGGGTCGCGCGGACCGTGGCTGACCTCGCGGGCCGCGACCGGATCGATGCCGAGGCAATGGCCACCGCCCTGGCCCTGCGGGAGGGGCTCACCTGAGGCGCGCAGCCCGGGCGGCGGCCCTCACTAGTGGCCTCACTCGTGGCGCAGGGCCTCGACCGGGTCCATGTTGGCTGCTCGCCAGGCGGGGTACAGCCCGAAGACGATCCCCACCAGCACCGAGATGCCGAAGGCGAGGATGGGCGCCGCTGGCTCGACGATCGTCTCGAGATCGGCGGCCCGCTCCACGATCCATGGGATGAGCAAGCCGACCCCAACCCCGACCACGCCGCCGGCGCCGGAGAGCACCATGGTCTCCACGAGGAACTGGGTGACGATGTGCTTGCGCTTCGCGCCGAGGGCACGACGGATCCCGATCTCGCGGGTCCGCTCGGTCACGGTCGCCAACATGACGTTCATGATCCCGATGCCCCCCACCAGCAGGGAGATCCCCGCGATGGAGCCCAGCACGATGTTGAAGATGCGCTTGGTCTCCTCCGCTCGAGCCAGCAGTTCGAGGGGCACGATGACCTCGTAGTCCTTCTCGTCGTGCTCACGCTTCAGCATCGAGCGGCAGGCTGCGGCAATGACGGGGACGTCGATGTCACGCTCCGCGGCGACGATGATCTCGTGGAGCTGGACCTCCTGGATGTCCATCGAGCCGCTGCGCATCTGGGTCTGGCGTTCCCCGTAGTAGGCCCGCCCGGTGGACAGGGGTACGAAGACCTCTCCGCCGGCCTCGCTGGAGGGGTCGAGGGTGATGGTTCCCACCGGGAGCCGCGAGTTGAGCACCCCCACCACCTCGAGGTAGTGCTCCCCGACCTTCACCCGCTCTCCGAGCGCCGTATCGAAGGGGAAGAGGAAGCGCGCGACCTCGTAGCCGAGGACACAGACCAAGGAGAGATTCGCCTCGTCCTGCACCGTCAAGAAGCGGCCCGAGAAGAGATCCCGCCGCGTCACAGCCTGAAAGAGGTGCGGCGTGCAGAGGACCCGGGGGCGGCAGAGGAGCTGCCCGCTGCGCACCTCCGCGGGAGTCTGGAGCACGGGTACCGACTGCTCGACGCCGGGGAATGTCTCGGAGATGCGCTCGAAGTCATCGCGGGTCAGCCCGTAGCTGAGCACGCGCATCTCGGCGTCCTCGTCGCCGACCTGGGGCGGCTTGACGCTCCGCAGGATGACGTTTCGACTGCCGAGCCGTCGGATCTGGTCCTGGGCCTCCGCGCTCGCGCCCTCCCCTACGGCGAGCATCGCGATCACGCTGGCCACGCCGAAGAGCACCCCGAGGGTGGTGAGGAAGCTCCGGAGCTTGTGGAGCAGGAGGCTCGAGACCCCCAGCCGGACGGCGCGCATCAGTGAGCTACTTCGCATCGGTCGCCTCCCCATCACGGCTGACCCCGCGCTCGACGGAGTCAATGTTGCCGTCCTTCAGGCGCAGGACGTTCTCAGCACGCCGACCCACCTCGGCCTCGTGCGTCACCAGCAGGATGGTCTTGCCCTCGGCGTGCAGCTCATCGAAGAGCTCGAGGATCTCGTCCGCCGTCTTGCTGTCGAGGTTGCCCGTCGCCTCGTCCGCAAGGATCAGAGCGGGGTCGTTGATCAGCGAGCGCGCGATCGCCACGCGCTGCTGCTGGCCGCCAGAGAGCTGCATGGGTCGGTGATGGAGTCGCTCGCCGAGTCCGACACGCTTCGCCAGCTCCAGGGCTCGGTCCTCGATCCCCTCGGGGACCTCGTCCTGGTACATGACCGGCATGAGGATGTTCTCGAGGACGTCGAGCTGCGGGATCAGGTTGTACGACTGGAAGATGAACCCGAGCTCCGCGCCGCGGAAGGTCGACAGCTCATCGTCGTCGAGGTCAGCGACCTCCTGGCCCCGGACCCTGTACGAGCCGCCCGTCGGACGGTCCACGCACCCGAGGATGTTGAGCAGCGTGGACTTCCCGCTGCCCGAGCTCCCCATGATGGCCCAGTACTCCCCCTTCCTGAAGGTGAAGGAGAACCCGTCCAGCGCGTGCACCTCCTCCTCCCCCATCCTGTACATGCGGGTGATGTTCGAGAGCTCAGCCACCGGCTCGGAGGGGACCGGAGCCCCCGCTGCCGCGGGCTCGGCGCTCTCCGCCGTGGAGCCGCTCAACGGTCCTCGCCCCTGCCGCCGCGAGTCGACCCGCCGTCGCCGCGCTCGCGCATGCGCTTGGCGAATTCCGCCTTCTGCTCGGCGGTGAGGCTACCGCCCGGCTTCCCACCGCGGCCGGCCCCGCCCATGGACGCGCCCGCCGGCTTGGCACCGCGGCCGCTGGCCGCCGAAGCGCCGGGAATGGCCCCGGAGCCTCCGGCACCAGGCCCGGACTTGGGAGCGGGCTCGTCGGGGACGGGCGCGGGCTCGAAGTCGGCGGGCGGGGCGAGGAGGACGATGTCGCCAGCGCTGAGGCCGGATTCGATGGCAACCCACTTCGTGTTGTCCATCCCGACCTCGACCTCGCAGCGCTCCACCCCGGTCTCGGTGCGCTTGAAGACGATGGTCTTGCCGCCGTCGAGGAAGACGCTCTGGCGCGGGATGTAGGTGGCGTTCTCGAGGTCCTTGACGAGGATGTCGACGCTGCACGACATTCCCGGCCGCATGTCACGGATCGGGTTGAGCAGGCTGATGTCGGCCTTGTAGAGGCGCTGGTTCGGGTTGCTCCGCCAGCTCCCCGAGTCCGCCATCACGGCCACGAAGTCCACCCGCCCCTCGAAGGTGCGATTTGGGAAGGCGTCCACCGTCACCAGGCAGAGCAGCCCGGGCTTGATCTTCTTGAGCTTCGTCTCGTGGATGCTCGCCTTGACGGTCATGCCGCCCTGGCGCGGGATCGTGCCGAGCTCCTGTCGCTCGCGCACCTCCGTCCCCTCCTCGATCGTGTCACCGGAGCCCCAGCGGCTCTTCTCGCGCGCGTAGACGAAGAGCCCTGGCTCGGGGGCGAAGATCTTGGACTTGCCCACCTGCTCCTTGAGCTCCAGGAGCTGCTCGCGCTCACGGTTGAGCTTGAAGTTGGCGGACTCGCGCTCGGCCAGGAAGTCGGCGAGCTTCGCGGCCGCCTGCTTCTCGGTCTTGCTGATGTCGCGGCGACGCGTATCCACGTCGGATTGGAGCTCCGCGAGCTTGCGTCGGTTGCCGAACTTGATCATCAGCGCGAGCTCCCGGCGCGCCTGAGCCAGCTTCACCTCCGATCGCTGCTTGGCGAACTGCTTCTCCTCCAGCTCGTTCTGCGACTTGAACTCCTCCGCGTGCAGCTTGATGGCCCAGCTGAGCTCCTTCTCCGCCGAGGAGAGCTCCTCTTCTGCGAGCAGCACCGCCTCCTCAGCCGACCCGAGCTCGTTGTCCCACTCTCCGGGCTCATTGGCCTCGGGGTTGCCCGTGTACTTGGCAAGGTCAAGCTCGGCCAGCTCGAGGGCGAGCTCGGCCGCCGCCAGATCGCTCTCGTTCTGGATGACCTGGATGTCGTACTGCTCGCGCGCCTTGGTGAACGCCGCCTCCGCGTTCTTTACCTCGATCTCCTGGGCCACCAGCTCATCCGCGAGCTGGGACACGTCGAGCTCGACGACCAGGTCGCCCTCGTTGAGGAAGGTCCCCTCCTCCGCCAGGAAGATGATGGTGGAGCGTCCCTCGATCTCACACTTGAGGCTGACGCTGTCGGACGCCTCGAGGTTGCCCCGAACGACCTCGGAGATCCGCAGCGGACCGCTACGCACCGGCGCTCCGTCGATCTCGACCTCGGTGTCTCCCTCGAAGATGCCGTTCAGGATCCCTGACTGCCATGCACCCGCGACCACGACGAGGAGCACGAGGATGACCGTGAGCGCACCACCACGACGGGAGGCCGAAGGCGCGGCGGTGGAGCGGAGGTGATTGAAGGCAGTCATGGGTGGTTCCATCGGTCGCGGGCTCGAGGGTCGAGGCCTCACTGGAGTTCGGGCGCGAGAGCGTCACGCTCGCGTGTCCGGTTTCGGAGGTCCTCGGCCAGGACAGGGTCGACGTAGACCCCGGATTCGTCCACACGGAGGAGCTCGAGCTCCAACCAGAGCTCGAGGAGGGCGAGGGTGAAGGAAATTCTGGCGGCCGTGGCCGAGTCACGGCTGGACCGCAGGGAGCTCTGGGCCTCGAGGAGGTCTCGGGTGATGGCCTCCCCGGCTTCCAGGCTGAGCTCCGCGCCACGCACGCGCCGCTCGGAGAGGGTCACGGCGCCCTCCTGGATCTTGAAGCTCTTGTAGCTGTTGCGCGCACGTCGGAGCGCGTCACGCACTGAGACCGTCACGTCGTCGAGGGAGCGCTCGTAGCGGCGGCGCGTGTCCACGAGGGTCAGCTCGGCCCGGCGCCAGGCGTTCCGCAGCGGCAGCAGGTCGACGGGCAGGTCCACGTCGACACCGGCAGACCAGATCGCGTCGCTGAAGGAGTAGTTGAGGACCTTGCCCTCCGCGGTGACCTCATTCATCGAGGCCCGGACGCTCAGGCCCGCGCGGAGGGCATCACGCGCGATGGCCTCCTTCCGCGCCGCGTCCTGCACCAGATCGAAGGAGGTCATCACGTCGAGGCGGTTGGCGAGGGCGAACTCGACGGCCACGTCGTCCCGCAGCTCGTTGAGCACCGGGCTCTCCACCTCGAGGCGCCGGAGGATCCCCTCCTCGAAGAACAGGTCGCACTCCACCGGGAGGCCGAGGAAGACCTTGAAGGAGTCGAGCTGCCGCTCCGTGTTCCCCTGGAGCGCGACGAGCCGGTTCTGGGATCCGAGCTCGTCCTGCCGCGCCTGGTCAGCCTGAACCTCGGAGAGTTCCCCGGCCTCGGCCAGCCGCTCGTTCCTCACTCGGAGGATCTTCAGGTTCTCGAAGTTGAGCCGCTCGTTGTTCAGCTGGTCGAGCGACTGCTGGACGCGATACACCCGGTCGCTCACGTCCACCGCGTACGTTCGCCGGAAGCGCTCGTAGGCGCGCACCGCGTAGATGAGCGTGCGCTCCGACTGGCGGAGCGGCTCCAAGGTGACCAGCTCTCCGGTTCCCTTGAGGAGCGGCTGCGTGATGCTCAGCCCGAGGCTGGTGATGCCGTCCCACCCGTCCCCGGTGGACACCACCCGAAAGAGGTTCGCCCCCACGTCCGCGAGGATCACCGCGCCGGTGCCGAGCACGCGGGTCACGGACGCGCTGAAACCCTTCGACGCGGTGCCAAGGTTGCCGTTGATCTCCCCGCTCGCGCCGCCGTCGGCGCCAGCGTCGTACCGGTATCCGAAGCGCCACTGCTCCAGGGTGAGGTCGAGGGCGGAGCGGTAGAGCGACTCCTGCTCCCTCTGGACCTGCTCGCTGTTCTCGGCCGCAATTGAGAGGGCGCCCACGACGTTGAGGGGGCCCACGCCCTGCACGGCGCCTGCCAGGACCTTCTCCCGCATCGTCCAGTCCTCGGGGTCCCGCGGTTCGCGTCCGAAGGCGGCGGTGGGAGACGGGAGGCTGAACGGCGAGTCCTCGTCGAAGAGCTGCTTTCGGCGCGCGTCGATGAGCGCGTAGGCATCCCTATCCGCCCGATCGCGGAGCTCCGGTGGCGTGAAGCAGCCCTGAAGGAGCAACGCGCTGCCGGCGACGGCGAGCGCGAGGCGCACGGTTTTGGTGGGGGAGCTCAAGTGGACGGCGCGGAGAATCGCATGGGGAGTCCCCCATGTTCCGTTTCACCCGGGGATTTCGTGCTGAAAACCCCAGCGGATTCCGGGATCGCTCACCCCTTACGCTGAGCCAACGTGACGCGATCAGCGCTGCCCGAGGAGCGTCGAGCGGACCCGCTCATGGGCGGGAATCCGAGGCCGGTTCCAGAGCTCGAAGCGGCGCTCGTATTCTTCCCTCGTAATGGCCCTCGCGACCCTCTGGCCGCGGGTGAATCGCAGGAACCCCAGTTCCGTCGCCCCCTCGCAGGTTCCGACCTCCAAGGCGAGCGTCCCATCGGAACGGGTGGCGCGAAGCACCCTCGAACCCGTCTCGGAACCGGGCATCACGTCGACCTCCAGTTGCGAGACCTTCGCAGCGAGCGGGTCGAGCACGGACACCGCGGTGGCGGGTGCTCCGGATCGCAGGTCGTCGAGGAGTTCCAGGGGTCCTTTGAGTTCAGCAGGGGCCGCGAAGACCTCGTGGGTCGGGCGGTGCCACCCATGCCCGAGGATCCGTCCGCGGCCGGCATCGGCGCTCCACTCTGCCTGCCACGTCCTTGCACCCGCCGGCTGGATCTCCCGGTAGGTGAGGGTCCGCCGCTCCCCCTTGATCCGCTCGGTGTGCAGGACGCGGAGGCTGCCCTCCTCGAAGAGCACCTCGCGCTCCAGGAGGACGTCACCGGGGCGAGCCACCCGGCGCTGGGCGATGAGCGCGAGCCCGCCTCCGGTCGGCCCGGTGGCCTCTTCTCCTTCGCCCGACTCGGGCGCGAGGAGGAAGTACTCACACTCGGTGATGGGCGCCGTGGAGGCGGCCTCCAGCGCGCGGCTGAACCAGCCCTTGGCAACGGGCCTTGCCTCGACCGCCGCGGGACTGATCCCGTCGACCTGGGCGCGCTGAATGAACTCCGGTGCGGCCACCGCTCCGCTCGACATGGCCACCACGAGGACCACGATCACCCCGAGCCGCTCGCGTGCAGAGCGGCTCGGGGTGAGGGCGTGGAACAGGGGGACCAGCGACGATCGCATTGGGGGAGCATCGACCGGATCCCCCGAAGCCTTGAGTCGCGGGCCTCGCCTGGGCGCCAGGGGCGCCCAGGAGCGCCTCCGCCCCCGTCAGTCGACCCTGGCGAGCCGGTAAAGGGCCGCCTGGGGACCCTCGAAGATCCGCTCGGCCCCGAGCCGCGCGAGGACCGAGTCGGCCCCGCGGGGGCCCGTCCCACGGTCCGTGGTCCGCCTCCGGTCCTGCTCCGTGACGATCACCAGCAGCGTGGTCCCGCGGGCCACCTCCGCCCGGAGGACGCGGTCGAAGCGCGGGTTCCACGCGTTCCGATCCCTGAAGAGGGCGTCCCTGAGGGCCCGACGGTCCACCCACCGGTCCCCCAGGGAGGTCTCCCCGGAGGACGCCAGGCGCGCCGCCCCCAGCCTCGGCTGGCGAGTTCCCGGCGGCGCGGCGTCGTCTACCCAGAGGCCCGCCCCGGAAAGCAGCGGCGCGAGGGAGGGGCTCTTACCTGCCCCCGGGCGCGCGGCGCCCCCGCGCAAGAGGGCCACCGGGCCGGTGACCTCGCGGGCCACGCGGCGTGCTTCACGGAACGCCTCCCCGAGCCCCTCGCAGAGGTCCGGGTCACGGGCGAGCTCGAGCCCGGCATCCCCCACCGTGAACGGAACCGCGGGAGGACGAGCGCCACCATCCGGGGAGCCAGCAGGACCGAACATCCCGGCGAGCCCGACCGCGGCGACGAGGCCCCCGGCCGCTCCCACCCTCGGGCCCCAAGCGGTGAGCCCCCGGGCAGCGAGCAGGCCGAGGGGGAAGAGGGCGAGCCCTTGCAGCGCACCGGCGTCCCACCCCAGGGGGGCCAGCGCGAGCGCGACGACGGACGCGGAGCCCAGCAGGTAGAGCCCCAGGGTGGAGACGGTCTCCGAGCGATCCCAACGCCGGAGGCACATCAGCCCGGGGAGGAGGAGGAGAAGAACCCCCGCGTTCCAGGCGAAGGAGGGCGCACCCGCGCTGACCACCTGGTCGAGGGAGAAGCCGCCATAGGTTCGACCGACCCAGAACGCGGGGAGCCCGGCTCCCATGAGCATCGGCACCAGGAAGGCCCGGCGCGCTAGCAGCGCAGGGAGCAGGAACAGGAGGACGAGCGCTGCACCAGCCCAGGGCTGCGCGAGCGCGGTCGCGCCGGCGAGCATGGCGGTCAGCCCGGGCCACGGCCGCGCCCCGCGGCGGACGGCGTGCAGCCCAGCGAGCAGGGTGGTGGACCAATAGACGCGGGCGAGCACTGCCGCGGGGTCGAGGTCCAGGCCGCACTGCGCCGGCACCCAGCCTCCGGACCTGAGCGCCTCCCACATGGGCGCCAGCCCCCCCGCCGACAGGCAGATCCCTGCGGCCAGGAGGTCCCGTGCACCGGCCCGCTCAGCCCGCTGCTCTCGGAACGCTGCGGCCGAGGCGAGGTAGCCCGCCAGGGTCAGGACGAGCAGGGACCAGCCCCCCACGAGCGGGAGGACCTGGGTGACCGAGAGCTGCCCTGGCGCTGCCAGCCCGGCGAGCGCGATCCCCACAGCGGGTCGAACCTCCAGGGCGCCACCGAAGAACCACGGGTTGGGCATCGCAGCGCCGCCCGCGGCGAAGTCGGCGAGGGTCAGGTGAGCCACGGCCGCGGGCTCGGCGAGCCAGGCGGTGGCACCTCCCGTCGACGCGAGGGCAGCCCAGCCCCCCACCGCAGCGAGACCTCCGAGCGCCAACGCGCCGAGAGCCGCACGGCCCGGTGGAGCGTTCCCCAGGCGCCGCCTGGAAGCCGCCCCGGCCGCAAGGCCGGACAGCAGGAACGGGAGGGCCCAGGCCACCTGGGGATCGGCCCCAAGGAGGCCGTTCGCGAGCGCGAAGGTCCCGCCCACCAGCGGCAGCCCGAGGAGGGATGAGAAGAGCCAGAGCTTGAGCGGCGACGGCTCCACGGGCGTCCACAGCAGGAGCGGCCCGAGCCCCACGCCGCCGCCCAGGACCAGCAGCGCGGCGAGAGCGGGCCGCGCCGGGGCACCCGCCCCTGACAGGATCATGCCGCCGAGGGCGAGGCAGGCGATCGCCACGGGGACGGCGACAGGCGCCGCCGCGCGGGCGCCGGGCCGGAGATCGTGCTCGCTCATCTGCCTACCTCGCTCATGAGAGTCAGCTCACCGGGCCCAGTCCGGCACGGAGTCCGTGACGCCGAGGAGTCCCTTGGACCATAGCTGGAACACGACCGTGATGATGGCGGCCATCAGGACGTTCATCCAGATCCCGGCGCGGGCCATGCGAGTCATGGGGACGCGGTGGGTGGCGAAGACCACCGCGTTGGGTGGCGTCGCCACGGGCATCATGAACGCCGCGGACGCGGCGAGGGTCGCGGGCAACATCACGACCATGGGGTTGAGCCCCGCCGTGGTCGCTGCAGAGGCCATCACGGGCAGGAGCACCGCGGTCGTGGCGGTGTTGGAGGTGACCTCGGTCAACGTCGCGACCAGGACACAGACGGCGGCGACGACGACCCAGCTGGACTGCCCCTCGAGGACCGGAGCCAGCGCTCCACCCAGGACCGCATCAAGGCCGCTGACCTTGAACGCGTGGGCGAGGCAGAAGCCGCCGCCGAGCAGGAGCAGGACGTCCCAGGGGAGCCGCGAGGCGGTCCGCCAGTCCATGAGGAAGCGACGGTCCCCCTCCTCGGCGTCGACGCCAGCATCGGCACCGGCGGGGCGCCAGCCCGAGGGGATCACGAACACCAGGATTCCCAGGAGCGTCGCCACGGTGGCGTCGCTGATGTCGTTCTTGTGCTGGGCGTACCAGGCGGGGTCGGCGGCCTCGGGCCCCATGAAGAGCCTCGACCAGCCGGGGACCTCCAGGGGCCCCACCCGCAGGTCGGCGCGGAACACCCAGAGCAGCGCGGTCGCGCCGAACAGCAGGGCCATCCGCCACTGGGGAGTCGTCATGGGCCCCATGCGGCGCCGCTCCTCGGCCACCGCCTCCCGTCCTGACCCCTGCACGTCGGAGATCGGATAGACCACCCGCGTGAGCAGGAGCCACGCCAGGGGGACGAAGAGCACGGTGAGCGGCGCGAAGGCGATGAACCACTCGCCGAAGGTCAGCTTCGGCCCCTCCGGGAAGAGCGTCCCGAACTGCCCCAGGAACTCCTGGTTGGGCGCCGTCCCCACGGGGGTCGCCATCCCCCCCACCGAGGCCGAGTAGGCCACGCCGAGGAGCAGGCACCAGCCGAAGCGCCCGCCGTCCGAGGGGCGACCGGCGACGTCGTCGTCCTCCTCCACCCGGCCCAGGACCGCCGTCACGATGGGGAGCATCATGAGCGTGGTGGCCGTGTTGTTGATCCACATGGAGAGGAACGCCGCGGCCGCCATGAACCCCAGCACCAGACGCCGGCGCGACGAGCCCACGGCCTGGATCACGGCCAAGGCGAGGCGGCGGTGGACGTTCCACCGCTCCAGACCCAGGGCGATGATGAAGGCCCCCAGGAACAGCAGCACCAGGTCCCGCAGGTAGATCGGCGCCACCTCTCGCGCGTCCAGCACGCCCAGAAGCGGAAAGAGCGCCGCGGGGATGAGGGAGGTCGCGCCCACCGGGATCGCAACGCTCAGCCAGAGCGACGCCGTGAGCGCCGTCACGGCCGCGACCTTCCGCTGCATGGGATCCAGCGGGAGCCCAGGGACCAGCAGCAACCCCAGGAAGAGCGCGCCCCCCAGCCCGAGGCCGATGCGCCTCGCCACCTTTCCGCTGCGCTCCTCGCCCGCGACGCTCATCGATCGCCCGCCCCGCGGAGCTCGTCGGTGACCCAGGCGCCGTACTCGCGGGCGACTGCGTGCGGGGAGAGGACCGAGACCGCCGGGGTCTCGTAGGGGTGCAGCTCCACGAGCCGCTCCACCAGCTCATCGGCGAGCTCACGCCGGCTCTTCATGAATGCCAGCACCTCGGGCTCGTCTTGGACCTCCCCCTCCCACCGGTAGAGGCTCCGCACGCCCGGCAGGATGTTCACGCAGGCCACCAGGCCCTCCGCAAGCAGCTGCCGCGCCAGGGCTGCCGCAGATTCCTCCCCTGGAAAGGTGGCCAGGGCCAGCACGATCTCTCGATCCTTGTTCACCATTGTGAGCGTCCTCCGAGGAGATCCTATGATCCACGGGCAGCCCGGTCAGCGACTGGCCGGGCTGGGTTCCGAATGACCTCCCGATCTCCCCTGCGAGCGTCCCCGAAGTGAATCTCCTCGAACGCGCCGTCCTCTCCGCCCTCCCCGCGATTCCGCGGCCGCTCATGCGCCAGCTCTCCGCCCGGTACATCGCCGGAGAGACGCTGGAAGAGGCCCTCGACAAGCTGCGCGGGCTGCAGGCCCGCGGCTTCCTGGGCGTCCTGGACATCCTTGGCGAGGATGTAGCGGACGAGGCCGAGGCGCGGGATGTGCTTCGCACCTACCAGGAGGCCGCGACCGCGGCCTCCGAGGGTGGGCTCGACAGCTACGTCTCCATCAAGCCGACGCACTTCGGCCTGCGCATCTCGAGGGACCTCTGCGAGGAGCTCTACGCCGACCTCCTCTCACACTGTGCCAGCCTCGGCGTCTTCGCGCGGGTCGAGATGGAGGACCACTCCACCACCGACGACACCCTCGAGATCTTCCGCTCCCTCCGCGCGCGTTTCGACAACGTGGGCATCGTCCTGCAGTCCCGCCTCTTCCGCACCCCGGACGACGTCGCCGCCCTGCCCGACAGTTGCGACGTCCGAATGGTGAAGGGGATCTACCTCGAGCCCGCCGAGATCGCCCACACCGAGCCGGAGCCGATCCGGCAGGCCTTCATCGACCTCACGGACACGCTCCTCCGGTCAGGACACACCGTCGCGGTTGCGACCCACGATCCGGTGATGGCCGACGCCGTCCTGGAGCGGCAAGAGGCCGCCAACGTCGCCGAGGAGCGCACCTACTTCGAGGTGCTCCTGGGCGTGCAGGAGCGCCTCTGGGATGAATGGAAGGCGCGCGGGAAGACCGTTCGCGCCTACGTCCCGTACGGCCCCGAGTGGCGCGCATACAGCCAGCGGCGCCTCCGCAAGAACCCAGAGATCCTCCGGCACCTGATCAAGGCCACGCTCAGGCTCTCCTGAGGCGCGCCCCGTCTCTCACTTCCCGAGGGCGAGGCGACGCGCGAGGACCTCGCTGAGGGCGTCCTTCGCGAGGATCTTGTCCATGGTGCCTCGGTAGTCGTAGGGCACCCGATGCCACGTGAGCGAGTCCTCGGTCAGCACGGCGTAACACGCGCGGTTGTCGCCGTCCCGCGGCTGGCCGACGGACCCGACGTTGACGATCCGCTTCTCCCCGGGGGGCAGCTCGATCGTCAGTTCGTCGGCGCCCTCTAGCCCCTCGAAGCGGAGGTCCTCGGTGTGAACGCCGGGGTGATGGGTGTGGCCGCAGAGGGTGACCCCCTCGAAGGATTCGAAGATGCCGCGCAGCTTGCTGGGGTTCAAGAACCCGTCGGTGGAGAGAACGTACTCGCGCACCGGGTCCCGGGTCGACCCATGGACGAAGTGGAAGCGCCCGATCCGGTGCTCGAGCGGGAGCTCCCGGAGCCACCGCCAGCGGCTCTTGGTCTCAGAGGAACTCCACCACCGCGGCCGGAGCTGCGCCCGAGTCCAGTCGATCGCCGTCCGCGCGTGCGGGTTGAAGTCCTCGGCACCGTGGAAGAGCGCCTCGTCATGGTTTCCCATGACGGTGAAGTCTGCG
Organism: uncultured bacterium; assembly: GCA_938075305.1. Lineage (GTDB taxonomy): Bacteria > Planctomycetota > UBA1135 > UBA1135 > Saltatorellus. The sequence goes on from CALJGV010000006.1 coordinate 179,197, forward strand.
TGCCCGCGGATCAGGTCTGCGCAGTGCGCGGGGTCGGGGCCGTAGCCGACCACGTCCCCCAGGCAACACATGGCCTCGACACCAAGTGAACGCATGTGTGCGAACACCGCGTCGACGGCCTCCATGTTGGAGTGCAGGTCGGAGACAATCGCCAGCTTCAAGGTGAACCCAGTCTACGCTCCGCGCTTCCTCCTTTCCGCCTCGGCCGCCGAGCGCGGCTTGGCCCGCCGGTCCTTGGTCGCCGCGAGCTGCTCCACGGCGGCCTCCACGAGCTCGAGGCGCGCGTGGATCAAGGGCTGCTCGATCGTCGCACCCGCCGCCTTGGCGTGCCCTCCCCCCCCGAAACGGTGGGCGAGTTTCTGGACATTGAAGGCGCCCTTGCTGCGCGCCGAGAGCTTCGTCCTCGAAGCCCCGATCTCTCGCACGATCAGGGCGACCTCCACCTGTTCCACGGACCTGAGGATGTCCAAGGCCACGTCCCCGTCCGCCGCCGAGGATCGGCCATCCGGTCCTAGGGGCAGGTCAATGACGGCAATGGTACCGTCCGCGAAGTAGGCGGTGCGTGCCAGGGCGGCGGCGAGGGTGCGCGGGTGCTCCGACTCCTCCCGCTGGAAGAGGTCGCTGTAGATCTGGGCTGGCCGGACCCCGGCGCCGATCATCTCGGCCCCGATGAGCATGGTCTCCTGGTCGGTGTTGGAGTACTTGAACCAGCCCGTGTCGGTGACCAGCGTCGTGAAGATCGCGCGGGCGATGCCAGTGTCGAGCTCGGCCCCCAGGTGCCCTGCGATGCGGCGGACGAGGACCCCGGTCGCGGAGGCGGAGGTGTCGATGAACGCCGCGTCCCACCACTCGCTGCCCTCGTGAAGGTGGTGGTCGACCACCAGCTTCCGGGAGGGCGCCGCCTCGAGCCGCGGCGCCAGCTGACCGGTTCGAGAGAGGTCCCCCCCGTCCAGCATCACCACGAGGTCGTGCTCGGGGATCTCGCCACCGTCGTCGACGAGGAACTCGGCGAGTTCGGTCACCTCGCCGTACCGCGACTCCGGCGGGTCCGGATTCAGAACGAAGGCGCTCTGCCCTCGCGCGTTGAGCACCCTGGCGAGGGCCGCTTGCGAGCCGAGGCAATCCCCGTCTGGCCGCTCGTGCCCGGTCAGGAGAACACGCTCCGACGATCGAAGGAGCTCGATCGCCTCGAGCTGTGCAGGCGTCGCCTGGGGAGGTTGGTACTCGGTTCGAGAGGTGCTCATCTGAATCACTCCATTCGGCGCAGACCCTCTACCTGTAGCGCCCACTCACGGATTTCTCAGCACCTTGCCCCAAATCAGCCCTCGATTCGCTCGCCCGCCACCCAGACCCCCTCCACGGCGGGCTCCGAGAGGGTGAGCAAGTCGAGTATTCGGTCGCCGTCGCGGCGGGCCGCCACTACCCCCTGTGCGGGACGCAGCCGCACGAGGTCTCCAGCATCCCCGACGCCGAGGCGCCCGGTGACGTGGGCCCAGGGGGCGAAGCGAGCCCCCTCCTCGGTCGCCATCCTCCATGCCTCGGCGCCGCTGACCCCGAGGGTCTCCCGCGCCAGCCTCATCTCACGGCGCATGTCGAGGTCCGCGTTGCTCGCGGCCGAGTCCGTCCCGAGGGCGACGGCAATACCCGCCGCGCGGAGGTCTCCGAGGGCGAACCCAGGGCGCGAGAAGAACAGGTGGCTCCCCGGGCAATGCACGACGGCCACGCCGCGTCCGGCGAGGAGCGCGAGCTCCCCCGGGGCCGGGCAGTTGCCGTGGACCAGGAGGGTTCCATCGAGCAGCCCGGCGCGCCGCAGGCGCTCCGCGCCGGAGGAGCGCGGCGAAGGACCGAGCCAGTCAGCGAACGGCCCGCTCCCCTCCAGCATCCAGCGGGTTTCCTCGGGAGTCTCGGCCCAGTGCGTGGCCACGGGGGCGCTCCTCGCGAGCAGCGCGAGCTCGCCGAGGAGTTCGTCGCTCACCGTGTGGACACCATGGGGCGAGAGCCCGGACGCCCGCCGCTCGGAGGCCGGCGCGGCCACGGCCTCGCGGGCGAGCTCCAGGGCAGCCTGGGTGCGCTCGTTTCGCTCCGCCGGTGAGCCGTCGATCACCTCGCGGAGGGAGACCAGACGGATGGGCGAGTCCGAGAGGCCCATCCCCGCCACGCCCGAGGCGTCGATGTCGAGCACGGTGGTCGTCCCCGTCTCGAGCAGCCTACCCGCTGCAGCTCGAGCTCCCTCCGCCACCTCCGCCGGCGACCTCTCTCCACGCGCCTCCATCACCGACGCGACCCACTCCAAGAAGCTCTCCCCGGGCGAGCCAGCGGGCGCGGTCCCTAAGTCGAGGTGGGCGTGCGCGTTGACGAGCCCCGGGGCGAGGACCGTCTCCCGCTCGTCAGCCGTCAAGCCCTCCGCGGGCTCGACCGAGGCGACCCTTCCTCCCTCCAGCCGGACAGCGGCGTCGAAACGCACCTCGGAGGCGTCGATGACCACGGCCCCTGCGCGCTGAACGTCAGGGGCCTTGGAGCGTGAGGAGCCGCGGGGATTCAAGCTGGCTTGGGCGGGGTGAAACGGGAGGAGGCCCGCCCGCGCGAGGCGCGGACGGGCCTCCCCGATCCTCGGACGATCCGGAGATCAGTCCGGGAGGGCGACGATCTTGAGGTTCGTGACCCCAACGACCGTCTCGTCGATGAGGGTCTGACCCGGGTCATCGCCCGGCTCGTTCGTCCGGTCGAACAGCACGCAGAAGCGAATCATGTTCGGCGTGTAATTGGCGCCACTCGGGGTGGTGACCAACCCGAGCTCCGCGGGGTGGGAGACCCAGGGGGTGAGGGAACCGGGGAGGACCTCACCGAACGGGTCGTTCTCGTCCACGTTGCACGGGTCTGCGAGGCTCGAGGATTGAGAACGGCCACCCTGGAAGCGGACGACGATCGGCGACGATCCAAAGGTATTGCCGAAGGTCCCCTCCCACTCGTTCGGGAACGCGGTGTTCGTCCCTCGGAAGGGCCGAAGGGCGCCGCTGGAGAGCTCGATGTCCATGGTCCAGCCTTGTTCCTCGACGGAGAGACCGGTGTCCTCCTGGAACAGCAGCTGGAGGAAGTTGCCCTCCGGCCGGATCCAGCAAGAGGTCCCGCCACTCAGCGTGTCCGGGCGCTGCGTGCCGACCGTGGAGGGGTCGAGGTAGCCCGGCGCGACGCTGAGGAAATCCACCGCGGAGTTCGGGTCCAGGGGGTTGAACGGGAGCACCCGATCACGGGCCGACTCGAAGCTGATCGGGTCACCGCTCGTGGAGGAGTCCTCGACGCGGACGAGCCCCGGGCTGCCGTTGCCGCCGCGGGACTGGACCGCCACCGTGTTGAGCGACCAGGGGGCGTTGCCGCCGAGACCGCCGTTGATGTTGATCTGCGACGTCGGCGCGAGGTTCACGATCGGAGACCGGAGCCGGAGGGCTCCACCAGAGCCACCGCCGCCGGGCATGGCGAAGGACCCGTTGGTCGCCAGGACCGACAGGGCGCCGCCACCGAAGCCGCCCGAGGCGTCCACCAGACCAGCGAGGATCGCCTCCCGCCCGGCGAGGAACTCGACCGCGCCGCCACCGGCACCACCCTTGGCGCCGCTGTGGTCCAGCCACATGTCGGCCTCGATGGTGACGAAGGTGAAACCAGCGCCGACACAGTTGGTGATCGGCGGGGGCAGTGCCGCTCCGCCAGCGTTGTTGATCGTGCCGAAGATGTGGTTACCACCACCGCCGCCGGCGCTACCGCCGCGAAGGTCGCCCTCTTCCCATCGGAGCAGGCGGGTGTCGTAGCCCACGTTGTTCACGTTGGGGGCCGCGAGACCAAGGGCGGTGACGTCGCCGCCCGGGGTGTTCCCGGGGCTGAGCGCGACCCCAACCGGGTTCTCACCGACGGCCGCGCCGACCGGCTGAGAGGTCCCCTCGCCGCCGGCCAGGGCGAATCCTCCGCCGCCGCCGCTGGCGCCGAGCTGCTGGATCGTGCAGGTCTCTTCCGTAGGGTTCCGCGGGTTGACCGCGACGTTGTAAGTCGTGTCCTCGATCGACCCTGCGAACACGGACGATTGGGTGGGAAGGATGTTGGGGAACCGGACGCCGCCGAGGCCTGCCGCGGTGGCACTTCCGCCGACGCCGCCGCCCGCGATACCGTCACGGTTGGCGCCGGGATTCGAGATCCCGCCGGCGTCAGTCAGGTTGTTCCCTGTGAGGTCGGCGCGGTCTGCGCCGAGGCCGCCCGAGGCGCCGTTGGGCCCGCCGAGGGTCTGGGCAGCGCCCGCGACCTGGTCCCCGGGGATCGAGGAGTTGTGCTCGGGAGCGGACTCGCCAGAGAGGTCCACGACCGATCCCGGCTGGAGGTGACAGCGACCGCGCACCAGGATCCGGGCGGCGTTGGAGCCCCGCAGGATGAGCGTTCCCGTCGGTTCGATGACGAGCGAGGAGAGCTCGAACACCCCGTCCGTGACGGTCAGCGTGTAGGGGTAGACCGGGGCCCCGGGGGCGCCGCTGTCGTTGCCCAGCACGTCGATCTGCGCGATGCCCGTGGCCGGGAAGGTCTGGGAGTCCGTGTCGAGCACGAGGCTCTCCCCGGCGGCGACCCGGATCGAGCCGTGGCGACCCGAGCCTCCCGTGAGGCCGACCGAGAGACGACCACCGCCCCAGGCGGCGCCCGTCTGGGCCGTGTTCTCGAGGTCCGAGTTGGTGAAGCCCTCGCCGTCCTCGTCGGGCAGGACGATCTGGGAGAACGTGAGGATCTCGGGGACGGCGACCAGCACACCGCCACCGCTCGCGCTGGTGACCGAGTTGTTCGCGATGTCCTTCACAAGCGTGGTCACGCGAACCACCAGGAGCCGGCGGTTCTGGCCAGCCGAGGGGATGTCACCGAAGGGGGTGAAGGTGGCTGAGGTCGTGAGGGTGAACTGATCCACCTCCAACTCGAAGGTACCGGGGATCGGGATGCGGTCCGCCCCCGAGGTGGAGATGTCCCCGTCGGTGTCCAGCTCCACGAAGATCGTGAGCGACTCGCCCGTGACGACGTTGGCCACGGTCGGGAGGTTCATGAGCTCGTTGAACTCGAAGTAGATCTTCGAGGAGGCGGCGACGTTCTCGACCGCGTTCTGGACGCTGCTTCCGATCTGGGTCCGCTCGGTGGTGAAGGGGCCTCCAGGCGCGGTGACGTCGACGTCAACGAAGACATCCACCTCCGGGTTCCCCGGGACGATGTCCTCGATGCCCTCGGTGGTCTCGATCGTGCAGAGCATGCGGCTCTGGTTCGGCGATCCGCCGACGCTCCGGATGAACGGGCCCGAGTCGCCTTGCTGGACCCCCGGAACACGGATCTCGTAGCTGCGATTCTGCTGGAGCGAGAAGGCGACTGAGCCGCCAACGAATGTGATCGCCGGGCGGAAGATGACGCGCCGCGGGTCGAGCGGGTCGAGGAAGCGGAGGCCGTCAGGGGCCGTGCCGTTCCCGACGTCGGTGACCTGGAAGGTGGAAGGCGTCAGGGTCGTCGGATCGATCGGATCGGAGAAGGTGACCGAGACCTCACCGTTCTCCGTGACGTTCCGGACGATGCAGAAGACCTGATCTCCGCCGGACCCGACGGAGCAGTTCAACGAGCAGGTCTGGATGAACAGCGAACCGGTGCTCCCTGATCCGCCCGAGCCGGAACCACAGCCAGCAAGGAGCGCGAGCCCGGCGAGGGCCGCGGGAAGGTAGGTACGTGCGGAGATGACTCGATCGCCAGAGGAAGCCTGCGTTCGCATGGTGCTTTCTAGGGGGGCCCGGTAGTTCGGGGGAGGCGGCCCTTCGTCGGGCGCCCCAGGCACGGGCCTGGAGCAGCGACTGGACCGGCAGGCCTGGGCGATGAGAGGCTCATCGGGGGAGGCCTGGCGGAGGCGGGCGGCTGATAGCCGGCCAGAGAAGCCTGGCCGGTGGGTCAAAAGGGGGGAGGCACAACATAGTGCGCGGAGGGCCACTGGTTTGCCAGTCCTCTTCCGGCTCTGTCAGCGCCCAGGGCTCCCCGCGTTTGGCATCCTCTTGGCCCGAGATTCGCCTCTCCCGAACTGCATGGACACCTTGAACCCCTCCCGGCCCCCTGCTGCCCCGAGAGGCCCCCTTGGGCCCCTGGCGCCGCTACCCCGAGCGCTGCGCCAGGGCACGCTCCTCCGTGCGAAGTCGCACAGGCCCAGGAGCCCCCTAGGGGCCGTGGCCCTGGCGCTCGCAGCCATGGCGGCCTCATGCTCCGGCGGAGAGGGAGAAGGCGCAGGCGACCCGGCCGGGGCGACATCCGTCGAGTCCTCGACCTTCACCCCCTCCATCCGCCCCGAGGACCTGATCGAACCCCTGGTCGGGGAGCGGAGGCTCGCCCCGGACGCCCTCGAGATCGACGCCCTGGCCCTGATGCCAGCGGACCTCCCCATCAGCGACGCGGACCGCCAGCAGGTGGCGGAGCTGTTGCGATCGCTGCAACCACTCGACCCGACCCTGACCAGCGACCACCACGACCGCTGGTTCATGGACAACAAGATCCTCGTGGAGCGGCTCGAGGCCACCAGCCGTCCCCAGGTCGGGTGGGCCGCGCTGCACGCCTTCACCAACTACCCCCAACGCCACCACGCCATCCGGCGAACCCTCCTGGCCCTGGGCGCCCGGGTGTCCCCCGCGGAGGCCGAGCCGCTGCTCGCCGAGCTGGCGTTCACCTACGGGCACTTCATCGAGGACCGCTCCGAGGCGTTGCTGCTCCTCGCCGAGGTGGCCCCCGAGACCTTCTTCGCCGGCGCAGAGGCCCACATCCAGCGCCAGGACATGCCCGAGCAGACGGCCCCCAACGACGAGTTCTTCGTCGAGGGCTGGCGAGTCGCGTGCCAGCGGTCGGGGCGTTCCCCCGTCCCGATGATGGCGCAGGTCGCCACCAACTACGCCCTCGAGCCCTACGCCCGGGTGATCGCCGTGCGTTCCCTGGGCGCCCACTCCGACGATCCCCGGGCCAGCGGGGCCATCCGAACCACCCTCGTGGAGTCCACCGGGAACGGCTACCTGCGGATGGTCTCCGCACAGACCGTGCTCTCTAGCTTCCCGAAGGAGACCGCCTGCGAGCTGCTCACCGAGGTCCGGAGCCGCGAGTCCAACATCAACTTCGCGCGCTTCCTCGACGACGTCATCCAGACGAACTGTCGATGACTGTCGGGATCACCGACTCCCACTGCCACGTCTGGTGGGACCAGTTCGACGCGGACCGAGACCTCGTCCTCGAACGCGCGCGGGAGGCGGGCGTCCAGCGGATGGTCGTGGTCGGGACCGACGTCGAGACGTCCCGGGCATCTTTGGACCTCGCCGCTCGCGAGCCAGAGCTCCACGGGACCGCAGGTCTCCACCCCCACGACGCGGCGAAGTTCAACGAAGGGACGCGGCGTTCGATCGAGGCCCTCTGCCAGCGGCGCGACTGCGTCGCCGTGGGCGAGACCGGCCTGGACTGGTTCAAGGAGTGGGCCCCACGGGACGCCCAGCTCGACTCCTTCAGATGGCACCTCGAGCTCGCTCGCTCCCTCGACAAGCCCGTGATCATCCACTCCCGAGATGCGCACGAGGACACGCTCGCGCTGGTGCAGGGCTGCCCGGGCGTCCGCGGGGTCATGCACTGCTTCGTGATGGGCCCCGACGAGCTCCCTTGCTACCTCGAGGCGGGCATGTACATCTCCTTCAGCGGGATCGTCACCTTCAAGGGCAGCCAGGCCAACCAGGAAGCCGCGCGGCGCTGCCCGGAGGACCGGCTCTTGGTGGAGACCGACGCGCCCTTCCTGGCCCCCGCCCCCCACCGGGGCAAGCGCAATGAACCGGCGTACTGCGCGGACACCCTCCGCTTCGTGGCGGCCCTGCGGGGGACCACCGCAGAGCACCTCGCGCGCGTGACGACCGAGAACGCCTCGCGCCTGTTCGGCCTGCCGCCGCTGCAGGTCGGTCCCAAATGAAGGAGCGCCCCAGGCATGACTGCCAGGGGCGCCCCTCAGCGAGCCGTCAGGCGGCTCGGCGGATCAGACTCGATCAGTTGCCGACCGGGGTCCAGATGTTGGCGTCCACCGCGGTGAGGCCAAGCTGGGCGAGCGCCGGGTCGGAACCCATGTCGCTGGCCTCGGTGTAGGCGGCGTAGCAGGTGGGGACGTCGTCGAAGGCGTCATAGACCTGGCCGACGCCCGTACCGCCGACGCGGTTCTGGGTCGACATCACGTCTCCCTGCTCGTTGATGAAGAAGGCGCGGTTGCCCGTCTTGGTGGTCTGGACCGGCCAGGCGTAGCAGCACCAGATGAGCTCGGAGTTGTCGGGGTCCGGGAGCGTGCCCGGGTTACCGCCCGTACCAGCCTCGCCGATACCAGCGATCGCGGTGTCGCCGGAGCCAGTGGTGGCGTCCGGGAGCCAGATCTTGAAGTAGTAACCCTGACGCTCGACGACGCCGTTCGACCCGTCGGAGACGACGTTGCCGAACTGAACCGGGAGGTAGGTCGGGTCCAGAATGTCACCGGTGGCGTTGCCGATCGCGGCGCCGCCCGAGGTGTAGACGCGGACCGGGTCGGAACCGGCGAGCTCGCCGAAGAATCCGTACTCGCCGCCGCCGTCCGCGTCGGTGTCGATCGCGGCCGAGGCCTGGAGCTGCTGCTGCGCCGCAGCGATGGAACGAAGCGTCGCGATGGCGGCGTTCTCGTTGGCGGAGATACGCGCGCTGATCAGCTTCGGGATAGCGACGGCAGCAATAATTGCGATGATGGCCACCACGATCATCAGTTCGATGAGCGTGAAACCAGCTTTGTTTGAGTTGCGATTCATCTTGTCGAGAAGTGGTAGGTTTGAGGAGGCAGAGCCCCCTGGGCCCTGCGGAAGGGACCAAGTCATTGGTTCGGATTGACAGGCGAGGTCCCCTCCGCGGAGACCAGGCGAGGCTCGACATCGACAGACCGCCGAGCCAAGAGAGGTTTCGTCCCCGGCGCGCACGTTCCTTTAGGCGTCGTCCCTACTATTGGGGTTTATTTGAGACACCCGGGGGTGGTGTCCGGGCACGAGAGAGGGCCCCACCGCCGAACGCGGTGGAGCCCCTCTTCGTCACGGGCCAGTCAGGCCGCTGGTCAGGTCTGCAGCGCGGTGACCATGTCGAGGATGGGCATGAAGATCGCAAGGACGACGCCCCCAACGACCACGCCCATGAAGGCGATGAGAAGCGGCTCAATGAGGCTCGTGAGCCCCTTGACCTGGGCCTTGACCTGGCTGTCGTAGAACTCCGCGATCTTCTCGAGGAGCATCTCGAGCGCGCCGGTCCGCTCGCCGATCGCGATCATGCGGGTGACCATGGGCGGAAAAATTTTCTCCTCTGCCAGCGGGTCCGAGAGGAGGTTGCCGCCCCGCACCGCGTCCCGGGACTCGAGGACCGCTCGCTCCAAGACCCAGTTGCCGGAGGTGGCGGCGACGATCTCCAGGGTCGACATGATCGGCACGCCAGAGCGTACTAGCGTGGCGAAGGTGCGGCTGAAGCGCGCCAGGCAGACCTTCTGGAACAGGGGGCCGAAGATCGGGAGCTTGAGCGTGACGCTGTCGAGGACCCGCATCCCCATGGGGGTCTTGCGAAACATCATGAAGGCGATGAAGGCGCCGAAGAGGCTGCCGTACACCGCGATGGCGTTGTCCCGGAGGAAGTTCGATGCGTCGAGCACCGCCTGGGTGATCAGGGGCAGGTCGATGTCCATCGAGTCGAAGACGGTCTTGAACGTCGGCACGACCCCGATCATGAGGAAGCCGGTGATGCCGAGGACGAGGATCATCGAGATGATCGGGTAGGTCATGGCCGACTTGATCTCACGCGCCAGCTCCTCGGCAGACTCCATGTAGTCCGCGAGCCGGTTGAGGATGACGTCCATCTGACCGGAGACCTCGCCGGCCTTGACCATGCTGATGTAGAGCACCGGGAAGCACCGGGGGCACCGCTCCATTGCGGCGGACAGGTCCGAGCCGCTCCGGACGGAGTCGACCAAGGCGGTGCAGACTTTGCCCATCTCCTTCGACTCGGCCTGGTGTCCGAGCACCTCGAGGGACTCGAGCAGCGAGAGGCCCGCCCCCACCATGGTCGCGAGCTGGCGCGTGAAGATGACGAGTTCCTGCTTCTTGACGCGGACCTTCGCGGTCTGGGCGCGCTCTTGCTCGGCTGCGCCGGCGAAGGAGGTCTTCCCCGCGCCGAAGGGCAAGCGACGCACCCTGTCCTCATCCAGCCGGATGATCGTGAGGTTCTTCTTGCGGAGTTCCGAGACGGCGGCGGCCTTTGTTTCCGCCGAGATCGTGCCCTCGACGGTGGCACCGCCCGCGCTCTTCGCGGAGTACTTGAAGTCAGCCATTTTGGAGAAGGTCTGAGTGGCGTGGAGGAATCAGGGAGGGCCAGGGACCGCTCAGTGCTCCTGCGTGATCCGCAGGATCTCTTGGACGGAGGTGACGCCGCGCATCGCGTTGAGGACGCCGACCCGCCGCAGGGTCAACATCCCGTCGGAGATGGCCTGGGCCTTGATGTCGTCCTTGGAGCGTCCCTCGACGACCATGCGCCGGATCCGCTGCGTCATGGGCAGGGTCTCCAGGATCGGGAAGCGGCCCTTGTAGCCACCGGTGCAGCGCGCGCAGCCGTCGGCGTTGGGCTCGTAGAGCTGGAAGGGCGTGGCGAAGTCCTTCTCCTTGAAGCCGATCTTGAGCAGCTCCTCGCGAGGCGGCTCTTCGATCGCCACCTTGCACGAGGTGCAGAGCCGACGGCCGAGCCGCTGGGCGCAGATGACGAGGATCGAGCTCGAGACCATGAAGGGGTCGATCCCCATGTCGATGAGCCGGGTGATCGTGGCGGCCGCGTCGTTGGTGTGGAGCGTCGTGAGCACGAGGTGCCCCGTGAGCGCCGCCTTGATCGCGATGTCAGCCGTCTCCTTGTCCCGGATCTCGCCGACGAGGACGATGTCGGGGTCCTGACGCAGGATGGAGCGCAGGGCGCCAGCGAACGTGGTGCCCCGCTTGGGATTGACCGGGACCTGGTTGATCCCGTCCATCCGGTATTCGACCGGGTCCTCCACGGTGGTCACGTTCACCTCGGGGTTAGCGACCGCAGCGACGCAGGAGTAGAGCGTGGTGGACTTACCTGAACCGGTCGGGCCAGTCACCAGCACCATCCCGTAGGGGGCGTGGATCGCCTCCTCGACGTCCTTCAGCGACTGCTCCTCGAAGCCCATCTTCCCGAGGTCCATCGAGATGCTCCCGCTGTCGAGGATCCGGATGACCGACTTCTCCCCGCCAACCACCGGGAGCACGGAGATCCGGAAGTCCACGGTGCGTCCCTGGTACTTGATCCGGAACTTGCCGTCCTGGGGTGCGTTCCGCTCGGCGATGTCGAGCTGCGCGAGGATCTTGAGTCGACTGGAGAGGGCGGGCAGCAGGGTCTTGGGCGGCGTCATGATCTGACGCAGGCGGCCGTCGATCCGGTAGCGAACCCGCAGGTTCCTGTCCCCCGGCTCGATGTGGATATCGCTCGCCTTGTCGCGCAAGGCCCCGAGGATGATCGCGTTGGCGAGCTTGACGGCCGGCGCATCAGCGCCGTCAAGGTCGGCCATCTCGATGTCCTCGGCCTCGTCGCCCTTGACCTCAATCTCGCCCGTCTCACCGACCTTCTCCATGAGCTCGTCGACGGACGTCCCGCCGCTGAGCACGCGCTTGAGCGCGCTGTTGACCATGGAGCGGTGCGAGAAGACCGGTCGGATGTGGCAGTGGGTGACCCGCTTGAGGTCGTCGAAGAGGAGCACGTCGAACGGGTCGGAGACCGCGATCGTGAGCACGTCGCCGGTCTTCGCGACCGGGATGAAGCCCCGCTCGCGGCAGAGCTCGGGGGCCACGGTGTCGACCACCGCGGCGTCCAGTTCGACCCGGCGAAGGTCCACGGGGGCGATGCCAGCGGCGCGCCCCATCACCTCCATCAGGGCGTTCTCGTTGAGATCGCCCGCCTCGAGGAGCGTCTCGATGGGCTCGCCGTCGCCGCTGCAGGCTCGGGACCAGTCATTCTCGGATACGAGCCCCTCACCAATGAGGAGGGCCTTGACCTTGGATGAGACGGTGACCATTTCAGGCTGCGTTCAGCGCGCTTTGGAGTTCCTTGGGGTCCGAGAGCAAGCGCTCGGCGTCGGCGAGTCGGCAGGCCCCGGAGCGGACCAAGTTGGCGAGGCTCTGGGACATGGTCTGCATGCCGTGCTGAGCCCCGGTCTGGATGTGCGAGTAGATCTGGTGCGCCTTGTCATCGCGAATGAGGGCGCGGACCGCGGGCGTGGCGATCATGATCTCCGCCGCCAGGGCTCGGCCTTCTCCACGCGCCGTGGGCACGAGGGCCTGACTGAAGACCGCCTCCAGCGTGAAGGAGAGCATCGTCCTGACCTGCTCCTGCTGGTGCGCAGGGAACACGTCGATGATCCGGTTCATGGTCTGGACCGCGTCAGAGGTATGGAGCGTCCCGAAGGTCAGGTGGCCCGTCTCCGCCAGCGTCAGGGCGGCCTCGATGGTCTCGTGATCGCGGAGCTCGCCCACGAGCACCACGTCCGGATCCTGCCGGAGGACGCTCTTGAGGGCGTTGGAGAAGCCGTGGGTATCGTCCCCCACCTCTCGCTGAGTCACCATGCACCGCTTGTGGCGGTGGGTGAATTCGACGGGGTCCTCGATGGTGACAATGTGGTCACTTCGGGTCTCGTTGATGTGGTCGATCATCGCAGCGAGGGACGTCGACTTGCCGGACCCGGTGACCCCGGTGAAGAGGACGAGCCCCGAGGAGAGGTTGCACAGGCGCTTGCAGAGCTCGAGGGGCATGCCGAGCTGCTCGAACGTCGGTGTCCCTTCAGGAATGGCCCTCAGCACGCAGGCGACGGCACCCCGCTGGTGGAAGGTGTTGACCCGGAAGCGCCCGAGCCCCTCGATCCCGATCGAGCAGTCGAGCTCCAGCTCCCGATCGAGGCGGGCGATCTGCTCCGAGTTGAGGAGGCTCGTGGAGAGCCTCCGGGTGGTCTCCGAGTCCAGCGGCGGATGGTCCACCGAGACCAGGGCTCCGTTGATACGAAGTCTGGGGGGGCTCCCGACCGAGACGTGCAGGTCGGAGCCGCCCTGACGCATCAGGAGCGCCAGGAGTTCTTCCATTGAGATCATGGGATACCGCCCCGCTGGCAAGCGGGCTCGAGTCTCCCATCGACGCACCGCGCCCAAATGCTTGAACGAAATGGACTGAGGGCGTTCGGTCCCCCCCCCACCCACCGGGACCACCGGTTTCCCGACCGGGAGGGGCCGCGGTCTCATTCCAAGACAAGACGGCTGGCCCGGGGGTGCTCCCCGGGCCAGCCGTCTGTCCTCGTACCACGCGCGCGCGTGGGCCGGGACCGCTAGCGGCGGTCCTTCACGACGATCTCGACTCGACGGTTCTTGCCCTTCTGGGCCCCCTTGTTGGGAGCCACGGGCGCGTACTCGCCGTAGCCCGCCACCACGAAGCGGCTGTCCGGGATCCGCGCGTCCGCGACCAGGAACTGGAGCACGGCCATGGCGCGCTGAATCGACAGGTCACGGTTCGACTTGAACTTGGACTTGCGGATCGGGTCGCTGTCGGTGTGCCCTTCGATGTGGAAGGTGGAGTCCTCGGGGAAGTCGGACTTGAGGCGCGCCGCCACGGAGGCGAGAGCGCGGCTGCCCTCCTTCGAGATCGTGGCCTTGCCCGAGCCGAAGGTGATCTCGGTGGGGACCGAGATGACCGTATCGCCGGCCCTGCGGCTGACGGTGATGCCCTGGTTCTCCAACTCGGGGAAGGGCACGAGGGCCGTCTCGTCGGTGAAGGAGGCGGGCTGGGTGGAGGGCATCGCGGAGCGCGCCTTGGCGAGCTGGTTGCGGAGGTCCTCCGCCTCGTAGGTCATCAGGGTGACCCGCTCCTGGAGCTCGACCTTGTCCGAGCGCAGCACGGCGATCTCACGATCGCGCTCCTCGACGGAGAGGCGCATCTGGGTCTCGGTGACGCAGGAGGTGAGTGTCGGCGCCGCGAGCAAGGTGAGTGCAAGCGCGATGCGGCGGTGGATCGGCGCGCTGGTCATGGGCTGGTCAGACGTGTTCATGGTGTCCCCTCAGTCGGATTCGATGGCCCTGCCGAGGCCCTGGGTGAGATCCCTATCCCAGCCCGAAGGGCAGCAGGTCGAGCACATCCTTCCAATCGAGGAGCACGATTCCAATACCCAGGGCCAAGTACGGGCCAAAGGGCAGATATCGGCCCAGGACCCTGGCCGTGCGCAGGGCCTGGGAGGACCCGCGGTTGGAGAGCGGGCGCCGGCGCTGGCGGGCCCGGACGACCAGGTACCAGCGGAGGATATTCAGGATCCCGATGAGCGACCCGGTGAAGACCGCGACCTGGAGGGCGAAGAAGGTGCCCTCGACCCCGATGAGGCCCCCCCCGGCAGCCATCAGCTTGACATCTCCGAAGCCCATGGCGTCGGCGCCGGACGCCCGCTTGCCGACCCATCCGAGGCCGTACAGCACGCCCCCACCCGCCGCCATGCCGGCCAGGCACTCCGCCAAGGACGCCACGCCGTCCACCGCCCCGTCCGGGGCGAGCGCGCCGGCCACGAGGCCGGAGGCGTGCAGCGCGGGCAGGAGGTAGGACACGAACGGCGCCGCCCACATCCCGCCAATGGAGACCTGGTCGGGGATCTCGTAGCGTTCGAAGTCCACGAAGGTCGCGACGATCAAGGCAGCGAGCACGACCGAATCGAGCAGCAGAAAGCTCCACCCGTCCGCGGCGGCGGCTCGCCACGCGATGAAGAACCCTGCGGCGCCGATCAACTCGACGAGCGGATAGCGCCAGTGGATCGGCGCCGCGCAGCCCTTGCAGCGACCGCGCTGGAGCACCCAGGAGAGTATGGGCAGGTTCTCGCGCCACCCCAGCTGACGATCGCACCCCGGGCAGTGCGACCTCGACGGACTCCAAACGGAGGCCCCCTCGACCGGGAAGCGGTGAATGCAGACGTTGAGGAAGGAGCCGACGAAGAGCCCCATCACCGTCCAGAACACACCGAAGCCCGCGCTCTCCAGCGGGGGGAAGGTTTGGAGAAGACCGAGGCAGCTCATCGTTCAGGGCTCCAGGTCAGGTCAACGCGGTCCACGAAGGGAGGATCCCAAGTCCCGCGGTGGGGATAGACCACGAGCTCGATCCGCATTCGGACCGGGGCTCCCCCACCAGAGTTCGGATCGAGCACGAGCCCCGGCTGGTCGAAGCGCGCCGCCCGGGCGAGCCCTTCCTCTCCGCCCTGGAGGATGTCCGCCCGAAGGAATTGGACGCGGTAGTCCCCGCGGGCTCCGCGGTCGCCGAGCACCTCGGCCTCCTGCCAGAAGCGGGGCCGCTGCCCCTTCGGGACCGGTGACGACAGGGCGACGAAGGTGAGCGGGCGGGCCAGCGGGTTGTGCAGCGGCTCGTCGATGATCAGCGGCGGCACAACGATGGGGCTCGCGTTGGGGTTGTGCTGATGGGGAAGCTCGAAGCCGCCGCCTTCGCCCAGGAGCCAGAGCTGACCGTCGGCGGCCTTGGGCCTCCCCGCTCCTCTGATCCGCCCGCCCGCGACCAGCAGCAGCGGGGTGTCCACGTCGATGTCCCCGCTCACCACCAGGTCCCCCCCGGCGATGATCACGGTCCACGGGTGGTCGAGCACCGAGGCCCGCTTGAGCCAGTTGGAGAGCGACTCGGCGTCGCCCTCGGGCAGGATCAGCTTCGAGGAGTCCCACATCGCGGGCGCCGGGTCAGCGGCGGCTCGGCGGGTCAGGTCCCCCTCGAGGTTGATGCGCCCCTGGGCTCTCAGCACCACCAGCCCCTCCCCCGTCAGCTGGGTGATCGTCCCCGCCGGGATCGAGAGCCCGGTCGCCTGGGTGTCCTTACTGCCCTCCGTCTCGCTCAGCACGATCTCTCCCGATCGGCCGTCCCCTGCCGCCGCCGGGAAGCGGATATCGACCCTCCCGCTCCCGACCCATCTCGCCGTCCCGTCACTCCCCCGGTCGAGCACCGGCACGAAGTCGAGGTCGTCCACGAAGTCGAAGGTGTAGCTGTCGTCCCCCTCCGGGGAGCGGAGGTCCTCGCGCGCGACGGTGAAGCGGATCGGCCGCTGACGCCGGCCCACCGCGGTCCCCGAGAAGTCGCGGATCCCGCCGCCAGGGGCCCCCTTCAGGTGCAGTTCGAAGAGCACGGGTCCGCGGCCGTTGGCGACGGGGAACGGCGTCCGTGGATAGAACCGGAGCCGCGCACCGGCCACCCTGCTCCCGTCCCGAGTGAGCCCGCTCTCTCCCTCGTTCGTCACCAGCTCGATCTTGGCGACGTCGAGCGTGGCCGCTAGCGGAGCGGCCGACGGACCCGGAAGGGGGCTGCCCTCAGGTCCCAGGGCGAGGCGGAACTCGTAGTCCGTGGGGCGGATGGACCTCGGATCCACGGGCTCGGCGCAGGAGAGCACGAGCGCCTCGTCCCACGGCAGGGGCAACGTGTCCGCCGACCCAGGATCTCCCGCCGCGACCCGCAGGACCTCCGCTCGCCCCGGCGAAGCGTCCCGGAGCACGGCCGTCCCCTCATCCCCGGGGCTCGCGACCCCCTCCACCGACACCACCTGGTAGTCCAGCAACGTCGAGCGTTCGAGCGACGCTCCGCCCGTGGATCGGATCGCGCCGAGGAACGGGAAGCCCGTGAGCGTCAACCGGTAGGTCTGCCCCGGACTGAAGCCGCCGTCCGAGAGCGCCGCGTTACGGACCCCCGCGGGTCGAAAGAGCACGAGGCGCCCATCCACCTGCCAGTCCCCCTGGGCCTCGACCCCCGTGCGTCGATTCACGAGCCGCGTCGACTCGCGCGTCACCGAGGTCGGGTCCACCGGCTCGCTGAAGGTCAGCCGGATCGCGTCGTTCAGGAGGAGTGGCGACCCGTCGGTTGCGGGGAAGGACGACTCGAGCCCGAGGCGACCCCCATCCGCGTCCGAGGGGCTGCACCCGGGCATCAGCGGGAGTAGAGCGAGGCCGAGCCAACCCAGAGCAGACGCCGAGCGGCGAGGCGCGCGCAGCCGTGAACAGGACCACAGGGCGGACAGAATCCCGCGCGGCCGCCGGGGCCGGCCTGTGCTCTGGTCGAGGCGCATGACTGGATCAAACGGATGAGGCCCGCTGATCGCAAGCGCGATCAGCGGGCCTCGGTGCACTAAGTGCCGGACGGGAGGATCAGAACTTGTACTGGATCCTGAGGTAGTCGAGCCCCGGCCGCGGGCCGGAGAGGTCGACACCCGAGTTGTCCACGTCCAGGTTGAAGACCGCCTTGAACCGGATGAAGCCCCAGTCCGCGGCGTTCAGCGCCGAGATATCGGTCGCGAAGGCCGAGAGATCGCCACCGCTGAACGAGTCAGCGGGCAGCGCACTCGGCTCCCCCGTGAGCGCGTTCTCGATCGTCGCGTCGAAGGAGAGCTCCACCGAGGTGTTCAGCGGGAACGCGTCCTCGACCCCACCGGTACGGAGGCGATAGAAGAACGGAACCACCTCGACCTCGACCGTGCCGTTGCCGACTCCCAGGGCCACGAGCGTGTCTTCCAGCTCGGTGCCGCGGGGGTCCACCACGAGCGCCAGGGCGTCGCCAGCTTGGTCGTACTCGCCGGACTGGACGATGAACTCGGAGAAGGCCGGGCCAGCGCCGTCACGGATCCGGACCGCGAACTCGCGGGTCAGCGCCGGGTTCAGCTTGTAGATATCGTCGAAGCCAGCGCCCGGGAAGGTGAACGTCGCCGTCGCCCCGTCGACCGAAGGCAGCGCGCCGCCAGCCGGGATCGGGGTGAAGCTGAAGATCGCCGGAAGCTCGGCTGCCACGGTGCCCACTCGGCCCACGGAGCCGTCAGCAGGGTCGGTGCCGTCGAAGAGCAGTTCGACCTGCTCCGACGCTCCGCCCGGGTTGAGGCGCGCGAGACCCAGCGGGATCCAGACCGAGAAGGCCTCGGAACGGGCGCTGAAGAACGGGATGAGCACGTCCGCCGGCGCCGTCGGGCTCGTCCAGCCGACGGGCGGGGGTGCCATCGAGCGGGTCGGGTCCAGGTTGACACCGTAGACACCCGCCGCGTTCGGGAACTGGAGCTGGGTGGCCGGGTCGGAGACGTGCAGCTGAATGATGCCCGGGCCGCCGTCGCCGCCGCCGCCGATCACCGTGCCCTCGGGGGGCTGGATCGTGGCGCAAGCGTCGATCGCGTTGCACTGGAGCCAGATGTTCTGGTTCTGCGGCGGGATCGTGACGTTGCCCTCGAAGTGGGCGATCGGGATGGCGTCAGAGCGCCACTGGGTGGAGCCGTTCTCGTTGGCGCCGCAACGGCTGTCCTTGCCGCAGCCGCCCTGACCACCGAGCGCACGAAGCGGGCGCGTCTGGTGCACGGGGACGTTGCCGTCATCGCTGTAGAAGTTGCCGACCGAGGACGCCGTCGCCTCCGACTCGATGATGATCGCGCCAGCGCTCGAGAGGACGATGTGTCCACCGGAGCCGCCGCCGGAGCCGCCGCCGATCCGGTCGAAGAAGATGGTGTTCTCACCGCCTCCGCCGTCACCGCCGTTGGCGGAGAGCTCTCCGTCGCCGAGGAGTTCGATGTTGCCGATGGCCAGCACGAGGAGGCCGCCAGCACCGCCGCCGCCGCCGGAGCCCTTCTCATCACCCGTGGGGTTGAAGGGGCTCTGGGGGAAGGTCGCCGTGCGGGAGGCATCTCCGCCGCCGCCGCCACCGGCGCCGGCGATGACGCCGGTCAGCTCACCGAGGATCTGCTCGCCGCTGGAGGTCAGCAGCGTGCCGAGGAAGTCGTTGTCGTCCCGCTCGTCCGAGAACGGCGAGGGGGCGAGGGTGCCTCCCTCCGCAGGACCGGAGCCGGAGACGGCGCCGGTGGAGTCCGGGCAGCCCGTGAAACCGGGCTCCGCGTCCATGCCCACGAGGGTCTGGCAGCGGATGAGGCCCGTGGGAGCACCGGTGGTCACGTTGAAGCGGACGTCCTTGCCGGTCACGCCGCCGCCGCCGCCGGCGCCGCGACGGTTCTCGATCGAGCACGTCCCCGGGGGCGCGTAGGTGGTCTCACCACCCCCACCACCGAGGCCGGGGATCCCGAAGGCTCCCTCACCGGCGCCGCCCCTGGGCGTCGACTGGGAGGTCAGGAACGAGGCCGCACCGCCAGCGCCGCCGCCGGCCTGGCCTTCCGCGCCCTCCTCGGGCTGGTTCGTGGTGTTCAGCGTACCGACACCCGCGTTGTCGCCGCCGTCCAGCGAGACCTCACCGCGGATGGTGACGTTGCCGGTCGCGAGGATCGTGCAGGTGTTCGGGCCCTGGATGACGAGTCGCCCGCCGGCCTCGACCACGAGGTCGTTGACGTCCACGACACCATTGAACACCGGCTGGGTGAAGAACGGCTCGCCGTTCGGGCCGCCGACGATCTGGTCGCCGGAGGTGTTGAGGAAGATGGTCTCGCCCGTTCGGATGTACCAGTCGAAGTCGCCGCCCGGTCCGCCGGTGCCGTCGAAGTCGAAGGACGCGGCCAGGACCCCCTCGTTGGAGGCCGTGGACCAGTTCGCCCGCGGGAGTGCCGATGCGATGGCCGTGTCCTCGAGCGAGCCGGCGCTGGCCCCGCTCAGGGTGAAGGTCTCGAGGATCTCGTCGCTCCCGTCGTCCTCCGTCCCCGGATCGCCGCCAGGGTTGGCGAGCGTGGAGTTCATCCGCGCGAAGCTGGTCTGGGTGGCCTGGACGCTGTCTCCCGTGAGGTCCTGGAAGCCCTCGCGCACGATGACGCGAAGGAAGGCCCCCTGCGGCACGACGCCCCCCGGCGTCACGCGGAGGGACGAGCCGGACTGCGTGCAGTTGTCGATCAGCGCAACGGACGAAGGAACGCGAGACCAGTTCACCTCGTTGTAGCTGTACTGCATCTCGATCAGCTGCGAGTTCACGTTCGTGGTTCCCGCGAACACCGGCTGGTTGAACCGGAGCACGACCGAGAACTGCTGGGTGGCGTCGCTGTACAGGTTGAGGGGAACCTCTCCGCTGATCCCGCCGAGCTGGGTCAGCGGATCGAAGGAGAAGTACTCCTCCGTCCCGTCGCCGAACTCCACGGCCGACGCGTTGAGCGAGTCGAGCGGCTCGCCGTTGAGGCCACGGACACGAACCTGCGGCGGCCCTGCGACCACGTCGACGAACAGCACCAGCGGGTCCGTGGACTCAGGCGTGGAGAACGAGATGTTCAACCCCGTGCCCAGGGTGGCCCCGGAGGTGCTGAGGACCGTGACACCATTCGGGTCGGAGATGACGCGCAGGCTGTACTCCAGCCCTTGCTTGAGTCCGCCGTTGGAGTTGTCGTTGTTCGTCGGGCAGACCGGCTGGAACCGGACGGTCCTGGGCCCAGCCGCGGTGAACGAGCCGATCGCCGGGCCGCCCTGGGTGTCGATGATCTGGATCGTGCTCAGAGAGACCGTCGAGAAGTCGACGTCCTCGTTGAACTCGACGTCGATCGCCCTGTTGAGCTGCCAGATGGACCCGTTCAGCACGTTCGAGCTGACGACCGCGAAGCTGGACCCGGGGTTGGTGCCTGCACCACCTCCGGAGTCGCTGCCGCTGCCACTACAGGCGACCAGGGTGAGGGCCCCGAGAGAGGCAGCCAGGAGGGTCTGAAGGCGTCGTTGCAGTCGCGGCATGGTGGTGATGTTCGCTTGGGGGGTGTTGAACATTCGGGAGGTTGCAGTCGCGTATGGCGGCGAGGAGAGTGCCGCGATTGGACGTCGAGTTGGGGGCTTGGCGCTCGGCGGAGTCCGCGCGAGCGAGGTCGTGGTCGCGTGGAAGGGCCTAGTCCTGGGACCAGGTCATGGCGAAGGCGGACAGCTCCGGGGTCTGCGCCGTCACCGGGTTCCCGATGAAGGTCAGCCGGACCTGGTAGAAGCGAGCGTTGTCGATCTCGCTCACGTCGCTCCTCCACTCATCCGTCGCCCCGAGGAAGCTGATTCCAGGGTTCATGGCGTTGGTGTCGTGGTTGATCGATCCGGCGATCGCGGCGGTGTCCACCTCGTTGTAGTAGTCGCCGTACAGGTCGAGGGAGAAGGCGTCCTCGGTGTAGTCGATGATGCCGTTGCCGAGGCCTCCATCATCCGCATCGTTGTCGACGCGGTAGAGCCCGCTGTTGTCGTAGGTGAACGACTGGGCGCCACGGAAGTTCGAGACGATCTCGGTCCCCGGAGGCTGAGCGCCGGGGTTCGGCTCGAGGGTCGGCGGGTTGTAGACCCGGGTCGAGAAGCTGGTCTCCGAGGGGATGATCGACTCGTACCAGAGCGAGTGGACCTGACTCACCCGGGTGATGTAGTCGATGCCACCCAGGTGCACGGTGTTGTCTCGCCCGAAGGTGGGCGCCCCGGGGTTCGGGAGGGAGCCGGGGTTGAAGCCGCCGTTGGCGATGCTCTG
This sequence comes from uncultured bacterium, assembly GCA_938075305.1. GTDB lineage: Bacteria > Planctomycetota > UBA1135 > UBA1135 > Saltatorellus. The sequence goes on from CALJGV010000006.1 coordinate 200,689, forward strand.
CGAGTCCGGGTTGACGAAGACCGTCGTGCCGGACTGGTTCACGCCGCCGGTGCTGAAGGCCCGGAAGTACGGGCGCGACGACGAGTTGACCGCGAGCGCGAGCACCCAGGCGTTGAGGCCGATGGCCTCGGGGTCCGGGTAGGTCGAGAAGTCCATCAGGAGCGGGAGCCCCACGGTTTGAACCTGACCCGGCCGGTAGAACGGGACGAGCGGCGCGTCGATACCCAGCGCGAGCAGGTAGGCCTGCGGCTCCACGCCCCCGTTGGAGATGCCGGCGCGATCGCGGATCGTGGTGTCGCGCCAGGTGTAGTAGGTGTAGTCCTCGGGAGCGATCCCGCGGTTCATCGGGAACGGCAGGAGGGTCGCGCCCGTGGGCGTGGTGAACAGGTTGCCCGAATCCACGGTGTACCCGCGCTCACGCGGATGGACCGTCGTGCGGGGCGCGCCGGGGAGCACGTTGCTGTCGTACTGGGGCCGGAGGCCCGAGTTCTGGAACTGAGGGAAGAGACTCGACGGGTCGATGATCTCGTCCGGCGCGTAGCGGCAGTGGGACAGCTGGATCTCGAATTGCGAGAACGCGTCCGGCGTGATCACGCCGCCCGAGGGCTGCCAGTTGAGGCCCTCAACGTCGATGTTCGCGTTCTGCGGGTCCGTCAGCGAGAAGCCGCAGTCGCAGTAGCGCCACAGGGTCTGCATCTTCGAGCCAAAGTTCGAGAGGGGCGTGACGACCCCCTGGGGGAACTGGGTCATCTGCTGGACGATCGCCTGGCTCTCATTGACCGCGACGAAGCTCCGGATGACCGGGCGGGGCCGGATGAGTTGGCGGCCGCTGTCCACGAGGAACTGCCCCCCCCACTCTGGCTTGTTGCCGAAGGGAGGCTCCTCGTCGATCGAGGTGAAGCGGCTCACGCGGCCGCCCGTGAGCTGACTCGCCTGCTCGGGGGCGACCCTGAGGTCGATCGCGGGCACCGTCTCGACGATGTTGCCGGCGAGGTCCCGCGGCGGGAAGTCGTCCTCCTCGTTCGCGAGGGTCAGGAAGTAGCTCTCCGTCACCCCCTGCTCGTGGGCCAGGGGCTGGCCCGGCACGAACGTGACCCGGCGCAGGTCGGCCGACTGCCCGACGCTTCCGACGACGTAGTCCGAGGTGGGCAGGTTGCCGATCGACGGGATCAGCTGTCGCGTCAGGGTCAGGGAGTCGAAGGCGGTGAGCGACAGCGGGTCCATGGGCTCGCTGAAGCGCAGGGTCATCCGAGCGCCCGTCGAGATCCCGAAGCCGGGGTCCTCGGGGAAGCCCGCGGCCTGGGGCAGGATCTGGGTGTAGCACTGGGGGCGCTGGGCGTCCGCCAGGGGGTCGAAGGCCGTCTGGTAGGTGGCGGGGAGTGCTCCGAAGAGCTCCCAGTCCCCGGGGCCGCTCCAGGCGCTGGGGTAGCTGAGCAGCTGGACCTGGACGTTGTTGACCACGCCAGCGATCGGGGGCGCCGCGTCCACGGCGACCTGGGCGAAGACGCCGGTCTGGTCGATCACGTCGCCGGCCTGGGGCGGCGAGGAGCAGAGGGAGGACTGGAAGACCAGCTGCGGGATCACGAAGGACGTGCTCTCGGCTCCGCCGACCTGGGTCGGCGCCAGCGGCACGTCGATGGGCGTGGACCCGACGACCACCGGCGCGACCTCGTCGCGCAGGAAGCCGTTGGAGGGGTCGGAGATGAGGTCGGGGCGCCCTCCCGTCCGGAACGCACGGGTGACCGGACGCGTCGAGGAAGACAGGTCCACCGGACCGTTGTTGCTCGTACCGAGCTGATGGTCCGTCAGGTTGGAGATCACCGTGGTGATGCCCTGGGCGGCGTTGGTCCGAGTCGGGATACGGATCTGGCCGTTGGCCTCGCTGAGCACGAGGCTCGCGGGGAGACCGATGCCGTTGATGACGAGCGGCGGGTTCGACGCGAAGGCCTCGAGTTCGCTGATGGTCAGGTCGATCACCACGCGAGTCGGGTAAAGCTGCCCGCCAGGCCCGATGTCCCCGTAGAAGTCGGACGGGAAGATGCGCGCCTCGAAGGGTGCTGCCGGGGGAAGCCCCGTGACCAGCTGAACCGAGTTGCGGTTGATGGTGTTCGGATCGATCAGGTCGTCGAACGTGAGCACCATCGCCGCGTTACGGGGGAGCATCGAGAACACCCCAGACGTGCCGAGGTCCTGGACCTGAATGAGGTCGAGCCCCTCCCCCGCCTGCTGGACCAGCAGGATGAAATCTTCGAGGCCCTCCCGCGTGGTGACGTCGCGGAGGACGGTGAGGTTCTCCTGACCCGTGACCGCGTTGAGGCTCAGCCGGAAGTCCACCTCATCCGAGACGAGGCTCTGAGGGACAACGAAGTCGTTGCCCATGGGAATCTGGATTCCATTCTCGTCGAGACCGAACAGCTGCACGAGGCGGCCGAAGCGAGTGGAGACGAGGCCGATCTGGGTGGCCGCGCCGCCCGAGTTCAGGTCCGTGAAGTAGAAGGACCCTCCTGTGACGCCTTGCCCACCGCCAGGGTTGGTCTCTGCGGCTGAGCCGCCTCCGCAAGCCGAGGCGCCAAGGCCCAGGAGCAGCGCCGCAATGACTCGGGGAGCTCGACTGGTCGGGGGCGATTTGTGGGGCTGATGAAAGGTCATCGGCATCGATTCGTCATTCATTCGGAGGGGCCTGCAGGCCCCGGCACTCCATGAGCGTCGGGGGCGCAGGGCCCAGCGGGGGGTAGGGAGTCGCCTTCTCGGTGGGGGCCGTGGCGCGACCTGGGGAGCGGCCTGCCTTGGGCAGGACGCAAGGCCGATATTGTTCCACAGAGAGGACGAGGGTCAAGGGAGCGTACCTGAGCAACACCTGTGCCGGAGCCGCGAATCACCCCCAGATCACGCCTGGGGCCACGATTCGGCCCTGGGGATCGGTCGCACGCCCAGAATCCGTGCGGAACCGCACAGACGGTCCTGGAGGTCCGAGGAGCCGCCCTCTCCCGCGCGGCGCTCGGTGCGGGGATACGGTGGGCCCGAGGCCCTCCGCGACGGCTATCCCCCCCCCGCTCGTGGCGCCCGTGGCGCGAACCAGCGGCCCTGGCCCCCTCTGCTGGCCCCCCCCGGACAGGCTCGAGCCCGCCATCGACGAGGTCGGCCGAGCCCGAGCGGCTCCGACCGACGGTCCCTCAGTGCCCCGCGAGGCTGGCAGCCGGCCGAAAACCGGCGCCGATGGCCGCCTCGTCGTCCTCGAAGAACACGAGGTGCTCCGGGAGGATGAGCCGGATCGTGCCCGCCTCCGGCGCGTGGAAGATCCGGGATCGAGAGCAGCCAATGACGGTGTGGGACAGCTCCCTCGTGCAGTAGGCGCACGCCACCCGGAGCGGTTCGCGCTCGAGGATGGTGAACCGCGGCTCGGCGTGGCGGGTCTCGGTCCGGGAGATGCACGAGGGATTGGGACAGGGGTTGGGCCCCATGGGGACTCCGTAGGAAGCCTGCTGCCCGTGGGGCTCCCCCGCCGACTCGAGGGGAACTCGCCCGAGGAGCCAGGAGAGGATCGCCATCCGGATCGGCACCCCTCGCGCTGCCTGCTTGAAGTAGATGCTCCGCGGGTCCGCGTCCACCTCGTCGCTGATCTCATCCCTCCGCGGAAGCGGGTGCATCACCACCGCGTCACGGAGAGACTCGGCGGCCATGGCCCGCTTCTCCAGGCGAAGGTAGGTGGTATCCGACAGCTCGGAGCCCGAGTGGCGCTCGGTCTGGGGGCGCGTCATGTAGACCGCGTCCACGCTCTGGACCTCCCAACCCCGGGCGTCCGTGAAGAGCGACAGCTGGTGAGGCTTCTGCGGGGTCAGGTAGACCGCGTCACTGTTGGAAGCGAGGTTCCCGAGCCGCCGGGCGTCGGCCCGCATGGGTTCCACCTGGAACTCCTCGTGCAGCCGCTCCACCACGTAGTCCGGAAGTTCGAGGCCCGCCTGGGGAACGCAGACGATGTTCGCGCCGAAGCGCGCGAGGGCGTAGGCGAACGAGTGGACCGTCCGGCTGTACTTGAGGTCGCCGGCGAGGACGACGTCCAGCCCCTCGATCTTGCCCCGCTCCACGTGCAGGTTGTAGAGATCGCACAGCGTCTGGGTCGGGTGCTCGAGGCTCCCGTCGCCCGCGTTGATCACGGGGACCGGGGAGTAGCGGGCCGCGAGCCTCGCGGCCCCCTCGCTCGGGTGTCGCAGGACGATCGCGTCGGCGTACCCCCCGCCCACCACCCGGATGGTGTCCGCCAGCGACTCCCCCTTCACCACGCTGGAACTCGTCATCTCGGCGGCCGTGAGCACCCCGCCGCCGAGCCGCAGCATGGCCGATTCGAACGACAGGCGAGTCCGCGTCGACGGCTCGTAGAAGAGGCTCGCTGAGATGAAGCCCGGGCAGGTGTCGGCGAAGGCCCGCGGATCCGACGCGAACCGGTCGGCCAGCCGGAAGAGCGCGTGCATTTCCTCGATCGACACGTCATCGATCGACACGAGGTGGCGCACGGCGGGGGCCTCGGCGCCCGAGAGGACCTGGGGCGCGTCCCCGGAGACAGGGGGCGCCTCCCCTCCTCGCTCGGGGTCGCCGCTGTCGTCCGGGCCTGTGTCCTGGGTCATTCGCGCCATCTCCCGGGGGGGGACCATCCAGAAGACCCGCCACCCACGGGTAGAAGCTAGATCGCCGCGAGCACAGATGCGAGCGCGGACCGGTCGACGGTTGGGGCGGTCGCGAGATCGCACATCCTCGCCACCAGTTCGGCCTCGAAGGGCACGGGACGACCCGGTAGCCAGGCGGCGCCAGCTCCGAGCCCCAGGCGCTGCCGGAAGAGGGCCTCGACGGTCGCACGAGCGTGCCCTGGATCCTCCAGGGCAGAGATCGCCTGGGGTCCCCAGTCCGAGGGCTCCGGGCCGACCTCCTCCGCCGCGCGGCTCCAGAGGTCGATGCGGCGTCCGCTGTCGGGGGAGTCCTCGGCGTCGGGCTTGGGGCCCGGGGCCCCGAAGGGCGAGAGGTGGAGGACGAGCTCCGCTCGAGCGGCGACCCCGCGCGCGAGGCGCTGTCCCTCGGCCTCCACCGCCGCTGCTCGGTCCCCAGCTGCCACGCGGTCGCGGAGGTCTCGCTCACCCGCGGTGTCCACGAAGATCACCGGCCACCCACCGAGCTCCCCCGGCGCTCCGAGCGCGTCTCGGGTCGTCCCCGGGCGCGAGGTGACCGTCGCCTGCTCCTCCCCCACCAGGGCGTTGAAGAGCGTCGACTTCCCTGCGTTGACGGGCCCGATGAGCGCCACCACCGTCGGCGTCCAGAGTCGAGCGCTGCGCTGGCCCTCCCGGCATAGCGCAGCCAGCCCTCGCATGCGCTCGACCTCGTCCGCGTCCAGCAGGTCCTCGAGGGCACGGCGAAGCGCTCCTCCTGCCTGGTCGAGCAAGACGCGGGCCCCCGAGGCGGTGGGCGCGTTGGCCACCGCCAGCTCCGCGCGCTCCTCAAGCGTCCGAGCCAGCGCCCCGATCGCATGCCCTCTCGCTCCGGCCCGCAGCAGCTCGGTCACCGCCGAGACGATCGCAGGGCTACCGTGGGTGTGGACCTCGACTGACTTGGCTCTGCCCACGAGGAGGGCTTCGTCCAGGGGCGGGGCGCCGCGGTCCGCTCCCGGCTCACGGAGCAGCGCGAGCCGCACCTCCCCGGGAGCCGGGAGCGCCACGCTCGTCATGGACCCAAGCCGCCCGAGGCTCTCTGGCCCGGATACCCGGAGGACCGCCACGCCGCCAGCCCCCGCGGGGGTCAACGTCTCCACACCCCAGCTCCCCTGCGTCACGGGTTGAGCGCGGCGGCGAGGCCGATGTGGACCAGCAGCGGTTCCTCCCGTGGAGCTCCCTTGAGGCCCGCGGCGACGCCAGCCCGCGCGAACTCGCGGGCGCCTCCAGTCAGGACCCCCGCCACGGAAGCGGTGGGCCCGAAGGCCTCCGCCGCGATCGTCGCGCAGAGGTCCCGGACCGCGCCGCGGAACCCGACCACGACGCCGGAGCGCAGGGCCTCTTCGGTGGACCGGCCCAGGGCACTCACGTCGGGCCTCACCGCGAACTCCGGGAGCCTCGCGCCCGCCCGGGAGAGGCTCGCCGCCAGGGTCCCCGGCCCCGGCGCGATGGCCCCGCCGAGGAACGCGAGGGGCGTGAGCGAGACGGCGTCCACCGTCACGGCGGTGCCCGCGTCGATGACCACGAGTCCGTCGGGGTCGTAGAACTCCGGGATCCCCTCCACCGCGCCGAGCGCGGCGTAGAGCCGATCCCGTCCGCAGGTCTCGGGGTGGTCGATTCGAAGCTCCATGCCCGGGTCCGGATTGCAGGAGACGTCGAGCCCGAGGGCTTCGAGCGCCCGGCACACCCGGCGCTCCGTGGCGGGATCCGCCACAGCGCTCACCGCCGCGCGGGTGGGGCGCGGGGCGGCCCGCTGGAGGCACGCCTCGAGGGCAGCCACGTCGAGGTCACCGACTGGCATCGATGCGAGGAGGTGCGCCTCCCCCCGGTCAACGAGGGCGACGGAGGCGCTGGTGTTCCCCAGGTCCAGGGTCAGCACCGCGCCCCCGGTCAATTGCCCGGGCTGTGGTAGACGACCGTCTCTACACGGCCGAGGCGCAGCACCTCGACGGTCCAGACGGAGTAGAGCTCCGAATTGGCCTTCGCGAAGGCGATGGCCTCCTGCTGACTTGAGACGGGCGTCCCGTTGATAGAGATGACCACGTCTCCCGACTGGGCTCCGTGGCGCGCCGCGATCGAGCCCTCACGCACCTCCGTGAGCTCCACCCCCGCGCGCTTCCCGTCCTTCATGCGGGTCCGTGTGGTCACGTCGCTCGAGAGGATCGACTGGTAGTCCCTCGCGAACGCCTCGGCGTCCTCGGTCCCGAGGAAGTACTGCCCGTTCCTGCGCTCCGTCGTCTTGGGGAGGTCCCGCTTCGCGTTACCCGCCTTCGCGATCAGTGAGGTCGTCTTCCTCCGCCTGAACTCCGCCCCCTCCTCGATGGAGGAGATGAGGTCTGCACCCGTGCGGGAGCTCGGCGTCAGGAACTCCCGCTCGCGCCCGTCGTCCTCGAAGGAGAACTCGACGCCCTGACCGGTGATGCGGTACACGCTGAACTCTCCGTCAGGAGAGGAGGTGGTAGAGCCGACGCCAAACCAGCGGTCGCGGGGGTTCGCCTGGAGGTCAGCGAGGCGCACGAGGCAGAGGGACTCGCCGGGGTCTCGCTCGTCGACGAGCACCATGAGGACCTCGAGGACCTCGGACACGGGGGTGAGACGGACGACCACCTCGTCGGCCGTCCCCGACGTCACCTCCTCGACGACCACCGGGAGCTTGCCCGTCCAGTCGAACTCGACGACAGACGGTCGGATGTCCGTCTCATAGTCCAGCGCCGCGGCGCGCGGCGCCTCCGGAGACCGGACCCCGTTCAGGACCTTCCCGACCCGCTCCTTCTTGAAGTAGGTGCGGGTCCTCTCGTCCGTGTAGTAGTCGTACGCGACGTACGCCACCCCGGCGAGGAGCACGGTGGAGGCCAGGTAGGAGACCGTTTTGACGATGCCGACGTTCATGGGTCAGGTGCCGCCGGGCCTGGAGCCGCGGCGCGGGGCATTCAGTCGTTGGAGCTGTGGTAGATGATCGTCTCGACCCGACCGAGGCGGAGCACCTCGACCTCCCAGACCGTGTAGCGCTCTGAGTTGTTCTTCGCGAAGGCGATCGCCTCCTGCTGACTGTTGACCGGGTTGCCATTGATCGAGATCACCACGTCGCCCGACTGGGCGCCGTGGCGGGCTGCGATCGAACCCTCTCGGACCTCCGTCAGCTCGACCCCCGATCGCTTCCCATCCACGTAGCGCGTCTTGGTCTTGACGTCTGACGAGAGGATCTGTTGGTAGCTGTCCGCGAACTGCTTCGCGTCGTCGGAGCCGATGTAGAACTGGCCGTTTCGGCGCTCGGTGAGGAGCGGCGTGCTCGCGTCCGCGACGTTGGTGGAGCCGGAGCCCACGAGGGTGCGGCGGACCAGCTTGTCCCCCGGTCCGAGGCGCTTGATCAGATCGCCGGCCTGGGACCGGAGGCTGAGTGCCACCACCTCCGACGGGCGCTGCTCGTCCTCGAAGGAGAACTCCACCCCGTCGGGGAGGATGTTGAGCACGGAGACGTGGTCGATGGGCGCGGGGAGCGAAGCGCCCACGGTGAACAGCTGCTCGCGGGGGCTGATGGCACTGTCCGCGAAGCGCAACGAGCAGAACGAGTCCCCTGGGTTACGCGGCTCGGCAGCCACCATGATGACCTCGAGCACGTCCTCCACGGGGACCACCGGGGCTGGCGCGTCGACCTCCTCGGCGGCGTTGACCACCTCGGGAGGCGGGGGCAGCTTGCCCGTCCAATCGAACAGCACGACGGCCGCCTCGATGTCGGACTTGTAGTCCAGCGCAGCAGGGACCGGGGCCTTGGGAGGCCTCACACCGTTCAGCACGCTCCCTGCCCGCTCCGCGTCGAAGTGGGTGACGCCGCGATCGTTCTCGAGGTAGTCGTACCCCGAATACGCCATCGCGCTCACGCAGGCGAACGAGGACAGGTAGGCGAGGGTCTTGATCGTGGGGACGTTCATGGATCGGTCGGGGAGGCCCCGCGCGGACGCAGGTTAGCAGGGAGACGCCGCAGCACGACGATCCTTCCCCCCGGACGCCATTTTTGAGCGACCCCTGGCCGCCCCCTCAGCTGCCCCCCTTGCGAAGCCTCAGCTCCCCCTCCGCGGGCGGAGGCGGCGTGCGGGACCCCTTCAGCAGCGGCTCCTCGTCGGTGCCCTGGCCTCGCTGGGTCCCGGCCCGGGCTGCACCGCGGACCCCGGCGTGGATGCCGCGCAGGCTCATGGTCAGCTCATCGGGCCGATCGGAGGCCTCGCAGGCGCTCTCGAGCGAGACCGCGCCGCTCTGTACAAGCTCCGCAAGACGGCTGTTGAGCGAGACCAGGCCGGCCTCCATGCCCGCCTCGATGACTCGACCCAGCTCGGTGGTCTTGCCCTCCTCGAGCAGCTCGCGGACCTGGGGCGTGGCGCTCATGAGCTCGTACGCGGGGATCAAGCCGCCCCCCGACCGCGGGACCAGCCGCATGGACAGGACCCCGGCGAGCGTGTCCGCCATCCGCTGTCGAATCTGAGCGTGCCGCTCGACGGGGAAGTAGCCGAGGATCCGGTCCACCGTCTGGGCGGCGTTCACCGTGTGCATGGTCGACATCACGAGGTGCCCGGTCTCGATCGCCTCCAGGGCGGCGAGCACGGTCTCGGCGTCCCGCATCTCGCCGATCAGGATCACGTCGGGGCTCTGCCGAAGCGCGTGCTTCAGGCCCAGCTTGAAGGACGAGGTATCGGTCCCGATCTCCCGCTGGCTGATGACGCAGTAGCGCTCCTTGAACAGGAGCTCGATCGGATCCTCGAGCGTCACGACGTGCCGCTCCACGTTGCGGTTCATGAACTCGATCATGGCCGACAGCGTGGTGGACTTACCCGATCCGGCCACGCCCGTCACGAGCACCAGGCCGCGCTTGCGCAGCGCGAGGGCCTTCAGCTCCTCGGCCGGCAGGTGGAGTTCGTCGAGGCTGGGGGCGTCCTCGTTGATGCGCCGGATGACGATCGCCGGCTCCCCCATCTGCTTGTACGCGTTGATCCTGAAGCGCCCGAGCCCGTCGAGGTCGAGGGCCGCGTCGGCGGCCCCGGTCTCCACGAAGACCTCCATGCGCTTGGCCCCGAGGATCCCCTCGAGCACCTCGAGCATGGGACCCGGCCCGGGGACCTGGCCGTCGAGGAACTGGATCCGCCCGCTGAGGCGCTGGGAAGGCCTCCCGTTGCTGCGGAGGATCAGGTCACTCGCGTTGGCGGACACCATCTGCTGGAGCCAGCCCTCGACCAGGTGTCGAGGGCTGACCGAGGCGGGCGAGCCGGCTGCGGCGTCGTCGACCTCGAGGCAGCCGGCGGCGCTGGCCTCCGTCGCCGCTTGCTCCGGCTGCGCCCCGAGCGGGTGCCCCATGAGCGGCCCCCCGGGGTTCCCGAGAGCAACGCTCTCGTCCTCCTCCCTCGGCAGCCCGTCCTCGAAGGAGAAGAGTTCGCTGGCCTCGCCAGGCACGGAGCCCGCGGTGGGCAGGGGAGGGAGGAGCGCGTCCGGTCCCGAGTGCGGCGCTGCCTGAGGTTCCGGCGCCGGTTGTTCCGGAGCCACGTCCTGTCGGTCTGCAGGTGCGACGCCCTTGAAGCTGAAGTCGTCGTCGGAAAAGTCGTTCACTGCCATACCCTCGCTCGCTGCCCGCACATCGCCGGCGTGTGCTATTCGCCTGGACCGTTCAAGCGCACCGACCCAGGGCAAGGGATCGACCCCCCGGGGCAGCCCCCTTGAGGGCCCATTCACCGGGTCAGGGCGGCTCTCACGCCGGGACAATCGCCGCGCCGCCCGGGCCTCCTGGCCAGCCCAGGAGGGGGTGCGGAGGGGCTCAGGCCTCGTCCAGGCCCCGGACGACCCGGTGGGCGTCCCGGAGGACCTCGTCCACGCCGGTCCCGAGGATCGAGGACATCCCCACCACCGAGCCGCCCGCGACCGCCCGGAGCTGCTCGAGCCGCTCCTCCCATCCCTCGTCCTCGAAGCACTTCGATGCCACCGTGAGGCGAGGCTTGGCGTGGAGCTCTGGCGAGTAGCGTCGGAGCTCGTCCTCGAGGGTCTCCCAGGCCGCGGCGGGCTCGCGCTCGGCCGCCTCCGAGACGTCCACGAGGTGCACGAGGATGCCGCACCGTTCGACGTGCTTGAGGAAGCGGTGCCCGAGTCCCGCGCCCTCCGCCGCGCCCTCGATCAGCCCGGGGAGGTCCGCGACCACAAGGGTGTCGTAGTCCTTCACGCGGGCGATGCCGACCTGGGGGTCGAGGGTGGTGAAGGGGTAATCTGCCACCTTCGGGCGGGCGGCGGTCACCCGGCTGATGAAGGTCGACTTGCCAGCGTTGGGGAAGCCGAGCAACCCCACCTCAGCGAAGATCTTCAGCTCCAGGCGAAGCCGGCGCTGTTCGCCCGGGGTCCCGAGCGTCGCCTTCCGCGGCACCTGCCGGATGGCGGTCGCGAAGCGGGTGTTCCCCTTGCCCCGCTTGCCGCCCTCGGCGACCACGAGCCGGTCGTCGGGCCTCGCCAGATCGCGCATCAGGTTCCCGCGCTCTGAGTCGTAGACGAGGGTCCCGACCGGGACGTGAATCACCTCATCCTGGGCGCTCTTGCCAGTCCGATTCCGAGGACCGCCGGGCTGGCCGTTGCGGGCGGCGTACCGGAACCTTCGGCCGATATCGAGCAGGGAGTGGACGTTCGGGTCGGCCACGAAGACCACGCTCCCCCCGTTCCCGCCGTCGCCCCCGTCCGGCCCTCCCAGGGGGACGTGGGCCTCCCTACGGAAGGACACGATCCCGTCCCCGCCCTTGCCGGCGACGACCTCTACCTCAGCCTCGTCGCGGAACGTGGACATGTCAGATGTGCGAGCGCCGGCGCTGGACGGAGATGTCCTGGCGCCGGCGCAGAGTGGACCCGGCTGGGGTCACTCGGCCGTGGCGTCCACGTGGACGCGACGGCCGGTCTGGAAGCGAACGGTCCCGTCCACGAGTGCGTAGAGGGTGTAGTCGCTGCCGAGGCCAACGTTCTTACCCTGCTTGAAGCGGGTGCCGCACTGGCGAACGATGATCGTGCCGGCCGTGACCTGCTGCCCGCCGAAGCGCTTCACGCCACGGAACTGGGGGTTGGAGTCGCGGCCGTTGCGGGTCGAGCCCTGTCCCTTCTTGTGTGCCATGTCTGTGTTCTCCTTTCAGGCGCCGAGCTGGCTCAGCCGTTGATGTCCGTGATCCGGACGCGGGTGTAGGTCTGACGGTGGCCGCGCTTCACGCGGATGTTCTTCCGGCGCTTGAAGCGGAAGACGACCAGCTTGTCGCCGCGGGCCTCCCCCATCACCTCGCCGGTGACCTTGGCGCCGTCGACGGTGGGCTTACCGATCTTGACGGAGCCCTCCTCGCCGACGAGCAAGACGTGGTCGAAGGTGATCGTGGAGCCGCGCTCCGCGTCGTCCATGAGATCGCAGAGGATCTCGTCGCCAACGCGCACGGTGGCCTGGTTGTTTCGGTCGCTGATGATCGCGTACATCGGTGCTTGATCCGGGCCCAGTTCCCCCGGATGGAGGCGACGGGGCGTCCGGCTATCCCACGGTGTTCTCTCCCGGGGGCCGCTCGGCTGGCCGAGGGGGCGAAAAGCATACGCCGGGCCCCGGCGGAGCACAACCGCCTCCGGGACGCCCCTTTACCGCCTCGCCCGCGGAAGCGCGGACCCTCCACCGCAGGGGGCGGCCAAGGAGGCGGGGCGCGGGGCCCCTTGGCCCCGCGCCCCGTCCTGCCTCGGACCCCGCAGGGGAGCCCGCCGAGCCGATCAGGGGCCCGTCAGCGCTTCCGGCGGCCGCCGGGGCGGACCTCACGGCCGTCGGCCCGCAGGTAGCGCAGGACGCTGTCCTCGAGCTGGTCCGGCACGGGGGAGAGCTCGATCTGCTTCTCGGAGCGATGCTCCAGGGCGCGGACCCAGTCCCAGAGGTCCTCCTTCAGGTACTGGACGACCTCGGGGTGAGCCCGGACCTCCACCTTGGTGAAGCCCTTCTGGACCACGGCCCCACCGAGACGGCGCAGGATGGCCTGGGCCCTCGACTCGACCGTACGGACCCGGCCTGTGCCGCGGCACCGCGGGCAGGCCTGGAAGACCTTCTTGTGGGTGCCTGGACCGAGGCGCTGCCGGGTCATCTCGAGCAGCCCGAACTGGCTGATGCGGCCCAGCTTGCTCCGCGCGCGGTCGTCCGCCAGCGCCTCACGGAGCGCCCGCTCGACCTGCCGGTTGCTCGAGGAGCGCACCATGTCGATGAAGTCGCAGACGATGATCCCGCCCAGGTCCCTGAGCTTGATCTGGCGCGCGATCTCGGGGACCGCCTCCATGTTCGTCTTGAGCGCGATGTCCTCGAAGTCGTAACTGTCCGTCCGCGTGCGCCCGGAGTTGACGTCGATCGCCACCAGCGCCTCTGCCTGGTCGAGCACGATGGAGCCACCCGAGGGCAGGTCCACGCGGCGCGAGAAAATCCGCTCGAACTCCTGCTCGAGCCCGCTCTCCTGGAACAGCGGCCGATCGCCCTCGTAGCGCTTGATGCGCCCGACGTGCTCGGGCATCAGCTTCTCGGCGAAGTTCACCATCTGCTCGTAGACGGTGAAGTCGTCGACCAGCACCTCCTTGGTGCGCCGGTTGAAGAGGTCGCGGAGCGTCCTCGTCGCCACGTCGGATTCGAGGTAGAGGGGGGCCGGTCCGCGGCTCCCCCGGAGCTTCTTGCCGAAGGACTCCCAGAGCCCGAGCAGGTAGTCGAGGTCCCGCTGCAGGTCCGCCTTCGTGCGCCCGACGCCCGCCGTGCGGACGATGACGCCCATGTCGGCAGGGGTCTTCAGGCTGGCGAGGATCCGCTTGAGGCGCTTGCGCTCCTTGTCATCCGGGATCTTCCGGCTCACGCCGGTGCGGGACATGGAGGGCATCAGCACGAGGTAGCGCCCCGGCATGGAGATGTAGGTGGTGAGGGTCGGGCCCTTGTCGCCGATGGCGTCCTTGGTGACCTGGACCACGACCGGGTCCCCCACCTTGAGGAGCTGATCGATCGGCCGCCGCTCCCGCTGGGGGCGCCGCTCGGACCGGCCCCTTGAGCGGGGGCCGCCGCTCTTCGAGCCGCCCTTGCTGGCCTTGCGCCGCGAGGAGGCCTTCTTCTTCGACTTGCGCTCGGCCTTCTTGGTGGTCTTCTTCTTGGCGGACTTCTTCGCGCCGCCCTCGGACCCCTTGTCGGAGGCCGTCGCCTTCTTGCGGCTACGCTTCCGGCTGGACGACCGCTTGCGGCCGCCCTCCTCGGAGTCGCCGTCCGACCCGGAGTCGCCGTCGGCGCTCGCGGAGGCGGCCTTCTTCGACGAGCGCCGCTTGCGCTTCTTGCGCGCCGGCTTCCCGTCGTCGTCGCCGCCCGGCGCATCGCCGTCATCCATCGCGGCGACCCGCGACGAGGCGGGGCGCCGTGACCGTGACCGGAGCGACCGGGTCCCCCGAGGCTCCTCCGCCTCGGCGTCCTCGTCGACGATCCCCTGGGCGAAGCCAGGCGCGGGCCCGTCGTCGTCATTGGAGGGACCTTCGTCGGAGGGGCCATCGTCGGAGGGGCCATCGTCGGAGGGACCATCCTCCTCGTCGGGCCCGTCGTCGGAGTCCCCCTGGTCGGAGTCCCCCTGGTCGGAGTCCCCTTGGTCGGAAGCGTATTCGCTCTCGGACTCGGCGGCCGGAGCCTCGGACGCGGCGTCGTCGCTGGCCGCTTCCTCGAGCTCGTCCTCGTCGTCGTGATCCTCGTCGAGGGCGTCGGCCTCCTCGGACCAGTCTGCGTCGTGGTCCCCTTCCTCGTCGTGGTGACCTCCCGTGAGCAGGTCCTCGAGCTGGAAGTCGTCGTCCGCGTAGATCGGCAGGACGTCGGAGGTGTGCAGGAAGCCGTTCCGGCCCTGACCGAAGTCGATGAAGGCCGCCCCGATAGCGGGCTCGAGGTTGACGACACGGCCCCGGTAGATGTCGTTGACGAGAGTCTTCTGGCTCTCGGCCGTCATCAGGATGTCCTCGATGCGGCCGTTCTCGTAGACCGCAACGCGGCGCTCTTCGGGCTCCACCGCGTTGACCGCGATGGTCTGCGTCCGCATGGCCTCGGCCTCGGCAGCCTTCTCCTCGGCCGTCTTGGTCGCCGTTGCGGCGCCCGACTTCTTCGTGCGGCGGCGGGTCTTCTTCGTCGAGCTGGCCTCGCTGTCCGTCTCCGATTCGGGGTCGGCCTCGGCTCCGGAGTCTTCGCTCCCGGTGGCCTTCTTGCGCGAACGGCGGCGGCGGCGCTTCTTCTTGCCCCCCTCTTCCTCGGGCTCCTCGTCCCGCGAGTCGGAGGGCGCGCCCTCGTCATCGGAGGTCGCGGCGCCCTCGAGCTCCGCGCCCGAGTCCTCGTCGCTCGTCTTCCGGCGGGACTTCCGGCGGGTGCGCTTCTTCTTGCGCGCCGCCGGTTTCTCCTCGTCCGCCTCGGCGTCCGAGGCGCCGTCGCCGCGGGGAAGTTCGTCCTCCTCGCCGGGGATCACATCGACCTCGGGCGAGTCGTCTTCATCGCCGCGCTTGCGCCGACGCCCACCTCGGGAGCCCCGGCGGCGGCGCTTCCGGCCTCCGCGCTCGTCACCATCCTCGGCCGGGGCTTCTCCCCCATCCGGCTCGGCGGTCGAACGCCGACGGGTCTTCCTGGCCCTGGGCTCATCGCCCTCCGAGCCCTTCGGCTCGGCGCTCTCCGGCGCGGCATCGGCCTCTGCTCCATCGGAGCCAGCGTCCGAGGAGGCCGCTTTCTTGCGGACGGGCTTCTTGCGGACCCGCCGCTTCCGGGCAGGCTTCTCTGCCGGCGGACCGGCCTCTCCGGAGTCCGAGGCACTGGGACGCGCGCCCGGCTCGATACCGGCGCCGAAGCCGCCGGGAGCGCCGTCCCCGGTGTCGTCGGGGCCTTCCCAGCTGGGGAAGCGGCTGGAGAGAGCGAGGCGAACCATCGAGTCGACAGAGAGGTCTCTGTCGACGGGGTACTGATCTGTCATCGTTGTGAAGCGCCCACCGAGGTGGCGCGCGCCCCGTCATCCAGACCCTCAGGAGAGGATCATGGGACCGGGCGCAGCGTCGACAGCCGCGGGGCGCCGAGCAGCCCGCGATGGGCCGCTGGGTAACTGTGTTTCGAAGGGGAGGCGCGCGGCCGAACGAATTCGGCGCAGCGCCCCGGCGATCCCCGCGCGGATGGCGGGGCTGGACGTGGTCGGGAAGGGCCGCCGGTCGGCGGGAGGGCCAGTCACCCTGGCCTCAGCGCCGCCCCCGGATGCCGGGGGACAACGCGCCCTTCCTGGGCTTGGCGGAGGAACACTCCTCGGCGCCGGAGACGAATGTCGCAGAGCCCATCGCTGGAGTCGAACATCACCGCCCAAAAAGGGAGGAGGGGGCGCTGAGGGGGCCTAGGAGGGGGGGGGCCGCTCCCTGTCCCCCTGGAGGGCCCACCCCTGCGACGGGGGGCCCATGCCCACCTGGGGCCGCGCAGGGGAAGGATGGGGCCCCCTCGCTAAAGGGGGCCCCAGTCCAGCTGGATCACTCCACGTCTTCGTCGAGGAGCGCCTCGACCTCGTCCGCGAGTCGGTTCTTGCGGCGCTGCAGCTCCTGCTGGAGCAGGAACTCCGCGTCCTCCGAGTTATGGACAAGCGACGGCGTGATGAAGATCAGGAGGCTGCGGCGATCTCGAGCCTCGTTGCGGTACTTGAAGAGCTCCCCCAGGACCGGGATCCGGGAGATGTACGGCACGCGGCTGAGGGTCTTGGTCTCGGCGTCCGTGGTGAGGCCGCCGATGACCATGGTCTGGCCGCTCTCGAAGATCATCTGGGTGAACAGGGTCGAGGAGCGCGTCCGCGGGAGCGCGATGGAGCCCTCGCCGCCGGCCGAGCCGACCGTGAAGACATCGAAGCCCGCCGGTGCCAGCGCGCTCACGCCAGTACCCGAGAGGCTCGTCTCCTTCGGGATGACCTCCATCCGGATCTTGCGCGTACCGGGGATCACGTTCGGGCGCACCAGCAGCTGGAAGCCGATCTCCACGGGCGAGCCCTGGGCCTCCGCGACCGTGAGCTGGAGGCCGCCGGCCTGGCCCTGTTCGGACTTGGCCTCGGCGTAGCGAACCGTCTCACCGACGAAGATCGTGGCCTCGTTTCCGTCGAGGGTCACGATCTTGGGGGCCTGGATGACCTCTGACTTGGTGTCCCGCTGGAGCATCCGCAGGGTGGCCTGGACCTGGTTGAAGTTCAGGGCACCGAAGATCGTCGCGGGGACCTGCGTCTGACCGGGGTTGATCGGGGCGCCGTTCACCGTCGAGTTACCGGCGTAGGGACCAAAGCCCGTGTCCGAGGCGATGATGCTGTCCTCCCAGCCCCCCTCACCCATGCTGAACGGGAGCTCGATGGGAATCTGGCTGCCGCTGATGGAGACCCGCGCGCCCTCGTCGCCGTAGTCGACGCCGAGGTTGAGCAGGTCGGAGTTCGCGGTCGAGACGAACTTCAGGTCGACGAAGATCTGGCCGGGCTCGACGTCGAGGCGTCGCAGGATCTCCTGGATGGTCTCGTGCACCTGGGTCGTGTCGCGGACGAGGATCACGTTCTGCGACTCGATGAAGGTCAGGTCCCCGGTGTCCGAGAGGGCCCCGTCGAGGGCCGCCAGGATGGAGAAGTGCTCGGAGGGGGGGCCGATCGGGGGCTGCGACTGCCCCTCGACGAACTCACTCTTGAGCACCGCCGCCCGCGAGCTGCGGGGGCGGATGTAGCGCAGCTGGTAGCTGCGGGTCACCTTCTGGCGCTCGAGCTGCGCCGGGTCGACGACGCTGAGGATGTTCCGCGCCTTCTCGACGACGGTGTACCCGCGGGCCTCGCAGATCTGCTCCAGCGCATCGCGCCAGGGCACGTTCTTGAGGCGGAGCCGGACGGTGCCCTCGACCTCGGGGGCGATGACCACGTTGGCGTCTGCGGCCTTGGCGATCGTCGAGATCACCTCGCGGATGTCCTGGTCGTCGAAGACGAACTCCACCCGATACGGGCTGCTGATCGTGAGGACGCCGGACTGGTCCTCCTCGACGACACAACCCGCCGACTCGGCGGCGTAGTCCAGGGCGTGGCGCCAGTAGACGTCGGAGAGCTTGAGCGTCTCGACCTTCCGGTCCCCACCCTCGAGCACGACGATGTTGGCGCCCGACTTTTCGCGCAGGTACTGCACGACCTCGGAGAGGTCACGCTCGACGATGTCGATGTCGACCCGGGCGTCGAGGCTCGGGACCTGTGCGCTCGCGAGCGGAGTGAGAGCGGCCAGGCAGAGGCCGATCGCGTTGAGGCGGTTGATGAGTTTCACCAGGAGTCCTTCTGTCCGACGAGCGGACGGTAGTTGGCTTGGAGTGGCGGTGGTTGTTGTTTGAAAGGTGCAGAGTCAGGTACGCCTCGAGGCGGGCCCGGCTCGGGCAGGACAGGGCTCAGAATTCGCGCGTCACGATCGCACCCCGGAAGATGAAGTCGACCTCGTTCGGGCGCACCCCGTGCACCACGAGGTCGTCCGCCACGAGGTCACCGATCGTGCGGCGCTTGCCGTCGATGATGATCACGGGCTCAAGTCCTTCGATGATGGCCACGCCGCCCACATCGAATTCGATCGCGCTGAAGTCGCGGAGGATGGTCGCCTCCTCGTAGAGCATCAGGAGCCAGTCAGCCAGCTCCATGCGCTCCGGGTCATCGGCGAGCAGCTCGAGGGAGTCGACGACGGCGTCGAACGCGTCGAGCGCGTACTCGTACTCGAGCGCCTCGATGTAGCCGACCATCGTGTCCCCCACCGTCTGGAGGGCGGTGGCGCTGGGTCCTTCGATGGCCTTGCTCCGGTCGAGCGCCAGGCGCAGGACCTCGAGGGGCTCGGTGACGAGGGTCTCCAGGCGCTTCTGGGCCGGACGATAGGTGATGTGCCCCTCGTCCTCGATGCGCCGGACGTCCTCGCCAATGCGGAGGATCAGCTTCTCGAGCTCGCTGCGCTGGACCATCCGCTCGAGGACCGACTTGGCCGCGTTGGACGCCACCCAGTAGCCCTGGGCCTCCTCGACGCGGGCGACCAGTTCGTCGACCTCCTCTTGCTGGCGCTGAACGGTCCAGGCGTTGGGGTCGTCGACGCGGGCAGGAACGCGCGGGTCCACCAGCGGGTCGCGGCGCCCGCGGGCTCCCTGGTAGCGGTAGGTCTGCAGGGTGAGCGCCTGACGGCGGACCCCGATCTTGCCCGAGAGCAGGTCACGCTTCCGCTCGTAGCTGCGGATCTCGACCTCCCCCTCCTTGGCGCTCGGGGGCACGTACTTGTACGTCTCGACGTCGAGGATGATCGTGTGGCTCGCCACTCCCTCGTCGAGGATCGCGCGGCGGTTCGCCGACTTGATGCTCAGCTTCGAGACCGCCATGAAGCGGCTGTGGGTCTCGATCCGGTTGAGGAAGTCGAGCACCTGGAAGGTGTCCCCGGCGAGCCGCCACTGGTACGAGACCCGCTCGAAGGCCGAGCGAGTGCGCTGGCGCGAGTTGGAGTTCGAGGTGGGCCGGAACCCCTGGGAGGTCACCCCCGCCTCTTGCATGTACTCCTCGAAGTCCCGGATGACGTTGTTCAGGTCCTTCGTGTCAGGGAGGATCTCGCGGATGCGGTCGGAGATCTCCCGCAGGATGATGACCTCCTGCTCCACCTGGGGCGTGGACTGAACCGTCTTGCGCGAGCTCGCGATGCGGTCGCGCAGGGAGACCACCTCAGCCTGGGCAGCGTTCACGCCCTCGTGCTCGCTGTAGATGAGGTACCCGAAGAGGAGCGCCAGCGCTGCGGTGATGCCACCGAGCGTTGACCAGAATTGCTTGTCGTTCACTGGTCGTCCCCCTCAGCAGCTTCGCGGTTCTTCACACGGTCCTGCGGGCTGAGCAGGTTCATCCGCAGCGGGAACGACCAGGTCACGGACGGGATGAGGGTCTCGTCCGGCTTCTCCTGGGTCGCCTGCAGCGGCTCGGGGGCCTCGAAGATGCCCATGAGTGAGGACAGCGAGGCGTCCTCGAGGTCCTCGGCGAAGTTCGCCAGCTGGGCGTAGGCCTCGGCGCCAGAGACGCCGTCGCCGGTCAGCTGGCCGTGGTTGTTGCGGTCGGTCTTGACCTCGGCGGCGAGGTCGTTGAACCAGATGAAGTGGTCGACCCCTTCGCGGCCGGCGTGGACGACGTCGATCAGCTCGTCGAGCGTCTTCGTCCAGAGGACCCGGTCCTTGGTGATCTCCGCGAGGGTCTGCTCGCGCTGGGAGCGCGTGGCGATCTCGGCCTTGAGGCTGTTGTGGTAGTCGACCTGCCACTTGAGTCCGGCAAGGTCGGCCTGGAGGACGTCCCGGGTCGTGGCCACGTTCGCCTTGACGCCGAAGTGGAGGTAGCCCCAGTAGGCGAAGAGCGAGGCGTTGATCAGCACCGCCGCGCTGATGGCCGCGATGATCCCGATCGGGGACTTCGCCCGCCGGCGGTACTCTTCGGGGAGGAGATTGACGCTGATCATTGGTTCACAACCCTGGACGCGAGTCCGACGGCAACGACGAGTGAGGGGGCCCAGGCCTCGAGCTCCTCGACGTCAACGCGGTTGACGTCGACGCGGAGCCCCTCGAGGGGGTTCCAGAGGCGCGTCGGTCGCGCCACGGCCTGTTCGACATACTCCGCGGCACCGGGGGCGAGGACGCCCCCACCGGACAGGAGGACCTCGGTGACGGTGAGCCCCTCGTTGTGCTCGACGTAGTCCATGGAGAGCATCAGCTCGGAGGCGAGGTCCTCGAGGACCGGCCCGATGGCGGTGCGCACCTCTGCCTGGTGGTCCTCGGAGGTCCGCTTGACGGCCTCGGCCTCGAAGCCCTCCAGGCTGAGCCGGCGGGCAACCGCCTGGGTCATGTTCGCTCCGCCGATGGGGATCTCTCTGCTGAAGCAGCTCACGCCCCCGCGCATCACGTTGATCGAGGTCACCCGGGAGCCGACATCCACCAGGGCCGTGGCCCGCGTGTCTCGCCCCTCGACGCTCTCGGAGACCGGCATGACGCACAGCTCCCAGGCGTTCGCGAGGGCGAAGAGATCGAGGTCGATCGCGATCGGGAGCAAGCCTGCGCTCTGGATCATCTGGGCCTGACCGTTCAGCCTCTCGGACTGGCAGGCCGCCACGAGGACGGACATCTCGGGGTCCTCTGCGGTGCCCCGCTGGAGCGGCAGGCAGTCCAGGATGAAGTCCTCGTCCGAGGCCACGATCTTGTCCGCCTCGAACTGGATGGCCTGCTGCAGCTCGCTGTCCGACATCTGCGGCATGGAGAGGTAGCGCACGACCGTGTCCTGACCGGACACGCCCGAGACGACGCGCTTGGAGCGGAAGCGGCCCTCCTTGAAGACCTGCTTCACGGCGTCATCGACGCTGCCTCCTGGTGGCAACTCGGCGCGGCTGAAGCCGGTGATGACCGGTTCCTGCCCCTCGAGCGTGATCTCTACGGCCTTGACGACCGAACTGCCGAGGTCGAGTCCGACCACCCTCTTCTTGCTCCGAAACACTTGCCTTCCCTTGGTTGGGGGGCCGCGCTCGATGGGGTTGCCCCGGCGGCTCCACTGGCTGTGTCGTCCAGCCCCAGCAAATGGGTTGAGCGGCCGTCCCAAAAAAGCGCAGCGAACGGCCTTCCCGGGGGCGTAAGGGGGTTTCCCCTCCTACCCACGGTGGCCCTGGGGAGCACCGCAGGGGCCCCCATGACTCGGCGCGGGATCGACCCCTCCGCCGCCGCAAGAAACCACCGAATGCGCGATCGCACCCGAGGGAGGCCCTGGGAGGGCAGGAGCAACTCCTGGGGGCGCCTCCCGCCGTGTCAGCCGGCGGACTCGCGCTCCCCGAATCCCGAGGAGAAGAGCCCTGCGAGCTCGTCGAGCAGGTCCGCGGCCCCCTCCCCGTCCGCGCTGAGCTCCAGCTCGACGCCCTGCCGGGCCTCGAGGGTCATCAGCTCGAGGATGCTCTTGCCGTTCACGTCACGCGCCGCGTCCCCCACCGAGCGGATCCTGAGCGAACAGGAGTGCCCCATGGCGAGGGAGACAATGGCGTGGCATGGGCGGGCGTGGAGCCCCGCCTCGTTCACCACCGTGACATTGCGAGAGTTGTTCATGGCCAGCGGGCCCCAGGCGGCGAACGGGCGCCGCGACGGGGTTCAGTTCGACGACATCTCCTTGAGCAGGCCGACGAGCTGGGGCTTGGTCTTCGCCTGCATGGCGAAGGCGCGGAAGTCTGTGTCCCGGGCAAGCTTCGCGATCCAGCGCATCATCTCGAGGTGATCCTCGGGGTCGTGCTCCTCCGTCGGGCCGTCGGGACGGATGACCGTGAAGAGGATGTTCACTGGGGCGCCATCGACGGCCCTCCACTCCAGACCTTCCTTGCAGACGGCGAGGGAGCAGACCGCCTCCGTGAGGCCCTCGACCTTCACGTGCGGGATGGCCACGTTCATGCCGACCCCCGTGGAAGCCAGCGCCTCCCGGTCGTGGAGCGCCTTCCGGATCGACTCCCCGAGCTCGGCGTTCACCAGCCCCGAGGACAGGATCTGCGCGGCGACCTCATCGAGGGCCTCTTCCTTGGACTCCGCCTTCATCTTGAGGATGCAGGCCTTCGACTTGAAACGCTTGTACCAGTCCATGGGGAGTATTGGGGCCGGAGCACGCCACCGGGACTGGGCGTCGCTCTGTGGGACCAACTTAACAGAATCGGCGCTCCGCGGCTGGGACCCGCCAGCCGCGCCAGGGACCGGTACGCGGTGCCCCGGAGCACCTTGCACATGAGGAGGCGGCCCGGCCGGATCGAAATCCTGCCGGGCCGCCCCTAGCGAGCCACGGACCCGGAGGCCGCGTGGCGTGTTCCCATCGGTCAGGCGACTCCGTGGTGCCTCCGGGGCTCCAGCTTGGCTTTATCGTGCTGCTTACGCAGCTGCCTCCCCATGCGGTCGATCGCCTCATAGAGGGCCTCTCCGAAGGCGTCTCGGTGAACGTTGGCCACGAGGGTTTGCCCCCTCCCGAGGTTGGCGACCAGCTCGACGCGGTGCGTGCGCGCGTCCTTCTCGAGCCGTGCATCCATGGAGATGATCTCCTGATTGAATCGCTCGAGCGCGGCTAGACGCTCCTCGACGAGGCTGCGGTAGCGGCTCGGGTAATCGTGATGCAGGATCGACACTTTGGTCTTCATGCGCACCTCCTGGAGCGTGGGTTTCGAGTTGTCCTGGTGATCCACCGGGATCCGGCGGGTCCTGATCGACCCTGCGACAAATGTGCACAGGCGTCAAGGCCTCTCCAGGGAGCCGGCCCTGGGGGCCCCGCGAACGACGATTCCCCACGAATCACCCGACGGTGAGCGCCGGGCGCCCCGCTGTCCTGGGAAGAGGCACAGGCGGCCCCGGGGTCAGCCTCCGTTGAGGAGACCGGGGACGCCGGCCGGGCCACGGTCAGGGCCGGAGAATACCGGCTCGTCGTAGAGCACCCGCACCATGTAGAGCCCCCGGGCCGGGGCCGTGGGGCCGGCCAGGCTGCGGTCCCCCGCCTCGAGCGCGGCGCTCACATCGTCGGGCGTCATGGCCCCCTTCCCCACCTGGATCAGGGTGCCCGCGATGGTCCGCACCATGTTGTAGAGGAAGCCGTCCCCCTGGACGACGATGGCGAAGCGCTCGCGCCGCGCCACGAGCCGCAGGTGCTGCACCGTGCGGACCGTGGACTTGCGCGGGGAGCCCGCGGTCGCGAACGCCGCGAAGTCTCGTCGACCGATGATGCGCCGGGCCGCGGCCTCCATCGCCCCACGGTTCAGCGGCGCGGGCTCCCAATGGACGTGCTCGACCCCGAGCGCGGGCCGGTGTCGAGTGCTCTGCACCACGTAGGCGTAGCGCTTGCCCCGCGCGTCGAATCGTGCGTGGAAGTCGTCCCGGCAGGTCTCGGCCCTTCGGATCCGAACCCCGGCGGGCAGGTGGGCGTTGAGGGCGTGGCGCAGGCGATCGTCATCCAGGCGTGTGTCCAAATGGAAGTGCGCCACCTGCCGCAGCGCATGCACCCCCGTGTCGGTGCGGCCCGCCCCGTGGATCGTCACGATCGTGCCCAGGAGGTCCGCAAGGCCATCCTCGATGGAGGCCTGGACGCTGTCAAAGCCGTCCTGCCGCTGCCACCCGTAGAAGAGTGAGCCGTCGTACGCGACCTCGATGCGGACGTTTCGCAGCGCCATGGCGCCGGGAGGATAGCCGCTCAGGCGTGGCGCTTGCGCCGATAGGAGCTCGGGATCCCGAGTTCCTTGCGGTACTTGGCGACCGTCCGCCGCGCGACGGCGAGCCCGGCCTCGCCGAGGGCCTCGACGATCGCCTCGTCGGAGAGGGGCGCGGAGGGCTCCTCGCCCTCCACCAGGTGCTTTACCCGGATCCTGACCGCCTCGGTGGCGGCGGCCCCTCCCTCCCCCGCCGAGGAGGTCGAGCTCTGGAAGAACTGCCGCAGCGGGAGGATCCCGAAGGGTGTCTGGAGGGACTTCCCGGCCACCGCGCGGCTGATGGTGCTGGGCGCGAGCCCGAGCTCCGCGGCGAGGTCGGTCATCGACAGGGGGCGCAGGCCCGAGAGGCCCTCGCTCATGAACCGAGGCTGGCGGCGGATGACGCCCTCGGCCACACGGAGCAGCGTCGCGCCCCTCATCTCCACCGCCTCCGCCAAGGAGCGCGCCCGGTCGACCTTGCCCCGCAGGTAGCCGCGGGCGTCGGGCTCGAGGGCGCCGCTGCCGAGCAGCTCCTCGGCCATGGGGTCGATGGTGACGGACGGCAGCAGGCCGCGGACGAGCTCGACGCTCACGCGATCACCGTCCCTTTGCACCATGACATCCGGCTGGATGGTGGGCGCCGCGTCCACCGTGAGGTACGCGGCCGGCCGCGTCTCGAGCTGCCCGAGGACCCCGAGCAGCCGATCGAGCTCGCCGAGCTCGAGGCCCAGCTTCGCCGCCACCGACGGGCGACGGTTCCGGGAGAGCTCGAAGAGGAAGTCCTCGAGCAGGGAGCAGAGGAGCGCGTAGTCCTCGTCCGCCGGATCGAGCTGGAGGAGCAGGGCTTCGACGGAGGAGCGAGCGCCTATGCCGGCGGGCTCCAGCTGCTGGAGCTCCCCGATCGCCCGGCCGAGCAACGCCCAGCCCGACTCGGTCCCGGCGAGCGCGAGGTCTGCGGCTACCGCCAGGTCCATGAGCTCCTCGTCGGAGGTCGTTAGGAGGCCGGCGGGGTCCAGGCAGTCCACGAGGAAGCACACCCACCCCCTCACGTCCTCGTCGACCTCCCGCGTCGACAGCTGCGCCTCGAGGGTGTCGGAGAGGGAGAGGCTGCGGTCCGGCTGGGCCTCGAGCAGCGCGTGATGGTCGTCGCTGGCCCTCATGGCGGCGGCCCGCGATCGCGACGGCTCCAGCCGGTCCCGCTCGGCCGACAGCTCGGGGCGAGCCGCCTCCACCACGAGGGCCTCGTTGCCCTCCGCCTGCTCCATGAGCCAGCCCTCGAGGTCCGCGCCCGGGAGGGCGAGCACCTCGATCGCCTGGAGCATGCGCGGCGCCAGGACCATGTCCTGGCGCTGGTGCAGACCGTGATTGAGTCCGAGCTTGGCCATCGGGGGGTGTATCGGCCGATCCCGCCGAATCCCGTAGCCCGCTCTCCCCCCTCAGCCCTGTCGGCGCCGGATGGCCCTGCGGTCCTCCAGGGCATCCTCGAGGACCCCCTTGTGGAGGTACTCGATGGCGCTGCCCGCCGGCAGCCCCCTGGCGAGGCGACTGACGGTCAGCCCGTCGATCCCGGCGGACTCCAGGGCGTCTAGGACCAGCAGCGCCGTGGCCTCCCCCTCCTTGTCCGGGTCCGTGGCGAGGATCACCTCCTTCACGCCCCCGCCCTGGGCTCGGCGAATGAGGCCCTTCACGGCGAGGTGTCGCTCCTCCGTACCGTCAGCGGGGTTCAGGGCCCCCATCAAGACGTGATAGCGCCCCTGGAAGACGCCCGCCCGCTCGAGGGCCTCCACGTGACGCGGCTCCTCGACCACGGCGAGGGTCGACGCGTCCCGCTCGGGGTCCGAGCAGACCTCGCAGAGCTTGCCCTCACAGACGTTGCCGCACTCCGAGCAGCGACGGGCGCTCTCGAGGGCCAGGGCCAGGCCGTCCCGCAGGCCGCGGCCGGCCGCGGCGTCACGGAGGACGTGGAAGGTCAGGCGCTCGGCGCTCACGCGCCCCACGCCGGGGAGGGCTTCGAAGGCGCGGACCAGCGACTCGACGGGGGCGGGGTAAGCCATGGTGCTTGGGGTGTGCGGTGCGCTCAGCGCCTCAGGAGAACCACGGCAGCTGGACGCCGCCGGTGACCTGCGTCAACCGCTCGATGCGCTGGCGCTTGGCCCTGGCCTGCGCGTCCTTCGTGGCGGCGAGGACGAGCTCATCGAGTCCCGACGGGTCAGAGGCCCGCGCCGCCTCTTCGGAGATCCGGATCCCCTGGACCTGACCGAGCCCGTCCACCGTGGCCCCCACCACGCCTCCCCCGGCGGAGCCGTCGATGCGATCCTCGCCGAGCTCCTCGAGGGCCTCACGGACGCGGCGGTCCATCTCCTGCGCCTGGGACAGCAGGTTGCCCATATCTCCGAAGGCTCCGGTCATGGTCGATCTCCACGGGACGCGAGGGTCCCCTTGGTCTGAGGTCTGTTGGTCTTGGCACTCTTGTCGAGTGACCTGGATGTTGCGTCTGCGGACCCGCGGCGCCAAGCCCCGTCAGTCCTCGACCCGGCCGCCGAAGAGCTCCGTGATCTCCTGGGTGAAGCCATCGGCGCTGGAGCCTCCGCGGTGGATCTCAAGTTTGAGCGCGACCTCCTCGCCGGAGACCGCCCTGAAGGCCGCCTCGATGGAGGCCCTCGAGTCGGGCCGCTCCATGAAGGCCAGCTCCGGCTCGGTCAGGCCGCGTACCTTCAGCGGCGCCACGCTGTTGCTCTCACGCACGAGCTCCCCCTTCTTGGAGAGCA
The DNA here is from genome assembly GCA_938075305.1 of uncultured bacterium. Classification (GTDB taxonomy): domain Bacteria; phylum Planctomycetota; class UBA1135; order UBA1135; genus Saltatorellus. The sequence goes on from CALJGV010000006.1 coordinate 227,363, forward strand.
GGCCCGCGAGCTCCCTCGAGCTGCGCCCGAGTTCCTGGAGCAGCCCCGTCCAGCGGTCGGCGGTGCTGTTGGTCTGGACCCGCGCGGTCGAGCCGGCAGCCCGTCGATCGCGCGCCGAAGGCGGCCTGCGCTCGGGCGAGGGCTGGACGCGAACCTCTGCCTGTGCGGGGGCGGCGGGGGGCGCCTGGGGCGGGGCCGCGGGGCGTGCCTTGCCGGCGCGCTCGGACGGGGGGACGTAGGCCTCCGGCGCTGGCGCGACGCCCCTGGGGGCCGGCGGCGTGGGCGGTGCCTGGGTGGGCGCTGGAGCCGGCGCCGGGGCAGGAGCCCGCGGCGCGGGCGCCGCCGGTGAGGGGGCGGGCGACGCCGGAGCGCCACCGAGGCGCGCCTCGAGGGCCTCGAGCCGCCGGCACATCTCCTCCACCGGCATGGTGGCCTCGGGCCGGCAGAGGTCGAGGAGCGTCGTCTCAAGGACGAGGCGTGCGTGGGCGCGCATGTGGACCGGCCCCATCCGCTCACGGGCGTGGAGCAACTCCTGGAGCATCAGCTCGACCCGGCCTGCACCGAAGGACTTGGCGAGGGCGGCCATGCGAGCCCGGCTCTCCGCGCTCGCAGCCCCCGCGGCCATGGGCGCGTCCTCTCCCACCAGCGCGAGCACCAGCGCGGTGCGCACGTACCCGAGGAGTGCGTCGAGGAACGCGGGCTCCTCGCCCTCGCGCGCGGGGAGCGCGGCCAGCAGCCCCGGCGGATCCGCCTGGAGGATCGCGCCGAGCACGGCCTCCACGGCCTCGTTCGTTCCCTCGCCCGCCAGGCGCTCGGTGTCGGCGAGCCGCGGCTTCCGGCCCACCTGGGCCAGGAGCTGATCCGCCAGGGAGAGCGCGTCCCGCATGCCGCCCCTGGCCAGCCTCGCGATCTGCGCGGTGACCCCCTCCTCCGCCTCGATCTGCTCGGCGGCGAAGACCTCGTCGAGGCGCGCCTGGATCTCGGACTCCGAGAGCGCCGACAGGCGCAGCACCTGACAGCGGGACACGACGGTGTCGGGGACCTTGTGGAGCTCGGTGGTGGCGAAGAGGAACTTGACGTGGGGCGGCGGCTCCTCGAGCGTCTTCAGGAGCGCGTTGAACGCGCTCTTGGAGAGCATGTGCACCTCGTCGATGAGGAACACCTTGAAGCGCGCAGCGAGGGGGACATAGGAGGCCTGGTCCCGCAGACCCCGGACATGGTCCACGCTCGTGTTGGAGGCGGCGTCGATCTCGATGAGGTCGCCCTCCGCCCCGGCGTCGTAGGCGAGGCAGCGCGCGCAAACCCCGCACGGGTCGGCCGTCGGCCCCTCCTCGCAGTTCAGCGCCTTGGCGAAGAGCCGCGCCGAGGTGGTCTTGCCCGTCCCTCGGGGCCCGAAGAAGAGATAGGCGTGCCCGACGCGGTCCTCGGCGATGGCGCCCCGGAGGGTACGGGTGACCACGTCTTGCCCGGCCACCTCGGCGAAGGTCCGCGGGCGGTATTTTCGGGCGAGGACGAGGTAGGACATCAGGTGGGGCGCCGCGCCGGCGCTCGGGTGGAGGATAACGCCTCGGGCCCGGTTCGAAGCAGCCTTCGCCCCGGTCAGCCGGGAGGGGCCTGGATCCCGCAGTGGGCGAGGCCCGCGATGGACGCACGGCGGCCCCTGAGAGTCGCCGTGGATCTGAGGCCCCCCCGCCGGGGTAGCCGGCGGCCGCCGCCGTCTCCTGCAGCCCAGGAGGGACCGCGCGCGCCGAAGGGCCCGGGCACCTCGCGCCTGACGTGAGGACCTTAGGGCTGCTCCGTTCCCGGCCTGACCCGGTTCGGACCTACGCCATCGCGTGGGACCGGACCCATCGCCGCGCACGGTTGTGCCTGCTACTGAGTTGCTGCCCATCCCCCCCCGAGGTGGGAGGGAATGGCGGAGAGGGTGGGATTCGAACCCACGGTACCGGTGAAGGCACACACGCTTTCCAAGCGTGCACAATCGGCCACTCTGTCACCTCTCCGTCTAGTTGTCGTGTTCCCCCGCCGAGCGAGGAGGCTCTCGGCCTCCCCCAAGGACCGGGCCGCTTGGCCAGGGATGGAAGGATGGCGGAGAGGGTGGGATTTGAACCCACGAGACCCGTAAAGGCCTACTGGTTTTCGAAACCAGCGCATTCGGCCACTCTGCCACCTCTCCGCCCGGGGGCTGCAGCCTCGCAGCTGTAGGCCCCCTGGACTGGTCGATGGACGAACGCGCTCAGCGCTTGTCGCGGAAGAACTGCTGCAGCAGTCGCCGCGACTCTTCCGCGTGGAGTCCCTCGCGGATCTCCGCCACATGGTTCAGCCTGGGATCGGTGAGGACCGTGCCGAGGGAGGCTGCGCCTCCGAACTTTGGGTCCCGGACCGACCAGACCACCCGCGCGATCCGCGCGTGGCTCAGCGCACCTGCGCACATGAAGCAGGGCTCCACCGTGGTGTACACCGTGGCGCCGGGGAGCCGCATGTCGCCGGTCCGCTGGAAGGCATCGCTGAGCGCGAGCATCTCCGCGTGAGCGGTGGCCTCTCCGTGGGCACGGCAGCGGTTCCGGCCCACGCCGAGCAGCGCGCCGCCACGGACCACGACGGCGCCGATCGGCACCTCGTCGGCGTCTCGCGCCTCCTCGGCGTACGCCAAGGCCAGCGCGATGCCCGCCAGGTCGTCCACGTCGTCGCCGGGAGCTCGGGGGTCCTCGATGCTGAGGGTCTCGTCCATCGTCAGATTGTCAGAGGACCGCCGAGATGGTTGAGCGTCACCGGCGGTCTTCGAAGAGCAGGCCCGGATCCGGCCCTGGATCCTGACCCGCCGACCTGAGGTGACTTGTGAGGGGCCCGAGAGCGCGGGGGCGACCGGCCGCAGGTCGCGGTCGGTTGAGTGGTACACCCGAGAGGATTCGAACCTCTAACCTCCTGATCCGTAGTCAGGTGCTCTATCCAGTTGAGCTACGGGTGCGTTTGAGAGGCGAGGTTGTAGCCGTGACCGGGGCGACCGTCAAGATTCGGCGAGCGAAAGCCAGCGACCCGCCCACCCCGGCGCGCCCGGCCCGAGGCCCCGCCCCCCATCGACCGCCACGCCCACCCGGCGGCGGGAGGGGGGCGCGCTGGGCCGGGGCGGGCCGGACCAGGGCACCTGGCAGGGGGAGGACGCCACCGGCGGGATCGAGGATCCCACCTCCCCACGCCGATCGCGCTGGAACGCGGCCCGATCCATCGTAGGATCGGGCCCCTCGCTCCCCCCATTGATGCAATGACCAGGACCACCCAGAGTCTGATCCGCCTCCGCGACCTCACCGAGTCCCGCCTCGAGGACATCCTCGACCTCGCGCAGCGTTTCAAGGCCGGCTCTCAGCGCGCCGAGCTGGCAGGGAAGTCCGTGGGCTTCCTCTTCTTCCGCGGGTCGCTGCGGACCCGCACCTCCTTCGAGGTCGCCATCCAGCAGCTGGGCGGCCGCGGGGTCCACCTGTCCGCCGGCTCGGACTTCTGGGAGGTGGAGGCCCGCGACGGTGTCGTGATGGACGGCACCGCCCCCGAACACGTCCGGGACGCCGCCGCCGTCCTCTCCACCTATTGCGACGCCCTCGCCATCCGGCCCAAGCCCGCGGGCAAGGCCTGGGAGGTGGACCGGCGGGACGAGGGCATCCGCGCCTGGGCCAGCAACAGCAGCGTCCCTGTCATCAACATGGAGAGCGCGCTCTGGCACCCTCTGCAGGCCCTCGCCGATCTCCTGACCCTGCGCGAGACCTTCGGCAAGGACATCACCGGCCGCCGCCTCGCCATCGTGTGGACCCCGTCCCCCACCCCCGCGGGCCCGGCCGTCGTCCACTCCCTGCTACACGCCGCGCTGCGCGCGGGCGCCAACGTCTCCCTCGCGCACCCGCCCGGCTACGAGCTGGATGGCGGCGTGCTGAGCGAAGCCCGTCAGCTCGCCGCGGAGGGCGGCGCCAGCTTCGAGGAGGTGTCGTCCGCCGAGGCCGCCGCACGCGGCGCCCACGTGGTCTACGCCCGCTCGTGGGGTGCCCTCGAGAGCTACGGTCAGCCGACCATCGCCGCGCACCGGGTCGCCCAGAGCCGCGACTGGCTCGTGGACGAGAACCTCATGAAGCTCGGCGACGACGCGCGCCTCATGCACCCGATGCCCGTGCGCCGCAACCTCGAGGTGACCGACGAGGTCATCGACGGGCCGAGGAGCCTCGTCTACACCCAGGCAGCGAACCGCCTCCCCACCCAGAAGGGCCTGTTGTCCCTGCTGCTGCGCGGCTGAGGCCTCCCGTCGACGCGCCCTCAGCCCCGGTCCGACTCCCGCCCGACTCTCCGCCGGCCCCCCCCCAGGGCCCCTCAAACTCGCCAGCCCCCCACCGTCCATGGCAGCGCCCGACTTCGTCCACCTCCACGTCCACTCGGAGTACAGCCTCCTCGATGGCGCCAACAGGATCGGCGACCTCGTCAAGGCGTGCAAGGCGGACGGGCAGCGGGCGCTGGCGCTCACGGACCACGGCAACATGCACGGGGCCGTGGAGCTCTACCAAAAGGCTCACGCCGGAGACGTCAAGCCGCTGCTCGGCTGCGAGGTGTACATCGCCAAGCGGTCGATGCGGGAGAAGCACTCCAAGAAGAACGGTAACGGCTATAGCCACCTGACTCTCCTCGCGCGGACGAACGAGGGCTACCAGAACCTCGTGAAGCTCACGAGCGCGGGCTTCGTCGACGGGTACCACTTCAAGCCGCGCATCGACATGGATCTCCTGCGGGACCACGCGAGCGGGATCTCCTGCCTCTCGGGCTGCCTGGCCGGTGAGATCAACCAGCTGACGCGGACGGGCAAGGAGAAGGAGGCCGAGGCCCTCGCCTCGGGGCTGCGCGACCTCTTCGGGCCCGAGCACTTCTGGCTCGAGCTCCAGCGCAACGGGCTCAACATCCAGGCCGACGCCAACGAGGCGCTGGTGAGGATCCACGAACGCACCGGGATCCCCCTCGTCGCCACGAACGACATCCACTACCTGCGCGCCGAGGACTGCCACGCTCAGGACGTCCTGCTGTGCATCAACACCGGCGCCAAGAAGGACGAGAAGGACCGCTTCCGCTTCGAGACCGACACGCTGTTCTTCAAGTCGCGGGAGGAGATGGCGCACATGTTCCGCGACCTCCCCGACTCGGTGAAGGCCACCAATGACGTGGCCGATCAGGTCGACGTGAAGCTCACCTTCGGCGAGTACCACGTCCCCGAGTTCGTGAGCGAGACGGGCGAGGCCGCCGACGCCCTCTTCGACCGGCTCCTCGAGGAGCGGCTCGTCGAGCTGTACGGGACGGACAGCCAGCAGGCCCGCGACCGCCTCGAGCGAGAGAAGTCGATCATCCGGGAGCTCGGCTTCGTGTCGTACTTCCTCATCGTCTGGGACCTGATCAAGTGGGCCCGCGACCACGACATCGCCGTGGGCCCGGGCCGGGGCTCCGCCGCTGGATCGATCGTCGCCTACCTCCTCGACATCACGCGGCTCTGCCCCCTCAAGTACGACCTGCTGTTCGAGCGCTTCCTGAACTCGAGCCGCGTGTCGATGCCCGACATCGACATCGACTTCTGCAAGGAGGGCCGTGAGCGGGTCATCGAGTACACCCGGGAGAGGTACGGCCGCGAGTGCGTCACCCAGATCGTGACCTTCGGGACCATGGCCTCACGGACGGTCGTCCGGGACGTGGGGCGCGTCCTCGACCTCCCCCTGAACGAGATCAACAAGATCTCCAAGAAGATCCCGGCTGGTCCCGGAGCCCCGCCCCTCGCCAGGGCCATCGAGGAGGACAGCGACCTGCAGGCGTTCCGCGACCAGGGCCCGCGCTGGAAGGAGCTGTTCCAGTACTCGGTCTCCCTGGAGGGCATGTCCCGGCACGTGTCGACCCACGCCGCGGGCGTGGTCATCACACCAGGGCCGACCGTGGACTACGTGCCCCTGGGTCGGAATGGCGATGACATCACCACCCAGTATCCGGCGCCGCAGCTGGAGGAGCTCGGGCTCCTCAAGATGGACTACCTGGGGCTCAGGACCCTGACCATCATCGAGCGCTGCCTCGACAATATCCGGCGCAGAGGACTCGAGGCCCCCGTGATGGACGAGCTCCCCCTCGACGACCCCGGGGTCTTCGAGCTCCTCATGGCGGGCGATACCCTCGGCGTGTTCCAGCTGGAATCCGAGGGGATGCGGAAGCTCCTGTCACGGCTCAAGCCGGACTGCTTCGACGACGTGATCGCGGTGCTCGCGCTGTACCGACCGGGCCCGCTCGAGTCCGGCATGGTGGACATGTTCGTGGACCGCAAGCACGGCCGCGAGGAGATCACGTATCCCCACAAGAGCCTGGTCCCGATCCTCGACAGCACCTACGGCTGCCTCGTCTACCAGGAGCAGGTCATGCTTGCCTCGGTGGAGCTGTCGGGCTTCTCCCTTAACGACGCCGACAACCTGCGAAAGGCGATGGGCAAGAAGAAGCCCGAGATCATGCAGAAGTTCTCGGCGCAGTTCATCGAGGGCGCCGTGGCCAACGGCTGCGAGGAGGACGTCGCCCGGAACACCTGGGACAACATCATCAAGTTCGGTGGATACGGCTTCAACAAGTCGCACTCGGCCGCCTACGCCCTGATCACCTACCAGACCGCCTACCTCAAGGCGCACCACCGGACCGACTTCCTCGCCGCGAACTTCTCGTGCGAGATGAGCGACTCGAACAAGATCAAGGACTTCATCGACGACGCGAAGCGGTCCGACATCGCGATCCTCATGCCGAGCGCGACGGAGTCGGAGTGGGAGTTCCGCCCGACCCAGACCGATGACGGCGGAGAGGCGATCCGCTTCGGCATCGGCGCAGTGAAGGGCACCGGCCGGGCGGCCATCGAGGCCATGGACGCCACCCGCGCCACCCTCCTCGAGAAGGGGGAACCGCTCACCTTCCACTCCCTCGTCACGGCCGTCGACCCCCACGACATGGGCAAGATCGCTTGGGAGGCGCTCATCAAGTCCGGTGCCTTCGACGAGATGGGCCACAACCGGGGCGCGCTCCTCGCCGCGCTGGACTCGGCCATGACGGACGCCAGCAGCGCGGCCAAGGATCGGCGCAGCGGGCAGTCCTCCATGTTTGACGCCTTCGGCGGCGCGGAGGAGCCCGACGACGACCACGAGGTGGGGATCGACGACAGCTTCGCCATCGAGAAGGCGGAGGCCCTTCGGCTCGAGTACGAGGTCCTGGGCTTCTACCTCTCCGGTCACCCCCTCGAGGAGCGCGCCGGCCTCGTGTCCTTGCTGTCGTCCTGCCCCATCCGGAAGCTGCCCGAGCTGGCCAGCCGTGAAGGCTCCGTCCGCATCGCGGGCCTCGTCCTCCAGAAGGCCGAGCTCGTGGTGAAGTCGGGCCGCATGGCCGGATCCAAGATGTGCCGCTTCCGGCTCGAGGACCTCTCGGGCTCGGTGGGCGTCACCTGCTTCCCCCGGACGTACGAGACTGCCCGGGACCTCATCGAGGACGGGGCCGTCCTGTTCTGCAGCGGCAAGCTGGAGGAAGGCGCCGACGAGCCCGCCATGCTCCTCGACGAGGTCATGGGCCTCTCGGACGCCCTCAAGCGCTTCCGCGGGGGCCTCGAGCTCAAGGTCTCCCCCAGCGACCGCAGCAAGCTAAGGGAGCTCAGGGACACGTGCGCGCGCTACCCCGGCGAGAACCCGCTGTTCTTTCAGGCCCTCGGCGAGGACGGGCTCACCCGGCGCGTCCGGGCGAGCAAGGAGCGCAGCGTCACGATCTCCGAGGAGCTCGCCGGAGAGCTCTGCGACCTGCTCGGCCACGACCGAGTCGGCATCGTGCGGGTCTGATCGGCGCTGGCCCGCGCTGTCCACGAAAGCGGCGCGCGCCCGGTCAGGGCGCGCGCCGCTCGTGCTCACCGGCCCGGAGGCCCTGGGGCTGACTCGCTAGACCGCAGCGCGAATGCGCTCGGCGACCTCTTCGATCGAGCCGACGCCGTCCACGAAGTACAGCGGCACCTCGCCCTGGCCCTCGTAGTACGCGATGCAAGGCTCGGACTGCTCCTTGTAGGTCGCGATCCGACGCTCGATGACCGCCGGATCCGCGTCGTCCGCGCGGCTCTCCTTCTCAGCCCGCCCCTTCAGGCGAGCCTTGAGCTCCTCATCGGGCACGGTGAGGACCACCACGCCCGAGAGCTTGGTGCCCTTCCCGGCGAGGAATCCGTCCAGCCATGCGGCCTGGGGCACGTTGCGCGGGAAGCCGTCCAGCAGGACCCCCTCCGCCACATCCGTCTGATGCAGACGGTCCGCCACTAGGCGGTTGGTCAGAGAGTCCGGCACGAGGGTCCCCGAGGCCAGGAGGCTCTGGACCTCCTTGCCGAGGTCCGTGCCGCCCTGGATGTTGGCCCGGAACATATCCCCCGTCGAGACGTGCGGGACACTCAGGTGCTCCTTCAACGAGTGCGCCTGGGTCCCCTTGCCCGCCGCGGGCGGTCCGAAGATCAGGAAGTGGCGAGTCACTTGGCTCGGGCTCACTCGGCAGCGGCTTCGGGCTCGGCCACGGCCTCTTCGCGAGGCGTACGCTCCACGAACTCGAGGATCGCGCGCTCGCCGTTATCCCCCAGCCGGCGCTTGGCCAGCTTGATGATGCGGCAGTAGCCGCCGGGACGCTCCGCGAAGCGAGGGCCGAGCACGTCGAACAGCTTGATGGTGCCGTCCTTGCTGCGCAGCTTCGAGAAGGCGCGGCGGCGATTGTGCTGAGACGGGTCCTTGGCCATCGTCACCAGCTTCTCGACGAACGGCTTGACGGCCTTCGCCTTCTGGACGGTGGTGATGATGCGCTCGTGCTCGATCAGCGACGCAGCCATGTTTCGAGTCATGGCAATACGGTGGCTGGTGGTTCGGCCGAGCTTGTAACCGGCAACGCGGTGTCGCATGGGTCTTTGGTGGTCTCGCGCCCGCCGAGGAGCGGCGGGCGTCCCCGTTGGAGGGGATCTTCAGGGGGGTGTCGGGAGCGGCCAGAGCCGGCCGCGCCCGTCGTTCAGGATCAGTCGACGCGCATGCCCAGCGACAGGCCGCGCTCCGCAAGCTTGGCCTTGATCTCCGTGAGGGAGGTCTTGCCGAGGTTCTTGAGGTTGATGACGTCGTTCTCGGACATGGTCACCAGGTCAAAGAGGGTCTGGAGGTTGGCCCCATCCAGGCAGTTTCGCGCCCGGACCGAGAGCTCGAGCTCCGCGATCGGCGCCTCGAGGAGGCGGCTGAGCTCGCTGTCCTCCTGACGCTTCGGGTTGAACTCAGAGGACTGCGGGGTCTCCAGCAGGGGCGTCCCGTCACGCGTCTCGCCCTGGAGGACGAACGGGTTCAGGTGCTTGCGGTAGATCTTCGCAGCCTCGGTGAGCGCCAGCTGGGGCGTCACGGTCCCGTCGGTCCAGACCTCGAGGATGAGCCGGTCATAGTTGGTGAACTTGCCGACGCGGGTGGCCTCGATGGAGTACCTCACGCGCTGGACCGGCGAGTAGCTGGAGTCCACGGGGATGGTCCCGAGCTCCTGCCCCTCCATGCGGTTCTCCTCGGCGGGGATGTACCCGCGACCGCGCTGCACCTCGAGCTCGATGTCGAGCTCTCGGTCCATGGTGAGCGTGCAGATGTGCAGGTCCTCGTTGATGACTCGGGCTCCGCCCTCGCACTCAACGTCAGCGCCGGTCACCGCGCCCTCGCTGGAACGCTGGATGCGGCAGGTGATGGTCTCATCCCCGTCGTACTCAACGCGCAGGCGCTTCAGGTTGAGGATGATGTCGGCAACGTCCTCGTAGACACCTTCGAGGCTGTCGAACTCATGGTTCGCGCCCTCGATACGGACGGCTGTGACCGCGCAGCCCTCGATGGACGAGAGCAGGACACGACGGAGGCCGTTGCCGATGGTGTGCCCGAAGCCGCGTTCGAAGGGGTCGATCAGGAAGCGACCGTACTCTTCGGTCAGCGACTCCTGCTCGGCCTCGACGCGCGAGGGAAGTTCAAAGTTACGCCAGCGGATCCTCATTTTCTTGGGCCCTCTGAGAGGGAACGGCCAGGGGCGGCTTCGCCGCGGACTTGGGGCCGTATTGGGGGATTCGGAGTTGAAAGGGGACGGTTTGGGGGGAGCGCCGCGGCGGGGAGACCGCCCAAAAGGAGGGCGGAGTCGTCAGCCGCGGAGCCAACCATCGTGGGCTCCGAGGAGCCCACTCGAATCACTTGGAGCAGAGCTCGACGATGAGCTGCTCCTGGATCGGGAACTGGAAGTCTTCGCGCTTCGGCAGCGAGGAAACGGTGATGGCCATCCCATCGGCGTCGACGCTGAGCCAGTCCGGCTGGACGCCGCCCTTGTTCACGTCGATGAAGCCAGAGACGATCTTCTTGGTGTTCTCCTTGTCGCGCGGCTGGAGCACATCGCCCGGACGCACGCGGTAGGAGGGGATCGTCACGCGCTTGCCGTTCACGAGGAAGTGGCCGTGGTTCACCATCTGCCGCGCCTGGGCGAGGGTCGTGGCGAAGCCACCGGCGAGCACGACGTTGTCCATGCGGCGGCTGAGGAGCGCCAGCAGGTTCTCACCCGTGTTGCCCTTCATACGCTCGGCCTCGGCGAAGTAGCGCTTGAACTGACGCTCGAGCACGCCGAAGACGCGCTTCAGCTTCTGCTTCTCCCGCAGGCGGACACCGTACTCGGTGACCTTGCGTCGGCTCTGGGCGTGCACCCCCGGCGGGTAGTCCCGTCGCTGGAGCACGGCCACTTTGCCGCTGGAGGTGTTTTGGCCGAGGAAGAAGAGGTTCATCCCTTCTCGACGGCACTGCTTGATCTTGGGTCCGGTGTAACGAGCCATATCGGTCCTAGGCTGATCCTTGGTCCTACGTGGTGGGCTTGCGCGAAACGCGCGATCAGACGCGGCGGCGCTTCTTCGCGCGGCAGCCGTTGTGCGGAAGCGGGGTGACGTCCTCGATCGAGGACACGCGGAGGCCGGCGTTTGCCAGGGCTCGGACGGCCGACTCGCGGCCGGATCCAGCGCCCTTGACGCGCACCTCGACCTCCTTGAGGCCATGGCGCATTGCGGCCTGGGCCGCGTTATCTGCAGCGCGCTGGGCGGCGAAGGGGGTGCTCTTACGCGTCCCCTTGAAGCCCTGACTGCCTGCGGTGCCCCACGAAATCGTGTTGCCCGCGGGGTCGGTGATCGTCACGTGAGTGTTGTTAAACGTCGACTTCACGTGGACGATGCCCTTGACGATGTTCTTCTTCGCCTTGCGCTTCGTGCTCTTAGCCATGGATCTGAATCGGGTCGGAGTGCAGGTTCAGCGAGCGAAGCTCGCCAGGTCCTGCGGGGTGTTTCGGTGTGCCGTGCGCTCGGTCACTTCTTGATGGACTTCTTGCCAGCGACCGTCTTCTTCGGTCCCTTGCGCGAGCGGGCGTTGGTGCGGGTCCGCTGACCGCGCACGGGGAGGCCGCGCCGGTGACGGAGGCCGCGGTAGCAGCCAATGTCCCGGAGCCGGGTGATGGCCTGCGCCAGGGAGCGCCGGAGCTCTCCCTCGACGTTGTAGTTCTTCTGCAGGTGGGTCGCGATCGCGGTGACCTGCTCCTCGTTGAGGTCCCGGGCCTTCATGCCCGGGTCGAGGTTGAGGTCGCGACAGACGTCCAGGGCCGTCTTGCGGCCAACGCCGAAGATGTAGGTCAGGCTGATCTCCAAACGCTTGTCGTTCGGAATGTCGACGCCAATGACGCGTGCCATGGGATGGTGGGGTGAGGGGATGCTATCCGGCGGTCAAGGCCGGACGGGTCGCTGGTGGATTGAGAGGGGCGCGGGGGCTTACTTGCCCTGGCGCTGCTTGTGACGGGGGTCCGCGTTGCAGATGACCCGCACAACGCCGCGACGGCGGACGATCTTGCAGGAGGAGCACATGCGACGGACGCTGCTTCGAACTTTCATCTTCTTCTTCTCCTCCGGCCGCGGCCGCCACGACGGCGACGCTCACCTCGGCAGGTGATTCGGCCCTTGGTCAGGTCATAGGGGGACATCTCGACAGTGATCTTGTCGCCGGGGAGGATTCGGATGTAGTGCATCCGCATCTTGCCGGAGACGTGCGCGAGGATCTCGTGACCGGACTCCAGCTTCGCCCGAAAGCGGGCGTTGGGGAGAGCCTCAGTGACGATGGCCTCAACGGTGATCGGTTCTTCTTTCGCCATGGGCTGTTACTCGGCACCGCCTTCAGCAGCGCCGTCGCGCTTGGTCCAGGATGCGTTTCCGCGGGCCTGGCCCTTGCGCTTACCTGACCCGCCGCCGGGAGGGCCACTCGGAGCCGCCCCACCGTCGTAGGCCTTCATGACGAGCTGAGCCTGGAGCTTGTCGACAAGCTCGAGCGCGACGCCCACGACGATCAGCACGCTGGTGCCGCCGAGGAAGTAACGCATCTCCAGGGTCAGGTTGGAGTTCTTGGTGATGAAGTTCGGCAGCACCGCGATGACGGCGAGGAAAGCCGCGCCGGCGAGGGTGATGCGAGTCAGCACGCTGGAAAGGTACTCGGCAGTCTTCGCTCCGGGACGGATGCCCGGGATGAAGGAGCCGTGCTCCCTGAGGTTCTTGGCGATCTCCTCGGGCTGGAACATCAGACGGTTCCAGAAGAAGCAGAAGGAGAAGATCAGGACCAGGTAGATGGCCGTGTAGACGAACCCGGTCGGGTCCTGGAACATCCGCGTTCCGTATCCCCAGCCGATCCAGTCGAACAGGATGCCCGGGATCACGAAGAGGACCGAGGCGAAGATGATCGGCATGACGCCGGCCATGTTGACCTTGAGCGGCAGGAAGTGACGCTGTCCCCCATACACCCGGCGGCCTCGCTGGAGGCGGGCGTACTGGATCGGGATTCGACGGGCGCCCTTGTGCATGAAGACCACCACGAAGATGGTCACGGCCCAGACGAGCAGGAGGAACACCATGATGTTCCAGAACTCGTCGCTGCTGCGCAGGTTCAGGATGCTCGACGGCATCGAGGCGATGATGCCCGCCATGATGATGAGCGAGGCGCCGTTCCCAACGCCGTACTCCGTGATCAGCTCGCCGATCCACATGACCAGCAGGGCGCCGGTCACCAGGGCACCGATGACGATGAACGCCAGGGCGACCTTGTTCTGGGCCATGGTCGGGTCGACCATCTCCGGGCGGGCGAGGAACACGCCCGTGTAGATGAAGATGGCCTGGACCAGGGCGATGGGCACCGTGGTCAGGCGCGTCCACTGGGTGATCTTCTTCTGGCCTGCAGCGCCCTCCTTGGAGACCGCCTCGAGGGCAGGTGACACCTTGGTGAGCATGGAGAAGATGATCGACGCCGAGATGAACGGCATGATCCCCAGGGAGAAGATCGTCTGGGAACCGATCGCTCCCCCCGACAGTGCGGACAGGAGGCCGAAGATCCCCTCGTTGGCCTGCTCGTCCAGATACTGGGGGCTCATCCCCGGGATGGGGATCTGGAAGCCGACCCTGTACGCGATCAGAAGGCCCAGCGTGCGAAGGATTCGCTGCCGGGTCTCCGGGATCTTGAACAGCTTGAGGAAGTTGTTCTCCACTGGGTTTGTGCGGTGGTGGCCGAGGGGGGGAAGGGGAGGATGAATCAGGCGTCGCTGGCGGCGGCCTCGCGGCCACGACCATCCAGCTCGACGACGGTGCCGCCGGCCTTCTCGATCTTCTCGCGTGCGGTCTTCGAGAAGCGCTGGGCCCGGACGGTCAGCTTGGTGCTGAGGTCGCCGTTCCCGAGGAGCTTGAGGAGCTCGGTGTTCTTGGAGGCCAGACCCTTGGCGAGGATCGCGTCGAGGTCGACGGTGGCGCCGTCCTCGAACGCGTCCAGGAGGCCGACGTTCAGGATCGTGTAGTCCGTACGGAACCGGGCGTTGGTGAAGCCACGCTTCGGCACCTGACGGTAGATCGGCATCTGGCCACCCTCGTAGCCAGCGCGACGGCTGGCGCCCGAGCGCTGACCGCGACCCTTGTGGCCGCGACCGGAGGTCTTGCCGTTACCGCTACCCGTACCGCGACCCACGCGCTGGCGGGTGGCGTACTTGGTGCCCTTGGAGCAGACAGTCTTGAGGTCCATGTCTTCTAGGTGTCTCGGTGGAGGTGCGGCGCGATCAGAGCTTCGTGCTACGGAGCTCCTCGACCTGCTCCGGCGTGCGGAGCTGTGCGAGGGCGTCGAGCGTCGCCTTGACCAGGTTGATCGGGTTGGTGGACCCCATGGACTTCGACAGCAGGTTCTTGATTCCTGCCATCTCCGCCACAGCGCGCACGGAGGTGCCGGCGATGATGCCGGTACCCTCGGAGGCCGGGATGAGCTTGATTCGGGCCGAGCAGAACTCGCCGATGACCTCGTGAGGGATCGAGCCTTCCTTGGTCAGCGGAACGCGCTGGAGGTGCTTGCGGCCATCCTTGTTCGCTTTCTCGATGGCGCCGGGGACGCCACGGGCCTTGCCGAAGCCGTAGCCCACGACACCGCCGCGGTTGCCCACGACGCAGAGGCCAGAGAATGAGAAGCGGCGACCGCCCTTGACGACCGCGGCGCAGCGGTTGACCTGCAGCAGCTGCTCACCGAGCTCGCCAGCCTCTTCGACTTCGCTGTGGTCGAGGTATTCGACGTGAGTCTTCATGGTTGTTCGTTGGTGCGCGCGCGGCGATCAGAGAGAGAGGCCGCCTTCACGGGCAGCATCGGCGAGGGCCTTCACGCGGCCGTGGTAGCGGGAGAAGCCGCGATCGAGCACGACGTTGGTGACATCCTTCTCCTTGGCGAGACGAGCGATCTCGGCGCCGATCACGGCGGCCTTCTCGGTCTTGGTCTTGCCCTGGAGCTGGTCGGCGAGCTTCTTCGACGTGGACGACACCGCGCAGAGCGTGTTGCCGGATTCGTCGTCGATGACCTGAGCCGAGATGTGCTTGGTGGAGCGGTGCACAGAGAGCCGCGGACGGCCCGAGTACTTGCCGATACGACGGCGGACGCTCTTGGCGCGCCGGTCGCGGCGCTTGTTCTTGAGTAGAAGGGTGGACTTCATGTTGATGCAGCCTCGCGTCAGCTACCGAACGACTTACCGGCCTTCCGCTTCACGTACTCGCCGTGATACCGGATGCCTTTGCCCTTGTAGGGCTCGGGCGGACGGACGGCGCGGATGACGGCGGCCGTCTGGCCGACCTTCTGCTTGTCCGGGCCGGTGAGGACGATCTGCGTGGGGTTCGGGCACTCAGCCGAGACACCGTCCGGCATTTCAATGGGGACGTCGTGGCAGAAGCCGATGTTCAGGACGACCTTGTTGCCCTGGACCTTGGCGTTCCAACCGACACCGACGATCTCGAGCTTCTTCTCGAAGCCCTTGGTGACGCCCTCGACCATGTTGTTGACGAGGGAGCGGGTCAGGCCGTGGTAGGCGCGGGCGGCGCGGACCGCACCAGAGCCGTTGACGGTGACGCAGGCCGTGTTGCCCTCCACGGCGACCTCGACCTCGGGTCGAAGCGTGATGGAGAGGTTGCCCTTCGGCCCCTTCACGTTGACGTCGCGTCCCTTGACGCTGACGTCGACGCCGCCGGGGATGGTGACGGGTGCTTTTCCGATACGAGACATTTCAGGTTCCTCGGTGCAGCGTGATCAGTAGACCTCGGCGAGGAGCTCGCCGCCGACGCCAAGCTCCCGGGCCTTGCGGTCCGAGATCACGCCCTTCGGCGTGGAGACGACGTGGATTCCCTGACCCCGGAGGACGGGCTTGAGTTCACGCTGGCCTGCGTAAACGCGGCGGCCAGGGGTGCTGACCCGCTGGATGGAGCGGATGACTTTCTCGCCATCCACGCCGTAGCGCAGGTCGACCGTGAGGGTGCTGGAGGGCTTCCCCTCCTCCACGGCGTAGTCTTCGATAAAGCCCTCGTCCTTGAGCACGTTGGCAATGCCCACGCGCATACGAGAGGCCGGCATGGCGACGCACTTACGGCCGATCAGGTTGGCGTTCCTGATCCGCGTGAGCATGTCGGCGATGGGGTCGGTCATCATGGCTGTTGTTCTCCTTTGCCCTGGTGGCTGGCCTCAGGCCTTCTGGCTGCGGTCGATGAAGGGCATGCCGAGTTCCTTGAGCAGCATGTAGCCCTGCTCGTCGGTCTGGGCCGAAGTCACGAACGTGATGTCCATGCCCTGCTGGAACTCGATTCGGTCGAAGGGGATCTCCGGGAAGATCGACTGCTCGGAGATGCCGAGCGTGTAGTTACCCCGCCCGTCGAGCTTGTCCTTGACGCCGCGGAAGTCGCGGATACGCGGGAGGACGACCGAGATGAGCCGGTCAGCGAACTCCCACATGCGGTCCTGGCGAAGCGTCACGGCGCAGCCGATGGGCATCCCCTCGCGGAGCTTGAACCCGGCGATGGACTTCTTGGCGTTGCGGATCGTCGGCTTCTGGCCGGTGACCGTGCCCAGGTCCCGGGCGGCGGTCTCGACCTTGGACTTGGACTCGACGGCGCCCTGGACGCCCATGTTCACGACGATCTTCTCGAGGCGAGGGATCGCGTGCAGGTTCTTGATCTCGAACGCCTCGGAGAGCTTGCTCCGGACCTCCGAGTCGTATTTGGTTTTGAGGCGTGCAGCCATTGTGCTGGGACCGGTCGTTGTCGGTCCTGGATGGACTGGGGTGGGGTGGATTAGTTCGACGCGGGACGCTTGCGCGTGCCCTTGCCGGTGGAGGGGTCGAGCAGCATCACGTTGCTCGCGTGGATCGGGAACTCACGCTCGACTCGGTCACCCTGGGGGTTCGACTGGGTCGGCTTGACGTGCTTGGTCCGGACGTTGACGCCCGAGACCACGACGCGATTGGCGTTGAGCATGACCTCGACGACCTCGCCGGTGCTGCCCTTGTCGTTGCCAGAGATGACGATCACCTGGTCTCCGCGCTTGACGTGCATCAGATGACCTCCTGAGCAAGCGAGACGATCTTCATGAAGCTGCGATCGCGGAGCTCACGGGCCACCGCGCCGAAGATACGAGTGCCCTTCGGGTTACCCTCGCCGTCGACGAGGACGAGCGCGTTCCGGTCGAACCGGACGTAGCTGCCGTCGCCGCGACGGGTGCTCTGCTTCACCCGGACGATGACGCCCTTGACGATGGTGCCGGGCTTCACCTCGGAACCGGCGATGGACCTCTTGACGGACGCCACGACGATGTCGCCGAGACCGGCATAGCGCCGGTGGGTGCCGCCGAGGACCTTGATGCACTGCACCTGCTTCGCGCCGGTGTTGTCAGCCACATCGAGGTAGGTCTGCATCTGAATCACGACTTCACCTCCTCGGAGCCGTCGGACTCACCCCCCATCGCGTCTGCCGTGGCGGCAGCCTGCACCTGGACGGGCTTCACAGCGCCGGCCGGGAGCGAGGGACGCTCGACGACGCGGACCAGGCGGTAACGCTTGGTCTTCGAGAGGGGACGGCACTCCATGACCTCAACGCGATCGCCGGTGGCGGCCTCGTTGTTCTCGTCATGGGCGTGAACCTTGGAGTGGCGCCGGATGTACTTCTTGTACTTCGGGTGCTTGAACTTCCGCTCGACGCGGATGGTGATGGACTTGTCCATCGCGTCGCTTGAGACGATACCTTCAAGCACGCGGCGGCTGTTGCGCGCCTGCTCGGAGTTGGTCTCGGTGGTGGTGTCGGTCATCGCTTCGTGGCCGCCGCGAACGGGGCCATGGGCTGAGGAAGGATTCGTATGGGTCGTCTACGCGGGGGGGTGCGTCACTTGGCGGCCGCGCCACGGACGCCCAGGGCGCGCTCGTGGAGGACGGTCTGGATGCGCGCAACAGAGCGGCGCAGATCCCGGACTCGGCCGGTGTTGGCGTCGGTACCCATCGAGGCGCGGAAGCGCGCGTCGAAGAGTTCCTTCTTGAGGTTCGTCATGTCGAACTCGAGCTCCGAGTCCGTCTTGGCGCGGATGTCTTCGATCTTCATGTCTTTCGATCAGGTCGTCGGCGTACGCCGGACCATGCGGACCTTGACGGGCATCTTGTGGGCGATGCGCTTGAACGCGAGCTTCGCCTTGTCCTCGGTCACGTTGCCGAGCTCAAACAGGACGGTCCCCGGCTTCACCTCGGCCGCCCAGAAGTCAATGTCGCCCTTACCCTTACCCATCCGAGTCTCGGCGGGCTTGGAGGAGATGGGCTTGTCCGGGAACACCCGGATCCAGATCTTGGCTGCACCCTGAGTGGCGCGGTTGGCCGCGATCCGGCTCGCCTCGAGCTGCCGGCCGGTGATCCAGCCAGCGTCCAGGGACTGGAGACCGAAGTCACCAAAGGAGACGCGGTTCCCGCGGGTGGCGAGTCCCTTGATCTTGCCGCGGAAGACGCGACGGCGCTTGATGCGCTTGGGCATGTAAGCCATCACGCACCTCCCTGGTTGAAGGAGCCTTGGGGAGTGGCGGGCGCGCCCGGGCGCGGGCCTCCGCCGCCGCCCCCACCTCGGGGGCCGCCTCGTCCGCGACCGCCTCGGCGGCCAGAGCCACGGCGAGGTCCGCCGCGGTCGTAACGGCCACCTGCAGCAGAGGTGACGCGGTAGTTGATCTTCTCACCGCGCTCGATGTCGCCCTTGTAGATCCAGACCTTGACGCCGATGACGCCGTAGGTGGTTCGGGCGAGCGCGGTGCCGTACTCAACGTTGGACTGCAGGGTCGACAGGGGCACGCGCCCCTCCCGCTCCTGGAGCTGACGCGCCATCTCGGCGCCGCCCAGTCGACCATTGATCATGACCTTCACGCCGAGGGCGCCGGCCTGCATGGTGGTCTGCACCGCCTTCTTCACCGCGCGGCGGAACGCCATCCGACGCTTCAGCTGCTCGGCGATGACCTCGGCGACGAGGCCGGCGGACAGCTCCGGACGCTTGATCTCGTGGATCGTGAGGTGGACCGTGGTCTCGGCGATCGACTGCAGCTCAGCCTTGAGCTGGTCGATGCGGATGCCCTTTCGGCCCACGAGCACGCCGGGGCGCGCCGTGTAGATGATGACGTTGACGGCGTCGCTGGTGCGCTCGATCTCGATGCGCGGGATGCCGGCAGAGCCGTACTCCTTGGCGACGTGGTCCCGGATCTTCCTGTCCTGGAGCAGCAGCCGCGCGAAGTCGTGCTTGTTGGCGTGCCAGCGGGAAGCCCAAGGCTCGATGATTCCGACGCGGTAGCCGGTGGGGTGGATCTTCTGTCCCATGGATGATCTCTCGTGCTAGAGGGGCGCGGGGCCGCCTCAGGCGCTCGCGGCCTCCGCGTCCGCGTTGGAGTCCGCCTCGAAGGCCGAGGCCTGAGCCACGATCACGGTGAGGTGCGAGGTCTTCTTGGCGTAGGGCATGGCGCGCCCCTGGGGGCCCGGCCGATACCGGAGACGGTTGTTGAGCATCGGGCCGTCGTCGGCCCGGCAGTCGCTGACGAACAGGTCATTCACGTCGACCGACTCGTCCTGAGATGCGTTGGCGATGGCCGAGAGCAGGACCTTCTTGAAGAAGGCCGCGCCGCGCTGAGGCAGCAGCTCCAGGATCTCGAGCGCATCGTTCACCGCGCGTCCCCGGATGGCGTCCGCCACGAGGCGGGCCTTCCGCGAGGAGATGCGGGCGTGGCGGTGGCGGGCGACGTACCCACCGAGCTCCCTGATGATCTCGTTCTTCATGGTGCTCAGCGGCCGCCCTTCTGGCCTTCCTTCTTGTTGGTGTGGCCACGGAAGACGCGCGAGGGCGCGAACTCTCCGAGCTTGTGCCCCACCATGTCTTCGTTCACGGCGACCTTCACGTGCTTACGTCCGTCGTGGACCATGAAGGTGTGCCCGATGAAGTCGGGGGAAATCGTGCAGGCGCGGGCCCACGTGATGATCGGGTTCTTCGTCCCGGCCTCGTTTTGCGCGAGGACCTTCTTCTCGAGCTTGGCGTCGATGAAGGGACCTTTTTTGATGCTTCTGGACATGACGTTCTGGGTGCGTCGAGCCGCGGCGACCTGGCCACTCCGAGGAGCAGCCAGGGTTCGCCAGCCGGATCACTTGCGCTTACGGCGGCGGCGGATGATGAAGACGTCGGTCGGGTGATTACGGCGGCGCGTTCTTCCGCCCTTCGCGAGGACGGCAGTCGGCGAGCAGGGGTGACGACCACCCGCGGTCCGGCCTTCACCACCACCCATGGGGTGGTCGACCGGGTTCATTGCCGTGCCGCGGACGTGCGGACGGCGGCCCAGGTGACGCTTCCGCCCGGCCTTACCGAGCTTCACGTTCTGGTGATCGGTGTTCCCGACGCGCCCGATGGTGGCGCGGCAGGTCACGTGCACGCGGCGGAGCTCGCCCGACGGGAGCAGGAGCACCGCGTAGCTGCCCTCGCGAGCCGTCAGCTGGGCCGACGAGCCGGCGGTGCGGACGAGCTGCCCGCCGCGACCCGGCTGGAGCTCGACGTTGTGCACCTGGACACCGATCGGGATGTCACGGAGCATCTTCGCATTGCCCGGGTTCGGCTCGGCGTCGGGTCCAGACAGGATCGTCTGGCCGACCTCGAGGCCGATGGGCGCGAGGATGTACCGCTTCTCGCCGTCGGCGTAGTGCAGCAGGGCGATGAAGCACGTGCGGTTCGGGTCGTACTCGATCGTGGCAACCTTGGCGGGGATCCCGTCCTTGTTGCGCTTGAAGTCGATGACCCGGTACTTGCGCTTGTGACCACCCCCGCGGAAGCGGGCGGTGATACGGCCGTAGTTGTTACGACCGCCGGTCTTCTTGAGGGGACGCAGGAGAGACTTCTCCGGCGTCGTCGAGGTGACCTCCTCATAGGTGAGCACGCTGCCGTGGCGGCGGCCCGGGGAGGTCGGCTTGTACTTGCGAATCGGCATGAGACTTAGCCTTGATCAGTGGATCGAACGGGGAGCCCGTCAGATCACGTCGATCGTGTCGCCCTCCTTCAGCGTGACCATGGCCTTCTTCCAGTCGGGCTTCTGGCCCTTGACGTAGCCGCGGCGACGGACCTTGCCCTTCACACCGGCGGTGTTGACCGACTCGACCTTCACCTCGAACAGCGTCTCGATCGCGTGGCGGATCTCGATCTTGTTCGCATCCGTGGGGACACGGAAGTGATAGGCGTTGCGGAAATGGGTGTCCGTGGTCGCCTTCTCGGTGACGTGGGACTGCTTGATGATCTGGTAGTAGCGATCGAGGTGCTGGCTCACGACTCGCCTCCGTTGTTGGACGCGTCGGCGGACTTGCCAACCCGTGCGCTCAGGTGGTCGAGCGCGCCTTGCTCCGCGATGATCGTCCCACCGTTCACGACGTCGTAGGCGCAGAGCTCAGCGGCGGTGCGGACCTCGACCCGGGGGAAGTTACGGAACGACTTGTAGAGGTTCTCGTTGCGGTCGGTGATCACGACGCAGGCCCGGTGGGTCGCGTCCAGGTCGCCGAGGACCTTACGGGCGGAGCGGGAGGAGGGCTCTGCCCAGTCCCCGAGGTCCGCGATGACGAGCTCGCCGTCCGCGATCTTGCCCGCGAGCGCGCTGCGAAGCGCCACGCGACGGGCCTTGGTCGGCATGTGGTAGCTGTAGTCACGGGGCTTCGGCCCGAAGACCGTGCCGCCGCCGCGCCAGATGGGCGACTTGACGTCGCCGGCCCGCGCGCGGCCCGTGTGCTTCTGCTTGTAGGGCTTCTTGTTCGTGCCCTTGACCTCGCTGCGCCCCTTGGTGGAGGCGGTGCCCTGCCGCTGGTTCGCCATGTGCATGACGACCGCATCCTTCAGGGTGCGATAGAGGACCTTCTCGCCGAAGGGCGCGACGTCCAGTTCAACCTCGCCGACGCTGCCGGCCTTGTAGCTTTTGACCTTCATCGGGGGCTCACTTCTTCACGCCCGTGCGGGCGGTCTGGACCTGGACGAAGCTGCCGTTGTGGCCCGGCACCGACCCCTTGATGAGGAGCAGGTTCCGATCCGCGTCGACGCGCATGATCTCGAGGTTCTTCACGGTCTTGCGCGAGGCGCCATAGTGGCCGCTCATGCGCTTGCCCTTGAAGACGCGGCCCGGGTACGCCGAGCAGCCGATCGAGCCAGGGGCCCGATAGTTCATGGAGCCGTGAGTCTTCGGCCCGCGGGCGAAGCCGTGGCGCTTGATGGTGCCAGCGAAGCCGCGCCCCTTGGTGGTGCCGACAACGTCGACCAGCGCCCCAGCCTCGAACACCTCAACGGTGATCGTCTGGCCGACCTCGTGCTCGGAGGGGCCGTCGAGCCGCTCCTCGCGCAGGAAGCGCTTGGGAGCCGTGCCGATGGCCTTGGCGGCCTCGCGCTGCGGCTTGTTCGAGACCTTGTCCCGAACGTCCTCGTAACCGAGTTGGATGGCGGTGTAGCCGTCCTTCTCTTCAGTGCGCAGCTGCATGACCGTGCAAGGCCCCGCCTCGACCACGGTCACCGGGGTGACCGTGCCGTCGTCGGCGAAGAGTTGCGT
Organism: uncultured bacterium; assembly: GCA_938075305.1. Taxonomy (GTDB): domain Bacteria; phylum Planctomycetota; class UBA1135; order UBA1135; genus Saltatorellus. Next base: position 249,820 of record CALJGV010000006.1, read on the forward strand.
CATGCCTCTCTTGCGTCCCAGAAGAAGCGTCATGTCTTCGTGAGAAAGGGTTGATGGAAGCCGGTTCGACCTGAAAGCGCTGGCCCGGATTGGTTCCGGGTCAAGCGCAACGCCAGGCCACGCGGCGGAGATGGATACGTTGGAAAGAGCGAGCTCGTGCCCCCACCCAGGAAGGGAGGAGCGGGCGAGCCCGTTGGGATCAGGCCTTGATGCGGATGTCGACACCCGCGGGCATGTTGAGCGACGACAGGGAGTCGACGGTCTGAGCGGTTGAGTCCGAGATGAAGATCAGCCGCTTGTGGGTGCGGATCTCGAACTGCTCGCGGGACTTCTTGTCGATGAACGGCGAGCGAAGCACGGTGTACTTCTCGATCCGCGTGGGCAGCGGGATGGGACCCTGAACACGGGCACCAGTACGCTTCGCCGTCTCCACGATCTCGGCGCTCGACTGGTCGAGGGCCTCGTGGTCGTAGGCTTCCATGCGGATTTGAATGCGGTCGCTCATGCTTGGTTCGAGCTCGTTGGCGTCCTGGGGTCCATCAGAGGATTCCAGGGGCGGCGGTGAGATCGGGCCGGAGGTCCGGCTCGTGTGACTGGGGGGGGGTATTTGGAGCCGTCCCGGGGGCTCGATGGCGCGCTTTCGGCGGCACCGATAGGGACGGCACAAAAAGGTCTCGACCCGGCAGGAGGAGGCCCTGGGAAGCGAACCGCGCCATGGGGGTCGCTGCTCCAAGGATCCTGCCTTTCGGGCAAGGGGCAAAGAAGGTACGGCGGGCCCTACCTGCGGTCAACGCTGGAGGGGAAAAACCTCAAGACCTTCGAGGCCGCCCCCCCAACAGGGCACCAGCAGGCGCGGACCTCCCCTCGGGGCCCCGACGCTGGAGGCTCAGCCCCCCACCGAGGGCCGGAACCCCACCGGCCGCAGGCTGAAGGTCGCCCGGCCCTTCGAAAGCGACCGCAGGGTGGTCGAATAGCCGATCAGCTCCCTCAGGGGCGCGATTCCGGCGATTCGACGGCCCACCGTCCCGGTGGCCTGAACCTCCTCCATGGCCGCGTGACGGCTGTTCAGGTCCCCGATCACCCCCCCGGCAACCTCTGCGGGGGCGTCCACCACGAAGGCCATCCAGGGCTCCAGCGCCGCCACCCCGCCCCCGGACGCCGCCTCCCGCAGGGCGGACCGCAAGGCGGCCACGGCAGCCTGTCCCCAGGCGGCCTCCACGAGATGCTCCGAGGTGGAGCGGGCGGCCTCGACCACCAACCGCGCCCCGCAGACGGGGTGCCCCGCCAGGGGGCCGCCGGTGCCCGCCTCGGCGAGGAGCGCGGCGGACACCGCCCCAAAGACGGCGGCGGGTACCTCCGCCCCCTTGCCCGCTGCGACCACCTCCACCGCGGCTGCCGGATCGCCGGTGGGCTCCAGCCGGAGCTCGACCACGGCGTCCACGCGCCCATCCTCCAGCTGGCGATCCACCTCCCCAGAGCCACCGGCGGACACTCGCACGCTCTCGAGGCTGGCCACCTGGGGAGCCCCCACCCGCGGGTCCACGCCGAACTCGGCCCGGAGCCGAGCGAGGGCGACTTCGAGGTGCAGCTCTCCCATCCCCTCCAGCCCCCACTGTCCTGTGCCCGGATCCTCATGGGCGCGCAGCGACGGGTCCTCCCTCACCAGCTGCATCAACGCCGCACCAAGCACCTCGCGCTCCTCGTCCCGCGAGGGCTCGAGCAGGACGGCCATCACCGCGTTGGGGTTGCGCGGGGGCTCGAGGCGGTACGCCTGCCCCTCCACCGAGAGCGTGTCCCCGCAACCGGTCGCCGTCAGCCCTGCCAGGGCGACCACATCCCCGGCCTCCGCCGATGCGAGCTCGTCCACCGCGTCCGCGTGGATCCGAAGGACCGACTCGACCTCCTCCGTTCGACCGGTCCGGCCGTTCCAGAGCCTGCTCCCCGGCTGCACCTGTCCCCGGTAGATCCGCGCGAAGGCGAGGTCCAGCCGGCCTGCTCGGCGACGCCGCGAGTGGACCTTGAAGACGAGCGCCAGGGGCTCTTCGGGGTCGGCGTGGTAGAGGGCGGGGTCCCCCATGGGCGCGCCGCTCAGGGCGTCGAAGAGCTCCGGCGTCGGGCGTTCCCCGGGCGAGGGGAGCAACCGCAGGACCCCGTCCAGGAGGAGCGGGACCCCGTGTCCCCGGAGCGCCGCCCCGCAGAAGAGCGGTACCGCGCGTCGCGCCCGGGTGGCCCTCCCCAGCCCTTCTGTCAGGAGCTCCACCGTCGGCTCCTCTCCGCCGCAGAGCACCTGGAAGACCTCGTCATCGAGGTCCCCGATGGCGTCCACAAGCTCGGCTCGCAGGACCCCGACCTCGTCCTCGAGCGCGCCGGGGATCGGGACCTCGACCCGCCGGCCATCCGCTTCGACGCGGTGCGCCACTCCCCGCAGCAGGTCCACGACGCCGGACAGCGGCACGTCTTCGTCTCCGCCGCCGATCGGGTACGCCACCACGAGCGGGCGGACTCCGAGCTTGGCCTCGATGGACTCGGCGCAGCCGAGCACGTCCGCCCCTGGGCGCTCACACTTGTTCACGAAGGCCAGCGCCGGGAGGCCACGCCGCTCGACCTGCCGCCAGACGGTCTCGGTCTGCGGCTCCACCCCGCGGGTGGCGTCCACCACGACGATCGCCCCGTCGAGGACTCTCATGCAGCGCTCCACCTCGACGGTGAAGTCCACATGGCCCGGCGTGTCCACGAGGTTGATCTCCGCCCCCTCCCAGCTGACCCGCGTGGCGGCGGCGGTGATCGTGATGCCGCGCTCCCGCTCCTCGGTCATCCAGTCCATGACGGAGGTCCCCTCGTCCACGCGCCCCACCCGCGCCTCACGACCGCACAGGTGGAGGATCCGCTCCGTCAGAGTCGTCTTGCCCGCGTCGATGTGCGCGCAGATCCCCACGTTGCGGAGCGTGCGGGCGGGGCCAGCGCCGGTGTCGGCCTGGCCCGCAGGCTGATCTGAGGGGTCCATGGAGCGGCGGGCATCGTAGCGCCCGACCCCGGCCGAATCCCGCGCCCTCGCCCGGCCCTAGAGCGCCCCTCCCTGGAGCGCCTCGGCGTTCGCCTCGAGGAATTCACCCTTCCAGCGGTACTGATCCAGGAGGTGTTCGACCCCCTCGTGCCCGAGGAGGACCAGGGCTGCGTAGAGCGCCTCCACCGAGGCGAGGCCCTCGGAGGGGTCCTCGAAGTCCCGTGATCGCCGGGGGTAGGCCGTCTTGAGCGGCGGGAGCCGCCTCCTTCGTGGCGTGCCGACGACGGTGGCCGACAGCTTGGGGAGGCGCCGCCAGGAGGAGTCCAGGACCAGGAGGGGCAGCCCTCGATCGTCGGCAGAGATCGGCTCGGCCGCGGGGTCCAGGAGGACGCGCCCTCCCGCCTCAACGGTGCGATCGGCGCGATACTCCTGGAACTCGATCCCAGGCGTTCCCCGCAGCGGGATGAGCGAGCACTTCTTCGCTGACTCGCGGGGGTCGCGGAGGATGAGGACGTCGAGTGGGCCGGGCATGGTGAAGACGATACCGCGGGGCGGTCCTGGCTTCACGGAGGGCGCGCCCGGCGCCCCGAAACGAAGAGAGGCCGCGGCGGGTGCCGCGGCCTCTCGAGGATGCGCTCAGCCCGAGCGGGCCAGGTGCGCGATCAGCGGGCGAAGTGGGCGTAGGCCTTGTTGGCCTCGGCCATCTTGTGGATGTTCTCCTTCCAGGTCACCGACGCGCCGGTGCCGTTGTGAGCGTCCACGAGTTCCTCGGCGAGGCGAAGGTGCATGGGCTTGCCCTTCTTCTTGCGGGAGTTGTCCACCAGCCAGCGGATGGCGAGCGACTGCTGGCGCGCCTTCTTGACCTCACGCGGAACCTGGTAGTTGGCACCGCCGACCCGCTTGGAGCGGACCTCAACACCCGGCTTCGCGTTCTCCACGGCCTGGGTGAGGATGGCGACCTGCTTCTCCTCGTTGGTCTCCCCCTCGACGTCGGGGAGCTTCGACAGCGCCACGTCGAGGGCGTTGTAGAGGATGGACTGCGCGGTGCTCTTCTTGCCGTCCTGCATCACCTGGTTGATGACCTTGGAAGCGAGCAGCGAGCCGAGCTTGGGGTCCGGCTTCACGAAGTGAGCCGTCGACTTGAAGTTACGGGGCATGGTGGTCTCTGTTCTCTGGATCGATGGAGGGAAGCGGTCGGAGCGGGCGGCGGTGCCTGGACGTGACGCGATGAACACGGCCGCTGGCAGCGGCGCCGTCAGCTCCGGGGGGGCATCACTTCTTGGGCTTCTTCGACCCGTACTTGGAACGGCTCTGGGAGCGGCCGTCGACGCCGGAGGTGTCGAGGGTTCCGCGGAGGATGTGATAACGGACACCGGGGAGGTCACGGACGCGACCGCCGCGGACGAGCACGACGGAGTGCTCCTGGAGGTTGTGACCCTCGCCGGGGATGTAGGCGGTGATCTCCTTGCCGTTGGACAGGCGAACACGCGCGATCTTGCGGAGCGCGGAGTTCGGCTTCTTCGGCGTCTGGGTCTTCACCTGGAGGCAGACACCCCGCTTGTGCGGGCAGGAGTCGAGGACCGGGGACTTGGAGCGCTTGATCGGCGTCTTGCGTCCCTTTCGGATGAGCTGGTTGATTGTGGGCATCGCGTGGTGTGGTTGATGTGCCGACCGTTGGGTCTCGGCTGGGGGCGCCGGGAGGGCGCGACCGATCTGGTCGGCAGATCGGCGCAACAGTGTACGGGGGAGATTTCGGGGGTCAAGGCCCGTCCGGTCCCAGCCCTCCCCCACCCAGCGGACCGGGCTCGAGGGGGGGCATGGGAGCGGGAGTGGCCGATCAGGCCTGGGCGGCCGTGGGCTCGCCGCCCTCCTCTTCAGCCGGGGGGCGGGCCTCGGCCGGCGCGACCTCAGCGGCGGCAGGGGCCTCCGGAGCGGGGGCCGCGGCGTCGCCGGAGAGCATCGCGGGGTCCACGCCGAGGGCTGCGGCCGCGGCGTCCACCGAGAGCATCTCGTCCATCGCGTCGTCCATGCCGGCGCTACCGAAGGACACGGCGCCGGTGCCGGTGCCGATCTCGCCGAAGTCGATGTTCTTCTTCACGCGGGTCCGGTAGTGGTCGCGGAAGCCCGTTCCCGTCGGGACCATGTGCCCGAGGATGACGTTCTCCTTGAGCCCGACCAGCATGTCGCGCTTGCCGGCGATCGCCGCCTCGGTCAGCACCTTCGTGGTCTCCTGGAAGGAGGCCGCGGAGATGAACGAGTCCGAGGAGAGCGAGGCCTTGGTGATCCCGAGCAGCAGCGTCTGACCGGTCGCGGGCTTGCGGCGGTCCTTGCGCAGACGCTCGTTCTCGCGACGGAAGCGATACTTGTCGACCACGGCTCCGGGGAGGAACTCGGAGTCGCCCGGCTCGTTCACCTGAACCTTGCGCATCATCTGCGACAGGATCGTCTCGATGTGCTTGTCGTCGATGGTCACCGACTGCGAGCGATAGACGTTCTGCACCTCGCCGAGCAGGTACTCCTGGACGTTCTCTTCCCCGTTGATGCGGAGGATGTCCTCGGGGTACAGCGGCCCGTCAACAAGCGGCTCACCGGCTCGCACCTCGTCGCCCTTGTGGACGCGCAGGTGCTTGCCCTGGGGCACGGAGTGCTCGTGCTCCTCGATGACCTCGCCGTTCGCGCCGAGCGCACGCACGATGACCGTGCGCTTGCCGCGCTTGCGGTCGCCGAGCTCAACGACGCCGTCGATCTCACTCATGATGGCGGGGTCCTTCGGGCGTCGCGCCTCGAAGAGCTCCGTCACCCGCGGCAGACCACCGGTGATGTCCTGGGTACCCGTGGCCTCACGCGAGGACTTGGCCAGGAGCTCGCCGCGGCCGATCTTCTGGCCGTCGTCGATCTCGATGTAGGCCTTCTCCGGGATCGGGTAGACCGCGAGGGGCTCGCCCTTGGCGTTCTCGATCACGAGCTGCGGGTGCAGGTCCCCCTTGTGCTCGATCACCTGGCGGCGCGCGGCCTTGCGGCGGGCGTCACGCTCGATCTTGAGCGTCTTGCCCTCGACGAGGTCCTCGTACCGGACCTTGCCGTCGAACTCCGTGATGATCGGCACGTGGTGCGGGTCCCAGGTACACAGGGATGCTCCCGCCTCGGCTGTCTTGCCCTCCTCGATGAGGATGGTGGCGCCGGTCGGGATCGAGTAGCGGTCGATCTCGCGGTCCTTCTCGTCGAGCAGCAGGATCTCACCGTTCCGGTTCAGGACGATGGTCTCACCGCCCTTGTTCGTCACGGCCCGCAGGTTCTGGTACTGGACCTTGCCGGCGCGCTTGAGCTTGATCTCGCTGTCCTCGATGGAACGCGAGGCCGTACCGCCGATGTGGAACGTCCGCATCGTCAGCTGGGTCCCCGGCTCACCGATCGACTGGGCAGCGATGATGCCGACCGCGAGGCCCCGCTCCACCAGCTGGTTACGGGCGAGGTCCATGCCGTAGCACCGCGCGCAGACGCCGAGGGGCGCCTCGCAGGTGAGCGGGCTCCGGACCCGGATCTTCTCGTACCCGTGGGCCTCGATCGCCGCCGCGATGTCCTCGGTGATCGGCTCGTGCTCACGCACGAGGATCTCCTCGGTGATCGGGTCGATGATGGTGTCCCTGGCGATCCGTCCGCGGATCCCGTCCGCGAGGCTCACCGCGACTCGGTCGCCCTTGAACACCACCGACTTGGTCACGCTACCCATGGTCCCGCAGTCGTCCTGCGTGATCACCACGTTCTGCGCGACGTCCGTCAGCTTCCGCGTCAGGTAGCCAGCGTCCGCGGTCTTGAGCGCGGTGTCCGCGAGGCCCTTCCGGGCGCCGTGGGTGGACGAGAAGTACTCGAGCACCTTCAGGCCTTCTCGGAAGTTGGCCTTGATGGGCGTCTCGATGATCTTGCCTGACGGCTTGGCCATCAGTCCGCGCATACCGCCCAGCTGGCGGATCTGGTCCACCGAGCCACGCGCGCCGGAGGTGACCATGCAGAAGATCGGGTTGACGTAACCGGACTCGGTGTCGAAGTCGACGGAGAGGAGCTGCATCAGCTCCGCGCCGAGCACCTCACGCGCCTCGGTCCAGAGGTCAATGATCTTCAGGTAGCGCTCACCGTCGGTGATCTCACCCTTGTTGTAGCTGGCCTCGATCTTGTCGATCTCCCCCTGGGAGTCGTCGAGCATGCCTTGCTTGGAGTCCGGGATCCGGACGTCGTCCTTGCCGAACGAGAGCCCGGCGCGGGTCGAAGACTTGAACCCGAGGTTCTTGAGGTCGTCCAGGAGGCGGAGCGTGGCGTCACGACCGAGGAGGTGATGGCAGTCGCTGATCAGCGCCTGAATCCCCTTCTTGTTGAGGTCGTAGTTATAGAACGGCATGCCCTCCGGGAGGATGTCGTTGAAGATCACGCGACCGATGGTGGTCATCGCGAACTCGGTGTCGCCCGTGGGGGCGCCGTCCTCACCGAGCACGGCGACGCGGCCGTGCTCGTCCACCGGAACCGGCTCGCGATCGCGACCGAACTTGACGCTGCTGCCCTCGGGGAAGCGCAGGCGCACCGCCTTGTGGGTCCGCGCGTGACCGTGGCCGTACGCGAGGAACAGCTCTGAAGTGGAGCCGAACGTCGGGAGCGACTCGGGGACGCTCGGCGGGTTCATCATCAGGTAGAAGATCCCGAGGACCATGTCCTGGGACGGCGAGATGATGGGCGAACCGTTGGCAGGCGAGAAGACGTTGTTGCTCGCCAGCATCAGGGTCGAGGCCTCGATCTGCGCCTCGTAGGAGAGCGGCAGGTGGACGGCCATCTGGTCCCCGTCGAAGTCGGCGTTGAAGCCGCCGCAGACGAGCGGGTGGAGGCGGATCGCGTTGCCCTCGATCAGCTTCGGCTCGAACGCCTGGATGCCCATCCGGTGGAGCGTCGGGGCGCGGTTGAGCAGCACGGGGTGGTCACGGATGACCTCCTCGAGGATGTCCCAGACGTCGTCGTCGCGGCGCTCGAGCATGCGCTTGGCGGACTTGATGGTGTCCGCCTGGCCGAGCTCCTTGAGGCGTCGGATGATGAACGGCTGGAAAAGCTCCAGGGCCACCTTCTTCGGGAGGCCGCACTGGGTCAGGCGGAGCTCCGGGCCGACGACGATGACGGAACGCGCGGAGTAGTCCACGCGCTTGCCGAGCAGGTTCTCGCGGAAGCGACCCTGCTTGCCCTTGATCATGTCCGTGAGGGACTTGAGCGGGCGGTTCGAGGAGCCGAGCACCGGGCGGCGGCAGCGGCCGTTGTCAAACAGGGCGTCGACCGCCTGCTGCAGCATCCGCTTCTCGTTGCGGATGATGACCTCGGGGGCGTTGAGGTCGAGGAGCTTCTTGAGGCGGTTGTTCCGGTTGATCAGGCGCCGGTAGAGGTCGTTCAGGTCACTCGTGGCGAAGTTGCCAGAGTCCAGAAGGACGAGCGGGCGCAGGTCCGGGGGGATGACCGGAACCACATCGAGGACCATCCACTCCGGGTTGTTCCCGGAGTCACGGAGCATCTCGACCGTGCCGAGACGCTTGGTGATGTCCTTCATGCGCTGCTTGGAGCGCGTGGCCTTCAGCTCCTCGCGGAGCTCCTCGGACACCATGCCGAGGTCGAGGGTGCGGAGGATCTTCTTGACGGCCTCGGCGCCCATGTCGGCGTCGAACTCCGACCCGTACTTGGCGCGCGCCGCGCGGAACTCCTCTTCCGTGAGCAGCTGGAACTGCTCCATCGGGGTGTCACCGGGGTCCACGACCATGTAGTCCTGGAAGTAGATGACGCGCTCGAGGTTCGAGACCTTGCAGCCGAGCAGGTTGCCGAGACGGCTCGGCATGGCCTTGAAGAACCAGATGTGCGCGGTCGGCGCGGCCAGGTTGATGTGGCCCATCCGCTTCCGGCGCACGCGGCTGTGGGTCACCATCACGCCACACTTGTCGCAGACGATGCCCTTGTGCTTGATGCCCTTGTACTTACCGCAGGAGCACTCCCAGTCCTTCTCCGGACCAAAGATGCGCTCGCAGAACAGCCCGTCCCGCTCGGGGCGGTACGTGCGGTAGTTGATGGTCTCGGGCTTCTTGACCTCTCCGTACGACCAGGACCGGATGTCCTCCGGAGATGCGAGCGCGATGGTCACGCTGCCGTAGTCGTTGATCCGGTTGTACTTGGCGTCTGCCAGCGTCATGGGTCGAGTCTCCAGATGGTCCGGGGTGGCCGGGGCCGTCCCTCGGGGGGTCCAGAACGCCAGGGGGCGTTCCAGGTGTGGGTGTGTTTGCGCGCAGGGGGTGCGCCGCGGGGGGGAAGGGTCAGGCCCCTCCCCCGCGGCGCGCAGTGATCAGAGGACAGCCTTCTTGTGGAGCTCCATGTTGAGCCCGAGGCCGCGGATCTCGTTGGTGAGCACCTCGAAGGACACCGGGGTACCGGGCTCCAGGATGTTGAGGCCCTTGACCATCGACTCGTAGATCTTGGTCCGGCCATCCACGTCGTCCGACTTGACGGTGAGCTGCTCCTGCAGGATCGCCGCCGCGCCGTACGCCTCGAGGGCCCAGACCTCCATCTCTCCGAAGCGCTGGCCGCCGAAGCGAGCCTTGCCGCCGAGAGGCTGCTGGGTGATGAGGCTGTAGGGACCCGTGGCTCGTGCGTGCACCTTCTCGTCGACGAGGTGGTGCAGCTTGAGCATGTACATGATCCCGACCGTGACGTCCTGCTCGAAGCGCTCGCCAGTCCGTCCGTCGAAGAGCGTGAACTTGCCGGAGGTCGGCATGTTCGCGTCCGTCAACATGGACTCGATCTCGGCCTCGGAGGCGCCGTCGAAGGCCGGGCACGCGCAGCGAACGCCGAGCTCTGCCGCAGCCATTCCCAGGTGCGTCTCGAGGATCTGACCGACGTTCATCCGCGACGGCACGCCGAGCGGGTTCAGGACGATGTCCACCGGGGTGCCGTCCTCGAGGTACGGCATGTCCTCGCGGGGGCAGATCTTGCTGATGACACCCTTGTTGCCGTGGCGGCCGGCCATCTTGTCGCCCACCGAGAGGTTCCGCTTGGTGGCGACGTAGACCTTGACCATCTCGAGCACGCCCGTGGGGAGCTCATCGCCGCGGCTGAGGCGGTTGACGATCTTGTTCTTCTCCGCCTCCTTGTTATCGATCTTGACCTGGAAGTCGTGGATCAACTGGAGGGCGGCGTCACGCTTGGAGCGGTCGTCGCTCTCCTCGGCCCCGGCGAGGCAGAGGATCTTGACGCGGCGGAGCTCGTCGTAGGTGGACGTGTCGTCCAGCGCGAAGGGCTTGCCGGTCAGGTCGTCGTCGATGATCACGCCCAGCTTGTCCTGGACGTCCTTGAGCAGCTGCTGCGTGTAGGTGCGGAGGGCGCGCAGGAACTCCTTCTCGGCGTCACGGATCACCGACAGCGCCTTGGTGCGCTCTGCGTCGGTGAGGTTGACCCGGCGGGAGAACTTGTGCGCGTCGATCACGACGCCGCGGGTGCCCGGGGGCATGGTGAGCGAGGCGTTCTTCACGTCCACGCCGGCCTTGCCGAAGATCGCGTGCAGGAGCTTCTCCTCGGGGGTCAGCTCGCTCTTGCTCTTCGGAGCCACCTTGCCGACCAGCACATCGCCGGCCTCCACGAAGGTCCCGATGCGGACGATGCCGCCCTCGTCGAGGTTGGACAGGGCCTTCTCGCCGACGTTCGGGATGTCGCGGGTGAACTCCTCCTTGCCGAGCTTGGTCTCACGGATCTCGACGTCGTACTCCTCGATGTGGATCGAGGTGAAGACGTCGTCCTTGACCAGGCGCTCGGAGACGAGGATGGCATCCTCGTAGTTGAAGCCGTCCCAGGTCATGAACGCGACCATCAGGTTCTTGCCAAGGGCGAGCTCGCCGCCCTGGGTCGAGGCGCCGTCGGCCAGGAGCTGACCGGCTTCGACCTCGTCCCCCACCTTGACCACCGCGCGGTGGTTCTGGGTGGTGCGCTCGTTCATGCCGCGGAACTTCTGCTGGTGGTACTCGTCGTCGCCGACGATGATCACCCGGCTGTCCACGTACTCGACGGTGCCCGCGCGCTTGGCGAAGATGGGCATGTTCGAGTTCGCGGCGACCGCCTTCTCCATGCCCGTGCCGACGACCGGCACCTCGGGGATGAGGAGCGGCACCGCCTGGCGCTGCATGTTCGAGCCCATCAGCGCCCGGTTGGCGTCGTCGTGCTCGAGGAACGGGATCAGCGCGGCGGAGACGCCGATGATCTGCTTCGGGGAGACGTCGACGTAATCGACCTCGCCCGGCGGCACCTCGACGTTGTCACCGTCCTTCCGCGCGAGGACGCGCTTGGAGAGGATCTTGTTCTCCGAGTCGAGCTCGACGTCGATGGGCGCCATGACCATCCCCGTCTCCTCGTCGGCGCGGAGGAACTCGACCTCGGCGGTGAGCACACCCTTGACGACCTTGCGGAACGGCGTGGTGAGGAAGCCGTAGTCGTCCAAGGTCGCGTACATCGCGAGCGAGGAGATCAGGCCAATGTTCGCGCCCTCGGGCGTCTCGATCGGGCAGAGGCGGCCGTAGTGCGAAAGGTGCACGTCTCGGACGTCGAAGCCCGCGCGCTTCCGGTTGAGGCCGCCCGGGCCAAGGGCCGAGAGGCGACGCTCGTGCGTCAGCTGGCTGAGCGGGTTCGCCTGGTCGACGACCTGGCTGAGCTCGGAGCGACCGAAGAAGTAGTCGACCGCGCTCGAGAAGGTCTTCGAGTTGATCAGCGTCCGCGGGGAGACCGTCTCCGGGTTCTCCAGGTTCATCCGCTCCTGGGCGGTGCGGCGGAGCTTGAGGAGGCCCTTGCGGAATTCCTCACCGGCGAGCTCGGCGATCGAGCGCACCCGGCGGTTGCCGAGGTTGTCGATGTCGTCGATCTCGCCGCGGCCGGCGCGCAGGTCCAGGATGTACTTGACGGAGTTGACGATGTCCTCGGGCTTGAGGACCTGGACGTCCTCGCCGATGCCCTGGTCGAACTTCCGGTTGAGGCGGAAGCGACCGACGCGGCCGAGGCGGTAGCGCTGGACGTCGAAGAACTTCTCGTGGAACAGCTCGCGGGCCTTCTCGATCTGCGGCGGGTTGCCGGGGCGCAGGCGCCCGTAGATCTTGATGAGGGCTTCCTCGTGGCTCTTCACACCCGGCTCCTCGTGGAGCGAGTTGATGATGAGCATGTCGAGGTCCTGGGGATCCGCGTCCACGACCTCGACCTCGGCGAGATCGCCACCGGCGATCTCGATGGCGGCCGTCTCGGGGATCGGCATGCCCGACGGCACGAGAACCTCGCCCGTCTTGAGGACGACGATGTCCCCCACCGCGATGCGGTCGGTGATCTTCTTGGCGAAGGCGTTGGCCGTCTGCGACTTGGTCTTCTTGACGACCTTCGTCGGGTAGAACTGTCGCAGGAGCGCTTGGTCCGAGCCGAGGTTCTCGTCGAGGGCCCGCAGGAAGGTGACCGCGCTGAACTTGCCGCTCTGGTCGATGCGGACGCTGAGCGCCTCCTTCTTGGTGACGTTCAGCTCCACCCACGAGCCGCGCTCGGGGATGATCCAGCACGAGTGCAGGAGGCGGTCCGTAGACGCCGCGTCGATCAGGAAGTCCACGCCGGGCGAGCGGTGGAGCTGGCTGACGATCACACGCTCGGAGCCGTTCACGATGAACTCGCCGCCGCCGAGCATGATCGGCAGCTCGCCGAGGTAGACCTCTTCCTCCACCGGCTCGGGCTTGACCAGCCGGAGACGGACCTTGAAGGGGTACCCGTAGGTCATCCGCAGCTTGCGGCACTCGTCGATGTCGTAGCGCGGCCTGCCCAGCTCGTAGCCGACGTACTCGAGGCACATCGTCTTGTCGTACGAGTAGATCGGGAAGATCTCCCGGAGCAGGGCCTCGAGGCCCATGGCGTCCCGTGCACCGGAGGCAATCCCGGGAGCCAGGAAGGCCTCGTAGGCCTTGGTCTGGATCTCAACGAGATTGGGGAGCGGGACAATCTCGGACACGTTGCCGAAGTTTCGAACCTCGGCGGACTGCTCGACCATTCGGCCGTTGCGGTTAGCGATCATGAGCGGTAGCGAGTGCTGAGCGGGCCAGGCAGCGACGCAAAGGGTGTGGTCTGAAGCCTGACGCCCGAACGGGCACAGAGAACGAGCGCAGCTCGGGTGGGGAGACGCTGATCGGGGGTAAGACCGTCAGGGTGCAGCGTCGGGGGGAACGATGCAGGTCCGGACGGAAGCCGACCCCGCATGGAGTCGACCGGCACCAACGCCCCCCGCTCGAAGCGAAGGCCGTCAGAAGAACTGGGTGTCCGACGGTCAGAAATGGCCGGCGCACAGGGGACGGGGGAGCTGCCCGGGGTCGGGCACACTGGCGGTGGAGACGAGCGTGGAGGGCGCTAGACGGGGAGCGATGAAGCCTCGGAATCCCGGCGGGACCAGCGGCCGGCGGCCACTAGAAACACCCGGAGGCGACTTCAGCGACCCCAAAGAGTAGGGACGCTGAACGCACCTGGGAAGCCCTCTAGCCCCCACTTTGCTGGGAATTCCGCCCGCGGAACGCGGGACGGGCTTCCCGACCAGGGGGAGCCGATGGGTCAGAACGCGCCTCGGCCGCCGACGTCTCGCTGCCCCCAGAGGGGCTCTACGACACGTCCGCGGCCTTGGTGGAGCCGCCCGTGTGGACGGCTCCGGAGCCTGATCAGGCGAGCTCGACGGAGGCGCCAGCAGCCTCAAGCTGCTTCATCATCTCCTCGGCTTCGTCCTTGGAGACCCCTTCCTTGACGGGCTTGGGGGCGCTGTCGACGATTTCCTTGGCCTCTTTGAGACCCAGGCCAGTGATGGCGCGGACCTCTTTGATGACCTGGATCTTCTTGTCGCCGGCGGCCTTCAGGACGACGTCGAATTCGGTCTTCTCCTCGGCGGCGTCGCCACCACCACCGCCACCGGGGGCGGCCATGGCAACGGCGGCGGGGGCAGCGGCGCTGACGCCCCACTTATCCTCGAGGGCCTTGACGAGCTTCGACGCCTGCAGGAGGGTCAGGCCGTCGAGCTGATCGGCGATGGTCTGGAGCTCAGCGTCGAGCTCGACGGTCGTGGTCTCTTCGGACATGGTTGAAAAGGGATCGGAGGGTAGGTCTCAGTGGTCTTGGAAAGGATGGCCGCCACCCCCACCGCAACGGACGGTGAGGGAATCGGAGGCCACCTGAATGAATCAGCCTTCTCCGCCGTCTCCGGCGTCGTCAGCGTGTGCCTGGATGACGCGGGCGACCGAACTGGGCACCGCGTTGATGACTGTGGCGAGGCCGCGGGCAGGACCCGAGATGACCCCGAGCAGCTGCGCGTGGAGCGTGTCACGGTCCGGGAGGTCAGCGAGCGCCTTGGCGCTGGCCGCGTCGAGGGCGTTGCCCTCGAGCATCCCGCCCTTGACGACGACCTTGCCGGCCTTCTTGAGGTCCTTGTCGGAGAACACCTTGGCCGCGTCGATGGCGGCCTCAGCGTCGCCGTAGGCGATGCCGGTGTTGCCCTTGAGGGCACCGTCGTCGGGGAAAGCGACGTCGCGATCAGCGAGCACCCGCTTCGCGAGCGAGTTGCGCACCATCTTGAAGCGGACGTTCTTCTCGGCGAGCTTGCCGCGGATCTCAGAGGTCTCTTCGACGGTCAGCCCGCCGAAGGCAACGAGGACCATGCCCTCGGCCTCCTTGAACTCGTCCTGCAGCTCGCGGACGACCATCTGGTTGACGATATTCGGCATGGATCAGCCTCCGTACTCGATGAAGGCGCCCGGGCTCATGGTCGTCGAGACGCTGATGCGCCGGACGAAGTTGCCCTTGACGGCAGCCGGGCGCATGCCCGACAGGTGGTTCATGAAGGCCGACAGGTTGGCGACCAGGTCCTCCGTGGAGAACGAGCGCTTACCCAGCGGCGCGTGGACGTTGCCGCCCGCGTCGGTACGGAACTCGACCTTACCGGCCTTGAACTCCGTGACGGCCTCGCCAACGTTCGGCGTCACCGTCCCGCTCTTCGGCGAGGGCATCTTGCCCTGGGGGCCGAGGACCTTTCCGAGCTTGCCGACGTGCTTCATCATGTCGGGGCTCGCGATGACGACGTCGAAGTCCATCCAGCCGCCCTGGATCTTGGCGGCCAGGTCGTCCGACCCGACCTCGTCCGCACCGGCTTCCCGGGCGGCTTCGGCCTTGTCGCCCTCGGCGAACACGACGACCTTGACGGTCTTGCCGAGGCCCTTCGGGAGGGAGACGGCGCCGCGGACGAGCTGATCGGTCTTGCGGGGGTCGATCCCGAGGCGGACGGCGACCTCGACGGTCTCGTCAAACTTGGGGGCCGGCAGGCTCTTGAGCATGTCGAACGCTTCGTTCGGCATGTACTGAGCCGAGCGGTCGATCCGCGCCGCGGCCTCGCGGTAACGCTTGCTGTGCTTGGGCATGTTGATCAGTCCTCCACCGTGATGCCGGAGGAGCGTGCGGTGCCGGCGATGATCCGGCAGGCCTGGTCCAGGTCCCGCGCGTTGAGGTCGTTCATCTTGATCTTGGCGATCTCCTCCACCTGCTCGCGGGTCACCGACCCGACGATCTGGGTGCCAACCTCGCCGGCCCCTTTCTCGACGCCGGCTGCCTTCTTGAGGAGCACGGCCGCCGGGGGCGACTTGAGGATGAAGTCGAAGGAGCGGTCCTTGTAGACGGAGATCTCGACGGGGAGGATCATCCCCATCTGGTCCCTCGTGCGGTCGTTGAACTGCTTGACGAACTCGGCGATGTTGACGCCGTGCGCGCCGAGCGCCGGGCCAATCGGCGGCGCAGGGGTCGCCTGCCCGGCGGGGCACTGGAGCTTGATCTTTCCTGTCAGTTCTTTCGCCATGTCGGTCCGTGAGGGTGGCCCCCGCTGATGAGGGCGCGGTCCGCTGTGATCTGGTTGAGGTCGCCGCGACGATTGCCCCCCTGGGGAGGGTGTCTCGCAGAATGCGACGGGGTGTGTTTGTCGTGGAGGGGATCCTGTGGGCACCGGCGCGAACGCCGGTCCAAGGACAAGAGGTCAGACGCTGTCGACCTCCCAGTACTTGAGGTCGACCGGCGTGGGCCGGCCGAAGATGGTGACGATCACGCGGACCGTCCCCTTCTCGGCGTTGATCTCTTCGACCGCGCCGTCGAAGCCGTCGAACGGCCCCGTGTTGATCTTGACTCGGTCCCCCTTCTCCAGGCCGATGGTGACCTGGGGGCGGGTCTCGGAATCGGTCATGAGCGCGAGGATCTCGGAGACCTCGGTCTCGGAGATCGACGTGGGCTCGCCGCCCGATCCGATGAAGTCACGCAGGCCGTCGATGCCGCGCAGGGTGGCGCGCGCCTTGATGACGGTGGGGTCCTCGGGGTTCTCGAGATCAGCCTGGACCAGCAGGTAGCCGGGGTAGAGCTTCTCCTCGACGTTCCGCTTCTTGCCCTTCTTCATGTCCGTCACGATCTTGAACGGCATGAGGACCTGGGGGACGACGGAGTCGACCCCTGCGATCTTCAGGCGGTGGATCGCGTTGTCACGGATGCGCTTCTCGCGCCCCGACTGACAGCGGAGGAAGTACCACTTGAACGCCATCGGCCTCAGGCCCCCCCACCGGTGATGATCCGTGTGAAGACGTTGCCGAGCAGGTAGTCGGCGGCCGCCATGAAGCCCATCAGGAAGAGCACGACGACAATCACCACCACCGAGCCGTCGACGGTCTCGTCCACGGTCGGCCAGGTGACCTTGCGCAGCTCAGACTCGGTCTCGATGAGCAGGTCGGCGTTCTTCGGGCGCTCGAGGGTGCGGTTCAGGAACCACAGCCCGAGCACGAAGGACGCGACCGACGCGAAGAGCGCGATGCTGAGGGGCAGGTTCACCAGCGGGACCACAGCCCCGTCGGAGATCGCCGCCCCGATCGAGTCGGGGAACTGCCCCGTGAGCTCCGCACGCATCCGGATGCAGCCGTACGCCAGAAGCACGGCGAGCGACCAGAAGGTCGTCATTCGCGCCAGGCGTCCTTGATCCTTGCGGTAGGCCATTGGAGTCTCGGTGGGTGTCCGGAGGTGGGTAAAACGGAGGGGTGCGTCGGGGAGTCAGCGTGAGCCCGAGGGGCTCAGAGCTTCTTCTCGCGATGCGGGGTGTGCGTGCGGCAGCGCCGGCAGTGCTTCTTCTTCTCGAGCTTGTAGGCGGCCTTCAGACGCTTGTGCGTCGTGTAGTTCCGCTCCTTGCACACGGTGCACTCGAGGAAGACGTAGCGTTCCTTGGTCTTCATTTCAGGTGGCGCTGGCTTGGGGAGTCTCGGCGGCTGCGGCGCTGTGGTGCGCTACGACCGTCGGTTGAGGGAGGTGAGGAGGTGCGGCCCCTGGGGGCGTGCACAGTCGAAGGGGTTCGCCGCCGCGGAGCCCGTCCAGGCTCCGCGGCGGCGCGGTGATCACTCGATGATCTTCGTGACGACGCCGGCACCAACGGTGCGGCCGCCCTCACGGATCGCGAAGCGGAGCTGGTCCTCCATCGCGACCGGGGTGCCGAGCGACACGGTCAGCTTGACGTTGTCGCCAGGCATGCACATCTCGGCGCCGATGAGATCGGCGTTACCCGTCACGTCCGTGGTACGGAAGTAGAACTGCGGGCGGTAGCCGGAGAAGAACGGCGTGTGACGGCCACCCTCTTCCTTCGAGAGGACGTAGACCTCGCACTCGAACTTGGTGTGCGGGGTGACGGTGCCCGGCTTGGAGAGGACCATGCCGCGCTTGAGGGTCTCCTTGTCGACGCCGCGGAGGAGGACACCGACGTTCTCGCCGGCGCGTCCCTCGTCGAGGGTCTTCTGGAACATCTCAACACCGGTGCAGGTGGTGTTACCGATCTCTTCCTGCATACCGACGATCTCGAGCGCGTCGCCCGTGCGGACGATGCCGCGCTCGACACGGCCAGTGCCGACGGTGCCGCGCCCCTTGATGGAGAACACGTCCTCGACGGGCATCAGGAAGTCCTTGTCGACGTCCCGCTCGGGGAGCGGGATGTAGCTGTCGACCGCATCCATGAGCTCGTCGATGCACTTGAACGCGTCATCGTCGGGGCCCTTGCCGTCGTTGAGGGCGTTCTCGGCGCCGAGGGCGGAGCCGCGGATGATCGGGAGATCATCGCCGGGGAACTCGTACTTGGAGAGAAGCTCGCGGATCTCCATCTCGACGAGATCGAGGAGCTCCTCGTCGTCGACCTGGTCGACCTTGTTCATGAACACCACGATGGCCGGCACGTTGACCTGACGGGCGAGCAGGATGTGCTCGCGGGTCTGGGGCATCGGGCCGTCCGCTGCGGAGACCACGAGGATCGCGCCGTCCATCTGGGCGGCACCCGTGATCATGTTCTTGACGTAGTCGGCGTGTCCGGGGCAATCGACGTGGGCGTAGTGACGCGTCGCGGTCTCGTACTCGACGTGGGCCGTCGAGATGGTGATACCGCGCGCCTTCTCCTCCGGCGCCTTGTCGATCATGTCGAACGCCATTGCCTTCGCGAGGCCTTTGGCGGCCTGGTGGCGGCAGATGGCGGAGGTGAGGGTGGTCTTCCCGTGGTCGACGTGACCGATGGTCCCGACGTTCACGTGGTCCTTGTTCCTCTCGAAGACTTCCTTGGCCATTTCGGGTGTCTCGTCGCTTGGGTGTCCCGTTCACCGGCTTGGGCCGGATCCTGGAGGTGGTTTGACGCTTCACCCGCTGGTGCGGGGTCAACGCCGGATCGGAGCGCCGCATACACGGCTCGATCGGTGGAATCTGAAAAGAGAAGCCCCCAGCCGCGGAACGGCTGAAGGTGGATGAAGGCTGCTCGCCGTGCCCCCCCGGAGGGAGGCGTCCCCGCGACAGCTGGCTCGTGGCCGGCGGGCGAGGCGCTGGGCGAAGGCGCGGGGGTGGAGCTGCTGACGGGACTTGAACCCGTGACCTCTTCCTTACCAAGGAAGTGCTCTACCACTGAGCTACAGCAGCATTTGGCCTCGACTCGAGGGGCTCCCCCACCACGCGCTGGCGTTGCAGGAGATGGATGGAGCGGGTGGGGGGAATCGAACCCCCGTGTGCAGCTTGGAAGGCTGCCGTTCTACCATTGAACTACACCCGCATGGTTGAGCGCGCTGGGCGCCGGCCCCGCAAAGGGCGGGGCGAGATCCGGGGGATCTGGGGGAGGTGTGCCACCAACCGCAACCGAGTCGTCCGCCGTCGATCGCGCTGCAGCCCGGACAGGACCTCCCTGCAGGAGTCGAACCCTGAAGGGTCCGCAGAGGGAGGCTGGTGGGGGAAGCAGGATTCGAACCTGCGAAGGCTGAGCCATCAGATTTACAGTCTGACCCCTTTGGCCGCTCGGGAATTCCCCCGCCCGGAATACCCGAGCCCGGTGGAGCGGCGCCGACAAGCGGGCCGCACCGCAGACTGCGGGTGCGCGAACGACCGACGGGACGATCGGTCCGATCGCGTGCCCAGTCTCCCGGAGCGCGCGGCCCGATGGGACGCAGCGTCGCCGGGAATGGCACGCTCCCGTGTCATCCTCGAGTCGGTTTACGTTTTGAGTGAGCGGCCAACCTCCGGATCGCACATGGCGATCGGACGCTGCCGGAGTTGGTGGGGCCAGCGGCGGGACTCGAACCCGCAACCTGCTGATTACAAATCAGCTGCTCTACCAATTGAGCCACACTGGCGATTGAGCCTGGCGGCCTCCAGCGACTCCGGTGGATTCCTGCGTACACAGGGCCCGCCGGAGCGGCGAGTGGAGCGAGAAGGATAGGGATCGCGGTTGGGGGGTCAAGGTCCCGAGCCAGAAATCCTCGGGACCTCCCTTCAACCTTCTTGGACCCCCTCGGGGCGGCCCAGGCGCCTGAGCTCCTCCCGGTGGTGCGCGAGGGCCGCTGCCACCTGATCCATGGAGTCCCCGCCGTACTTCTCAAGGAAGGCCTCTGCGAGGGTCAGGGCGACCACGGCCTCCCCCACCACGGAGCAGGCCGGCACCGAGGTCACGTCGGAGCGCTGGTAGGTGGCCTCCACGGCCTCTCCGGTGTGGAGGTCCACCGAGGGCATCCCCTGGCGAATGGAGGGAATGGGCTTCATGGCGGCCCGGACCACGAGGGGCTCCCCCGTGGACATGCCGCCCTCGAGGCCCCCGGCGCGATTGGAACTCCTAGCGAAGGCCCCTGCAGCGCCCCCAGGCACGATTCCGTCGTGCACCGCGCTGCCTCGGCGCTCGGCCACCTCCATGCCCAGGCCGAACTCCACGGCCTTGATGGCGGGGATCGAGAACAGGGCCCCACCCAACCGCGAGGTCAGGCGCTCGGGGCCGCTGGCGCAGGATCCGAGGCCCGGGGGCAGGCCCAGGGCGCGCACCTCGAAGGTCCCTCCGAGGCTGTCCTTGGCCTCACGGGCCTGATCCACCGCCTCCCGCATGGAGGCGTCCGCGGCGGGGTCCAGGCTCAGGAACTCGGAGGAGGCCCGGACATCCACCCTGCGACCTTCCGCCGCACCCCACGCCCCCGGATCGCATCGCACCCCGCCGAGACCCGTCAGGTAGCCGAAGACCTCCACGCCGAAGGCCTCGATGACCTGGCGGGCGATTCCAGCCGCAGCCACCCGGGCCGCGGTCTCCCGGGCGCTGGCCCGTTCGAGGACCGCCCGGGGATCCCGGTGCCCCCACTTCTGGCAGCCCGCAAGGTCCGCGTGGCCCGGCCTGGGGTTGGTTGGCGTGGGCAGCCGCTCCATGACGGAGTCCTTGTTCTTCACCGCGAACGCGATGGGCGCCCCGATGGTCACCCCGCCCTTCCAGCCGGAGAGGATCTCCACGCGATCCGTCTCGATCCTCATGCGGCCCCCTCGGCCGTACCCGAGCTGGCGCCGAGCCAGCTCGGCGTCCACCCGCTCCACGTCGAGCTGAAGCCCCGCGGGCACGCCCTCCACGATGCCGATCAGCGTCGGGCCATGGGACTCACCGGCCGTGCGCCATTGCAGTCGCGTCAACGTCGTGCTCCTCGGGTCAGGGGTTGGGCTCAGGAACCAGGGGTGATCTCGATCCACCCGTCGTCATCGTCGTCCTCGTCGGGCGCGGCACCACCCCCGGACTGGCTTTCCCGGGGCCCCGCTGCCGGAAGGTTCTCCGGCCGAGGCACCTCGAAGTCCCCAGGGTCCGCCGACGCGCCCCCAACGGCTACTCCTCCCAGCGCACGATCAATCGCGGCCTCCAGGTCGGTGAACTCGAAGGGCTTCGCGAGGGTGCCGACGACCTCGGGGAGCGCGGTCAACGCGGCCTTGATGGCCGCGTCGAGGTAGCCGGAGACCACCAGCGTGCGCGGCAGGATCCCATCCGCGCGCAGGCGCGGGAGCTCCTGCACAGCCGACTCCGCGCCGAGGTCCACGTCGGACACCAGGAGGTCCGGCGCCCCTTCGGCGAGGCGCTCCCGCGCCTCCACGAAGGAGCCCGC